>JAIRVH010000172.1 GCA_031253985.1 Sphingobacterium sp.
TGCACGGTAACGTTTCCTTATCTCTTTGTTTTCTGCTTCAATATCAATCACATAATCTTTCATAAACGTTGCAGGTAAATGATGTTTTTTGAGTAAATTTGTGTAATTTAGTTAATGTATTCTTGAATACTATTTTCAAGCTAACTTATTTTGTAATAAATCTACCAAAATATTATAGCATTGACAAATTAAAAAGCGTTATTATAGTTGCCCAAATGAAGACAATATTATTTTGTTTGCTTTTTCTCACAGGGACTTTGTCCAGTTGGGCACAGTCTCAATCGCTCACACTTCCTTTGTATGGAGAAGGGGCGCAGGAGACTGTAAACAGTTATATGACAACAACCTTGGAAAGCGGAGAGATTTTACCATGGTTTCCTATTCCAGAAGTCATTGTTGTAGCTAAACGGACTTGGTCAAGTGAAGAAGCGCGAAGGGAGTATCTCCGTTTTAGAAGAAACGTACTCAAGGTTCTACCTTATGCCATATACGCGCAAAAAAGATATGACCAACTTGATCGGGATCTCGCTTTGACTTCCGATAAAAAAGAACACAAAGCATTAGTAGAAAAATGTGAAAGCGATGTAAAACAGATGTTTGATCGCGAAATCAAAAATATGACCATTTCTCAAGGTAAAATACTCATCAAATTGATCGATCGTTATACAGGGCATACTGGCTACGAAATGGTCAAAGAGATGAAGGGCGGAATTTCCGCTTTTTTCTACCAAGGTGTCGCAAAAATATTCGGACACAATCTAAAGTCAACCTATGACCCAAAAGAAGACTTTGCTATTGAAAATATCATCAGAGAGTTTGAAAAGTCTAGACCTAAACCTGTCATGTAACCAATTAAACACAAAATAGATGAAAACAGTATATGACTTCGATGCGCTCCAGTTTAACGGCAAAAAAAAATCCCTCGCTGATTTTGAAGGAAAAGTTTTGTTGATTGTCAATACTGCTAGTCAATGCCTTTTCACGAGACAGTTTAAATCGCTCGAAAAACTCTATCAAAAATACAGGGACAAAGGATTCGAAATTTTAGCTTTTCCGGCCAACAATTTCCGGAATCAGGAACCGTTAACAGGTAGTACTTTAGAAACATTCTGCCGAATCAATCAACAGGTGAGTTTTCCTATTTTCAAACGTAGTCATGTTGTCGGCGAATATACAACCCCTCTTTATCACTTTCTTTCGAACAAAGAACAAAATGGGCACATCAACAGTAAACCTTCCTGGAATTTCCACAAATACCTAATAAATAAAAAAGGTGAGGTGATTGATTTCTATTATCCGATTACTTCGCCATTGTCAAGTAAAATTTGCCGCAATATTGAGCGTCTTTTACAAGAATAAACCATAAACTAATTACCTTTGCCGCACTCCGCAGGGTAGACATCATTCGTATATCGAATTATTGACACCGTCATTTTGAAATAGTGCCAGTACAACAATCTGACTATTCATAAGGATAAATAAGAGGATTTTCCCTTAAAAGCGGAGGCCAAATAAAAGATATTATATGTTAAAATTAGATCTATTAATCATTGCCGTACATCCCGACGATGCTGAATTGGGTGCTGGAGGAGTAATGGCAAAATATGTTGCTGAAGGAAAAAAAGTAGGAATCGTTGATTTAACACAAGGAGAACTCGGTACACGCGGTACAGCAGAAACCAGAGCACAGGAAGCGAAGCATGCTGCTGAAATTCTAGGCTTAGCCGCAAGAGAAAACCTCGGCTTAAGAGATGGTTTTTTTGAAAATGCAGAAAAAGAGAAAATCGAAGTAATACGTGCTATCCGCAAATATCAACCAGAGATTGTGATCACAAACGCCATTACCGACCGCCATCCAGATCACGGAAGGGCAGGACAAATGGTCAACGACGCTTGCTTTCTAGCTGGCTTGAGAAGAGTGGAAACGTTTGATCAAAACAATCTTCCTCAAGAAGCCTACCGCCCTCGATTAGTACTACAATTTGTACAAGACTATTACATCAAACCAGATGTTGTTATAGACATAACAGACTATTATCACATCAAAGAAAAATCTGTTTTAGCTTATAAAACTCAATTTTACACTGGTGAAAATGTAAATCCGGATGAACCGCAGACTTATATCTCCAACCCAGATTTCATGGAATCTACCGCGGCTAGAGCGCGTGAATTTGGACGTTATATTCAAGCAAAATATGCTGAAGGATTTACATCGAAGAAAATCATTGGAGTAGATGATTTATTCCATTTAAAGTAAAAACGATTCGCAAATATTCCCCCTATAAAATCAGGCTATAACCATATTTAATTAACTAAGTAAAGTTATAGCCTGAATAAAAGCTGCTTAACGCAATCTTCTGAACAAAGAATTAGCTTCTGCTTAGGATATGAATCCTTTTACATATTGTTTAGTGATTTCATTTTGCGGGTTTAACAGCACCTGTTCCGTTGGGCCAAACTCAAGTACTTCCCCGCCATAAACAAAAAGAATATAGTCAGACACCCGTCTTGCCTGCCGCAATATATGTGTCACCAAAACGATCGTGTAATCTTTTTTTAATTCAATCAATAACTCTTCGATTTTTGCTGTAGACAATGGATCCAAAGCCGATGTCGATTCGTCACCAAGTATAATCTCAGGCTCTACCGCCAAGCCTCTAGCCAGGCAAAGTCTTTGCTGCTGACCGATGGACAGACCACTAGCAGAATGTCCCAGGCGATCTTTCACTTCATCCCACAATGCTACATTCCGCAATTGTTTTTCGACAATCTTATCCAGTTCTTTCTTGCTACGAGTACCGTGTATACGTGGACCATAAGCAACATTATCATAGATAGACATAGGTAGTGGATACGGTTTTTGTGATAAAAGCCCCATTTTCTTACGAATATGTGTCACCTCAGCATTTTTACCGTAAATATCCTCGCCATTCACCAATACAGACCCCGTTATTTCAACACCTTTTGTGTCGTCTACCAAGCGGTTGAGTGTCTTTAAAAGCGTTGTCTTTCCACAACCCGAAGGACCAATAATGGAGGTTACGCTATTATTAGGCAGGGCGAGATTGATATTTTTGAGGATATGCCGTCCATCGATATAAACGTTAAGATCCTTAATTTCGATATGTGGATCAGTTAGCGGATTTATTATCGACGATTCTTTTGTTTCGATTGAAGGATATGTGTGCATACTACAATAATTAAAATAATGATTGTTAAAACTAAAGCCGACGCATAAGCACGCCCCTGAACTTCAGGAATAGGGCTACTTAACTGAAAAAATATGGCCAAAGGCAGTGTCGCCGCTGGTTCATCGATATATTTTGGAAGATTATCACTAAAACCTGTTGTCAATAAGACACCTGCCACGTCGCCAATGGCTCGACCAAAAGCGAGTAAAATAGCTGTTAGTAAACCCGTACGTACACTTCTTAACATTACCTTGGCCAGCTCCCAGCGCGTAGTTCCTAGCGAAAGCGTTACATTCTTTAGATCTTCGGGAATTGTTTTGATCAGTTCATCCACCGTCCGAACCACAATAGGAACAGTAAGCAAAGTCACTGTAATAATTCCTCCCAACAAGGACGCACGAATACCCAGATAAACCATGATTCCAAAACCAACAGCGCCATAAACAATTGAAGGAACACCATACAGCACATCAAAAAGCAGTTTTGAAAATTGTGTAACCCTGGATTTTGCACCTAAATAAACATTAAGGTAAAGGGAAATTGGTATACCGATGAAAGCGGAAAGCGCAGTTGCTACGCCAGCCAGATATAATGAACCCAGTATAGCATTCAAAATACCGCCTTCCTTGCCGATATAAAATCCACCCTTAGGCAGCTGGCTGACCATCTCCCAGCTGAGGTAGGGAAGACCCTTATACAATATAGTTCCAACAATAAAAAAAAGGGAGGCAGTTACCGTGACGCCAGAGAGATGCATAAAACCTTTAGCTACTTTTTCATTCAGTAAACGTCTTTTTGTATTATCCATGCTGATCTCCTTCCAGTCGTCTCAATATCAGACGAGATATTAAATTAAAAACAAATATGATGACAAACAGCAATAATGCCGAAAACATCAAAGCGGATTCATAAAGTGGAATAGACATCATTTCGCCAAAATTATTCGCAATCAAGGCCGGAATAGGATATCCTGCATCAAATATTGAGGCTGGTACTTTTGCCACATTTCCACAAACCATCAACACGGCTATTGTTTCACCAAACGCCCTAGAGGTCGACAAGACAATTGCAGCGACAATTCCCGGTCGTGCTTTTTTCAAAATAACATGTTTAATGGTGTCCCACTTTGTTGCACCCAATGATAATGACGCCGCTTTTAGCTCATAAGGTATTGTTTGAAGCACTTCAACCATAATAGAAATCATGATTGGGAAGATCATCACAGCAAGAACAATACCACCAGCAAGTACAGAATATCCTGAGGTTACAACACCAAAAATAGGGGCAATGTACAGCTGAATTAACGGAACTATAAACAATACTCCCCAAACACCATAGAGCACCGGTGGTATAGCAGCCAAAATATTGACCAAAGGAAGCATCATATTCTTTAAGGCATCGGAAGCATATTCAGTCAGGTAAACTGCCGTTAATACACAGAGTGGAATTGCAATGGCAAGCGAAATCAAAGTGACCGCTAGCGTCCCTGCTATAAAAGGTAAAAAACCAAATGAACCTTTCATCGGCGACCATACTTTGTCAGTCAGCAATTGAAAGATATTGCTATATTCAAATAGTGGAATTGACTTGATGGTTAGACCGACCGCGATGATCACCACTACAGAGAGAGAGATCAGCAGCAGGAGCAAAGTGGATCGCTTCACCAGCGCATCTTTAACGAGACGGGTATTTAGCATGCTATAACTTATTAAGTTCTTCTTTTATCAATGTTTCATTTAACGGCACATAACCGTTTTCAAGAAGCTGTGATTGTGCCTGCTTTTGAAGCACAAATGAAATAAACTCCTTCAATAGAAGTGATTCTGTCTTATGGCGCGTCACAAAGGTCAGCTCTCTGGAGGGTGGAGCAGGATACCGACCCGCTGCAACTGCCTCCGTTAATTCAGATAAGGTGTGGTAAAACCGTTCCTCATTTTCAATCTGGCCATTTTTATTCAGATCTAATGGAACCACATCAATACGATCAAATACCTTATTTGTCTTTAGATTATAGACGTAATTAATATTATTGAAGCCAATACCATGAATATCATCTTTAATTGCCTGCGCTATCCCAGGATCACCAAAAATTCCAATACCCTGCAAATCTTCCTGCTTATGACCAAAAAATTTAGCCCAGGTCTCCGCTGCTCCGGCTGCATCAGAACGGACATATACATTGATCGGGTCAGCTGTAAATCGAGGATCAATTTGTTTCCAGGTTTTGAATTTTCGGCTGATAAAAATATTGGACAATTCTTCACGGCTTAAGCCTCGTTTCAAAATCGCCTGATAGTTTGGGTTGCCCGGATTAATCGTACAGATCACAGCATCCTTAGCAACAACAATTGGAACAGCCCCTTTTTTTACTTCCTGCTCATGGAGATCCCTCGAAACCATCCCAATATCAACCATACCCGTAAGCACATCGGCAATTCCTTTACCAGCCCCACCAGCTGATATGTTGAACCGTACATTGGGATGTATTTTTTTGAAGTCTTCACTCCATACAACTGCTAAAGGATAAAGTGCAAATGCCCCAGATAAAGAAATATTACCTTCAAACCCACGTTCTTTACTGTAACCATTCTTAACTTTAGGCGCACAGGAAGTTATTTCAAATACGATTATAAAGCTTAAAATCAAGACTATAAAACACTTTCTCATCATTACACCTATTAGTCTACAGGTTTTGTATATTAAATTTTACAAGGCAAATATATATTAATTTGGTAGATATTATAGAATATTAAAAAAATATTTTTACATTTGACTCCGAGAAAAGAATACTAAATCAATAGATTTTATTTGTTTTATGCAAAGCTTCCGCACAGAATTAGAAAACCCAATCGTGGAAAGGGAAATTATCGAACTCGAAAAAAAGATTCGATTATTCCATGAAGGCAAGATCGCCGACGAGAAATTTAGATCGTTGCGTTTAGCTAGGGGAGTATATGGACAAAGACAACCTGGAGTTCAGATGGTTCGTATAAAGCTTCCATTTGGAAAGGTTACGTTTAAGCAATTGATTAAAATTGCGGCGATATCAGATGAATATGCAAGCCGTAATTTGCATCTTACAACACGTCAAGATATACAGATCCATTATGTTAGCTTGGACCGCACACCAGAACTTTGGTCCAAATTGGCCGAAGATGATATCACATTACGTGAGGCTTGCGGTAACACCGTGCGCAACGTGACAGCTTCACCAACTTCAGGTATTGATCCCAAGGAACCGTTTGATGTATCTCCATACGCACAGGCTACATTTGAATATTTCCTACGTAATCCCGTATGTGCAGAAATGGGCAGAAAATTCAAAATGTCTTTCTCTGCCAGTGATGATGATACAGCGTTCTCTTATATTCATGATCTCGGTTTTATCCCGAAATTAAAAGTAGTTGATGGTGTCGAAACCCGTGGCTTCAAAGTCTTATTGGGGGGAGGATTGGGCTCTCAGCCTTTCTTGGCGTCCGTTACAAACGAGTTTCTACATGAAGACGAACTTATTCCTTATATAGAAGCTACCCTCCGTGTGTTTGACCGTTATGGCGAACGAAATAACAGAAATAAGGCACGCTTCAAATATCTTATCCAAAAATTAGGCTTAGAGGAGGTTTTGAGTTTAATTGAATCCGAAAAAATTGCCACGAAAGTAAAGACTTTTCCCATTGATCGAAGCAAAATCGAACAACCTTTAGCCCCAGATGATAGCGAGGTACCAAGTATTGATCTGGATAGTGATCTAAACTATCAAGTTTGGAAAAGCACCAATACTTTTGCACAGAAACAAGAGGGATATTACGGAGTTTATGTAAGAGTGTCCACAGGTGATATCGGTACTGACAAGGCACGCGCATTGGTAACAGGGCTAAAAAACCTGATAGCTGACGACATTCGCATTACGCAAAATCAAAGCCTGCTATTGAAATATGCGACAGAAAAATCGCTGCCACATATTTATCAGCTGCTGAAATCACTGGATCTCGCACAGGTAGGCTTTGACAGTACCGCAGATGTAACCACCTGCCCTGGTACAGACACTTGTAATCTTGGTATTTCAAATAGCACAGAAATGGCTCGTGTTATTGAGTCTTACATCGCCGAATTCCACCAGGATTTTGTATTTAATAGAGATCTGAAAATTAAAATCTCTGGCTGCATGAATTCTTGTGGTCAGCACGGTTTAGCGCATATCGGTTTTCACGGTAGTTCTGTCAAAGCTGAAGGTAAAGTTGTACCTGCTGCACAAGTTATGCTGGGTGGTGGAACAATAGGAGATGGCGAAGGCCGTGTTGCCGAACGTATTATCAAAGTACCAACAAAAAGAGTTTTGCATGTCGTTGAATGGGTACTGAACGATTACAAGAAAAATGCGGAGGAAAATGAAAATTTTCATGGTTACTATGATAGGCAAGGAAAGAATTACTTCTACAATCTTTTAAAGCCACTTTCGGATCTGACCAATCTTGCTGAGGATGAATTTGTGGACTGGGGACATGAAGGAACTTTCCAGACAGCTATTGGCGTGGGGGAATGTGCTGGAGTCGTGATTGACTTGGTTGCAACCTTAATTTATGAGGCGGAAGAAAAATTGCAATGGGCAAATGAAACATTCCGGGAATCTAAATTCTCCGACGCTATATATCACGCATATAATGCCTTTGTACAAGCAGCAAAAGCATTATTACTAGATAAGGGAGTTAGCGCAAGTACACAAAATACGGTCATCAATGAATTCCAAGCGCATTTTGTGGAAACAGGTGAATATAGTTTTGAACAGGCATTTCCAGAACTGGTCCTACAGATCAGCAAAAATGAACCAAACGAGCACTTTGCAGCTACCTATATTCAGGAAGCAACAAAGTTTATCAATACGGTTTATCAACGTAAAAATTTAAAACCAGTATTGGTATAGGGAGGGAATAGTATGTCAATAAAAGCGAAAGTAACCTTAGTTGGAGCAGGCCCGGGAGATCCTGAACTGATCAGCCTTAAAGGGATAAAAGCGATAGAAAAAGCGGACGTTATTTTATATGACGCGCTTGTAAATGAAGAATTGCTTGATTATGCAGCGCCTGATTGCATCAAGATATATGTTGGAAAACGCGCGGAACAGCTCTCAACTTCCCAGGACGAAATCAATCGTCTCCTCGTCGATTATGCACTAAATTATGGTCATGTCGTCCGTCTAAAAGGTGGTGATCCATTTGTCTTTGGCCGCGGCGGAGAAGAAATTGATTATGTACATCAATATGGTATAGAAACAAGTGTTGTGCCAGGTATTTCCTCTGCTATTGGACTGACTGGATTGCAGCAGCTACCACTAACTTATCGCGGTATTAGTGAAAGTTTTTGGGTGATAACGGGCTCCAAATCAGACGGCTCGTTATCCACAGACCTTTATTTAGCCGCTGAGTCAAAAGCGACCGTTGTTGTGTTGATGGGCTATGGAAAGTTAGCCGAAATCGTGCACATTTATCGCGAAAGAAACCTACACAGCTTACCAATTGCTTTAATTCAAAATGGTTCTTTACCAAATGAAAAAATTGTTTTTGGTACCATAGATAGCATTTTGGATGAATCTACGGAGAAAAGAGTAGGGGTGCCCGCAATTATTGTAATCGGTGAAGTGGTGGCAAAACACCGCTCATTTCAGGAAATTAAAGAAAAAGCGCTAGCCTTATAGCCATGAACCAGCTATTTCCCATATTCGTCAAACTGAATCAGATTCACACCTTGCTCGTTGGAGGAGGAAACGTTGCATTGGAAAAATTTCAGGCACTTGTTTCTAATGACAAAGCATTGAACTTAACAATCGTAGCGAAGGAAATCAATCCTTCATTTGAAGAACTTCTACAAGAATACCCTCAGGTTAAGCTGTATGTCCGTCCATTTGAGCCGAACGATCTTATCGATAAACAGCTGGTCGTTGCAGCAACAAACAACACTGAGCTCAACGATCAGTTACGTAGTTTAACAATACAAGGTAATATACTGTTTAATGCAGCAGACAAACCGGATTTGTGTGATTTCTACTTAGGATCAATTGTTAAGAAAGGTGATCTGAAAATAGCTATTTCAACAAACGGAAAATCTCCAACAATTGCCAAACGTGTAAAAGAATTATTAAATGACCTTTTACCTGAAGAAATTGACGAAACTTTGTCACTGATGAGTGCCTATCGAGAGCAACTTAAAGGCGATTTCGAGTTTAAAGTAAAGAAGTTGAACGAACATACCAAAAATATATTACGTTATGAACGTTAAAGAAATCAAAGAAATTATTGGCACCAAAAAAGGAGTGGAGCTCTTACAAACGATAGCTGCAATATTTCCGAATGAAGTCGTTTTTTCAACATCTTTCGGTATAGAGGACCAAATCATTACAGAATGGATCGGTAAAAATAATATTGATATCGAAATATTCACATTGGACACTGGACGACTATTCAAAGAAACCTATTCATTGTGGAGTCGTACTTTGGAGCGCTATCAACTGCAAATTAAGACCTACACGCCAGACACACACCTCTTAGAAGAATTCATCAGCAGAAAAGGCCCCAATTCATTCTATGAATCGGTGGACAATCGGAAGGAATGCTGCAGAATAAGAAAAATAGAACCGCTACAGCGCGCAGTCAAAGGGAAGAAAATTTGGGTAACCGGGATCAGATCTGATCAATCCGTCAATCGCCACGATATGGATTTTATCGAATATGATGAAGTTAATCAGATCATTAAAATCCATCCTTTATTTGACTGGACCTTTGACGAGGTGAAAAAATATTGCAAGGAGCAATACATTCCCTATAACGTCCTGCACGACAAAGGTTTTCCGAGTATAGGTTGCCAGCCTTGTACCAGAGCGATACAGGAAGGTGAAGATTTCCGTGCTGGCAGATGGTGGTGGGAAGATCAAAGTAAAAAAGAATGTGGTTTACATGCTGTAAAATCTTAAAATATCAGGCATAAGCTCAAATTCATTAAATCAAATTTTATTATTTCAAAAAATGGACTATTTAGATCATTTAGAAGCGGAAGCAATATATATATTAAGGGAGGTCGCTGGGCAATTTGAGAAACCTGCGTTACTATTCTCTGGTGGCAAGGATTCTATCACACTTGTTCACCTCGCAAAAAAAGCATTTAGACCTGGAAAATTTCCATTTCCATTAGTGCACATTGATACAGGCCACAATTTCCCCGAAACAATTGTTTTCAGGGATTCACTGATTGAAGAAATTGGGGAAAAATTGATTGTAGGTTATGTGCAAGAAAGTATCGACCAAGGCAAAGTGGTGGAGCAAAAGGGAAAAAATGCAAGTCGAAATGCTTTACAAACAGTCACCTTATTAGATACAATTTCGAAACATGGCTTCGACGCCTGTATTGGAGGTGCACGCCGGGATGAAGAAAAAGCCCGTGCGAAGGAGCGGATCTTCTCTGTGCGAGATGAATTCGGCCAATGGGATCCCAAACGCCAAAGACCTGAACTGTGGAGCATATTCAATGGTAAAATAAACAAGGGTGAGAATGTACGGGTATTTCCTATTTCAAACTGGACAGAATTGGATGTCTGGAATTATATAAAACGTGAACAGATTGCGTTGCCATCTATCTATTTTAGCCACGAACGGGAAGTTATCACACGCAATGGACAGTTAATGGCAGCTGCACCGTTTTTGAATATCGATGCTGATGATGTAATCGAAAGCAAATCAGTGCGCTTCAGAACGGTTGGGGACATGACCTGTACAGCAGCTGTTGATTCAACCGCTACTGAACTCGATGATATCATCGCTGAGATAAAAGCGTCAACTGTAAGTGAACGGGGCGCCAGAATGGACGACAAAGTGTCGGAAGCAGCTATGGAAGAACGTAAAAAGCAAGGATACTTTTAATCCACATTTCAAATTAATACCTGATATTGACAACAATGAATATATTGAAATTTATAACCGCTGGTTCCGTGGATGATGGTAAAAGCACCTTAATAGGCCGCTTGCTATACGATACCAACTCCATTTTGGATGATCAATTAGAAGCTATTCAGCGTGCTAATCGGAAAAACGATGATGGAACTGTAGACTTAGCGATATTGACTGATGGCCTTAAGGCTGAACGTGAACAAGGAATCACTATAGATGTTGCCTATAAATACTTCCAGACAGATCATAGAAAATATATTATAGCGGATGCTCCCGGACATATCCAATATACAAGAAACATGGTAACCGGTGCATCCAATTCGGACCTGATTATCATTCTGGTTGACGCCAGAAAAGGAGTAATAGAGCAAACAAAACGGCATTCCTTCATCGCTAAATTACTGGCTATGAAGCAGGTTTTGGTTTGTATTAATAAAATGGATATGGTTGATTACAGTGCCGCGGTATACGAACAGATCAAAAGCGATTACTTAGCGCTGGCTAGCAATCTAGGGCTCAAAGATGTTGATTTCATACCCGTTTCGGCTCTAAAAGGCGATAATATCGTGCATAAATCAGAACGAATGCTTTGGTATACAGGTGAGTCCCTATTAGATTACCTGGAAAATGTAGAGATACATGAACACGAAACAGCCAACTGGAGATTTCCGGTCCAATGGGTTGTGAGACCGCAAACAGATGATTTACACGACTATAGGGGATATGCAGGCCGCGTATTAGGAGAGGGGTTAACAGTGGGTGATGCCGTAATCGTTTATCCAGCAGAAACTTTTAGCACGATAAAAGCTATCGAATTAAACGGACAGCAACTTCAACGGGCTGAAAGTGGACAATCGGTTATCATTCATCTAAGTGATGATGTCGACATAAGCCGTGGGGATACGATTGCTAGCGTGGAAAATCCACCGAAATTCGAACGTAATATCCAAGCAAACTTGTGCTGGTTTGACAACAAACCTTTGGATACGGATCAAATTTACCTCGTTCAAAGTCACAGCAAATTAACGAAAGTTAAGATTGTTGATGTGCTTTACAAATTTGACATCAATACACAAGAAAAAGTTTATAATGAGACGGTCAAGCTTAATGATATTGGTCGTATTGCAATTAAATCTGCGGAAAATCTTGTATTTGATCTGCAAAATGAAAATGCAGAAAATTCGCAAGCTATTGTTATTGACCCACGGACAAATCTAACCGTTGGTGCTTTAATGATTCAGGCAGTCGACTAACATTTTTTTAACGTAAAATATTCAACCTAAATATTTTTCAAGGAACTCAGCGCATTTTTGAGTTCCTTGTTTATTTTACAGGACTGACTCTTTAAGATGTAGGAATAACGATGGTCGGCACTAAATTATTGTATAAAGGGGATAGTGAACAACACTATTTAACATAATATAAATTATAATTATAATATACAAAGTAGTATTAAGTAGTTTAATCATCAGTATTTTACTAAAAAATTATCAGAAAGCATTTAAGATTACATTATTATCAATTGCACAGCATATTTATAAATATTTTATTAAAAAGGATGATAATTCGACAATTAATACATTCAGTCGAATAAAATGCAGTCGTTCTGTTTCTATACAAAAATTTATACAACAAACACGTTACTTTAAACGACTTACGCGATATCTGAAATTTTATCAAAAACGAATAATATTTGTAAATAATTAATGATTATTGATTTTTTATTAAAAAATATATAAATTAGTGCCAGCCAAAGGGAAATTTTACTAATTAAAACATGTCAAAAAACTTTAACGAGTTCATTTCAATCGTTGAGAAACGCAATCCAAATGAACCAGAATTCTTACAAGCTGTAAAAGAAGTTACTGAGGATTTATTTCCTTACATTACTGAAAACCATCCTGAATTTTTTGACCAAAAAATTCTTGAAAGACTTACTGAACCTGAACGTATTATATCTTTCCGTGTAACCTGGCTAGATGATAACCATCAAGTACAGGTTAATCGTGGATATCGTGTTCAAATGAATAGCTCAATCGGTCCGTATAAGGGCGGCCTACGCTTCGCTCCTTCCGTTAACCAAAGCATCTTAAAATTCCTCGCTTTTGAGCAGGTATTTAAAAATAGCTTAACGGGATTACCAATTGGTGGCGGAAAAGGTGGATCTGATTTTGATCCTAAAGGTAAATCAGACAATGAGATTATGCGTTTTTGCCAAAGTTTCATGACCGAACTTTACCGTCATATTGGTGCAGATACAGATGTTCCCGCTGGTGATATCGGTGTTGGTGGCCGTGAAATCGGCTTCTTATTTGGACAATTTAAACGTCTTCAAAACAATTTTACTGGAGTTCTTACGGGTAAAGGTGAATTGTGGGGAGGCTCATACATCCGTCCAGAAGCGACTGGTTATGGCTTATTGTATTTCGTCGACTGTATATTCAAACATCAAGGAGAATCATTACAAGGTAAAGTTGCTACCGTATCAGGAGCCGGCAACGTGGCTTTTTTCGCTGTCGAAAAAGCGCTACAACTGGGTGCTAAAGTAATAACAGTTTCAAATAGCTTAGGAACATTGTATGATCCTGACGGTTTTGATGCTGAAAAAATGGCCTTTGGTGCAACATTAGGAAGAAATTTGGATCAATACCCAGCTCGCTACCCTAATGCCCAATTTTTAGCTGGTCAGAAGCCTTGGCAATTTAAATGTGATATCGCATTGCCTTGTGCAACACAAAATGAACTGGATGAATCCGATGCAAAAGCACTTATCGCAAATGGTTGTATCTGTGTTGCTGAAGGTGCCAATATGCCTTCTACTGCAGAAGCAATTAAAGTTTTTCTAGACGCTAAAATCAGTTTTGCACCTGGTAAAGCTGCGAATGCTGGTGGTGTTGCTGTTAGCGGTTTGGAAATGTCTCAAAACTCCATTCGTACACAATGGTGTACAGAAGAAGTTGACAATCGCTTAAAATCCATTATGGAGAGTATCCATGAGACTTGTTTAAAATATGGTCAGGACAGTGGATTCGTAAATTATTTAAAAGGTGCCAATATCGGTGGTTTTATTAAAGTCGCCAATGCTATGAAAGCGCAAGGTATCGTATAATTAAGCCTTTTTCTAATCATATCATAATCCTGAGCGCTCAAATGCATTGCATTTGGGCGTTTTTTTATACTTTTATGCTAAATTTAAAAACAAGAATTTCACATGAGATTAATAGCTGAACTTCCCCATCCTGATTGCAAGATTTCAATTTTTGGTATGAACCAAAAATTCATTATTAAGTTTGAACAAGGCAATTTAGAACAATCTTACAAAATTGCGGAAATGGATATTATTGGTGGTGTAAATGGCGTATTCGATTTGCTTGATGAGGAATTTCTAAAAAGTGTAATCGATCAATTCGCATTGATGCGTCAATCTTTTAACAGTGCTTACGGTAGATACGAATAACAGATTTATGTTAAACTATATATATTTTGCTGCATTTTGGGCGTGTCAGATTATCTCCTCTATCCTATTTAAGCTTGGGGGAATACATCCAAAGTATAAATGGACAGCATTGATTGTCGGAAATATTATTCTGCTATCTGCGAGCTGGTTCCTTGTACAACTATTTAAAAATGTTTCTCAGCCTATTGTCATCGCCTTATGCTCTGGCGGCACATTTCTAACCGTTCAGTTGGCCATGGCCCTGTATTTTAAAAGCCCTTTAAGCTGGCAGCAGGTCTTGGGCATGTTTGTCATTATTTCAGGCATGATTTTGATCACTTTTGGAGGTAAAGAAACGACTTAATCACTTGGGATTATAGATGGGATTTTATTTGTTGTAGTAAAACTCATCTATAACCTGCGAGCCGGCCAATTGCTGGTTAAACCGATCTAGATCATTCATTTTGCCCGAGATATCATACATTACTTCTAACTTCCCACTGATTTTCTCAATGACACGCCTAGTTGCTTTAATCTTAAAATCGAGTGCCAATTGTTCAAATTCATGTAAATGATAGAATTCGTTGGAGCTGAACTTAATATGAAGTGAACGGATCAGGTAATAACGCGCTAAGAGAATCTCTATCCGTTGAAAAAGGGCAAGTATAACCACCATAAACACCGCAAAGGAGATAGCATATGCAAGCTGTCCCAGGCCTGCAAACATTCCGATCCCAGCTGTCGCCCAAATGACAGCAGCAGTAGTGAGACCACTGACCGATAATTTACCTTTAAATATGACTCCAGCACCAATAAAACCAATACCAGTTACAATATTGGCTGCAACACGGTCTGTACTGTTGCCTATAAACAAACAAGAAACAATGGTAAACATCGCTGAACCAAAGCAAATAAGCACCACCGTTCGAAATCCAGCGGATTTGTTTCTGTATTCCCGTTCAAAACCAATTAAACTGCCGCACAAAATTGAAGTAAGGGCATTTAATAAGGGTTCACTACTCAGAAAATCAATAATACTTTCCATACTAAACTTTTGCAGAAAGATTAAATATGGAGCCCTAATACACATTCATTGGGGCTCTATGTAATTTTGGCTATAAGTAGGCATATGTTATACCATCGCCTCCACGATCCTGATGTTCATCTTCAAATCGGCTTACATGACTATATTTGCGGAGATAATCACGGATGAACTTGCGCAGAATACCATCCCCTTTGCCATGAATGATTTTTAAAGATGGATAACCTACCATTACGGCTCGATCCAGTACGCGTTCCAGTTCATTTAGCGCATCCTCTGTACGCATGCCTCTAAGATCAAGTTCAGGTTTAAAATCTGCTACAGTGCCCGCAGCCAGTGATCTAGACAAACTTTTTGCAGTTTTCTTTCCTTCCCGTCCCTCTAGCTTAATCACATTCTTCCGCTTTTGTACGGTACGTAATTCGCCCATAGCAAGAATAAGGTTGTTTTTTGCAATTTCAACAATTTGTGCTTCGGCTCCGTTGTCTAAAATTTGAACCCAGTCCCCAACAGTTAATTCTGTAGATTCTTGAACCTTTTCTTTGATGGCTTGCTTTGCCGGCTTTTGTTCTTTAGGCAGTACGGCCTGGAGTGCCTGATCTAAGTTATTGCGCAATTCCCGCGTCTTCTCTTTATCCGCTTTTGCAGATTTGATCTGAGCAACGGTATTTTCGATTAGCTTATTCGAATTTTTAATGATCTGCTGTGCTTCCTCTTTTGCCTTTTTTAATATGACACGTTTGTTTTCCTCGAGATAGCTTTGTAGTTCAAGATATTCCGATTTAATTGACTCCAGTTCTTTCTCTCTTTTGTTAATTGCTACCTTTGTGTCAAACACTTCTTTCTTTTCTCTTTCGAGATCAATTAACAGCGTGTCAACTTTCTTCTGCTGTACGCCAATCTTACCTTTAGCCGATTCCAGAATATCTTTGCCCAAACCTATTTTCTGTGCAATTTCAAATGCATAAGAACTACCGGGTTTACCGATCTGCAAGATATACATCGGTTTCATTTCGCGATTGTCAAATAACATCGAAGCATTCTCCAATCCATTAGTATTACTAGCAAAGACTTTCAGATTTGAATAGTGTGTCGTCACGACTCCCCTTATTTGTTTTTTGTTTAGCGATTCCAGTACGGCCTCGGCGATAGGTCCACCAAACAAAGGATCAGTTCCAGTCCCAAACTCGTCGATCAGGACCAAGGTGCGTCCATTCGCAAATTCAGTGAAATATTTCATCTTAGACAGATGGGCACTATAAGTACTTAAATCACTTTCGATGGATTGGTCATCACCTATATCTGCAAATATCTGTTTAAAAACACCTATTTTGGATGTCGGCTCAGCCGGAATCAATAAACCGGACTGCACCATAATCTGCAACAGCCCCACCGTTTTCATACAAACTGATTTACCCCCGGCATTAGGTCCCGATACTACGATGATACGTTGGATATTATCAATCTGAATATTCAAGGGAACAACAGTGTGATGCTGATTCAGGAGTAAAAGCGGGTGGCGACCATTCACCAGATTGATCTCGGCCTCTTTTGACAATTCGGGCATCTCGGCCTCAATATCCAGTGCAAAGAGCGCTTTTGCGCGCACAAAATCCACTTTTGTCAATAGACCATGGTAAGACAGCAATAATGGAATATGTGGACGGACTTTATCCGTCAATTCAACCAAAATGCGAATGACCTCACGCCTGCGCTCAAACTCTAGATCTCTAATTTTATTATTTAGGTGAAACACCTCTTCAGGCTCTATATAAGCAGTTTGCCCAGTTGCAGATTCATCATGTATCAAACCTTTCAGCTTCCTTTTATTCTCTGCCAGAATAGGAATACAGAGCCGTCCATCCCGTATGGTGAGGTTCCCGTCTGCAGTCCAGCCACTGTCTTGAGCAGTCTTAAAGATACTGTTGATACGTTTCATTGCCTCTTGTTCGGCACGCTGAATCTGCTGTGTAATTTCAAGTAGCAAGCGGGAAGCATTATTTTTAAGTTTCCCACGTTCGTCAATAACCATCTCGATATCACGGATAATTCCTTTCTCGATCGGCAAATGTTCAAACAGCACTTCAAGATTGGGGTAAAGCCCCTCTCTTTCGTTAAAATAACGAATAATGGCATAAACGGTCTTGAGGGACAATAACACCTTAAAAAATTCCTCTTCAACCAAAAATGCGCCTTCTACCCTTGCCTTCTCGATAATGGATCGAAGAGGGAAAAAATTCTCAACAGGAAATGCATTATCATTGATCAAAAGATCTTTAAACTCGCTCGTTTGTCTTAAAAATCTATCAATTTGATCATACCGAGTTTGCGGTTGAATCTTTTCAACCAGCTCACGGCCTGAATCACTCAGGCATTTTTCTTTTATTTTATCTTTTATCTCGGAAAATCCGAGTTTATCAATTGCATTTATTGGATATACCATAGAAATTATCTTCTTAAATGGTTAAAGTTTCACCGGCGGCTTTATCCGCTGCGGCGGAGTAAGAACTGGCCTCTTTTCCAGTTCACTTGTTGTTGGCTGTGGCTCCAGAGGTTTTTGTGTCAATGCAGTATCCCTAACCGAAGTACCAGGTGTTGTCGGCGGAGAAACTGCATTTTTCTGCGGAGTAGGCATTTCAATCGGTAAATTTGAATTGCCTACAGACAGCTGATTCATTAAATAACCGTCCATGCTAATACCAGTCTTTGATTGAATCCCTTTATTAAACAGTGAAGAAGATTCTCTAAAATTGAATTTCGACTTATTGGGCAAATAATGTATAAGTGCTGCGATACGCTCCTGATAGGCTTGCTGCGCACGCACTACACGATTGGTGCTATCCTGAATATGCATATTTTGGATAGAATCCCTCGTCCGGATGGAGTCCTGTTTTTTTCGTTCTATATCTGCATAAAACTTATTTTCCTTGGTCAGATTATCTTCCACTTTCTTATAAATAGCGGACATAACCTCTGCATCCTTACCATAATAGTCCAAATTCTTTCTGAAAGAGACCGAGTCTAAACCGTATTTGTCGAAAGTTACTTGATACAAAGGCAACATCACTTTGCGTGCACTATCAATCGGTAAAATATTGAGATAGGAATCAGTCAATTGAATTTCAGTAAGTGCGTCGACAAACTTACTTTGGGAGATAATATCTTTCCCCCCAGTTCCGACACAAGAACCAAATAAAAAAATCACTGCAAGTAGATTCAGTATTAATCGTAGCATTTCGTAGTTTTGTACAAATTTACAAAAAGCACCGACATTTGGCACTTTTTACATCA
The DNA here is from genome assembly GCA_031253985.1 of Sphingobacterium sp. Taxonomy (GTDB): domain Bacteria; phylum Bacteroidota; class Bacteroidia; order Sphingobacteriales; family Sphingobacteriaceae; genus Sphingobacterium. The sequence continues at coordinate 18,895 of JAIRVH010000172.1, forward strand.
TCAAAACTATATCAGAAATGAGTATCGCTAGTAATTTAGAAGCATTAAGATTGGAAACCGAGGCTGTTGGCGTACAACTTGTAGCTGTTTCAAAAACAAAATCCAATTCAGACATCATGGAAGCTTATGAAGCTGGGCAACGTATCTTTGGCGAAAATCATGTTCAAGAGTTGGTTGAAAAAGCAGCGCTTTTACCTAAAGATATTCAGTGGCATATGATTGGTCACCTTCAGACAAATAAGGTTAAATATATCGCACCTTTCATCAGCTTAATTGCATCAGTCGATTCATTAAAATTGCTTAAAGAAATCAACAAACATGCGCTAAAAGCAAAACGGACAATTGACTGTCTTTTACAAGTATATATTGCGGAAGAAGAAACAAAATTTGGTTTCGACCATGCCGAACTCATCGAACTTCTCCGTGATGAAGAGTTTCTTGCGTTAAGAAATATTCGTATATGCGGTTTGATGGGAATTGCCTCGAATACTGATAAGGAAAAAGTAATTAAAGCTGAATTCTATGAATTGAAGATGCTATTTGATGGAATTAAGGCAAGTTTCTACCGAAAAGACGACTATTTCAACACCTTATCCATGGGAATGTCCTCAGACTATAAACTGGCAATTGAAGAAGGTTCAACAATGGTACGGATCGGAAGTACAATTTTTGGCAAGAGAGTTATAAAACACTTTAAAAATAATGACTAAAACTACTATACGACAAGCAGTTATTGAAGACTGCCCACGAATGCTTGAGCTTATTAAAGAGCTTGCTATTTTCGAGAAAGCGCCATACGAAGTAACCGTATCACTTTCAGAATTTGAGGATGCTGGTTTTGGTACTCAACCAGTATGGGGTGCCTTTGTTGCGGAGATAGCTGGCGAAATTGTTGGAATTTCATTATATTATACACGCTATTCGACCTGGAAAGGCCGGAGACTCTATTTAGAGGATCTGATTGTCACAGAAAGCATGCGAGGTCTGGGAATTGGTAAACTACTTTTTGATAAGACGTTGTCCTATGGCAAACAGTGCGGATTTCATGGGATGGTATGGCAGGTCCTGGACTGGAATGAGCCGGCTATAAAATTTTATGAAAAATATAAAGCAGAATTTGATGCAGAGTGGATCAATGTGTCAATCACTTATTAAATAACAGGAATATTCAAATCAATGCGGTTTCACTTTTTTTTAAAGATTTTAGTTCTCAGCGGTTTGTTATACGCATGTAATGGCCAAAATAGACCATCTGTAGGCATTCAGCATACCGATACACTCTCCTATAGCAGAAAAAACATAGATGAGCATAGCAATTATTTTCTAAAAGAAGACGATCGATTGGATACGACTTATTTCCGTGCAATATACCCTATTTTCCAGGAAAGCAAAATTAACGAGCTTATTGCTAATGTGGTTCATCTCGAAGGTGATACAAGCATGGAAGAGGCTGCACATCGTTTTATTAATTCCTACAACGAATATGTTGAAGAGAATAATGGGAAGTCTACGGCAACTTGGAGCAGGGACCTACAAGTAGATGTAGTCGCCAATACCCCTATTTTCTTGGGAATACGAACCAAACAAGAAGAGTATACAGGTGGAGCACATGGAGACCACTTCACTCTTTACTCGAATTTTGATCGGCAATCCAACAAAGCAATTACAATCAATGACATCATTTTAGAAGATAACAGAGATAAATTCATAAAGATCGTTGAGCAACATTTCCGGAAGCAAGAAGGACTAAGCGATGATGATTCATTAAATGGAAAATATTTCTTTGAAGACGGTAAGTTTTCATTGGCGGATAATTTCACATTTGAAAAAAATGATATTCTGTTTTATTACAATGTATACGAGATCAAATCCTATGCCGAAGGAAATACAGAACTACGTATCCCCTATACGACATTTAAGCATCTGATTTCAGATAAGGGACTAAACTATATCAATAGTATCAATTAGCAATCAACTAAACTAATCAATAAATGCAGGTTTTTAAATTTGGAGGGGCGTCAGTAAAAGATGCTGAAAGTGTCAGAAATTCAGCACGGATTATTTCAAAATATAAAGGCGACGCCTTGCTTGTTGTTATATCCGCTATGGGGAAGACAACAAACCTCCTAGAGAAATTGACCAAAGAGTATTTTAATAACACAGGTTCGCAGTTTCAGACACTTGAAGACGCAAAAGAATTTCATTTTCATATCCTTCAGGAATTGTTCCCTGAAATCGGACATCCTATATTTGATGAAATTGCCAACTGCTTTGTCGAAATCGAATGGATCCTAGAAGAAGAACCTCAAGACTCATATGACTACCTGTTTGATCAGATTGTGTCAATGGGTGAACTTATCTCCACGAAGATCGTTGCGGCCTATGTTGCTTCAATTGGAGAAAAAGTAAAATGGCTCGATGCACGTGATTATATATTCACAGACAATACCTATCGCGAAGCTATAGTAGACTGGAACAAAACGGAAGAAAAAATTCGTACAGAGCTTCCTGCTATTCTCGACGAATACGTTGTAATCACGCAAGGATTTTTGGGCTCTACTTCTGAAAATTTCACCACGACCTTAGGCCGCGAAGGGTCCGACTATTCCGCAGCGATATTTGCGTCCTGTTTAAATGCCGAAAATGTAACCATTTGGAAGGATGTACCTGGTGTGCTCAATGCGGATCCCAAATGGTTTGAAAAGACTGAACTCATTCCTGAATTATCTTACACCGACGCGATAGAACTTACGTATTACGGTGCAACAGTCATCCATCCGAAAACAATAAAACCCCTACAAAACAAAAAGATTGCTCTGAATGTACGTTCCTTTGTTGATCCCGATTCACCCGGTACCATGATAAAGAGTACAAATCAGACCTTACCAGTACCCTCTTTTATCTTTAAGGTCAACCAGATTTTCATTTCCATCTCGCCGAGAGATTTCTCCTTTATAGTCGAAGACAACCTCCGGGATATCTTCAATTTATTTCATGAACATCGTATCAAAATCAATATGATGCACAACACAGCAATCAATTTTACGGTATCAGTAGACGATACAGGGAAAAACCTAGTCGACCTGATCAATGAATTGGAGCAGCGTTTTAAGGTCAAGTATGAATCAGGACTAGAGCTAATTACAATCCGTTATTACAATCAGGAGACAATTGACCGTGTTTTGGTTGATAAGGAGGTTATTAGCGAATTAAAGGATACTTATACTTGCCAACTTCTTGTTAAAAAAATATAAATGAACACATTAATCCTTCAAGAGGAGATTCAGCAGTTTTTAGAGAAAAACATGCATGAGTCCCCAGCTAAAATTGCGTTAAAAAAATCTCCTTTTGAAGGAATATCTTCCGCTGAACTTGCAGCCCAGCTTGATGGTCGCCAGCGGGCAAGCATTAAAATTCCATTGTGGGCACAAACACCGGGAATCTACTTCCCCGCTAAGCTCAATCTTGAGCAATGTTCCTCCGAGAGAACGGGGGTGTTCAAAAGTTCGCTTATAAAAAAAGGAAGTCATTTAATTGACGCCACCAGTGGTTTCGGTGTTGATAGTTATTACTTCGCGCAAAAGGCTAAAAAAGTAACTTCCTGTGAGTTGAACCCCGAACTCGCAGCTATTTCAAAGCATAATGCGGCAGTGTTAAATGCGGATAATCTCCAAGTCATCGCCGCAAATGGAATCGATTATATTCTCAGGGATCCTGCTGCGCGATTTGATTATATTTACCTGGACCCATCAAGAAGAGTCCAGAACAAAAAGGTGTTTTTGCTGGACGAATGCGAACCTAATCTAGTTGAATTACAAGATGAGTTTTTTAAACATACTGAAACGATCATCAGCAAGCTTGCTCCATTATTGGATATATCGGCGGCAATACAAATGCTACGATATATAAAAAATGTTTACGTCGTTTCTTTACAGAATGACTGCAAGGAACTCATTTTTATACAGGAAAAGGGCTACGAGGGGGAACCATCCATACATGCCGTAAGATTGTTTCAAGAACAGCAACAACTTGTCTCCTTTACTTACGAAAACGAACGTGCAATCGTAAATGATTACAGTGCTCCCCTGTCCTATTTATATGAACCTGATGTCGCACTTTCCAAAGCTGGAGCTTTTAAAACGATTGCTCAAGTGTTCAATGTAAAAAAACTGCATAAAAACACCCACCTCTATACTTCTGATCAAAAGGTTGAGAATTTTCCTGGCAAGACATTTGTTATACAGCAAATAGAATCTTTCACTGATTTTAAGAAAAGTAAAAAGCAATTAAAATCCGATATCGTTGCAAAAAACTTTCCCCTGAAAACCGAGGAAATCAAAAAGAAGTTTAAAATAAAAGATGCCGGCGACTCATTCACATTTTTTACAACAACCCTAAATGATCAATTTAGTGTCATACATACACAGCGCCTCCTAGATTAGACATTTTCATTACAATTGTCGAAATTCTTCTCCGTAATTTTAATGCATGGATAAAATAGCATTATCAGCATTGGACTTAGCGCCAATCAAAAAAGGAGAAAATACCGCGAGTGCCCTAGGACGTACTGTAAAAATTGCCCAACATATAGAGAAACTGGATTTTAAAAGGATCTGGGTTGCCGAGCATCATAATATGGAATATATAGCCAGCTCAGCAACATCACTCCTGATACAGCATATAGCGGCAAATACCGATCATATACGTGTAGGCTCCGGGGGCATCATGCTTCCTAATCATGCACCATTGGTCATTGCCGAGCAATTTGGCACATTGGAGACCTTATTTCCGGGTCGTATTGATCTTGGTTTGGGACGTGCTCCAGGAACTGACCAGCTGACCGCCATGGCATTACGGAGAAACAATCTGAATACAGCCTTTCAATTCCCACAAGAAGTAAAAGACCTGCAGCGTTATTTCAGTGCAGATAACTTTGATGCAAAAGTTAGAGCTTTTCCGGGCGAGGGTTTGGATATTCCACTCTATATTTTGGGGTCAAGTACCGACAGTGCATATCTAGCAGCTAGCCTAGGTCTTCCCTATGCCTTTGCGACACATTTTGCACCAGCACAATTTGCAGCTGCAAGTATGATTTACCACCAAAATTTTGTGCCTTCGGAAGTTTTAGAAAAACCCTATTTCATCTCCTGTGTCAATGTTATTGCAGCGGACAGTACCGAAGAAGCCAATTTTTTGGCAACAAGCTTCTATAATTTATTTGCCGGCATAGTGACCAACACAAGAAGACCTCTTTCGGAACCGACGCAAGAAGTAATTTACAAAGGTATCGCGGCAATTGAGCAGGCTGTGCAGAGTATGGCTTCCTGCGCATTTATCGGTGATGGCGACAAAATCCGTCCGGAAATAGAAAAGTTTGTTAAAGATCACAAGGTCGATGAAATCATGGCAACTTCCTATATTTTTGATGATGAAAAATGTCTCCGGTCATTTTCATTGTTAAAAGAGCTCTTTGGCTAGGAAACACAAATATTATATACGGTGAATTTTATATATTTAAACAAAATTCACCGTATATGAATATTTCCATTACCCTTAGCCTGATCCTGGGATTATTTTCCCTACAGGCATGTACAAACTCTTCTACAAAACAGCATAGAAATTTACCTGATACAGCAAATACTTCGGATAGTTTAGCCCTATCAACTAGCGATAGCACTACATCGTTCATTTCTCCTAAAACCGATTCTTCACAAGGACAGATTTTTCTCGTTCGCAGCTATCGCATATGGGAAAAGAACGATCCTACAACAGTATTAAACAAAGAATGGTATGATCTCTACGAAGAGAATGGCCAATATTATTTAGGTAAAGTCGATTATGAGGTCAAGGACGGTTTTGACGATTGCGCACAAGTAGCGACTAAAAGCGTTGAATCACGAAGAAATTCATTATTATTCTTGAAACTCAAGGGGCTTAAAGCTGGTGCCGTGGAACATGTTAAAATAAGTCACTCCGAAGTTTGGCCAAAAGAATCCGTTGTATATTCTTTCAATAACCAAAAGATAAATCTTAAGGGCTCGGGAACTATTGAGTCCACAGAAGTACAAACAGACGAAAAAGGGCACGAAAAGGTATTTCATGAGGTTACCAATTACAAACTGCTCTATATCCCAAGTAATGGCAATAAAGAAAAGATACTTTTTCAGGTTGACCAATATGATCACATATTTATGTCGACTTTATTCGTTGGGGATATCGACCGAGATGGTGTATTAGATTTTGTTTTTTCCAATCCAAAAAATTATGAAGAAGAAGCTATGCTACTGTTTCTGTCCAATCACGGCAATCCACTGATGTTTGACGCAGAAGAACAATTTGACTGTTAATCGAACCTATAATGGGAAAAATGAACTACTACTTGCATCAGATGCAATCCATCCATAGAGCCTTGATTTCGGTCTTTTTCTTTCTGTTGATCTACCTGATCTCGCCGATCAAAAGCCTTCCGCTGCTTAACTTAATGTTATGCTGGTTTGGCTTTTGCGTAGTCTATATTTGTATATCCTGGTACACATTCTACACAATGCCAATTGCTTCCATTGCTCAGAAAGCACAGCAAGAGGATGGCAGCCGTCTCTTTGTTTCGTTATTTATTATTCTAGTGACCATAGGCTGTTTTGTTTCGGTATTGATGATTATTATATCAAGTAAGGACAAAGAGTTAAATGACGCGTATATTATCATTATTTGCATATTAGCTATGCTGTCCTCCTGGGTATTGGTGCATACGATATATACATTTCATTACGCCCGTCTATACTATGAAAATAAAGCTGCTGGAACTGGTCTAGAATTTCCGGGAGGCGACAAGCCCGATTATTTGGACTTTGCGTATTTTTCATTTGTGATGGGCTGTACCTTTCAGGTTTCTGACGTGGGAGTCTCTTCAAAAAAGATACGAAGAGTAGCGCTATTCCATGGCCTCCTCTCCTTTGCTTTAAATACATTTGTTGTTGCACTGACGATAAATATCATTTCTGGATTAATCAATTGAGTTTTGGCCAAAAAGTCTTATTTTAGAGCAAAAATTACACACATGAAGTTGTTTATCCCATTGGCCACGCTCAGTTTATTTATTATTCTAATTACCTCATGTGCAAAAAAAGATGACACAGGGGGTGGATCTGCTGGGGCTTCCGGCAGCTTTATAGGCCGTGTTCAATATCAGGATAATACATTGGATGTGGATCGGGATAATCGTTTAATACGTGTATTACAAGTGAGCGGAAATACCTATAAAATTGAATTTTATACAGGCATTCCGAATATTACAGACCTTTTATTAAATAAAACAAATGATAGTACTTGGATCTCTCCTGACACCACAGGCTTAAAAGAAGTGACAATTGTAGGAAAATCGCTGACAATTAACTATCAAGCCAATAGCCGGAGCTGGATTGTCAATAACGCTGTACGTAAATAATAATCAATCTAAATTGTCATTTTAAATTCATATTCTGTTTGAAAATTATCTCTTTCTCCCTATATTTAGTTAAGCATAAAGGAAAAGAGAAATGAAACAAATAAATAAATTAGGTGCGCTTGCATCGGTATTTGCTATTGCGCTTGCTTTGAGTGCATTTAGTTTCCAACAGGAAAAACCTAAGGAAGAACCCAAACCAACCAATCTAAAAGTTCTTCCAAAAAATATTTCCCATGACGAATTGATTTCCACCATGAAGGAATTTAACGTTGCATTGGGAGTAAAATGTGGTTTCTGTCATGCACCGTCAAAAGAAGATCCAAAAAAACTGGACTTTGCAAGTGATGAGAACCACAAAAAGGATATTGGACGGGCGATGATCAAGATGACCCAAAAGATCAACAAAAAGTATTTTAACCGCAGTTGGGATAGTTCTCCAGCCAAAGCGATTTCCTGTAAAACCTGCCATGGCGGAAAAGAAGAACCAGAGATGGTCTTAGCGAAAAACTAATCAAACCACATATTCAAGTAACACCATAGTACACTGTATTGTGGTGTTTTTTTATTTCCAGCATCTTTTAACAGCGAAGACTGGAAAAAATCGAATATTTCATTTTGCAAATAAACAAGGTGATACAATGGCAAGTACATAGATCGTCCACTTTCGGAACATACTAAGTTTTACGAGGAAAAACAGGACATCTCTTTTAAAAAGTGCCCTGTTTTAAATTGTAGCGTATCTAACTCGATTAATAATAAGTCTTCAAATAACGATCCGTTTGCTCTTTGCTATGGTTCATACGTATACGCCAGATTAATTCCTGCACATTCACAGTTTCAAAATCAGGGCCTAAATGATTACTCATTAACTTTGCGGCAGATGCACCATTGTTGTCGCCATCATTATTCTCGGCCAACGGATCTGTCCCTTTACCGATATCCTTAAATCTGCTCCAGGCGTGAACTCCAATCACTGAAAACTTATTCTCTGTATCTACAGCTAATTTTTGCGAAATATAAGCTGGTGTACCTTCGCGTTCGTGATTTACATTTCCAAAATTCCAAAGGCTATAGCGTATGCTAATGACGGGAATCTCATATCCCTGTTTATTTTTCAGCCAAATAATATCCCCTTTGCCTCCTGCATATGGACTATATTGTAAGACAACAAGGCCCTCCAACTGCTCGTTGGCATCAATAAATGCTTGATAACCTTCTTTGGCCGCAGCCGATTTAACATCCTTAGCCATTAATCCAAGCACCTTGATGCGATGTTGTCGCATATGTTGCGCAACATCTTTTGCTAAATTAGTTAAGCGTGTGGCCCGGCTCTCCTCGATCCCAAAATTGTCAACATACTGATAACCTCCCCCAAGCGCTTCGATTAATGTATAGTCACGGTGTTGCTTACTGAAGATATTGTGAAACTGACTGGGTGCCATCTGCAGTAAATTGCTTGCCGCAATGCCAAATCCCATTTTCATGCCTGCGGCATCTCCATTCTGATAATAATCCGAAATAAAATCGTTCATCATCCACTGTACATTGTCCCCGTCCGAGAGATAGTAGGAAACAAATTTTTTATCTTTTTTCCAGTCAATAAACTGCGGGTTGACTACTTTAGCCAGTGCTGAGGTCTGGCGCTGTTTATAGGTCAAGGAAGTCAGCGGAATATTGTAAATCCAATCACTCGGCACCCATACGTGACCTTTAGCCGATGCCCTGCTGACAAATACAGACTCATCGATGCCTTGCTCCCAACCATAAATTGGAGCACCTGGAGCCAACCATGATAATATCTCCTCAAATACTTGCAGGTTCTGCCCGGCGGAAGCATTTTCTTTTCGCTTATTGATATTGACCACGAACAAATTATTGGTTATGGCAAAATCACGTAATTCACCAGTCTGAACTGGCATCACAACCAATGCTTTGTTGCTTACCTTAGTCTTAAACTCTTTCCAGGCATCTGCTGTTGACTTATTCCTTGCGTCATATTTCATCGTGTACCCTGCGGCATCATATTTGGCTTTGTCGCGAATATCTACGATCAACGCGTTGTACACCGAAGAAGCGACCGAAGCGACAATACTGCTTTCAGGATTATTGGTTACATCGGTAAGCACATAACCATCAAATAAATCCTTTATCTGCAACTTGATCCCATCGGATGGTCCATAGTCATTTCGTGCCAACTCAATAGCACTCTGCATGCCCTGTTCGCTGATCCCCATATCGCCCAATGCTTGCTTGGAAAGTGCGTAAGATTCCCGCCCGGCGTGATCATGCAGCCAGACTGCAATCTGGCTCTTGCCTTGCTGCACTGCACGATTGGTCAGTCCAGCAAGTGATTGTGCCAGGAGATGATATTGCAAACCACGTATTTCATTGTTTTCACCGATATTATTGCGTGATCCAACATTGAGCACTTCCACTACCGACCAATACCGTTTGGGTTTTATGGTCATTTCAGGCAGATTATACTGTCCATTATCTTTAAGTGGGTCATATAGATCTTCATACAGCTGTGGTACGGCATCATTTATGCCTTGATTGATATCAGGACTTTTATATTTTGAGCAGCTCAGAAAAAGGGCGCACATAACAAGCGCTATTCCATTAATCATATAGTCTTTCATATAACATTCGATTTAATTGTAACCATTATTTTGGGTCAATCCTTCTGTTTTATTGATTTCATCCTGCGGAATGGGTCTCAAGAGATGAATGGCGCTTAAATTATTATACTTCTGCACCAAAGGATTGTTTGCCTTCACCCGCGCTATAAGTTTACCTGTCCGTTTCAGATCGAACCAGCGATCATGCTCCCCCATCAGCTCACGTGCCCGTTCGTCAAGCAAATCATCCAGACTGATTGTCGCCAATTTGAGATTGTCATTGAAAGCCGATTCGGATATGGCAGCACGTTTACGGAGTTCATTGATAAGATTGAGAGCATCTTGGTTTTGATGCATACCTAGATAGGCTTCTGCTGCAAGCAGGTAGGCATCAGACAAACGGAAGATAACATCTTCGCGCGTACCAGCTCCACCCCATGGCATTTTGGTATCTCTAAATTTTTGAACGATTGGCATACGATCTATGGCGTTGGTCAGCACGGGTAGTGCTGTAGATTGCGGATACCAATTATACACATCACCCTTTTTAAATGGATAAAACCGCAGCGCACCAGCACTATTTCCCGACTGATCATTCCAACGGGGAAAATAAATTCCCAGTTTGCCAAAATCTTTGCTCGCAGGGTTATTGACCGTAAACGAGCGTTTGAACGTTACATCATAACGTGTATCCAGGTCAGGGTGATCAAAATATTGGTGGGCTCTTGGGATGACCCAATATTGTCTGTTCATAGCACTGTAATCAGCTTGATTGCGTACAAAAAGATCGGGTTCTAATGCGGTAATATTAAAACCAAAAAGCTGTTGCTGTAGATTTCCACCACCAACATAATTTTTATCTGTACCGTATTGAATTGCCCAGATTACCTCACTGTTATTCTGATTGTTTTCATCATAGACACTTGCGTAAGACCCCAATAAGCGATATTGAGTCGACTGTATTAGGCTGTTAAAATTTTGTGCGGCATCTTTAAAGTCGGTCGCCGCAGCAAAAGGTTTATACCCCCGTGTCAAATAGAGCTTACCTAATAAAAACCGTACCGCGGCATCATTAATTTCACCTGCTTCAGTATTTCCAAAGCTGAGTACGTCTTTGACGCTCTCCAAATCCTCAATCAATTGTTTGTATAGCTGAGCCTCGGGCGTACGCTGCACAGTTTTCAGTACCTCTTTCTGTTCTTCAAGGTAAAGAGGGACATCCCCAAATGTTTCTACCAAATAATAGTAAGCTAAGGCACGGAAGAATTTTCCCTTGGCTATCATTTTAGAATAATCAGCTCCCGCAACCGCTGCTGTGGTTCGAGTCAACAGAATGTTGGATTCCTGTACGATCTTATATAAATTGTTCCAATATCCACCAATAACTGGGGCGGTGCCATTGAATGTCTTGTCGTAACCATTGAACATCCGTTCGGACTCACTTTCGGTAATCGCCATATATAAGTCGGTTCCAAAATATTGTATTTCACCTGTGTTGAATATGGATCTGCTCTTCACATATAGATCTACAATCAGCTTTTCCTGACCTTCTTTACTATCGTAAAATTTATCGGTTACCGTCGAGGGCGAGTCTACATCCAGGAAACTGGAACAGCTCACCGTAGCAGATAACAGGGTGGCTCCCAAGAGGAACAGGCGCATTTGATTCGTTAATATATTCTTCATGTCGTAAAAATTAAAATGAAACATTCACCCCAACATTAAATATACGAGGAAAGATAGAAAGCTGTGTATACAGGTTTTCACCAATGATTTCTGGATCAGGTCCTTTATACTTTGTAAATGTAAATGGATTGATCACTGAAGCATAAGCTCTAAAAGATTTACTTTTCAGCCGTTGAGCCAATTCCACAGGTAGGGTATAACCCAACGTGATGTTTTGAATCTTCACAAAGGTCCCACTTACTTTTCCCAACACCTGCGTATAATAAGATTGTGCACCAATTTCTGGGTAACTGTTACTTCTGTTTTCAGGTGTCCAGTAAGCTAAATTCAATTTATTCCAGTGCTCATTGTCCCAAGCCGTAAATGTGTAGGTAAAATCATCGTTATACAATCCGCCGATCCGTCCATATACATACGCTGTAAGATCAAAATTCCTGTAGCTAAGGGTATTGGTCAAACCAAAAGAATAGTCTGGAGAAGGTGTCCCCAATACTTTATAATCGCGTTCATCCAACACTCCGTCACCATTGAGGTCCGCAACCTTGATATGTCCTGGAGCCTGACCATATTTTGTTGCCATTTCCTTTTCCTCTTCTTGCCAAATCCCTAGATGTTCAAAATTATAAATGACACGGATGGGCTGACCGATAAACCATCTGTTAGCGAGGTCATCTTTTCCGTCGCCAAAAATATCCTTGATACGATTACGGTTAAGTGAAAAGACAGCATTTGTTTTCCATGAGAAATTAGCATGCTGTATGTTTACACTTTTTAAGTTAAGTTCGATACCGCGGTTGCCGGTTGTTCCTACGTTTCGAAGTATAGATGTGAAACCATTCAGTCCAGCAACAGATTGTCTAAATATCAAATTTTTGGTCGTTCTGTCATACACATCTACCGTACCTGAAAGACGATTGTTCAACAGAGCGAAATCCAATCCAAGATCCCATTCGGAAGTCATCTCCCAGGTAAGCGCAGGATTTCCTTTTGTAGCGCCTATACCATAGCCGTTTTGTCCCTTCCCATTAATTGCGTACTTAGAAAGGTCCAGCACGCTGTTCACAACATTGTAATCCATGTTGTTGTTGCCACTCTTGCCCCAGCTCAACCGTACTTTTAAATCATTGAAAAGATGCTGTCCTTTCATAAATTCCTCATTTGAGATGCGCCAGGCAAGAGCTGCTGATGGCATAAATCCCCATCTATTCTGCGGTGCCAAACGCGATGTTCCATCCCGGCGTCCGGTCAGGGTCAGGAGATAAAGATCTCTATATCCATAATTGAATCGCATCATATAAGACAACATCGCTGCTTCCCAGTAGTAACTTGAAACATCGGTAATTTCATCTGCTGACTGGATGGCATGCCAGTCCGAATTGAACGGCATACCTACACCACGCATCTGCGACCCTTGATGGGTTTCTTTCTGCATACTGAACAAACCGACGACATTGATTTTATGGATATCAGCCCAATTTTTATCATAGGTAAGGGTATTGTCCCAAACATAATTAAGGTTTTTGCTTTCGCGGCGAAAAGCATCTGGTGCGTTAACTCCACTTTTGGCCTGTGTATATCGGCCTATCCATTCACCGTAAGTATCATTGTCCAGCTGAATTGCAAATTGTGACTTGAATGTCAGCTCCTGTAAAGGTTTAAATTCGGTAAATCCGGCAAGATTGATAAAGTTTGCCTCGGTAATTTTCTTATTATTTTCAATTTGGACAAAGGGATTTATTTTGCTTGATGTCGGTTGTACCTCGAAAGCATAATTTCCATCCCTATCGTACGGACTTGCAATCGGTGGAATAAAGTATGCATTGATCAGCGCGTCATCGGCTCCATGATTTATTCTATTGAACGAAAAATAATTGTTCATCCCCACTTTGAAGCGTTCTGAAATACGGTGCTGCAGCCCCATATTGACCGTATAACGCTTAAAGTTTTCATTGCCAACGAGCCCAGCATCATTGTTATAACCAGCTGAAAATGCATAATTGCTCTTTTCGGACTGACCGTTTGCACTCATGTACTGCGTATTACCCAGGCTGTTTGAGGTCACTTCACGTAACCAGTCATAATATTCTCCATATTTAATACGACGTTTTTCATCGGTAGTTAAGAAGTCCGACCTGCCCAATGAACTTTCGCCGTATTTCTTTTTCCAAAGTGCAATTTTATAGTTTACATATTCAAGCCCGTTGCCCATGTTTCCGATCATATCGGGAATACGGGTTGGTGTTTTGAGATTGAGAGATCCTGAATATTCCAGTTGAAAACCTTGTTTTTTTCCTGCCGCTTTTGTGGTGATGATTACCACTCCATTGGCTCCCCTTGAGCCATAAATTGCAGACGAAGAGGCGTCCTTCAAGATATCGATAGATTCAATATCGGCTGCATTGAGATGTCTCATTCCCGAATAAGATGGAATTCCATCAATGACATACAGCGGTTCGTTGGAATAATTGAATGAGTTGGTTCCTCTGATCTGAACACTCATGTCGGCACCCGGCCTATTATTGGTTTTGGTAACCAAAACACCACTCACGCGGCCATTAAGTGCCTCGGTCACATTGGTCGCCTGAGCCTGAACCAATTCCGAATTCTGAATATTGGCGATTGAACCCGTTAAATCTTTTTTCTGGATTTTTCCGTAACCGTAAACGACTACTTCCTCGAGATTCTGGCCTCTATTTGTCATCGTTATCTCAAGGTCTCCACTGCTGGGAATGTCCACTGTAACCGATTGATAGCCCAGCAAGGTAAACGTTAATGAATTGCCCACCTGAACATTCACTTCGAAGCTTCCATCAGATTTGGTTGAAGCCAACGATTTCGAATGACTTAAAATGGATACCCCAATCAATGGAATTCCCGTTTGGTCTTTCACCTTGCCTTTGACGTTTCGCTGTTGTCCCACAACAACGATCGAAAACAGCATAAGCATTGCTACGGTGAAAATAAGTTTATAATAAATTTTCATCCTTTTTTCTTTAATAAATTGATATATGTCTATCCGGTTATTTTATTTTGTGCCATTTGTGCTGACCAACGATTTTAGCGCGGAACTTATTGGTCTTGTCTGGAATGGATTCATTATTTTCAGGCACTTTCGCAAAATCCCAAGCACAGATCAGGTCCGATTCGGTTCCAACAACCTCAGCATTCATTAGCTGTCCTACTTCTGCAGCTGATTTGGCCGTGCTCCACAATCTGAACTTCTTCATATATCCTGTCATCCCGCGGTTATTATCCTCAGGTTCTACAAAAGCCCACATTTTGAGGTTGCGGCTATTGGGCTGGTATTTCTGCAAGACCCCAGCCGGATCCTTAATATCATTGGATTTAGAGAATAGTAATTTACCATTGATATACATTTTCAGCTGATCCGATGCAAGGGATTCATCATATACGGTAACAAGATGGTTCCATTGTCCATAGTTGGTTGGAAAGGCCGCTCCCCACTCCAGCACTCTGTCCTGTTGTGGTCCCATTCCCAAAGTTGTACGGAGATTGCTTCCCATAAAATTAACCATCCATCCTTGTTTGACTCCTTTGCCATCATGGCTAAAGGTGGCTACGAAATCTCCGATTGCAAACTCAAAAAATCCGGGATCATATTTTATCCACGATTCTATGGTAAATTGTCTGGAAGCACTAAACAGATTAGATTCACCAAAATCAATGTAACCTTTTTTGTCAACGCCGAATACTTGTAACTCACCAACAGTGCCCGGTGACAATGTTTCCTGATAGGAATTTCGAAAAGTCTGAATAGCTTTATTGGCTTCGATACAAAAACTATTCACCTCAAAAGGCAATACAAAAATCCCAGCCTTTGCTTTAGAAATTCCTTCCTTAAGATGACTCAATGCCTGTTCCAGTTCGACGGCATTAGCTTTTGGATAAGTTCCGTCAACTTCACCTATTTTAGCCGTGTCCAAAAGCACCTGCATAGTATCCAAATAATTGTTCAGACAGGAAAGATCGAGTTCCATTGGCTCTTGCTTATTCTGAACACATGCGGTAAATAACAGTGTACCGCAAAAAATAAGAAGCAGTTTGTTTTTAATCCATTTCATAATCAGATTGGTTATTTAATATAATTGGAATATGCGCAGTGCTAAATTGATTTACTCATTTCAGCGTGCTGCTACATAATTCGAAAACAATATTAATGCGACCTGATTAATTTAGGGGTTAATCGAAGGATTAATCGCTCAAAAAAAAGGCTAATCTTCGTGGAAAATAGATTCAAATGATGTTAAGTATTCTGTTCCCATCCATTTGCTATATCGCTTCTGAAATTTTTGATACGATTTTTTTGCTTTTGCCTCATCCCCCATTCTCTTCCATATATTTATTTCAATCTTGAGCGCCTCCAGCGAAACGGGATCGGTAATATAAAGAATCTGTATAAGTTGAAGTGCTATCTTGAGCTCATTTTCAGAATAGGCCAGCTTGATTTGTTGCATCAAAAAATCGACAATCTCCTGCTCATAAATTGACTTTAACGTGTCCAGACCATCGACACTTTCTTTAGGTAAAAATTGCCCACGGTTTAAAATGGTCCACAGCTCATTGGTCAGTGTATGCTGTCCAATAATCGTCTTAAAATGATAGCTATCGACGTAGGTTCCATCCAGTTCAATTTTATAAAATGGCTGTACATAGACCAGTTTTATTCCGTCCATATACTCTAAGGATTTTCTTAGGTGGTTTAAGGTAACATTACGGATGTTTTTGGATGCAATATATTCTTTATCCGGCCAAAGTAAACTACTGATCACCTCAGAACTTATTCCTCTATTGGGGTCATATAAAAGTATTAGAATCAACAAATGCTTTACCTTTCCTTTAAACAGATGCGTAATATCCACTCCCTTGGCATCCGTAACCTTGAATTCACCGAAAAGATGAATACAATTGGTTGCCGGAAATATAAAATCGTCCGTCAACAGTTGCATGCCTACGGAACTTTCTCCTGTATCTTTTTCTGCATGTTGTCTCGCTGCTGCCACATTACCCTTTCCTTCCTTCAACTTCCGATACAATACCAGTCCTGTAATCCCTCCAAATATCAGCAGCCAAAGCCACAAGCTCCAAGATGACGCCTCTCGTTCCTTATTCCAATCGCCTAGCGTTAAAACGGGAAGTCTCAGTCTATAAATCACAACCTCCGATTTGACTTCTTCATTATCATACACTTCGGTCACAGCATAAAATCTATTTAACGGTTCGAATTGAAATAGATTTGCATTAGTCTTTATTTTATCCGATTTAATTGGAATGGAATCGCCCAAAGCCTGATAGTGGGGATTATCAATTGAGAATTGATACAATTGGAGAAATGAGCTGGACTCATACTCGGAATACATCAGGCTGTAGAAGTTCTTTTTGCCATCATAGACCAATTGCCGTACAGGAACTTTATTTTTCGCCTTCCAATCAAGCTCCCAAACCTTCTTTACAGCTTGCTTATCGACATCAAATCGGTACAAATCATAGTAATAATTTCGTCCAAGGTTATTATTTCCCTGTGTATTGCCCATCCCGGCAAAAACATAAAAATGATTGGCTTTGTCAATGAAGGATGATGTAAAATAACGGGGATAAATCTTATCACCACTTACATGCAATGTATCCCAAACTCCGGTTTGCGTATTCAGCTTTAGAAAATCCCCATTATAACGCTCATTGCCAAAGCCACCAAATATAAGATAATCGCTTTGAGATAGTGCTTGTCCGGTATGATGATGAAGCTGCATCGGCAATTGCCGTTTACTGACACAAACCGATTGCAGGTTATCCAAATCAATCTGCACAATAGAACAGATGTCCTGTGGTAGGTTATTTACTTCATAAATGTACAGTTTATTGTTTAGGAGAAAACTATTGCCTAACTGAATCCGAAAAGGAAGGTTATGTGGCATCGGGTAGACTGATTCATTTCCAGCATATAGATCAGTCATCCAGAGGCTGTCCTGTGAAAAAACAATGAACCTTCCCCGCTCCTGATCCATTTGATAACCACCTATAGCATTAAGTTTGATGGTTTTCCACTTCTCCCAGAAAAAAGATTCTGGTGCCAACCAGCTGGCGTTAATTGTTTTCCCGATCCTATTCCCTCGGTCGTCATGAATGATATCTCCACCGCGTTCTTTTAGTGGAATACCGCATTGAACCATACCATCTGAAAGAGAAACATCTTTGATCGTATAGTCAGCAACATCAATGGCATAACCATTTTTCCCAAAGATTAACTGCTGGGGCAATATTTTTGTGCGAAGTCCAGAAACTGTGGAAATCACAATACGTTGGTTCAAAACTTTCCAGGTAATTTTCCCTTCGGGCAAATTGATCCGTAGGTCGACAGGAAACCACTGTTGAATCTTGAGCTGACTTTTGTCAAAAATAAACTGGCCAAGCACACTGTTTCCTTCTAAATTGAGACTAAATTCGATCTTCTGGCTACGGGTACTCTTAAGATTCATCGAAATGACCTGATCTGAACCCGCAAATTTAAGCTTAAATATACCGCCCTGATTTGACCTTTCATCAAGCGCCAACTGAAAAGTTAGCTGAAGATTTCCGTTTTCAAACGACTTCAATCGCTTGAGTTGATCAAAAGAAATTTCAGCCGAAGAGCGCTTGCTAATGGGATAGGCATTACCATTAATTCTTAATCCATTCGCCCATATTTTGGCAAAAAAAAGAATAAAACACAGTGTTAAAATATACCTAAAAAATTTATAGACTATTTCTTTAGAAAAATGACCCTTCATATGGTAAATGCTCAGAAAAATTCATGTTAAAACTCTAACTAGATTCATCGGTTGCTCTAATCTAACAACAAAAAATGAAAGATCATTTAGGTTTTCGCTTTTTCATCATGCATTCCAATTCCGGCCAGATAAAATGGCACTCGCCACCCCATTTTACTTCCAGATATGTGATGGGAAATTATAAAAATTCAATGCTCAAATTGATGCCTCTAAGAGGTCAAGTTTATATTACATATTTTTTGGCTGGCCCCATCCGTATCTTTTAAGCTCCCGCAATGACCTGTTATTTTTAAATTTTGGTGACATTAAAACTTCTTTTTAGTTTTTTACGTATATTCCTACGCACCTTTAGTTAAATAAGTGCAAATTTAATACTTAAATTATAATGCATAAATCAACTTTACATCATTCAAAAAGAAAGAATCTGCGTGATGATAACACGATCCAGGATACGATGACGATCCTTGTCGAGCAGATAAAAGCCTGTGGGAGTCTTGATGAATCTGAGGTTGAACAAATTCAATCTGTTTTGAAGTATGAAATATTTTTAAAGAATTTATACCTCTTTGAAAGCAGCAGAATCTGTGATAGATTATACTTTCTAGTATCTGGCAGTCTTCATCTTTTTGAAACGGATCATAATGAAGTAAAAAGAATAAAACAGTTTGCAGTTGACGGATGGTGGATTACCGACTTCTCAGCTTTTCATAGTAAAGAGCCAACTAAATGTAAGCTCTTGGCTTTCGAAAATTCTATTTGCCTTTCGATCAGCTATGAGGATTACTTTAAACTAATTGAACATATTCCAACTGTTTCTAATTATTTCCGGAAGATCTATCAAGATTTTTTTATACTCTGCCAAGATCTGTTTTTTGCCGCTGTACAAAATGACGGAAAGGGAAGTTATCTTTATATAACAGAGAAATACCCTGCCTTGCTGCAGAGAATTCCCCTGTATCAGATTGCATCTTTCCTGGGAGTTACGCCTGTTTTGATAAGCAATATTAGAAAGCAGATATTCAAAAAACAGGATTAAAATAACATTCTCTTTTTTATTCTATTAAATCATCGATTCTCACATTTTCTTTTCAACGCAGTATTCATTTTAGTGAAATCAGCCTGCGCAGATGTCTTAATTTTTCTGGCTAAAAAAGAAGTCATAATTCCCTTAAAAGTTTCGTACTGTTCAAACAGGCAGCAATTTTCTGAAATCTTGGTAATCCTAAACACATGAATACTGTCAAGTAATCCATTAATAACCATTTTTCCTTTCCACGATAACATGTGCTTCTCAATGATATCGTTGACTTTGGTTTTCATTTTTACGGTTGGAAACTGAACGATAAGAAACTCATCTTTTTTTGCATTGCCTTCAATTGATTTGATATATGGATTCCAACGATCATACTCGGCAAAGTTGAGAAGATTCGTCCATATTTCTTCAGCACTCGCCTCTATTATAATTTCTGTGTAGACTCTAAGCATAATTTTTGAAATAAAGCAATATTACTGCATTGTTACTTCTACTTCCAAGAAAAACTATGACACAAGGGTATTTCTTAAAATATTTTAAGAAGATTTCTTTTACTGTACTTATAAATTTGCTAATGATTAAAATGAAAATATCATGGGAAAATTAGAAAACAAAGTCGCTGTAATTACCGGTGCCGGATCCGGTATGGGAAAACAGATCGCCCTTCAATTTGCAGAAGAAGGAGCCAAAATTGTTGCTGTTGATATAGATACAGAAAGATTGGAGAAATTAGAGTCTGATATAATTGCCATGGGTGGTGATGTATCCACTTTTTTAGGAAATGTTGCAAAAACTGAAGACGTAAAGGCCATGATCGATATGGCTGTAGCTGAGTATGGTACTCTAGATATTCTGGTAAACAATGCCGGAATTATGGATAGCTTTGAACCAGTTGGTGAAGTTGATGACAGCCAATTCGACAGGATCATGAAAATAAACGTTGAGGGACCATTAAAAGCTATGCGAAAAGCGATGTCCATTTTTCTGCCAAAAAATGAAGGAAATATTATTAATATCTGTTCCGTTGGAGGATTACATGCTGGTCGCGCCGGTGCATCCTATACCACTAGTAAATTTGCATTAGTCGGACTGACAAAGAATACAGGCTATCTGTACTCAAAATCCGGTATACGGTGCAATGGAATTGCACCCGGGGATATAAGTACAAACATCAATGACAATATTGATTTAACAAAGATTACTGAGATTACTAAGGACAGAATTTTGGCAGGCGTACCACTGAGCCCCCATAGTGCCTCTCCAGATGTTATCGCTAAAGCAGCACTATTTTTGGCAAGCGATGACTCAAGTTTCATAAATGGAGAGATCCTTGTCGTAGACGGGGGCTGGAGCGTTTATTAAGATCAGAAGTCAATGATTACACAGACTTGTTAAATTATCATTAACCGATAAGATATCTTTATATGGTGTAACCAGACAAACCCTTGTAACACTATTTATGTCGTAGGATATTTTCCTGCGACATAGCTAGAGAGGTCTTGCCGAAATACATTGCCTATTCCATTAAAAATAGAAGAAAATTATAAATAGCATCGTCCTAGCATAAGATCCTGCTATTCGAGTGAGAATCGGTAGCCTCTCTCCTCCTCTTTATTTCTAGCTTTCAATTAAGTTTTCCAAATGAGCTCTTATTAGACATCCGAAGACAATATTTCTTTCATAACCCCGACCGCGTATCGAGAGATTAAATTTTCATTCTATGGAAATAAAGAATAATGGATTTACATAGTAAATAACACTACCACATCGCTTTCGTTCTGCAAAACTGACCAAGATAAATTTAATTCTTACAATTATCTATAATTCTATAAAACGAATTTATAATTATGAAAAATAGTCTACAAATCAAAGCTTCTATCTTTGAATTATGGAAAAAATCAATAAAAAAATTTATGTAGCTCCCCTAATAAGAAGCATTGCGATCGAGATGGAGCATGGTATAGCTGCGGGATCTTCTAATTTGGGAGACGGATCAGATGGGAACTCCAATAGTGGTGGTGGTGGTGGTGGTAATGGCGACGGTGGTGGAATGGGATCTGGAGTTTTATAAGACTTTCTGATATATAAACAGCGAATTAGATAGTTTTTCAACCCAATCTAAAACAAGGAAGCCTGTATTTTCCTTATATGCAGGCTTTTATAGTTTTTGTCACCAAAGTATGCTTTGAATTTAAAGGTCTATTCCGTTCACAATCACTCCCGCTAAAAAAAGTTACTTGGTTTGTTAAAAAAAATATGCTCCTCTGTCGCTAATTGCATTTAAGAAAGATTAGTTAAAGGTATATAATTAAAGTAGGACCAATGGAGAAATACACAATATTTTAAGCTCAGGTTATCGCATAAAACGAAGTCAAAAAACCTGATTTAATCTCTATCTTTTTAATTATTATATTTCGAATTAAAGGAAGTGATAAAATTAATAAGCGATTAGATAATATTGAAAACAATAGCTAATGAATTACAGCATATATTTGGTTATAGAAACAAATGTTAGGATCAGAATCAGGATCCTTTCGGCAAAATAACAGGTATGGCCTGAAAACATGTTAGTTTATGTTATTAAAAAATTACAGAAAATCAGTACGGAAAAGCAAATCCCAGATTCACAATAAAATTTAGGATGGTATTAAAGCAAACAATCAACCAAAAAATTAATACCTCTCCTGCAATAACACAATTTCTGTGGCATTTCAATGCATTTCTTACCTGATGACCTTAAATAATACTAGATATAAAATATAATTACAATGGATATCGAATTACATAAATAAAGATTAGTAAAGAAAACATCAAAAATATGACAATTAAAGCTAATTCCGCATCAAAATCTGATGCATCTTCACAAGACGAAATGAGGTCAAGTCAGAAAATTTTGGATGTTTTGTGCCAGAATACACATATGCAATTTGGAGTAATCCGAGTAATTAAAGATAAATCATGGAGTAATTGGTGTATGTATGATTACCATAGTCAATTGCTTACTGTTGATGATAGTCAGGAGTATATTAAGGTTTATCAAGAAATCCGAGTCGGATTAAACCCAGTTTTTATTCAGGATAGTAATCTTTGTGGAAATAAAGCATGGAGAGAAATTCTAAATGGGGTGGGAATGAGAAGCTATATATCTTTCCCTATCATAGATAAAAACAATATTATACTTGGTCACTTAAGTTTTATGGACACCAAGCCCGTTCATTTTGACAATGAGAAGTTATCGATGTTGTTACCTTTCTGCGGAGACCTGATAGCCATCGATTTTATCAAAGTTTTTGGATTGAGATATACCAATATAATACTGGATAATGAGCGTAAATATTCCAGAAAGAGAGACATTATACTATCCTCGCTTGCACATGATCTAAATAATCCACTTAGTGCTGTTAAAATGCTGTCTCAATTCCTCAAAGAAAAGCTAAGTGATGAAAAGCACAAAAAGGTGGCGAAACGCATAGAGGATTCATCACTTCGCATGAAAAATATGATAGATGATATTCTGGACTTTAGCATAGAAAAAATGGGGATAGACTCAGCCATTAAGAAAGAACCTGTTTGTATGGAATCATTAATAAAGCAAGTTCTGGATGAATTTGCCCCTCAAGTTATTCGATTTGTTTCCTTAAGAATTAATATACATAGAAATGTTATCTGCAATAAAACTAAAATTGGCCGGGCTATTTCCAATCTGATTTCTAATTCCATTAAACATGGCAGACCCGGTAAAAAAATAGAAATAGATTCCTATATTAAAAATAATAATTTTGTCTTTCAGATCGAAAATCACATTATTCGAACAAAAAGCAAATCATTTCAAAATTTATTCTCTCCATTTGAAAAAAGTGAACAAAGCGATGGGTTAGGTCTGGGATTATATATCGTACAACAAATTGCGAGAATACATTCTGGAGAAATTCAATTCATTTTAAGAGAAGATAAAATCACATTTAAATTTGTCATTCCGCTAGTAGATCAAGTTTATAATTGCACCAATTAATATAATAAAACAATATAAGATCAAATTTTATAATCGACTTTGCAGGAAAATGAATTCTAAAAAATTATTAAGGATATATTCGAGAGATAAAGACTTAGAAACAGTGTGCTATAAATTTCCTTAAATTACACCGAAAATTTAAAATTCTCATAATTGCTGTTTTATAAATTATCATAATATTGATAAACTCGCCAGTCCCTATAAGTAATAATTTTATAAAGCGTTTTGATAGTTATGAAAATAAGAATTACAAAAAAATACATGAAATTTGAAGTTCATATAATCTGGTAGATCCAGGTGGTTTGAAAATGTTTAATATAGTAAAATGGCATCTACAAATAGGTGCCATTTTTTGGTACCAGTTATAAATTTATAAAGCGATGAGATAACTTTGAAAACGAATTTTTCAAAAATAATATCCAACTTCGAGTATCATAAAAATTGGTAGATCTAGGTGATTTATCAGATTGTTTATAACATAGTTATTGGCGTTCTTCTAAAGAACGCCTTTTTCATTGGAAATCAGATTTAAAAATATTTAGGCCAAAAAAAAAGCTCCTCGGGCAGCGGGGAGCTTCTAACAAAACTATACGTGGATAATTTAGAACTCATTGTCAAATTTATACCTTTTTTCAGAAATTATTCCAATGCTGAAAATAATAAATTGTTGAAAAATTTATTACTCAGTTTCCTGAATAATTTTGGAAAAATAATTTGATAATGGTGCCTACCTTTTATGAAGACCACTTAGTGCCATAAGGTAATGTCTGGAGAAAACCACATATAATCAATCCCAATTCCTCTACATCTGGACCACTCTCTCCTATTGCACGAGTGATTTTGAAATTATTTTTTAATATTGATTCACAATGTTGGCTCTCATGAATTGTTTTGATTAGTTTAATTTTTAGAACAGAATAGAGATAATTTTTGAGGTTTAAAGTCGTCAAACGGCTACGATTATCCCAAATCCATATAAATACGTCCTTAATCGTTTCAGTCGTTACATCGCTTCCATAATTATACTATAGCCATAAATATAAAGCTGGTCAACGCACTTTATTAAAAGCATCCGAATTTCCTTGACGTAGCGCTTTCAAAAGATCTGCATCATCATATATATCTTCTACCATATCGCTATAATGTACTGACAAACTAATTCACAATATTCCAATTCATTGAGAAATAAAACCTGGTTCCGAGGAACGTTGCAATTGTATCTCCTAGTCGGTTTTCGAATAGATATTTTTGAATTCCTATTATAATAAAAAATGCACCTTCAAACGAGTGAAGCCGCATATAAAAAACTTAATTTAATCCCCAACTATAAAACGGAATTGATACTGCAGAATTAGATTTAATTCTTCAGAACTCATTTTTCAAAATGACGAAAACGCTTTATAAATCTATCTATTCTATGGTTATTTAACATTAAAGATATATCTGAATTTAATGAGCACCCTTTCTAGTCTCAAATCTTAATACTTGTTATATCAATCTGTGTTATTTTCGTTCTGCGTAGAGAAGAGTATTAATTACTTGATTTAAGATTATTTTTCAGATTAAAATAAATCATATAATCTATAAATAATATAGATTTAAAAGAAATTAAAAAGTCAAAATATATAATTTGACAAACCGAATAGATAATTTTGAAAAGCGTGTTGCGACTTACTTTTCGCACCTTTGTTTCCGTTGACAAGCATATATAGTCAGCTAGATTTATGAAATAAACTACCAGAAGATTAGCATAACTAAAGGTCTCAGAATGGGCCAAAATTGAACTAAATTATTCACATATTAATAATTCATTAACCTAATGCAAAACAATAGGAAGGACACTCTCATGTTTCCCGGGGAGAATTATGGAAAAACAGCACACATTTCCAGTGCGAGAAAGTGGACACATTCCCCCTCGGATGTTAATGGTCTCATGGCTATTGACTACAAAACACGAGGGAATAAAAAAAGTCTTTGCTTTCCACTATTTTGGGCCATAGTGGCAGCAGGCGTCATGCAGGTGAACCAAATTTTTGCTGCCGAATCGAGTAGCTCAGCAATAGATGTATTACAAATGTCCAAAATTGGACAGGAGTCTTATATAGTCACGGGGACAGTTGTTGATGAAAATGGCAAACCTCTCGCAGGAGCAACACTGAGATTAAAAGAAAATAACAAAAAAGGTGTAAAGACTAAAGCAGACGGCAGTTTTGAACTACCTATTATCTCCACAAATGAACTCATTGTTGTCTCATCAGTAGGTTTTGAAAATAAGGAACTAAGGGTAAATCCTAATACACGCGGGATTACTATAGAACTTAAAAAAATTAATAATACACTGGATGAAGTTTCCGTAGTTTCAACAGGCATTTTCAAAAAAGAGGATAAAAGTTTTACTGGAGCATCTAGAACAATTTCTGCAAAAGAACTTAAGCTATATGGAACCCGGAATCTGATCACATCTTTAAGGAATATTGACCCCTCTTTTAATATCATTGAAAGTAATCTTTTCGGTTCAGATCCAAACCGGCTTCCCGAAATCCAAATGCGTGGTAATGCCAGTATTCCGAATGTAAATCAGATCCAGAGCCAGTCAGCAAGCCAGCTGAATACCCCTTTGATCGTGTTGGACGGTTTTCAGAGTTCGTTGAAGGCGCTAATAGATATAAATGAAAATGATGTTGAATCCATTACACTTTTAAAAGATGCTACTGCTACAGCACTGTATGGTTCAAGGGGAGCAAATGGTGTGGTGGTAATTACAACGAAAATGCCAAAAGCAGGAAAACTTCGTGTAAATTTCGGTTCAGAACTTAAAATTGAAACAGCTGACCTCAGTGGCTATCACCTATTGCATTCAAGAGAAAAACTGGAACTGGAAGGATTGGCAGGTTATTATAATCAGGTAAATGCCGATGAGGATCTAATGAGTAAGAGATATTATAATTTTTTGCTCAATGAAGTTAATAGTGGTGTAGAAACAGACTGGCTGGCCATTCCATTGAGGACATCATATGCACTAAGAAATAACCTGCGTATGGAAGGCGGAGACAAACAGTTCAGGTATTCTGCTACCCTACAGAACAATAAAACTGCTGGTGTCATGAAAGGTTCCTTCCGGTCGACACTGACAGGTTCAATAACTCTATCGTATAGTTACGACAATTTATTGTTTCGAAATTACACTAATATTGGCAATGTGAAAAACCAAGAGTCTTCCTATGGAGAATTTTCTAACTATGCAGTACTAAATCCATATTGGAGACCATACGATGAACAGGGTAACGTTAATAAATTTTTAGGCAATTCAGGAAACATTGACAATACTTACGTTCGGGCTAACTTACCCACAAATCCACTTTATGATGCTACTCTAAATACCTTTGATAGGGGAGAACAAACCTTTATTACGAATCAGACTGCAGTGGAATGGAAAATAATTAAGGACCTTCTTCTGACTGGGAAGTTTAGCATAACAAAATCAAATCAACAAACTGACGCATTTCGACCGGCCGAACATACATTTTTCTCATACCTTACTGGCCAAGATGTAACAAGAAAGGGAGACTATCGGCTGGGAATAGCTAATGAAAATATATATGAAGGCGGACTGAATATCTCTTACAATAAAACCATTAAAGAGAAACATCATCTTTTTGCAGGTGGAGAAATGAATGTTTTACAAAGCAAAACATCTAATTATAATATTCTCGCCGAAGGGTTCCCGAATTCTAGTCTTAACTTTCCTTCCATGGCTCTACAATACGAAAGGAATGGCAAACCGGGCGGATCCGAATATTATTACCGTACTGTAGGTGCTGTTGGAAATGTTAACTATAATTTTGATAACAGGTATTTTGCAGATGCTACTTTAAGGTTTGACGGCTCCTCACAATTTGGATCTAACAAACGCTTTGCACCATTCTGGTCAGCAGGGATTGGATGGAACGTGGATCAGGAAAAGTTCTTTAGTAAGACCGGCAAAATTAACAAATTAAAGATTAGGGGATCAGCAGGCAGCAGTGGATCAACGAATTTCAGTACGTACCAGGCCCTAACGTCTTACGGCTATTACACAAGTGACAGATACTTTAATTGGGTTGGTTCATATCTTATGGGAATCGGAAATCCAGACTTAAAATGGCAACAGATTATCAAATATAATCTTGGCACCGATATAGAAATGTTAAACCGTAGATTACTTTTGCAGGCAAATTATTATATCTCAAATACAAATGATCTTGTCTCAGCAATAAACACACCTGCATCAAACGGTTTTAGCTCTTATACATCAAATGTAGGAAAACTTAAAAATAAAGGATTTGAACTATATGCCACAGTATATGTATTGAAAAAGCCAGAAGGCATAACCTGGTCTTTATCTGGAACTGCTTTTCGTAATAATAACAAGGTCATTGAAACTTCCAAAGCATTAAAGGAAGCACAACTACTGATAGTTCGCAACACCAAAAATGTTGCTGGAAGTATGTATATTGAAGGGTATTCAAGTAATACAATCTGGGCTGTTAAGTCCTTAGGTATCGATCCGAGTAATGGTAAAGAAATCTACTTAGCCGCAGATGGAACTCCCACTTATACGTGGAATGCTGATGATGTGACCGCAGTGGGAAATTCGGAGCCCAAGCTTCATGGAAGTTTAAATACCATGCTCCGCTATCACGGGTTGACTTTCACTGCCGCTTTCAGTTATAAATTAGGGGGGCAGTCTTATAATAATACCCTTGCGGATAAAATTGAGACTACTAATTTACTAAATAATGTTGATGAACGAGTATACAGCGGGCGCTGGCAGAAACCGGGAGATGTAGTTCCGTTTAAAGGTTTACTAAATACCACAGAATCCAATAGAACTTCCAGATTTGTCCAGAAAGAAAACACTTTCTATGCAAGAAATTTTTATGCGCAATATGATTTCCACAGCGCTAAATGGGTAAAGCAGATTGGTTTTGAAAATGTAAATGTAGGTTTTAACGTTGCCGAACCTTTTATTATTTCCAGTATTCGTCAGGAGCGCGGCACCTCCTATCCTTTTTCCCGTCAATATACTTTTATTCTTAATGCAACATTTTAATCTATGAAAAAACTACTTTATTTCACTATAATGGCCGCATCTTCGGCACAGCTTGTTTCATGTAACAAGTTCTTGGATATCGCCCCCAGAACAGAAGTACGGGAAGACCAGCAATTTAATTCAGAACAGGGTTTTAAAGATGCATTGGCAGGAGTTTATATCAATATGAAAGATCTTTCCACGTATGGCACCGAACTTAGTTTTGGGACAATTGAACACCTAGTGTCGAGCTGGGACGTAACCAGTAACTCTTTAGAGCAACAGATCGGCCTTTTCAATTTTAGTGATTCCCGTGTTATCAAAACATTTGATAACATTTTCAGTAAACAATATAAAACCATCGCCAATATCAACTCCATTCTTCAAAATATTGATGCCAATAAATCCGTATTTAAGACCAAGGGTACTTATGAGCTCATTAAAGGTGAATGTCTTGGACTTCGCGCTCTTATTCATCTTGATCTTATGCGCCTATATGGTCCAATGCCGAAAGAGCCTTCTATTGGCAACAATCTTTCTTATGTTACAGAATTCGGAAAAGAGATTAAAACGCATATTTCCTATGAGGCTTACAGGGAAATGCTTTTCCAGGATATCAATAATTCCGCTGACCTACTAAAAACCGTAGACCCTCTCTTGGAGTATTCTATGGCCGATCTTCGTAACCCAAATGGATCTTCAAGCAAATTCAGGAATGATGATACTTTTATTGCCTTTCGGAATATGCGGATGAACTACTACGCAATTAAGGCATTGGAAGCACGGGCTGCTCTGTGGTATGGTGAGAATGAGAAGGCATACAATGCGGCAAAAGAAGTCGTCGAAGCAAAAAATACTGACAACACACAAAAATTTAAGATTTCGACGGGACCAGAATTTTCGCAGGAGAATTTTACGCTTACCACAGAGCAGATTTTTGGACTGTATAACCAGCAAATGAGCACCGCTTATACGGATTTTTTTTCAACAGGTATTTATAGAAAAGGTACATCATCTACGACTATAAATACAAAACTATTTGGCAATACAGGAACTGACTTCCGAGAAAGTTCTCTCTGGAACCTTTTGGTAGATCAAGGAGGCTCGAAATCTTATGTAATAAAAAAGTATCAAATTTTAGCGGAGACTCCTACAGCGCTAACAGATTTTAAACAGATTCCAATGATCAGAACAAGTGAATTGTATTTAATATTAGCAGAAACTGCCCCCCTAGATGAAGGTCTTGAGTATTTCAAACAATTTAGGGATTCCAGGAATATATCTACCTTGTCCGTTCTCCAAAATAAAGAAAGTCTCTTAGCTGAAATCGTAAAAGAATATCGCAAAGAATTTTATGCCGAAGGGCAGGCCTTCTACACTTATAAGCGGCTGAATATTTCAAAAGAGCAGTTTTTATTTTTGCCTGCCTCTGCTACTTTAACTTATTTATTACCTATGCCTACAGTTGAATCTGTAAATTAAATATTATTATGAAACAGAAGAAATTCCATATTCTACTGGCTTTCGGGCTTTTTGCAGCTATGTATTCCTGCCAGAAGGAAGATTACCTCCTTTTTGAAGGTCAAACACGTGTTCAGTTTGGCCCCCCATTATCATTATACAAGGAGAAAGCTTATACATTTCGAGATACGCTAAAGCCTGCAACATTTTATTACTATCCAGAAGATAAAATAAAAGATACCGTATATTTTGATATCTATACAATGGGAAATTTATCTAAGAATAAAAGGAAATATAAATTGGAACAGTTCAATCTCTCTGGGGAAGAAAACGCTGTCCCCGGAAAACACTTTATCTCTTTCGATGATCCTTCAATGACTGAATCCTACATTATACAACCAGATTCCGTTCATGCCAGAGTTCCAATTGTGATCATTCGTGATCCTGAGCTAAAGAACAAAAGCGTTAACCTAGGCATCCGATTGGTTAACAGTGATGATTTCGGGCTCGGTGAGACTTCAATGCTCTGGAGAAAACTTATCATTACCGACCACCTGACCAAGCCAGTTGCATGGAACAAAACTATGACCGATTATTACCTAGGTCAATATAGTACCAGGAAACACCAGTTTTTGGTTGAAACCACCGCAAAAAAATGGGACCAGGATTTTATTACGGAACTCAGTTCATCCTTGGACTTAATGGATTACTACATGTCGATTGTTGCCACAGCATTAGCTGATTATAATAGACAGCATCCACAAAATCCACTAAAAGATGAAAATGGCGAACTTATAACTTTTCCTTACTAATAATGATGAATAAAATTTTATGTTATATAATAGCCGGAATAAGTTTTTATTCCTGCGCAAAAGATAAAGGCAATTACAGTTACGGTTTGAGTGAAGATATCTTAATCACTGGATTTCAGGATCAGTATAACTTAATTTCCCTCCAAGATACACTGTCAATTTCCCCACAGGTGAGTTCCAATAAAGACGGTGATTTTGAATACACTTGGGGAGTTATCGAAAATTTGGCGGCTGGTAAGATAAATACCTTTGATACTATTGCTCATACAAAAGATTTGAGCTTTCCTATTAAACTTGATGCCAACGAATGGATTTTAGTTTTTCAAGCCAAGAATATAAAAACTGGATACTCTCAATATAAAACCGCTAAATTATCGGTAAATACTGTTTCAACAAGAGGCTGGTACATCCTGAAAGATAACGATAAGGATTCAGATCTGGATGTGTTCCTTACTCCTAACGACATTTCTGCCACAAGCAGGATCGACAATGTACTCAGTTCTTCAAGTGGTAACAAAATGCCGGGGAAAGCTATCAACATGTCTTTTTCCTCTACATATCAGAGTAATGTCGCTGATCCGGCGGTTTTTACAAATACAAGGGCATTGTTAGTAGCGACAGATAATGATATCCGGGCAATAAATATTAATAACTTGAGAACAATCCGTGATCACTCATCTTTCTTTATAAATGGATCTCAACCAATTGAGGGGCCAACAGGAATATTTAATGGCAATACTTCTATTTATCTTTTTAATCAGGGACTACTGTATAATATAAACACAGTAAATCAGAATAAAGGTCAGTTTGGAAATAAGATAAGGATTGATTTTAACAACACCACCTATAGTCTTTCTCCCTACTTCGTGGTCCGGCCGAATATGGATCCTATACTATTCGACAACCTGTCCGCAACTTTTGTCACACTTGTAGCTGGAAATGGTGCGACAATGACTAAATTGAACCAGGTACAGGATAATGATCTTCCAGTTGCCGGGAGTAACAAGACACCCATTTATATGGGTTATAAATCAACAGGTACAGCAAGCAAGCTTCAAGGATACGCAGTCCTGCAGGATAATTCTGATGCTTCTAATAGATCGTTATACTTTTTAGAAAAAGATAAACTTAATCTCTCTTTGAAGCGTGTAAGCCTGGAAACCGGCTCAAAGGTTCAGGGCGCCTCAATGTTTACCCTGCTGACAGAAGATGAAAATCTACTATATTTCGTTAGTAATAACAGCCTTTATAGTAAAAATCTTAGCAATGGAAATGAACAGCTTCAGTATACTGTACCTGCAGGTGAAAGGGTAACGTTTATAAAACATTTAAAATATACGCTTTCCTCGGATGCTGCTTACAACTTTAATTATTTTATCATCGGTACAAAAAGCGGTGCTGATTATAAAGTGAGAATGTTTAAAAAATCATCCGGTAATTTGGAATCATCTCCAAGCCAGACTTTGGAAGGTAATGGGACTGCCAAAGGTATCCTGTATATATCTCCGAAAATAAATACAAACACATTTATAAATTCTTACTAATAAAAAGTTTTGAGTGCACTTCTAATGTATGTTTTCTTATCGCCAAGAGGGCAGTCAGTCCTCTTGGCGGTAAGAAAATCAAGTTTTATAATCAATATCTAATTTATGCTTAATATCAGTTTTAATAAAGTGTTTACCTTGGGAGCCCTTCTGCTGTCGGCTATTTATGCAGGTGCCCAGTCAAAAGAACAAATATTCATCCAAAAATTTAATCAGGCATGTCAGAGTCATGAAATTTCATTATTGTCAGGTGATATTGCCAACAATTTCTCCGTGGCGGGCATCACCGGAGAGGAAGCAAAATACCGTTTGGAGTACTTTTTAAAAAAACAGAAATTAAACTCTATCGAAATTACAGGTCAAAAGACAATTTCCAAGGGTACAATCCTTTCTTTGGGGTACAAAGACGGCACCAATAGCAATGGGACTACCGAATTGCTATTAAACCAGTATGGACAACTCGTCCATTTCTCGATCGCCGATCAGCTTTATGGGATGGTCAGAAAAAAGAATCCGAAGTTGCGCGCAGTCCTCCCATTTGAGAATAAAAATGGTTCAATTTATCTGTATGTTAAAATTAACGGTTATAAGAGACCACTGAAACTCTTATTTGACACAGGAGCCGATGGAATGGCTGTTACCGAAGAACTAGCTGATGCAATTGGACTAAAAGTAACACGTGAAAACAGTGCCTCTGTCGTAGGTGGAAATACAAAAATTAAAGTTTCGGATAATAATACCATAGTTTTAGATACGCTCAAAATTCCAGATATGGGTATAGCCATTTTTCAGCATGTTCGAAAAGGCAGCGACGGAATTATTGGCAACACGCTTCTACGCCGTTTTAAAACTTATATAGATTACGATAAAAACCAGATTTCGCTCTACGATTTTGGGAATAATTATTACGCAGGAAAAGGTTCTTTGGTACCTATTACAATGCCATCTGGCGCCTTAGTTTTACCTGGCCAGCTCGAAATTGTAACCGGAAAAGCAACAAAAGGTAGATTCGTTTTTGATTCAGGTGCTTCCTATAATTTGATCTGTTTCCGCCAATTTGTTCGCACCAACAAGTTACTTGTTAGCGGTTTTAAATCCCAAATGCAGTCCTCGACAGTAAGCATGGGAATTTCCTCCCCCACTTTTATCGGTAATAGTTCTCAGTTTACCATTGACAATCTTCCTCCAATCACTGGTCTGCCGGTAACACTCATGGGGGCGAGCGCCCAAAACGAAAATTGGCAGCCGGGAGTAGACGGGTCTATCGGAAACCGGTTACTGAGCCGCTACAATCTCACAATAAACCTTGCAGAAAATGAAATCTTCTTTTCTCCAAACCATTCCTTCGGGTTCCCAAAAGATTTTATTCTCAGAGACTACCAGTTTGGATGGACGAATGACGGGAAATTGTCAATGATCTCTAGCGCCTCAAATAATGAATCTGGCGAACTGATTAAAGCAGGAACTTTAATTGATAGCATCGCAGGATTTAACGCTGATAAAATCCGAAAGAATCCTGAGCTTTTAGAAAAAATCAAGACAGATTACATAAATCGTTCAATCGAAATAATCCTTAGCGATAAGAAGGTCGTAGTTATTTAATAATTCAATTCTCAATACACAGTAACAAATTAAAATATATGATTAGAAAAACCCTTTTGCTTTGCAGCGCCATAATCTGTTCTTATGCTGCTAAAGCTCAATTGCCAAGCAATATTACTGGTACAACTGATCCAGTAAAAATTAAACGTGTAGGTCTTTTTAAAGTCCTCAATGGTCGTTTGCAGGAAATTGCAAGTTCAGTCCCTGATTCATTGGGCAGATTTGCTTTCCGGTTCACTCCTGAATACGAAGGTCTATATTCCCTTGGAAGTGGAGATCCGCTAAGCCAGGATGGTCTTTTCCGTTTTTATTTCAAAGGAAATGAAGACCTGAATTTAAGTCTGAAAAGAGACAGCTATGAGCTCCTCAAAAATAATAGCCCTGAAAATCAAGCATTATATAGCTGGGACAAGCAGTCCAGATCAATCCATGATAAAGGTCTTACCCCAGGAGGAACCACCACATATGTAGATTTCTTTCCTGAAATTGAACAGTTTATAGGTAAATTGGATGATATCAAAAAAAACGTAAAAACCAACAACCCTAAATTTGATAAATTCTTTCCTGAAATTGTAGATTATGATTTTGCTTATTATACTACGTCTTACATGAATATGCCTAGGACCGTTCATCCAAGCAAAGAGGAAATGAGTGATTACTATCTGAATTTTGATGCTGACAGATTCCTTAAACTAGAATTACTGCGATTTCCTTATGGAGACAGGTTCTTAAATAATCTAATTTACAGCAAAGTAGATACTGAAAAGAAACCTTCCCTTGACCAGCTTGTTTCTGTGGCAAACTTAGATGTTTTAAGGGGACAGTACGTACTTCAGCGACTTGAACGAGCCAAATCGTTCGCAGCTTTTCAGGATCTTAATCAGAACTACAGCAAATATTTCTTACTGTCAGAACAGAAAGAACGGGCCAAAGCCGTAGAGGCAAAACTTGTGGAA
Source organism: Sphingobacterium sp. (assembly GCA_031253985.1). Classification (GTDB taxonomy): domain Bacteria; phylum Bacteroidota; class Bacteroidia; order Sphingobacteriales; family Sphingobacteriaceae; genus Sphingobacterium. The sequence goes on from JAIRVH010000172.1 coordinate 53,919, forward strand.
TCAAGGACTGGTGTACCAGCTTTCCAATTTAGCTTCCCTGACATCGATGGTAAAGAAAAAAGTCTTTCCAGTCTCAAAGGAAAAATTGTATTGATTGATATGTGGGCTACCTGGTGCGGCCCCTGCCGCGGAGAGGAACCCTATTGGGAAAAGTTAAATGAAGAATATAAGGGGAAACCTATTGCATTTGTTGGGGTTTCAGTGGATCAGGATAAAGGAAAATGGAACGCATATGTAAAAGAAAAAAGCTTGAAAGGGATACAATTACATGCAGGATCAAACAGTGGTTTGACAAACGCTTACAAAGTGGATGCTATACCGCGCTACATCCTGATAGATAAATTGGGTAATCTAATTACCGCTGACTGTCCAAGGCCAAGTGATCCAAAGTTAAAAGCTTTATTAGAAGAATGGAGTAAGAAATAATCGAAAAAATTGTCAAGTAGAAAAAGAGGTGTCTAAATGAAATTTCATTTAGACACCTCTTTTTTTATGCAATATTTTCTTATGAACCGATTCTTCAAACATTTCTTTCAATTTTTTAAAAAGCTCATCTCCTTTCATGTATTTGGCAACAATCACTCCTTCTGCGTTCGAAAGAAAATTCTGCGGAATTCCTCTAACATGGTCTATTTTTTCTCTGGACTTTACTGTGATTTTTCACCGGAAACCTTAGTTTTTAAACCTTCGGTTCTAGCTCTGTTCTCTTGTCCATACACGGATCCCGTGATCACCGTACCTGTTATTAAACTAAATTAAATAGATTTTTTCATACACTTTCTATATTTCTACACTCAGCTTTTTAAGGTAAAGTCTTTGGGGGATAACAGATCTATCGAAATAGGTCTCTGTGAAATAAGGTCTACCAAATTGTTGGATAGATACCCCTGTAGGAGCCAACGCTAGAGAAAATCCGGGCAAAATCCATAATCTTGGTTCTGGAAATTTCTGTCCTCAATCTAGAAAGTTCATTCAGCAGTTTTGAACACTCGAAAAAAAGTAATTGCTGCTGGACATGGGCCCAGTCTTCGAACTTTTGCATGTTTTCTTCCAGCTCCCTAAATTTTTGCAACTCGAAATAGGAAAGATCGGTTTCCATTTCCAGATTGAGCATACTGTAATCCTCATAAAGTGAGCGGGTTACAAAAAACAACAATTTTAACCGCTCATCATCATATTTTTCTAAATAGGAAACGGAGTCGACCACATATTCGAGTTCGTACTGCATCAACGTCCAGGAATCATTTTCCTCAAATATATCGTCTATATCTCTTATGATATCAGTGATTTTTATTCCATCATGATCTAATTTCATATTCTTCAGGAAGTGTTCCATGACGATCCTATATAGATTGACGACTTCAAGTGGCTTTTCTTCTTCCCCCTCACAAAATTTCCTATTAAAATTTGCTCCTTTCATTATACTCCCCACATGATTGCCATGCTCGGTAGCTGGGGGGTCTATTTCAGTGAATCCTTCCGGTCCTGTGGAATCCAGAAGCCCTGAGAGGTCCTCCAATGGGCCCTGCTTCCCGGTAACATTATCCTTAATTTTATTCTCCCACTTCATCAACAACAGCCGGTCATGGATACTGGGCGACCGGAACTCAAAAGAAAGCCTACAGGCCTTTTCAATTGCAGTCTGTAAGAAAATGCGGTCTTCACGGTCGAAAATTTTCTGACGTATACTATAATCCAAAAAATAGGCTATTTCAATATAAGCTGTCCCAAGTGCTTCCTGAGAAGAACCGCAGACTTCACGTACAGTTTCAGAAAGTGTACAGGATAAGTCTTCATCTTTATTCCACTTTTTCTGAAGATCCTTTGTGATATTCAAAAAGCAGAACAATGATTGGATAAGTTCATGCCTGTTCAGACCGTCCAGCTCGCATGACTGCTGCTTTCTGAAAGGAGAATCCAGTATAGTATCATCTGTTTCCTTTTTATAGAAACCAAGCTCAGAGGAAGATACATTTTTGTCACCCAAACACAGCAATAAAAGATTTGTAAACAGCAGATTGAACCGACACTTGGATATTGAGTCTTTTATGGTCAGTTCCAGGATCATATCCAATATCATATCACCGATATCAGTGAATTTTCCCAACCAATGTATTCTGTCCTTTCCTGAAGGATGTTCCTCATCTAGAATTTCACTTATGATAACCCAGTCGCTGAATTGTTGAAGCTGTTCCTTTTTTATAAACAGATCAAGCTGCATATGGTATCCATTTGTAAGATGACTTTCCAGTACACTTCCTCTGTTCCAGAACAGAAAACAATTGTTCTGGTCCCATACTTTGCTGATTTCAGAAACGAAACCATTAACGGAGCTATTATACAACTGAAACCGGATACATACCGATTCTTCCGATATTCTTGAACAGAATGTTGCGGGACAGTTAATTGCATAAGTTCGGTACGATAATAAGCCCATATCGGAGGAAAGCTCATATTTAACGATTTTATAGCCGGAAGTATCAAAAACCGTTTTATGGATACCTACAGCATCTTCATCTGTAACCCCATCGCTATTCTTCAAAGGAATCCCCGAAGGTTGACAAGTGATACCCTTCTGAAAATGATCAAGTTTTAAGAAATCCTTTTTCATAATTTTTCTGACCTTACAGGATATTTTTCCTTTACTAAATCTTTGTTTATTCTTACATTCCAACCAGCATTCGCTGGTTAAAAATGATCGTGTGACCGCTAGGCCCTAGCCCATTGATCCCATGTTTTCTGTCAGATCCAAAATTATATATTAAAATATCGCCTATAAATTGCAAAATTATAGAATCGCTTTCCAGAATTATAACTAACCTTGAATCGGTGGCACCGATCTTCTCTTTAGTTGTCTGTTCGGTCGCATCTCCATTGTAAGCTACGTTCAGAAAGGGATGATCAGCTATAGGGAATTTTTCCTGAATTTACAGGCTCTACCAAGCGTACCATTAGGTTGAAAAAAGAATAAGAGACCATTCTTATCAAATATTATGTGTGGAATAAAAATTGACACATTATGAAAATGTTTACAGTCAGATTATGACAAATAAAAGTATTGATTCATAGCTCAATAAATGTATTTTCAACGTTTTCTTCACGCTTGGTAACAATAATATTCTTAATAAATGTAATAATCATAGTAAATCTTACCTCTATCATATTGCTAACTTAGCCCTGTAATATTTTGTCACAGGACAATAAAACCGATTATACTTTGGAAATAAACCATTGGGAAACTAATCTGGGAATAATTTTTTTGAACATCGTTAAGATAGCCAAAAATAAAGTTTTAGCATCTCATTCCAGGGCATAATTATATTGCTTTAATTATAGGTGATAGTTTATTAAAAGGGAAATATCGGCTAAGGGAAAAACACATCCTAGTCTTCATCGGGAACCCAGGTCAAAATTATGTATTTCAAGACATGCTGAGACATTGGCAATAGAACATTTATGGAGAAAATACGGATTCATTGATTGTACCCGAACGGTTATCTGAACTGGTACTGTTAAACAGACCCAAATTTGAACAGAAATTTTAATATGGAGTATTCAAAACTTATAAACAGAATTGGCAATGGGCAGGTGAGTTATCAGCAGATAAAAGGCGCTACAAATTCCAATACATATAATGAGCTGAATTCTTATGCAATGGTGATGTTTCTCAGCGGAAGTGGAACTCACTTAATAAACGGAAAAAAATTCAGTATTGGTAAAAATCAGCTTCATTTAATATTTCCGGGACAAAACCATTACTGGAAGACAAATCCGGGTACCCTCGGGCATAAAATTATTTTAGACGAGAAAATCATAAGCGACTTTTCGGTTCTAGACGAATATATGTTCATAAAAAATAATATGCCCCCAGTTTTCACCGTTCCTGATAAAATAGCAATAGCCTTAACAGAAGAAATGGAACTGATTGACAGAGATATGCAACTGATGGTAGACGATTCCAGTTGGCGGAAGGTGATATCCCTTCGCATGGATATTTTAATGTCTATGATCAGACCTGTACTTGAAAAGAAATTGAATTCCTCCTTAGCCAAGCAGAGCAACCGGATGGTAGAGAAATTCTGGACTCTCATTGAAAGTAACCATGCCATACATAGGAAACCAATGTGGTATGCACAGGAACTCGGCATAGCTCCAAATTATCTGAACACACTCTGCAAAAAGCATGTAAACAGTACTGCAACAGAGCTGATCCACAGATGTATACTTCAGGAAGCAAAAAAATTATTGAAAAATTCCGGTAAAAGCATCAAAGAAATAACTTTTATGCTCGGCTTTGACAACATGCCGGCATTCTCCGCATTTTTTAAAAAAATGTACGGAATTACACCAAAAGAATATAGAAATTAATCACTCACTTTTAAATAGTATACTGCCTATGACATGACAAACATACACTGACCAAAATAACTATGTTTAGCATCAATAATCAACAGCGATCTACCTCAAAAATCGAATAAAAATATTCTTATGTTCGAAACAGGTATTATCAGAAAAACCGGAAATCTGCACCGCAAGATCGGCGCACAATATATTTTCTGGCAGGGAAAACAATACAAAACAGACAATAATTTAAATGAACATTTTACAATAGCGCTAACCGTATCTTCTGGAGGTACCCATACCATTGATTTTATCGACTACAAGATGCGGGGTCAGCAGTTACACCTGATTTTTCCAGGACAGGTAGCAAAATTTTCGATAACAGAAAACACAAAAATTCACCTCTACAGAATCGCAAAAAAAAACTTTGAGATGTTCTGTTTTGCTTTACAGTATGATATCAGTCTTTACAAAAAATATCCTGTACAACCATTGACAGTGAATGAGTTTCAGGGATTACTATATGAAATAGAAAAAATAAGCCACGAACTGAACGCTGATAAACCACTCTACGAAATGATCGGTGCGCGGACGACCATTATTTTTCAGGAAATCAGCCGAATAGCCGAAGGAAAAATAAAAGACATCGACCAGTACACGATCTCTCCTTTGGTATTTGCCTTTATTAATCTGGTCGAAGAGAAGTTCAGGGAAGAGCGGACAGTTGAATATTATGCCAACGCACTGAACCTTAGTGCGAACTACCTATCCATACTTACCAGAAAACATATGGATATCTCTGCTATTAATATCATTAAAAACCGCGTCCTGCTGGAGGCAAAACGCATGCTCATATATAGCGGCAAATCAGTAAAAACGGTGATGTTTGAACTGGGCTTTAATGAACAGTCTTACTTCTCTTATTACTTTAAGGCACTCACTGGAATTTCACCATCGGTATTCCGCAAAAAATCCCGCGAACCTTAGATCGCCTACCGATAATTCGATATTCCCGGTTTAGTCGGCCTAGCGATGAATAACCTCTATTAACAGTTTGTCACAGAGTTCCTTATATTTTTCCGCAGTTAGATCACCGGACTGAATGCTTCGTATTATCCCTTTGATCTGACTTTCCAGATTGTCGTCTGAACCTATACTTTTTAGAAGTGTCTTTCCATGCTTAACTACCTGCATCTTATCAAGTATTTTTTGGTCAAGGGAGCTTTTAATTAACGAATCCAACTCGTCCAATCGGTAAATAATTTCCATAATCTGATGGTAACCGCGAGAAAAAGAGTGGCTGAATGGTCCAGCGCCAACAAACGACAACTCACATGTAGCATCCCACCAGTTATCCACTTCTGTTGCTGTTATCTGACCCGTTTTGTATTCATCGCTAGCCAATAAGAAGCAGACACAGATCGCTTTCTCGGACAGCTGAGAATTGAAAACAAGAGATTCAGCCACAGAATAGTGCCGCAATGATAAATACCTCCCTGAACCGATTACCAATACAGCTCCAAAACTCCAGTCCTTGCCGGAATTTCCGGTCCAATTAACCCAGACCCTTTCCTTTCCTAATGGTTCAGATGGACAAAGGGAAAATGGAAAAATAGGCTTCCCGTTCTGCCAGTGTTTAAATACAAGCCCCTGTCTTTTCATACCCGTTATACCTCACTATTTTATTAAGTGTCTTGAATTGCCAAATTCTTTACTTTACGGTTACGAAGTTATAGATTGGTGACTGCCCAAACTTATAAAAATCACAGCATCACTTATAAAAATCACCGATTTTAACTCCGCTGCTCCAGAATAGTCACAGCTATATCATGAAGGATATTTATAATTAAATTAATAATATCCTTTACTTATCCAGAAATGGCTTCCCTATTTTTAAACCAGACAACATCTTATTAAATAAATCAACAAAAACAAATCAAAACACTTTTAATCAGCACTTTATATAAAAATGCTTAAAAATAAATCAAGAAATAAAGAATAAATTATTGTACTGTCAAAATAGATGATTCTGACAACTGATTTAAGAATTCCGTAAAGTAATTATTGATTCATATTGGACAATTTTGCAGCGAAGCTGAACTGCCGGTTACATTAAAAAATTATGTACACGATTAACCCTTTAAACGAACATTTATGCCAAATAGAGAAAATTTCGGTTCAAAAAAACATCTGGATGAGGAAAACGACCTTGTTGAACATTTTAAAAGCCTTGCAGCCAAATATGCATTACAGAGGCGGCCTTTGCGGTTCTACCTGAACAGACTCGATATGTCACTCGCCGAACTTACCCTATTGACGAAAAGATACCTTGGCAAAACGCCAAAAAAATATCTCAATGAAATCCTGGCAACTATATTACTGTCTGAGATCATTCGGACGGAACTTCCTTTTAAAACACTTTCCCGGAAATTCAGATTTGGAACGTCATCTTCCATGGCAAATTTCGTTAAAACTTGGTCCGGAATGACACCAAGGGAATTCCGGGCAATGAATTGCCTGGTATGATGCTCTGGTATGGAACCCTGCAAAAAGATGTACCTGGTTCATAAAAGAATAACTGCTTAGAACGATTAACAATGAAAAAGACGAAAGATTTAAAATTGAACATATATCAAGCCATTCGAAACAAATATTCACAAACTCAAAATATAGACCCTCTGATATTAAGATTCAGGGAACTGATTAGATCAGAAAATAATATACAGAAACCGCTGGAATATTATGCTGATGTTTTAAAAGTATCGCAGACCAAACTATACCTTGTGACCAAAGCCGAACTGAAAATCACACCACGGGAATTTGTCCGTGAAATACTAATCACCGAAATACTGGAAAATCTCGTTTCAACAGAAATTCGGCTCAAAGAACTGTGTTATGGATTCGGTTTTCCAGCTCCGGCCTCTCTGACCAAATTTATTAAAACTGCCACGGGGTACAGTCCAAGTAAATATAGGGCGCTAAATTGCATTAAAGACAAATGAGGATTGAAAATAATACGCTACAATAAATTCATGACAACTTGCACAATAAATCATATAATGAATTCATTGACTGATTAAATACAAGATCCCGATGAATCAACGTCATCTTGTATTTAATCAGTTAAGTAGATCAGATCTCTTTATACCTTGTGGGCGTGATTCCTGTCACCGATTTAAAGAACCGGGCGAAGTATGAAGGGTCGGTATAGCCCAGCCCCAGACTGATCTCCTTTATTGAAAAATCCCTGATAAAGAGCAGTTTCTTCGCCTCATTGATGATCCTTTCATGAATGACACTGCTCGCCGTCTGAGATAGAAATTTTATGCAGAGCGTATTGAGATAGTTTACAGTAATATTCATTTTACCTGCGTAGAATGACGGAAGCTTTTCTTCTTTAAAATGAATATCAATAAGACTAATGAACTCAAACAAAATCGGATTTCCGTAATATTCTGTATGCTGAAGTTGATGAAAGATTTCGCCATTTATGATTTCCGCCAAAATTGCCAGATCCGCCCTCAGTATATCCCTATTGGGGTGACCGCTGTAAAGTTCTTTCTTTATTCCTAAGAATACGTGCGATAGCTTATCCTTTCCATCAGCACTCAGATCCAGCACCGGATATTTCTGATACAGGGAAAAAATAAACTTTAGCTGGTCAACAAAAATACGAAAGTCATTCCGATGGATCATCAGCTGCTGGACAAGCGCACCTTCTTCAAGTCCTAGGGAATGAATACACCCCGGAAATATGAGATGAAGCTGCGCTTCTTTACATTCATATTTGATAAAATCAATAATATGGGCCCCTTTGCCGGATTCGATAAGAAAAAGACTACAAAAATCATCCTTATGCAGGACATCGCGTTGTCTTGGACCCCGAAGTTCTTTTAAAATGGGTCTGTCTTTCGAATTGACCCGTTCCACATATGACGTATATTCATAAATTGGAAAGTTAGCGTTTTTCATAATTCCTATTAATTTTTTCACTTTGCCGGATAATCACATTAATAAATGATAATTACCTTAAGTTGGTAGTTACATTTCAAAAGTAGATATTTCACCGATCGGCTCATAGCACACTATTTTGAGAAATTTCAAAATTTTATGATTACAGCTCAACTATATTTATAACATAATTGTCTTATTTATAAACATATAAATTACTCAATTAAACTATCAATACACAATTAGCAGAAGTGAAAATGTAAACTATTCCTGCGGTTTTGTAAACTTATCTATGTCACTCCACCCTAAAAAAAAGGCAGCAATCAGTATATCACTTACTGTTGCTGCCTATAAAGCCGATTGTTTATACGTTTTTTTTAATCTTAAGCAATGAACCTATTGCGAAATTCTTTTGGATAATAACCGGTCTTGGTTTTGATAAAGATCGCAAAACGGGACATACAATTGAAATCGAGCAGATAGGTGATTTCCTTTATCGAATATGTTGTCCCTAGAAGATGCCTTTTAGCTTCGAGAAGGACCCTCTGGTCAATAATTTCCTTAGCGCTCTGTCCGAGGTGTTCCCTACAGAGAGTGGCGAGGTGGCCCGATGAAACGGCCAGCTTTTCGGCATAAAAACCGGTATTCTTCTGCAATATGAAGTGCTCGTCTACCAGATTATAGAAATTCTGCAACAGCGATGGCAGGCGTCGCTTTTCTTTGGCAAGCTCTTTGCCCAGTTCCCTATCAATCAGCCTGAGAATAAGCTGGGTCCTCGCCTCTATTATTTTAGCATCAGGCTTGCAGCTTTCAAGCTCCCTACTCAGGCTGCCCAGTTCAATGAAGATACGGCCGTAAATCTGTTTAGTGATATCGACAATCGGAATTCTGTTACTTTTTGAACTCAATAGGAAGCTGTCAAATAACAGTCTCTCCACAAGTTCTTTCTTAATTATAAGTTTATGACCTATAGCACATTCTCCAGTATTCCAACTTCTTATTTGGCCAGGAAATGAAATATGTATCTGAAGATTTTTTTCCTTATATGTTGTAAAGTCAATACTATGCGTGCCCTTACATTGTTCGAATATGACAAAAACATAGGATTGTGGCAGCCGAAAATTCTGATTTCTGCTAGCCCCCTCTATTTTAAAATAAGCGACTTCATCCCGGACAACTGCCTTTGATGTAAAGTCCCAGGGAATGTCCATAATGGTCTTAATGTATTCTTCCATTACTACTAATACTGATTCACAACGTCCTCTGCAAATTCTTTACCATGATGGTACAGTAATAACGAATTGTACCTGTTAATAAATGTTAAAACACATAAGAGACCTAGCGGTATTAGTGAAAGATAGATAAAGCTCGGAATATCGGTGATGTGGTGTAGCAACTTTTTTTATTCTAACAGTATATTTCCCGCTAAATTTCTGCTTCCATCATTAAGATTTATAAAAATAACAAGCGAAGCGATAAAATTGAAAAGTATAAAGCTTTTCACATAATCTAATTTTGTAGTATATATTATATATCGTAATCTTTTGCATAGGAGGCACTTTGTAATATATATTAAAATATGTAACTGTACGATCATGGAAAAAATCAAACTATATAAAACTGATCTGAACGTATCACGGATCAATCTCGGGGGGAATGTCTTTGGATGGACACTGAACGAGCAACAGTCCTTCGAAATATTGGATGCTTTTGTCGAGGCTGGCGGAAATTTCATTGATACAGCCGATGCCTACGGCTGGTGGACGGGCCGTTTGGGAATTTCGGAAACCATCATAGGAAATTGGATGAAAAGCCGTAGGAATAGAAAAGAAATGGTTATCGCGACAAAGGTCGGCTCTGAATTATCGCATAGTACCTCCCCAAACCTGAGCGCTGAACATATTGCCAGATCTTCGGAGCAGTCCCTTAAAAGACTGCAGACAGACTACATTGATCTGTACTACACTCATTTTGACGACGAATTCACTCCTATTGATGTAACTCTAGAAGCCTATAACAGGCTTGTCAAAGCCGGCAAGGTACGCCATATCGGCGCATCCAATATTTCGCCCCGGAGACTAAAAGAGTCCTTTCAGTGTTCCTGGGAAAATAACTTCCCGCCCTACATCGCGCTTCAACCGCATTATAACCTGCTGGAAAGAAAAAATTACGAAATGACATATGCCCCAATAGCAGAAGAATTTAACTTATCTGTTTTTCCATATTTTTCATTGGCCTCAGGCTTTCTTACCGGAAAGTACCGAAGCAAAGCGGATATCGGCAAAAGCATTCGGGGCGGTGTGGCAGAGATGTACCTTAACCAGAAAGGACTCTCATTACTGGATACACTGGATATAATCTCGGCAAAACATGGGGCAACCCCGGCAACAGTCGCCCTTTCATGGCTTCTACACCAGGATCATATCATGGCACCGATCGCTAGTGCAACTGACAAACAGCAACTAAAAGCTATAATAGCCGCTCCATCGCTTAAGCTGGACTCCGTTGATCTCAACTGGCTTGATGCGCACAATAGATAAAATTTCATCTGATTGAAAGACCAACAGGGAACGAGCACCTTCATCAGATTGTCCGATAAAATATATTTAAATAGCGCTTGAGATACCATATTTTTCTAACCGAAATAACCGGTGCACCCATCAGTAGTACCGGAGCAGACCCCGGGACAAAAAAAGTCACCATCAAGGGACCTGAAAAAACGATATATTCGATTGAATCCCGTTCGTCTTACGAACTCCTCGAATGCAAATTTGCTTTTCAGAGGCTTATACCTCTGAAAAAACTATGCAAGAAGTACAGCCTTGCCAAAAGTTTGGTCATGGAAATGATTGCCAACAATAAAATTCTTGCATTCCGGGCGAAAGGCGCTACCAAAATATATGTTTTTCCCCTGGATGTAATGACTGAAACAGGATATATCCGAAATTTCCATTTCATCGCCGGAGGTCTACATAATGGTTTTCATTTAATATATGAAATCCTGCTTAATCTTGCCACAGGAATTCTGGACGATAATGATCTGAGAAAATTTGCCGATTCAATCCATACGCTTCCAAAGGCCATCCAAAGGCCGGAAGCAGAAAGTGAAGTAATGGAAGTGTTAAGGAAAATCACAAAATATGGAAAAAAACTGGTTTCGGTACATATGAAAGGAGGCGACCTCACCGAAAAGTATAAGAAGACCATTGAAAAGCTTGAAATAAAATTATTACACTTATCAACCAGATACGCCGGATATGAATTTATTTTAAAACTTGAAAATCCTGCACCAAAACTAGAAGTAGATATCAATCAGATTGAGGAACTTTTACATGCAGACCTCATCGATTTCAATATCCCGCCCAGGGTCTTAAATATCCTTTTCGCCAAAAATATATTTACCATTGGCGACCTACTCCGCACGCCAGTGGCAAAATTGGAAAAATTCCAGCATCTTGGGCCAAGATCAATCCTTTACCTTCAGGAATTTTTGGATGGAAAAGGTTTGAAACTCGGTCAGCTCGAATTTGAAAACGCGGGCATCTAATGTATATTTTAATTATCGTTGATAGTATTATAAACTATATAATTAATCATTTAAGACAATCTCTAAGGTACAATGAAAATAGTTGTTTGTCAGATTCTGCAAACATTTTTCCCTGAAATCACCTATCTCGCCGACATCTATAATGCTCCCGTTCTGTGATATGTAGACAAGTACAAGAAACATGCTCCCGGTTTTGGTGACAAAAATATCATCAATTTTGAAGCTAGATGCCGAAACTGATCTCACCGAATTATAGATGTGCCCCCATTCTAGATCCTGTTCCAGTTTTCCTCCTGCAAGTTCGAGAAAATTCTCCCGTATAATATGAAGTGGCTCTTTGATCATCGCCAGTTCAAGAATAATAACTACCAGTGCATCACCGATGTACTGAAGAAATTCCAGGCCGGCAAAAAGCCTCCCCACAAATAGCATGGCGACAAGTGAGCCTCCGCCAAACAATGAAAGGTACCCATCTATTTTAGCAGCTTTGGTATCGGCAGACAACATTGAACTTATATTTCCGATCTTACTGTTTGAACGACTGTAATATCGTGAAAGCAAGAAACAGACTGTTGTAGAAAATACGACAAGCGGGATGATTGGCGAAGTATTAACCTGGTGTGTCTCACCATGGTAAAAATACCTGAAAATCTTCAGACTGTTCTCCAACAGTGCGGCAGTGAGTATCCCCAGAATAAGAAGACCTTTCACCAGCGCATAAAGGGACTCATAAACAAACTGTCCCCAGGGAAATGTACTAGTCCGCTTGCTCCGGATACTGATAATATAATATCCGGCGAAGCTTGCAAGTGCATTGACAATGTTGTAATTGCCATCAAGTAACATGGCCTCTGAATTCGATAGATAAAATGTATACCATCCGAAAATTCCCATGGCAAGGTATGCAAATCCACCAAGAAACAATGCTTTCCGTTCTACTGCCGATTGCTGTGACATACTATTTATTTAAAAAAGGATGGCCAATGCTGACCATCCCGGGATTATTACCATACTTGAACGCGAAAAATAAATAACCAATTAAATTTTAATTGTTTACGACATTTCTTACGCAACGGATTGGGTCACCTTCGCTATAAGCCCTTCTCTGAATAGAAGTACTTCCGAAACTTCCCGAACTATCCGTGCAGTATAAAATTGAAGTGGTAGAATTTGATTGAAAATATTGATTACTACGGTAAATCAATAAACCGTTACCCGTACTGCTGGCCGACGGTATAGACTGTACCGAACCGTTACTGTTACGGAAACCGTAAGCCGATAATATCAGATCATTGTCAGGATACGCTGAATTGACAGCTTGAGTGCCTTTCCAAATCATGCTATGGCGGTATCCGTCTGCAACTGAAGTAACACTTGTACTGCGGTTGGTATTTTGCGATAGCGCTGTCATTTCCCCATTATCTTGTTCATTTGGCAGTCTCCAAGTTCCTTCTGGATACACCCGACGACATTCATCAACCTTCTGATAGTCAGTGCCTGTTGGTGTTGACGCTCCGAAATTCCAGTATTCCTTATTTACATTAGGATAGGCATAGTTGTTATTGGGACGGAAGCGGTAAGCATCCGAGCTGCCCTGGTTATATGAGGATCCATAAAGTTTGGAAGATTCATAGATCAGGTTTGTTCTGGCCCATACCAGCCCACCAACCGTAACTCCGGACTCGATCAATCTTACATTAGTCTTGGACAGAGTTCCCTTTGTAAAACTCAGTGTTGAGGAATGCGAAATCGGAACAACTGTATTTGCAGCAAAAGTTCGTGTGTTGTTATCATCAAGGGTAATGTTCAACGAATTTAAACGGACGCGAAGATTGTTTGCACTCACAGTTGCAGAGGTGTTGGCTGTATAAAAACGTCCTTTTTTCTCTGCATTTCCCCAACGGCTATCCACAGGGGTCATTTCCGAACCTTTTAATGCGGCAGCGTCCTCAAGGTTAGAAAAACTAGCATTAAAAATATTGAATATACCGGTCTTTATCAGGTTGTTAAAGGAAGACGATGTACCCGTTCCGATCGAAAAAGTGGAATTGTCTGTAATTCCGCCAAAAATTCCGCGGGTATTCAGGGTCAGGTCTATTGCGGCCATCTGTCTGATGAAAAGAATGTCTAGATAGTTTTCATTCTTTTGTGCAGTAAATGAACCGGACGCGAACATAAAATCCTTGTTCGAAAGCGCCGACGCCGCAATATTTCCGGATCCGTCGATATTTGGAACAGAACCGGAACCATTGATCGAAAATGCGTACCAATTGTATTTTTTGTTGGCTGCAACTTTGAGATTTGGATTCTGTCCTGAATTAAGCTCCGCGTTATAGATAGGCGTGCTGTTGCCTTCCTGCATAAACACTAATCTGAACTTTTTATTGCTATCCATCGCGACGTCTGCAGCTTTGAGCGATCCGGATGCATTTATGCTAGCTTTTAAACCTGAGCGGCTCGCCTCAAAATCTACTGTGTAATCAAATTCAGCTCCGTTACGGATATCAAGCTTATTGCCTTCAGTGGAACCAAAAGAAGTATTGACTGTCGAATATGCATTGCGTGTCGAAGCTGTAAGCTTATCCGAACTTTCCGATGATCCGTCACTATTTATAGTGCTTACCTGATCATCATTTACATATTTGACAGCCCGGATGATTATGTTCTGTTCTTCCGGCGCAATTTCACTTTTTTCTTTCTCAGACGAACATGAAAATGCTGTAAGGGAGGCCGCAACCAATAAAACTGGCCATTTAAGTCCTTTCATATAAACTTTCATTTTTTATTAAATGTCAAAATCTTTTCCGTTCGACCATCCTGTTTCATATTCTCGTTCCTTTGGGGTTTGGCCGTCAGAGCCAGTATTAATATTTGCTGAGCCGGCAGCAATCCCCTGCTCTAGTTCTACCTCCTGAGCAGTTACCCTTGGAGCAATGTAAACTAATTTTGTTTTCATTTTTAATTCCATCATTTAAAACTTATTAAATTAACTATCTATGGACCCTCCATAAAAAGCATTCGTAATACAATTGAATGTCTGCAGCTATTCGATTGTTACAAAGCTATGAATGAAGCCATCCGCTATATTAGGACAGATAGGTGTTTTTCAGGTATAATTTCAATATTCAATAGGACAAATCGTAATTGACCTAAAAAATCTCAATTTTTCCCCCCATATTAAAACTCTCCCGTAGAAATACTTTTCAACGATCCAGATAGGTTATTCCGGTAATCCAATGAATCCTCCCTTGATATAGCGGCAACAAAATTCGTTAAACCAGTTGATTTTTTGTTTTTCAGAATTATAAATTCGCTTTGGAAAAAAGTGACTAAATGGGGTGTAATGTCGAACTATATATCGTTAATCAATAAAATCATAAAAAAAATAATGACAATTAAGCAGCTATACGTCAATACGATATATATTGAAATTTTCTGATTTTACCATACCGGTGGGAAAAGAATATGAAAAGTGCATGCGATAAAATAATTTCATATATTCGACGGATTTATTAATTAATCCACATTCTACATATGATAAAAAAGAAGGACCAGTTCGAAATCGAATTGTTTAAAAATTTTCAGCATAGAAAGAATTTATACGACGACATCATTTCATTTACCGTGTCTTCTCCTCTCTTTAGTCAGGAACCAAAAGGTATGGACTTTTTCTCCATTTTGCTTTTCGAAAGTGGCTCAGGAACCCATACCATCAATTCTGTGGAATACCCGATCCAGCCACACCAGCTCCATATGCTCCACCCCGGCCAGGTGCACAGCTGGAATATACATGGAGATGTAAAGATCCACGCGATATTTGTATCCGGAAAACTCGTGAGCAGGTTCGGCAACTACTATGTATACCCTGTGGAATTCTATAAGGTGAACCCTGTATTTAATCTCTCCGAAGAAGGCTATGAAAGATTGTATTACGAATTCGTGGGTGTAATAAAAGAAGTGGAGAAAAAATACAGCCTGCGCGAAATAGTCTTTTCAAGACTGCGTATCATAGCAATGATTGTAAGTCGGGAGGCAGAATCAAAGTTCATTGGTGATAAAATGAGCACACAGGATTATCAGATCAGCCGTTTTATTTTATTGGTACACGGAAATTTTCGGTCGCAACGTAAGGTTAAATTCTATGCAGAGAATCTAATGATCACTGCAAATTACCTCAATATTCTCTGCCGGAAATTTCTAGGTATGACCGCTACTCAGTTTATATCCCAGCAGATCATAAATGAAATGAAAAGTGAAATGCTCATCTCCAATAAGTCAATAAAACAAATCGCCAGCGAAATGAATTTTATTGATCTCTCCACTTTCTCAACTTATTTTAAATCAAATACAGGAATGTCGCCAAGTGAATATATAAACTTCAACAAGGAAATAGGTTAAAAGATATAAAAAAGCCTACTCGGTTGCTTCGGATAGGCTTTTTTATATTAAGGCAAATTAAGCCTTATTGGATAAGATATCCTCCGTCCACTGGTAGGTAAGCGCCGGTGCAGAAGCTTGCATCCTCCGACGCCAGGAAAAGAAACGCTTTGGCAATTTCCTCTGGTTTTCCGAGCCTGCCCATGGGATGCTTTGATTCCATATACTCGCGGTATTCCTTACCGGATCCGCTGTTATCCATCAATAGCGGTGTTTCAATATAACCGGGGCCTATTGCATTTACACGGATATTGGATTTGGCATTTTCAAGTGCCGCAACTTTGGTAAGCCCTACAAGACCGTGTTTTGACGAGGCGTAAGAAGCTATCCCTATTTCTGAAACCATGCTCATAATAGATCCCATATTGACAATGCTACCTCCCCCCTGCTGTTTACGCATCTGTTCAAGCTGATATTTCATACAATAAAACACCCCGTTTAGATTAACTCCCAGAACCTTGTGCCACTCCTCAATCGACTTCTCATGGATCTGCGAGGAGTCAACAATACCGGCATTGTTCAAAGCTACATCCAGACTTCCAAAAATCTTCACTGTTTCACTGACTGCAAGACTTACTTCACTTGCATTGGAAACGTCGCACTTTATAAACTTCACATGGGTTCCTTCCCGTGCGATTTCCTCAAGTGTTTCCGAATTCTCATTAATGTCCGCAATGACCACATTAGCTCCTTCCCTTGCGATCAATATTGCTGCGGCCTTACCGATTCCAGAATTACCTCCGGTTATAAAAGCGACTTTATTTTCAAACCTCTTCATAGTACTGTTGTTTTTGTTCATGTCAAAATTAAAGCGACAGATAACATAAAACTGTCACTCCATTGTCATGTAAGCTAAGGCTACTAGCCTTAAATGCCCAGATAGATAAAATTGCAAAGCGAATGAATAATTTTGAAAAGTTCCCATTTTATTAATAAACTTATAATTTTAAAAATCCGGAATGCTTCTACAGGCCTTTGTTGTAACAAGGGATAAGTTTATTAGTACACTTGTATTACAACACGTGGTTTTGAAATAAAATATCATTAATTTTATGGGAATCTGGATTTTCTTAGAAATATGCAGTTTAATAATTGACCCAACTTATAGAAGACTGCACGTGTTGGCGAACTTCGGACCTAAAGTAATAACTATCCCGAAACATAATAGAAGTTTAAGGTTATGATAATATTATCATTAAGCGCGATCTTCAAAGATCTCATGCAGGCCCTCGATACTGCAATATTACTCAGGGTATAACGGTCATCCGAAGTTCTCCCAGAAAGTCCTCATGATGAATTAAAAAGTCTCGGGGTGAAATTCCTGTTTGCCTTTTAAAATATCTTGAAAAGGACGACAGATCCTTAAAATTCATTATTAAAGATATCTCCTTAATTGTTTTGCCTGAAAACAAAAGTTGCCATTTAATTTCAGTTATAACTTCCTTATTTATAAAATATGTAGCATGTATACCAAAATGCTTTTTGGCAAGGATATTTAGATAGTTAGCTGAGATATACATCCGTTCAGCATAAAACTTAAGCCTTCTTTCAGTTCTATAGTTTGCATAGATCAGGGTAAAAAATTTTTTTAATATCGCATCCGTCGATTTATTCAGCCTAAAATTTAAGTTGGCGCATGTTTCCCTGTCTGCTAGCAATGCAATTGTTTTAAGCCGGTTATACATAATCTCAAATATCCGTTCATTGTTAACCAGTTCCCATTCTATTCCTTTAAATTCAATAAGTATGTTCTTATATGATTCATCTGACAGTCCTACTATAGGGTACTTTTTATAAAGTTCCCTAGGGTACCTGAGTATTTCACCAAAGTTCTTTAATATACGGCTGGATACAAATAAGAGATGAATGTTTGCTTTCCCTTCAAGTTCAAGGCAGTGAATCTGCCCCGGAAAAAGAATATGTAATTGCCTCGGTCCGATTTTATGGGGGATACGGTCAATAATATGTATCCCGCTTCCGTCTTCGAAAAGCAAAAATGCAAAGAAATCAACTGCCCTTTTGATATTGTCCATTAATGGCCGTTCAATTTTAAAATAAAGAATATCTTCATAGATGCCCCTTAATCTTTGAAAGTCCACAAATGTTTCCTTATGTAAAATATTAATTCCCATAATTCAGTTGCTTTTAAAATTTGTCGTTAGATCCAATCGAAATGAAAGCTTATAAAGTATGCCCAAAATTATTTATTTTTAGTCTTAAGGGAATAGGACTGATCAATACCAGATAGGCATATTAACGATAAAATACAGGACAGATCAATAGTCATCGTGCTAAAAAGACGGCAGTATTGCTACTGCCGCCTCTCCACCAAATAATAAAAGAATAAGAAAGCTTTACATTTTTTTCTGTTTTATCGCTGAATGGCGATACAGCGTATATGATAACCTGAGGTAGTTCCAATATTATAAGGCTGGTTCCCGTCTGTGGTACCTATTCCTATACTTGAGTTTAAGAAAACAAATCTCACTGGGGATGCAGATGTTGCAGATAGTGTCCAATAAACGCCTGCACCACCTCTCCAGACCATAGCACCGTCAGCTGCTTTACGATATCCACCTGCAGGGAATGTTAATTTCACATTGGGATTGGTCTTGCTGGTGAGTACTTTAGCTGCCCCTGTTGTATTCTGTCCGTCGCTTGTCGCCCATGTTCCGGCATTGCTTGCAGTAGTAGAGTTGATAAGATTTTCATATTCCGCTCTCGAAGGAACCCTAAAACCGCTTGGACATGGGTCGGTTGCTGTCTTAACCGGTGCACTTTCTGTCCCACTGTTCCACGCGCCGTCGGCTGCCGAGGTTGTATTCCATCCCGCTATTGCACCATATGGGGTGTTTGCAGTTGCCACATATTGTTTGTATCCGAATTGGTAATAGTCCCCAAGTAAGGCATTGGTGGTTGGTGACTGATCAGGATTTTCACTGGTATTAGCACCAAGATTATGCTGCATCCAGATCAGGCCGCCGATCTTCGCTGAAAACTGGCCTAAATGTACCAACGTGCCATCTGTATCTGTAATAGTAAGATTAAGGTTATATTGTATACCCGGCAGGATTTTGAGATTGCCTATTGCTGGGATATCTGTCCTGGTCAGTGTACCAATGGTAAGTTTTGATATTTTAAGTGTTCCGGACGTTGTATTTCCATTTAATATATTGGTTGCTGTCGCGACCGGACTGTTTAAGCCTGAAAAATTTAAATTTTCCTCACCCGCTGTTCCTGAACGTGTAATGCTGGCATCTGAAAGCTGTACATCGGCACTGGGAAAATGAGAATCTATGGTTGCCTCGATTTCAGCAATGTTTTTATTTGTGCTGCTCGCATCAAGCTTAGTAATGATCTTACTGAAGGCATGTGAAAAATTTACGCTAAGGTTATTATCGCCTGTTCCAGAAATCTCCGTATCCTTTTTAAAATACATGAAATCATCTGTACCGTTTAATCCTGATATACTTGCTGTCGACAGGGTTTTATTGGCAGGATCGCTAAATGTAATGGAAGGGTTGCTACCTGTACTATTGATCGAATAAGCTATAAAAGTATAACTAACTCCAACATCCAGTTTAAGCTCTTCCGTACTCGATTCCTGACCTCGCGTATAGTCCCGTTCCGTTAAATATTTCCCGGAATTGTCAAAAACAGCTACTTTGTATTTAATACCGGATGCAACATTCTGTTCAATATTTGCCTTTTTAGCGGAAGTAAGAGTACTGCTAACTGTAGTTTCACCAGGATTAACAGCGGTTAACTCTACACGTAATACAAGATCTCTGTCGAGTGCAATTACTTGGCTTTGCACCGGCTTAGCGGCCCCATCGGTCAAAGATGCCCGTGACGCACTGTTGCCAACTTCTCCATATTGCGATCCGCTGACCGAAATACGGACCACTGCCTTGTCCATTGATATTTGATCCGAGTTCTTTTTACAGGCATACATGAAAAAGTAGATAAACACTATGGGTATCCACAATAATATTTTTTTTACTTTCATAATTTTGATAATTTTAAATCAGCATACATCTACCACTTGACTGTTTGATTATTGTCCGCATCCGTAGTCCAGGTATCTTTAACATCTCCATTACTGTCCTGTGGATTAACATTGGCCGAACCGGCAGCTATCCCCTGTTCCAATACTATAACTTCTGCTTTGATCTCGGGTGAGATATACCTTTGCTTTTCGTTTTGTTTAGTTTCCATATTTCCAATTTTTAGTTAATGTTCTATAATTTTGATATTAATAAGTTTCGATTGCAGTCAGTGTGGTATGGATTTAATTTTCCTTTTACAGAATAGATTTTACTTTTTATAGTTAAAAAAAGTGAGATATGATATCTTTTTTTTAACCTGAACTAACCTCAATTGAAACCCTTTATTCAAATTTAAGGTTGATAAAAGGCAATTTTATAGGACAAAAACTACTAAAACAGGTATTATTAAAATATAAACTAGGACAATTCACATATCAGGCAAAATGTATTTCAACAGACCTATATATTTTAAATTAAATCTGTTGAAATAAGATCAGTACAAACTGATTAAAATAGCCAACAATCGGAAGTTTTTTCCTACGGACACATTCGTTTAAATTGTGAAGGCGATAGTCCAGTATGGTTCTTAAAAAATCTGCTGAAGTACGATGCATCTACAAAACCAAGGCTAAATGATATCTCTTTTACAGAGAAATTTTTCTGCTCCAACAGGATATTTGCTTCTTCAAGAATGCGATTGAAAATTAGTTGTGATGCAGTACTGTCTACGAAACGTTTACTGTAAAGATTTAGGTGAGATACCGTGACGTTTAATTTCTTCGCGTAAAATGCTACCTGCTTTTCCTTGCGGAAATTTTCCTCAATTAAATCGAGGAAAGAATTTAAAAGGACGTTCTCTGTATAATTTGTTACCCTTAAAAAACGGGCAATTTCCCTTCTGATAATTTCACTGGAGAGGATAAGGTGCAACTTCACAATTTTCATATTTACGACCGGCTGTGAAAGCTCTGACTCGATTAATCTAAAGTTTCCTGCGAGGTTATCAAAGACATCCTTATCTAACTTGATTACCGGGCATTTTAAATAAATTGAATATGAAAACTTAAAATGTACCGCGAGTTTCGTAAAAAATGCGCGATGAATAAAAATCGCTTCTACCCTTCCTTTGGCAACAAGGCTCATTTCATGAACCTGGCCGGGATAGACAAGATGGAGCTGTCCAGCCTTAACTGGATATTGATTTCCATCTATTAAATGTTCGCCCCCGGAAGCTATAACTAGATATAGACAAAAATAATCTACTCTTGCCCTGCAAAATAATTCATCTTTCATATCTGCACGTAATTCTTTATAGATCACATGCTGTCTTTTCTCCTCAAAACTTTCCTCGTATGTAATGCTGGGTATATTAATTTTCATTTGTGAGATTGATTTTAATGGTTTCAGCCCAATGGCCGGTTGATCGTAATGGACCTTTAAAGCGTCCGTACCACCAAAACTAACGTTCGTCTCATCAAATTTATAATGCTGTAATCCTTATTCTTGCATAACAACAAATAGCATTACCGAAAAAATAAAATAACCTAATCACCTGAATAACAAAAGAATGCACCCTAAAAACTCATTTAATTCTATAAAAAAAACATCTTTATGCTGAGAGAGTTTTTATAAATATTTCTGTGATTTTCATAACAGATTTCAAGATAGTAGTAGGTTCATAGATACAGGTAAATTTAAATTATTGCTGGATCTAGGGCGTGAGATCGTGGTTGCCAGAATAAAATAAACTATTAACCTAAGTTTATCAAGTTTTGCCATGTCCCAAATTTCAAAAAAATTAATAAACAACACTTTTCAAAATTATAAAGTCACTTTTCAGAATCGTGTTTTTTCTATTTGACTTCTTTAACTATCCAATTACTGCCAATTATAATCTAGTCATGTTTTATCCGCTGTTTCTAATCATTTGCCTGTTAAATTCAGCCCTGAGCATGATAAGCGGCCGCTGGAAAGCACAGATTGTGCACAATATTCAGAAGGAACTGATAGGTTTCACCTACTTCAGCAACAATTGCCAAATATATCAGCAACAGTATTAGCAAGGCAACTCAAAACACTCTAGGCCCAGCAGTCGAAAGCTTCAAAAAACTCGATTTAATGTATGTAAACGCAAATATTGAAGGAAAAAGGAAAATTATCGGTTGGATCTTTGCTGAAAAATGGCCATTTCAAAATGGTGAATATCGAACCGGGAAAATACACAAAGCTGCCGAGCTTATCTACCTAATTAACAGTAGTTTGAAAAGCAAAAAAGCCGAATTAAGAACTAATGTTAGAGCTCAATTCAGCTTAGTACCCGGAGCCGGAGTCGAACCGGCACGGTTTCCCACTGGTGTTTGAGACCAGCGCGTCTACCAATTCCGCCATCCGGGCATATCCGTTTGGGATGATGCAAAAGTAAGCAAAGTTTTTGTTATTCCAAATCACCGCAACGAGCATTTTTAAAACTAACTGAAAATGAATAAGAAAATTTTTAAAAAAAAATTCACTCCGCTATAAATAGATTGAAAATGGGCTTTTTTACTTAATTTTAATTAGGAAACAATCAAATGATCATGGAAAAAATAAAACTCGGAAACAGTGAAATTGAATTCAGACCGCTTGTCTTTGGTGGAAATGTATTTGGTTGGACCGTAGATGAAAAGCAATCCTTCGCTCTGTTAGATGCCTTTGTCGATATGGGATTCAGCCTGATTGATACATCTAATAACTACTCGCATTGGGTGCCGGGGCAAAGCGGATCTGAATCAGAAACAATCATTGGCAAATGGATCAACAAAAGAGATATTCGTGATAAAATTCAGATTGCCACAAAAGTCGGTGGACGCCGAATAGATAATAGTAAACCTAATCTGAAAAAAGAGTATATTATCAAATCTGTGGAAGATTCGCTCTTGCGCCTCAATGTAGATACAATTGATCTTTATCAATCTCATCACGATGATCTGACAACCGGAATCGATGAAACACTAGAGGCTTACCATCACCTGGTCCAGACTGGGAAAATAAAATGGATCGGCGCATCAAATCTCAGTCCGGAACGTATTTCGGAATCCCTCCAGATTGCTGAAGAGCACAATTTACCCGCTTATATTGCTATCCAGCCGGAATACAACCTTTACGACCGAGTGAAATATGAAGAACAGTATGAACAATTGGCCATTGACAATCATCTGGGTGTAATCAGCTATTATTCCCTCGCCAGCGGCTTCCTCTCGGGTAAATACCGCTCTTTGGATGATATAAAAGAGGCTAAACGTTACGATGCATTAAAAGACAGGTTTAATGCTCGTGGCCTCCGTATTTTAGATGTATTAGCTGAGATAGCACATAGTCAACAAGCAAGCATGTCAGCCATCGCCCTAGCCTGGATTTTACATAGACCTTCAGTTACAGCCCCTATTGTAAGTGCAACCAGTATCCAGCAGCTCGAAGAACTCAGTAGAGCTGTAGAAATCAAGCTAACACCTGAAGAGTGTTATCTATTGGACAAGGCAAGCTCTTAGTAAACTAACAACACAGAGAAATCAAGCTAATAAATTGAAAATAAATATATTAACCCTAAGAAAATCGCGTAACCAAATAATATTTGGCGATACAGCATAGATATCATTAGACCGGTTTAAATAGCGAAAAACATATTGTTTACATGAAAAAACATAAAACCCTGTTTTTCAACAATAAAAAGAGTCCAACAAAATAATATTTTGCTGGACTCTTTTTATTAAATCGAGCTTCACTGATCTTGCTTATCTACTTTTTTCATTCAACAAGGACAGAATGGCAACAGGCACCATTGCACTGATATCCCCTCCATTAAACCAGACATCCCTAACAATGGACGAAGAAATATGAGCCGTTCCAGATCTACTCATCAAAAAATAACTTTCCACCTCACTGTTGAGCAGCAGATTATTTTGAGCAATGGCGTTTTCGAATTCGAAATCATTGGTATTCCGGAGCCCACGTAAAATAAAACGCGCTTTAACCTGCCTGCAGAACTCCACAGTTAGGCCTTTATATTTATGCACCTCAACCTCGCTTACATCCTCAAAAACACCTCTGATTGACTCCACCCGCTCCTCGTGATCTAACATTCCCTGCTTATTGGCATTATAACCTACCGCAATAATAATTTTATCAAATAGCGGCATTGCTCTTTCGACAAGATCTTGATGAGCTAAAGTAAAAGGGTCAAATGATCCCGGAAAAACAGCAATTTTCATATTAAATAGTCTTAGCGTAAAAGGAAAATGATGAATATCCGTATTTTCTAGTTTCTATAAAATTTGGATGATCTTCCATCTGCCTTGTTGACGGATGCTCAACAACAAGAAGTCCATCAACATGCAGTAATTTTTGGTCAAAAATTAGTTTTGGTAATTGTGGCAATTTAGGAATATCATAAGGTGGATCTGCAAAAATAAAATCATAAGTATGCTTACAGCTGGCAATGAATTTAAACACATCGGCTTTTCTTGCTTTAATCTGCTCCAATTTCATCTTCTCCGCTGCATCATTGATGTATTGCACGCATTTGAAATGAAGGTCTATTGCATCTACATGCCCTACATCGCGCGATGCAAGCTCAAAACTAATATTCCCTGTTCCTGCAAAAAGATCCAGACATTGTAAACCATCAAAATCCAGCCTGTTCTGTAAAATATTAAACAGCGCTTCTTTGGCGATATCCGTGGTTGGTCTCACAGGTAAATTAGTTGGCGGATTCAATCTTAATCCACCCAGACGACCTCCGATTATTCGCATAATATAGAATCAAATAATACATTGTACGGTGCCAAATTTGACTCGATCTCTTTATCTGCCAATACGACTTTCGTTTTCAAATCTAATATCTCGATATCACCAGCATAAGTCGAGATACGTTTATAATAAGATTCATTGGGAATCTCTCCCGAAAGGAGAACCTTATTAATGGAGTCTCCTAAATTGAATTGCGTTAAAATATTAAGCACATAATAGCTAATATCATCCAGACTATGAATTTCAAAACTATTATAAAGCTGAAAAACCCCGTTTTTAAACAGGTAAAAATCAACTGTATTTTCAGCTACAAAGTGAAGCCCCAGCACACTACCTCTAATGGATACACGCTCCTGTGCGCGATCAAGCACAACCGCGAATTCGGGAAGTATAACAGCATCAGGAAACAACCTTTTCCATCTATTCAACAACAATCCATCAAACTGATATACAGCAATTAAATTAAGATTATCTAAAGAATAGCTAAATGTATTTTCAAGATCGGATGTACCTAAAAACTGTAGATACTCGCTGATCTTTTCGCTCAGAAAAAATTCCTTTGGAATAAACGTAAAAGTTTGATGTGGTATCACAACGCGGACAAATCGAAACGGAAGGCTCATGATTCGTGTAGCATCCAAAATCGGCTCTTCTGACGGATATTCGATTAAAATTGGTGCGATTGATTTTTTATCAACCACCGCCAATGTATCCTTCTGAAAGCCAGCCTTGACCAAAAGATTGTATTCCGGTAAATAATGAATATTAAATTGTTTTGAAATATAATTCATTCGCTGAATTGTAAAAATTAAAACTTCTTAAAGCAAAAATAGCTTTTTCTAGAGGATAAGACAAACCTTTTAAATAACTTTGAGGGTGTTCATCAAAAATCTGTTAATACAGCAATTTCCATGGCAGGCCACCGATCAACAATTGGAGGCCTTCGAATTACTGGAAGAATTTCTACTCGCTTTTGACAAGCAATCCTGCTTTGTACTGAAAGGGTACGCTGGTACGGGAAAGACGACGTTAATTTCGGCGCTGGTCAAAGTACTACCGGCATTACGCAAAAAAGCTGTTCTGCTGGCTCCAACCGGCAGGGCTGCAAAAGTGATCACTTATTATTCGGGTCGCAAAGCACTGACAATCCACAAGAAAATCTATCGGAAAAAATCTGCAGTTTCATTTCAGTTGGATTTCACCTTAGCGGAGAACCTTCATGAAGATACCCTATTTATTATCGATGAAGCTTCAATGATATCCAATGCACCTGTGAATGCGTTTTCAGGAAGTCTTTTGGATGACCTGATCCGCTATGTGCAATCCGGAAAGAACTGCACACTATTATTTGTTGGAGATACCGCCCAGTTACCACCTGTAGGACTCCTGGACAGCCCCGCATTAAACCCGAGTTATCTCGAAAGTGAATTTCATCTATGCGTTTATCCTTTTGAGCTAAACTCGGTTGTCCGACAGTCCAAAGATTCCGGTATACTGTATAATGCGACCAAAATACGCGAAGAGATAACATCTGCTGAAGAAGATCAAGATGACTTCCCCTTTCCTAAATTCATAACTAAAGGATTTAAAGACCTTTACAGAATGACAGGTGAACGGTTAATCGAAGGGATAAACTATGCCTATGACAAATATGGAGTCGAAAATACAATGATTATCTGTCGTTCAAATCGCTCTGCAAACTTATACAACCAAAATATAAGAAACAGAATCTTGTTTCGGGACGAGGAGCTGACCGGCGGAGATTACATAATGGTTGTAAAGAACAACTATTTCTGGTTGCAGGACAACAACATGGGCGATGGGTTTATTGCAAATGGCGATATGGCTAAAGTGCGAAAAGTGAGCAATATCCATGATCAGCATGGATTTCGATTTGCAGATGTCACACTTGAATTTGTAGACATTGACGAAATAGAACCTATCACTTGCCGCGTGATCCTTGACAGCCTCTATACGGACAGTCCTAACCTGCCTTATGAAACCCAGAAAACACTCTACGAAGAGATTGCCTTGGATTACGCCGATATTATGGATAAAAAAGACCGCCTTGAAGCAATCAAAAAAGACCCCTATTATAATGCACTTCAGATTAAATTTGCATTTGCAATTACCTGCCATAAAGCGCAAGGTGGCCAATGGCCAATCGTATTTGTTGACCAGGGCTATATAAACGATGACATGTTGGATCTTGAATTTTTAAGATGGCTGTATACTGGAGTGACACGGGCAACAAAGGAGCTCTTTTTGGTTAATTTCAGTGAAAATTTCTATCCATCATAGGATTATTACACGAACCATTCGCAAAAGAGCCTAATTATAAATATTTTTACAACCAAAACCATTATTATACAATTATCTATATTATTATTTAATGCATAAGTTCTACTTTATCTTAACAGCCAGCTTATTACCCTATTTTGGCACTGCACAACAGGCGAAAGAGGTGCCTATAAAGGCCAACTATCAGTTGGCGGCGAAATTTTCTCCTGAAAAATTAAAGAAAATGATTTTTTCAACGAGTATCAAACCAAATTGGATCAATTTTTCTGATCGCTTTTGGTATGATTATGCAAGCCCACAGGGAAGAAATTGGTACATTGTTAACCCTGCCCTGAAAAAGAAAGAACTTCTTTTCAATAATGACGACATCGCTGCTCAAATTACTAAAATCGTTAAAAACCCTGTAGATGCCCAACATTTGGAATTACAAGGGCTTCGATTCACCAAAGACGAGAAAAAATTAAGATTTCAGGTTCAGAGTACCCAAGATACCGTGAAATCCAAAGAGGAAATACAAAAGCTCAAGAATAAGTCCGACACTACAAAAAAGAAACTCTTTTATCTGGAATACGACCTGGCAACAAAGTCTGTCTTAGAAATCAGTGACTCGACAAAAGTTAAATCGCCATTAGGTTGGGCGAGCTTCTCCCCTGATACCAATACGGTTTACTTTGCAAAAGACTACAATTTGTATTGGATGGACAGATCCAACTATCTTAAAGCGGTAAAAAATGAAAAGGACAGTACCATTGTAGAGCACCAGATTACAAAAGACGGTGTGCAATATTATGCTTGGGGCGGCGATGAATACAGCACAACAACCGGTGACGAAAAAGATAAAGACAATGAATCCAAACGTAAGCGTGTATGGATCAGCTGGTCGCCGGATGGGCGTTATTTTACCTTGAGCAGAAAGGACAACCGTTCATTAAAACCTTTGTGGGTAATCAACAATGTTGGCTCATCCCGCCCAACACTTGAAACCTATAAATACCAAATGCCAGGTGAGGTCGATTCGACGGAAACTGAATTTTATATCTTTGACGCAGGAGCAAAAACTCCACGTCGCATCAATGTATCCGCGTTTAAGAATCAGACCCTCTCTACCTGGACAAAAACTCCGGATAAAAATTCGTATAAAGAGGATTACTTTATCAACTACTGGTTAGGCAATAACGAGGAATTTTACATTTCACGTTCTAGCCGTGACCTCAAACGGATTGACCTCCTAAAAGTCAATGTTAATGGTACAGTGAACAATATTATCCAAGAACGTTCCAATGTCTATCTAGATGCTCAAAAGCCATTCCTGATTGAAAATAAAAAGCAATTGATTCATTGGTCAGAAAGAGATGGCTGGGGCCATTATTACCTCTACGACACAGATGGAAAATTGATTAATCAAATTACAAAAGGTGCCTTTCATACGGAAGAAATTACTGGTTTAGATCCTGCTTCAGGAACACTATACTTTACAGCATCAGGCCGTGAGAAAAACGAAGACCCCTATTATCTACATCAATACAGTGTAAATACTACTGGCTCCGGCATTAAACTATTAAACCCTGGCAATTTTGATCACCAAGTGGAGATGAGTGAATCTTCAAAGTATTTTGTCAATAATTCCTCCAGGGTAAACACCGCCCCTGAATCTGCCTTATACAATAGCAATGGACAAAAAGTAATGACATTAGAAAAAGCCGATCTGTCGTTACTATTTGCTGCTGGTTACAAATTTCCGGAACCCTTTAAAGTAAAAGCTGGAGATGGTACCACGGATCTCTATGGGGTGATGTATAAACCATTTGATTTTGATAGCACCAGAACGTATCCCATTGTCGAATATGTCTATCCCGGACCTCAGACCGAAGCGGTCAATAAGTCGTTTGGCAGAAGCATGGACAGAATCGACAGGCTAGCGCAATTCGGTTTTATCGTCATCACTGTAGGTAATCGTGGCGGACATCCTTCGCGTTCGCAGTGGTACCATACCTATGGTTACGGAAATCTGCGCGACTATGGTTTGGAAGATAAAAAAGTAGCGGCGGAACAGCTTGCAGATCGTTATAAATACATCGACATTAACCGCGTTGGTATAACCGGCCACTCCGGAGGTGGATTTATGTCTACAGCCGCAATGCTTGTTTATCCTGATTTCTTTAAAGTTGCGGTATCTGGTGCAGGAAACCATGAAAATCAAATTTACAACCGCTGGTGGAGTGAGCGCCATCATGGGGTAACAGAAAAAGTATCCGCTAAAGGCGATACAACATTCTCCTACCAAATCAACAAAAATACAGAGCTCGCAAAAAACCTAAAAGGTAGACTACTTATCGCTACCGGAGATATTGACAATAATGTGCATCCAGCAAATTCAATTCGTATGGTAGACGCGCTGATAAAGGCTAACAAAAGATTTGATTTCCTGCTATTACCGGGACAAAGACACGGCTTTGGCGATATGACGGAGTATTTCTTCTGGAAAATGGGCGATTACTTTAGCCAATATCTGTTGGGTGATTCCAAATTGAACGAGGTTGACATGACCGAAATGAATCGAGAAAAGCCACAAAAATAACGGCATCATGACCCACGATGAAAAATTAGCATTTTTATCCGTT
Source organism: Sphingobacterium sp. (assembly GCA_031253985.1). Taxonomy (GTDB): domain Bacteria; phylum Bacteroidota; class Bacteroidia; order Sphingobacteriales; family Sphingobacteriaceae; genus Sphingobacterium. The sequence continues at coordinate 83,951 of JAIRVH010000172.1, forward strand.
ACCTTGAGATCTTTCGAGGTAACGGATTTTTCTTTAGATATCCTTCAGGGAATAACACTCGCCGATCTGCTGAATATTTCCCTGGAAAAAGATAAAAAGATTGCCTTTCGCGCCGCATGGGTTTTTGAAACCATCGTTTTAAAAAATACGACTCTGCTAAAAAGTGTTCTCCCACAGTTCCTGGATAATTTAAAAAAACAAAAGAATTGGAGCTGCCTTAGAAGTTACACTAAGATCCTGTTATTTTTGACGTCGAAAAAAAATAAAGAATATACACTTGGGAATGAGGCAGAAGAAGAAATCATCGAGTACTCCTTTCAATGGATGATCGACCCGCCGTGTCCTGTCGCTGTATTGGTCAACTGCCTGGATATCTTAAATAACCTACGAAGGAAGCATCCCTGGATATATGAGGAGTTACAGGCGCAAATAAACTATTTTCAACGGACAAAACCTAGTCCGGCGTTAATGAGCCGGACTAATAAAATTATTCAGCAGAAAAGTTAAAATATACTTTTCATTCGCGCTTAAAACAGGGTGTTTCCTTTCGAATGATTCACACGGCCCAAGTGCTTATAGGCCGCTTCGGTACACTCGCGCCCCCTCGAGGTCCGCATAATGTATCCTTCCTGAATCAAAAAGGGTTCGTAGACTTCCTCAATCGTACCTTCATCCTCACCAACAGCTGTCGCTACAGTTTTTAGACCTACAGGTCCACCTTTGAATTTGTCAATAATGGTCGTTAAAATTTTATTGTCCATTTCGTCTAAACCATTCTCATCCACATTAAGCGCATGTAAAGCATATTTTGCTATTTCTTTATCGATACTCCCATTGCCCTTTATCTGCGCAAAATCTCGCGTACGGCGCAGTAGAGCATTGGCTATCCGGGGTGTCCCCCTGCTCCTTCGCGCAATCTCGTAGGCCCCTTCATCAGAAATCGGTGTGTTTAAGATATGAGCCGAGCGCAATACAATAGTTGTCAGCAATTTTGCATCATAATATTGCAAGCGTGAATTAATTCCAAAGCGTGCGCGCAAGGGAGCTGTCAAAAGGCCTGAGCGCGTGGTAGCACCAATCAAGGTAAACGGATTCAGGGAAATCTGAACAGACCGTGCATTTGGGCCTGTCTCCAGCATGATGTCAATTTTGAAATCTTCCATAGCCGAATAGAGATATTCCTCCACCAAAGGACTTAAACGATGGATCTCATCAATAAACAAAACATCACCCTCTTCCAGATTTGTCAATAAACCCGCTAAATCACCAGGTTTATCCAATACAGGTCCTGAAGTAATTTTGATACCAACCCCCATCTCATTGGCAATGATATGGGATAAAGTCGTTTTTCCTAAGCCCGGGGGGCCATGCAGCAAAACGTGATCCAGGGCCTCGCCTCTCAGCCTAGCCGCTTTCACAAAAATATTGAGGTTTTCCAATATTTTAGCCTGTCCCGTAAAGTCTTCGAAAGCCTGAGGCCGCAATGCTCGTTCAATATCACGATCTGTATTGCTCAGACGTTCTGGATTTGGATCTAAATTCTCGTTCATTGGGCAATATTTTTAATTTCTCTTATAGCGCTTTCCAATACTTCCTAATTTCAATTGGATAACACCAAAAAATGCTTCCTTAAAGATACTTGTGCTCATCTTTGATGTACCTTCGGTCCGGTCTGTGAATATGATCGGTACTTCGACCACCTTAAACCCATATTTTATAGCTGTGAATTTCATTTCAATCTGAAACGCATAGCCTACAAACTTAATCTTTTCAAGTGGGATTGTCCTGAGGACTTCTCTAGTAAAACAAACAAATCCTGCCGTAGCATCCTGGATAGCTATCCCCGTTATGAAACGAACATACACCGAAGCAAAATACGACATCAGCACGCGGCTCATCGGCCAATTGACTACATTCACACCTTTGATATAACGCGAACCTATACTCATATCGGCACCATCCACACATGCCTGCCTTAAGCGAAGCAGATCCTCCGGATTGTGACTAAAATCTGCATCCATTTCAAAAATATATTGGTAATGTTCGCGCGACAGCGCCCATTTAAATCCATGGATATACGCTGTCCCTAAACCCAGTTTCCCGATCCGTTCTTCGATAAATAAACGACCGTTAAATTCATTAAGCTGTAAATTCTTGATAATGGTAGCCGTTCCATCCGGGGAACCATCATCTACAATTAAAATATCAAATGCATGTGATAAGGAAAAAACTTTGCGAATGATTTTTTCTATATTTTCCTTTTCATTATATGTTGGAATGATAACTAAACTATCCGTCACTTTTTTATATTTAAGACCAGTAAAGGTAATCATTTGCATTAAATTCTAGCGCAGGAATTCGATGAAATATACAGGACAATCAACATTGCTCCGATGAAAAAGCAGTAAACCCTTCAAGCTCAAACCAACACACCGGCATCATAAATAAACGATATCAAATAGATTGCTCGCCATAAAAAAGAGAAGCCCGTTACTTTGGGAGTAACGAGCTTTCATTAACCAATTATAAACTTAAATTATGAGACTGCAAATATGATGAAAATTGCTTTCATTTACAAATTTATTTGCG
>JAIRVH010000177.1 GCA_031253985.1 Sphingobacterium sp.
TTTTTATATCTCTGATCTTGGATCGAATTGAACGAATTACTTGAATTTGTTCATGACTTTCGACTTTCGTCTGTCTACCCGTCACGCTTACATGATTGTGTTTTCTTAAAGAACTTTTGCCGCTTCAACTTCCGTATCCGCTATATTCCGATGGCATTGCGCCTCTCTTTATCTTTTTTGTTTTCCCTCCGTTTCCGTTGGGACTGCAAAGGTAGAAATCTTTTCTGAACTTCCAAAAACTTTCTGAAGTTTTTTTCTTTTCTCTTTTTTTTGATTTCCGCGTTTAAAATAAACTCAGCGGGATTTTAAACCCGTCTAACTTATGTTAAACCCTTCTTTTTTCATTGGTTTCTTCTTTCGAAGCAACCGTTCCTCCCTTGCGGAGTGGTGCAAAGATAGGGAGTTTACTAACAAACTTCCAAGCCTTTTGTTTTATTTTCTTTCAATATATCCCTAACTCGCTGTCAGGATGGAAGATTCTTTTTGGTTTTTGGCCGAGGGGGCGCAGAGGGTGGGAAAAAAAGCTGATCACAGGACTGCCGAATAACCGGTTTCATTAGCTTGCACTTTCTTACCCTCCCCTTCCCGCCTGCTCCCTGCTGGGGTCCGGGCGGGGCCGGAACAGCTTCGGGGCACATTCGGGACAGCCTGTGGACAGGTTCGGTCTGCTAGCGTGCTGCGTCCGTGTTCCTTCCGTGTTGCAACCGACTATTACCCTGTACCCACCCCGCTAGCACCAAGGACAAATGGCGTTCCGGTTGCGACCATGCCCCCCGAATGCCCCGACCAGGGGCCAACGCAGGCCCGAACCGCAGCCGAAAAACTCCGCAGCAACACTGTAAACACGCGAACAACTCGGAAAAACACGCTATAAAGACTTAAAAAGAATTTGGGGGCGGCAGCATCAGACTAGGAATGCCTTAATGTAACGATGCAGTGGAGCAGCTCTTGTTTCGCTCACCCCGCAGGTTTAAGGCGATATACCCGCAGCTTTAAAGCATCACACAAGTACTGTTTATTTATCCGTAATACACCATGAATCCGGGGTAAGTCCGAGCTGAGTCCGTGTTGAGTCCGAGTCTAACACGCTGCGATCCCAGTCGCAGTATGCTCACAACCCGCTTAAACAGCGCTTAGAGTGGCTTTCGGGACTGAAGAAAGACCGGATAAACCTTGGATAAAGGCCGAAAAACGCGATATACTCGGACTCGGGTGTTATCAGTCAACCTCTAACTTATGGTTCTTTATGAAGATAAAAGCACTTTTATCTATTTTTTTGTGTAGATTTATCTTCTTAAAATAACCACCAAAGCGATGAGCAGAACTACCCTGAAAGATATAGCCTTGGCACTGAATATTTCTGTTTCGACGGTTTCCAAAGCATTATCAGACAGCTACGAAATAAGTGAGGCGACTAAAAAAATGGTTCAGGAATATGCCAAAAAGCATAATTTCCATCCAAATAAGTTAGCGCGAAGCTTGAAAATAGGAAAATCCAATACCATAGGGGTTATTGTATCCAATATTAGCAATACATTTGTTTCACAAATCCTGGATGGAATTCAAATAGCCTCTCAGCAGACAGTATTTGATGTTATTTTCATGCAAAGTCGGGAAGACGAACGGGTCGAAAAAAATTGTATTGACGTTCTGCGCATGCGCGGTATTGATGGCTTAATGATATCTCCGGTCTCCTCGGATTCGAACATTGATGAACTGAAAGCATTAATCAAATCGCAGATACCTGTTGTTATTTTTGACCGCATCAATCACCAACTTGATACATTCAAAGTGGGAGTCAACAATTTCCAAGGCGCATATAACGCTACAAAACATCTCATCGAACAAGGCAAGAAACATATTTTACATATCACCGGAAAGAACCTAGGTGTTGCAGCCGAACGATTAAATGGTTTCACATCGGCTTTATCAGATGCGGGTATTCCGTTCAATAACAAGCATTATATTGAATGCAGCCTTAATAATACCACCGATATAGATCGAACGATAAAAGAAATTTTACTTCGGGAATGTATTGAGAACAAAAATATCGATGCAATTTTTGGTGCAACAGATGTTATTACAACCAGAACGTTGGGCATTTTAGCTGAACTGCATATTGAGGTCCCGTCTCAGGTGGCCGTTATTGGTTTTTCAAATACGCAAATTGCCGCCTCGTTAAATCCGGCGCTATCCACAGTTGTACAGCCAGCCACCGAAATTGGTGAATTGGCAACAAATAAATTAATTGCCACCATTAACCAAACGAGACCAATACACGAATTTGAAACGATCGAGCTTCCGACACAACTCATTATTCGCAAGTCTTCTTTATAATTTTTGTCATTATAAGAGGCTATATCATTCAATAAATTACACTTTTAAAAATCAGAGCTAAATTTTGCTAGCCGTTATCAGGTTTAATTTTGAGTATGATTGCAGCATTTTATTTGGAGAGAAAATAAAAAAAATGCCTTTTGATACAGCCTCATTTAAAATAAAAGCAGCCGGAAAACAGGAAGAACAACGCTTCCGATTTGCCGGCTGTCTTGTATAAACGCTCCAGGTCGAACGTTATAAATCGTTAGTAAAACTTATCCTTTGGTATTATTCACCGATAATACCATATTCCAAGCCCCGCAACTCTGCAAGCCCTCGCAATCGTCCAATAGCAGAATACCCCGGATTCGTCACTTTATTGAGATCATCCAGCATCTGATGGCCATGATCTGGCCTGAATGGAATAGCTGTTGATCTCAGCTGGTTTTCAGCAACCAAGATTTTCATAATTTTATACATATTGACATCACCATCCAAATGGTCCGCCTCGTAAAAACTCCCGATCGCATCTTTTTTCACATTTCGTAAGTGAACAAAATTTACTCGCCCTTTGATATTTTCCAAGATTGCTGGCAAGTCGTTTGTCTGACTAGCACCCAAAGATCCTGTACAAAAACAAACGCCATTAAACTGTTGTGGTACTGCAGTCAGAAAATAGTCAAAATCCTCAGCATTGCTTGCAATACGTGGTAAACCCAAAATTGGATACGGTGGATCATCAGGGTGAATGGTCATGCATATCCCATTCTCCCCACAGGTTGCTGCAATTCCCCGAAGAAAATAAACCAGATTATCGCGCAAACCATCTTTTCCAATATGCTTATAGGTATCGATGCTTGCTTTCAATGCCTCCAATTCCACACTCTTCTCCCCTGGAATTCCCATTAAGACAACATTTGCCAATTCATCTTTTTGCTGTTCCGAAATTTCATCAAACCGCAAAGATGCCCGTTTAACAATATCTTCGGGATACTCCGTGCGAGCGGCACCTCGTTTCAATATAAATATGTCGAAGAGTGCCAAATCAATCCAATCAAAGTACAGTGCTTTTGAACCATCCGCCATGGTTAAGTCCAGTTGCGTACGCGTCCAGTCCAGTACTGGCATAAAATTGTAACAGATTGTTTTGATACCACATTCCGCCAGGTTGGCTAATGTCTCGTTATATTTGTGGAGATACTCATCCACTTTAGCTCCTTTTGTCTTAATCTCCTCGTGTACGGTCACACTTTCCACAACAGACCAGGTAAGACCGGCATCCTCAATAATACGTTTTCTTTCTTGAATATCAGCAAGTGGCCATACTTCACCATGTGGTATATGATGCAATGCTGTCACAATACCAGTAGCTCCGGCCTGTTTGATATCCTGTAATGATACGGGGTCATTGGGACCGTACCAACGCCAAGTTTGTTCTAATTTTCTCATCTCAAAGTTTAATTAAACGCCACACCATGCATTAAAACCACCATCCACAAACACGGTCTCCCCTGTTACAAAGGCCGATGCATCGCTCAATAGGTAGATTAAAGTTCCTTTTAATTCACGGGGATCGCCCAAACGGTTATAGGGGGTTCCATTAAGAATACGTTTGGTACGGTCGCTGTAACTTCCGTCTGGATTGATTAATAGATTTTTATTCTGCTTGGTCAGGAAGACACCGGGCGCTATGGCATTGACACGAACTTGATCGCCGTAGCGTTTGGCAAGTTCAGTTGCCATCCATTTTGTATAACCATCGATTCCATGTTTGGCCACAGTATAGCCCAAAACACGTGTAAAAGGACGGCTGGCTGTAAGGGATGAAATATTTACAATAACTCCCTTGCCACTCTCCGCAATCACACGACCGATAATATGGGTAGGAATCATCGTTCCGTAAAGGTTAAGCTCAATGGCTTTAATCGTATCCTGAATATTGCTTGCAAACAAATCTTGATCGGCACCAATGGTTGCCCCAGGAATGTTTCCTCCAACGGCGTTTATTAAGGCATCTATCCGGCCCCACTTTTGCAAAACTTCATCCTTCGCCCTAGTGACATCCTGTTCGTTCATGATGTCTACTTCAACAAATATAGCTTCGCCACCTAGGGACTCCACCTGCTGGACACGCGCTGCCCCGATTTGTTCATTACGTCCAAGGATCGCGACTTTGGCTTCTGCCTCGGCCAAAGCCTCCACAAATGCTTCACCTAAAATCCCTGTACCTCCCGTAATAACAACTACCTTATCTTTTAATGAAAATGGATTATTATGCATGTATTTCTATTTCAAATTGGTATTTATTCCCAATTTTATTGATAATAACCTTAATTACAAAAAAAAGTAATTGATTTAATTACGATAACGTTTTAGTTACGTTACACTATTTATCTTCCCCTTCTGTCGTTTCATCGTCAAACAGAATCCGTATGGAAGGTGTGTAGGTATCATTGTGCTGACCGGTTTTATTTGCCCAGAAAAAAGCACATAGAAACATCAATGCCAACAATACACTGCAACCGATCAAAATATACATTATTTCCATAACAACTAGAGTTTACGGCGTTTGGCATACCATCTTGTCATGAGACTTGTAAAGGAGATAATTGTCACCGTGCTTATAGGCATTAAAATCGCCGCAAATAAGGGTGACATCATACCTTTTACGGCAAAACTCAATCCGACTACATTATATAATAGTGATATACCAAAGCTCATATGTATAACTTTCACCGCATCCTTGCTAAAAGCAAAGAAATCCGGCATTTTTGAAAATGATTCTCCATCCAGTATCGCATCGCAGCCCGGAGAGAAGTTATTGATATCATCGCTCACGGCGATACCCAAATCGGCCTTGCGCAATGCACCTGCATCATTCAGACCATCGCCGACCATGCAGACATGCTTTCCTTCCTCCTGAAAATTTTGAATTACCTGCAGTTTTTCCATTGGTGATTGGTTGAAAAGCAAACTTGCATTTGAGGGAAAAATCAATTGCAGCGCATCCAAGCGCCGATCGTTATCCCCCGAAATCAAATGAAGGCTATAATCCATTTTAAAATCTTCAATCAGAGCCGAAAGGCCATCCCGCCAGGATTGCTCCATCGTAAAATATCCTTTTAGCTCCCCGTCTATGCGAATAAAGACCACAGAACCATCAGTCTTTACATGGCCTATATCCAAAAAGCTGCCACTACCGATTTTAATTTGTTTACCATCTGCTGTAGCCTGCATCCCTTTTCCCGGAAATTCCTTAAAATCCTGTACGGACATACTCGAAGGAACGTCGAGCCACTTAACAATCTCCCGGCTCAACGGATGACTAGAGTTTCTACAAACCGCGTTGAGCAGCCTTTTCTCCACTATTGAAAGGGTGCCTTCAAAATAAATGGAGGTTGCTTTAGGCGAGGATATGGTACCTGTCTTATCGAATACCAGCGTATCAATCGTTGCCATCTGTTCGATAGCAGCAGTATTTTTTACGTAGAACTTGTTTCGGTCAAAAATACTTAACGCCGCCGAAAGGGTAAATGGAGAGCTCAACGCCAACGCACATGGACATGCGATAATCAATACCGCCGTAAAAGCTCCCCAAGCCCTGCTTGCACTTCCGTCAACAGCCCAAAACAGCGCAGCCAATAGTGCAATAGCCAATAAAACAACAGTAAAATATTTACTTATAAAGTTGACAAAAGTCTGAAAATGTTTGTCATAATCTTTATAATTTTCATTATTCCATAATTTGGTTAAATAGGACTGTGAAATAGGTTTAACCACTTCGAGTTCTATCGCCTCCCCTGTCTGACGCCCACCGGCGTAGATAATTTCGCCGAGAGTTTTACTTACGGGGCTTGATTCTCCGGTTACAAAGCTAAAATCTATCGCTGCATCACCTTTTAAAAGCATGGCATCAGCAGGTATGATTTCATTGTTCCGAACCAAAATCCGATCACCGATATGTACATCTGCCAATTGTACAGGTTTGTCCCCTGACTCGGTCAGTACTGTGACAGCAACAGGAAAATAACTCCGGTAATCACGTTCAAACGAGATATGATAGTAGGTACGTTGCTGCACCCATTTACCGATCAATATAAAAAATACAAGGCTACAGAGTGTATCTGTAAAACCTGCCCCAGTCTGTGTGATCACCTCAAAAGCAGATCGCAAAAATAACACGAGAATCCCCAGTGCTAATGGCACATCCAGATTCAGTCGCTTTTGTTTCAGACTCCAATAGGCCGACTTAAAGTAATCCGATGCACAATACAATAACACCGGAAGACCAAAGGCGAGATTTATATACCCAAAGAAATTGGCATATTCCTTCTCAAAGTTTCCCATTCCAAAATAATCCGGGAAACTGAATAGCATAGAATTTCCAAAACAGAAACCGGCAACAGCAATTTTTGCGACCAAAGGATTTAGATTATTTCGATTCCCTTCCTTCACCACATCCTGCAAGGTGATTTTGGGATCATAACCGATATTGACCAGAAGATAAACTAGATCTTTTAATGGCAGCTGATTGTGATTGAATGTAATGCTTGCCTGTTTCTTCATAAAGTCCACGCGGGACTGCAATACATTGGGATTGAGTTTATATAAATTTTCTAGCAGCCAAATACAGGAACTACAGTGGATAGCCGGAATATAAAAGGTGATGATGGTCATCTTATCATCTTCAAAATCCACTAATTTACCTGCAATCTGTGGTTCATCCAGATAAGAAAAATCTTCTTGCTTGGATTTATTCGATTTACCTGGGTGCTGATTATAGCGGTAATATTGCTGCATACCACTATTGTTCAGTACTTGGTAGACGGTCTGACATCCTAGACAGCAAAAATCGTGGTGATCGAGCTGGTAGCCCGTTTCCTCAATTTTATCACCACAATGGAAACATTTTTCCGCAGTTTGTATCTCTTCCTTAAGTGCTGCCATACCTTTGTTTTTAAATTGCCTGACTAAATAATTGATTCTGCGTTTTTGACCGTAACAGTCGCTGATCAAAGGCCATACAGATATTTCTCAAAAAAGAGCGTCCAATCGCGGTACATTGAATAAGGTCGCCTATTATGGAGACTAAACCATCTGCAACGAGTTCGGATAATTCGTCGATAATCTGCTCATTCAACGGCGCGTCTGTCTGTAACTGCACTTTCCCCTTACACATCATATCGAGGATATAACGTCTAATCAGAAGATCCTCTTCGTTGAGCAAATGTCCCTTTATCACTGGCAATACGCCGGCTTCAATTAACTGATGATATTCTTCTACAGTCTTTACATTTTGCGCAAATGCCCCCCATGCATCACTGATGGAAGATACTCCAATACCTATAAGCAGGGGACTAAACCGATCAGCATAGCCCATAAAATTACGGTGTAATCTTTCCTGTTGGAAAGCCATAAATAACTCATCTTCCCTTTTCGCAAAATGATCCATACCAACATCTTCATAGCCGTGTGCTAAAATCATTTTTTTCCCGAGATTATAAAGGGCAAGTTTGGCAGCACCACTAGGTAGATCAGCCTCGGTATAATGCCGTTGACCGGGTTTTATCCAAGGCACGTGCGCATAGCTATAAAAAGAGATCCGATCTGGACCGAGCCGCATCGACTTTTGAATGGTATCCGCGACGGTCGCAAGCGTCTGCTTGGGCAGTCCGTAAATCAAGTCAAAGTTAATGGACTCAAAGCCGATTTTTCGGGCATTCTGCATCACCTCTTCCACTTCTTCCAAGCTCTGATGCCTGTTGATTACAAATTGGACAAGCGGATCAAAATCCTGTATCCCCAAGCTCAAACGGCGGAATCCCAAATCGAATAAGGTCTGTAGATGCGTGACCGTCGTATTTGCCGGGTGAGCTTCAAATGAAAATGAGCTATGTGGTGCCACATCTGCATGGGCAAGAATTCCCTCAATCAGCATCCTTAAATTATCCGGATTAAAAAAGGTCGGTGTACCGCCTCCTAAATGTATTTCTGCCAACAGTGGTCGTTCACCATTAAATAATGCGACATACATCTCCCATTCCTTCAAAAGAGCTGCAATGTAAGGCTCTTCAACGCGGTGATTTTTTGTAATACGCGTATTGCAACCACAATACGTACAGAGGCTTTCACAAAAAGGAAGATGGATATACAAGCTCATTCCTTTTTCTTTTGATTGTTCGAAGGTCTGATAGACCTGATCTGTCCAAGCCGTCCGGGAAAACGCTTCATTGTCCCAGAAGGGAACAGTGGGATAACTTGTATAACGCGGTGCTGCGACGTTATATTTCTGCACCAATTCTTCCATTGTGAGCTGCGACGTAATCATTTTACTTTATTTTTTTAGCACAGTCGTTTAGGCAACAACAAGCTTTACCAACACATTTTTCTATTCCCCATAAGTTGAGATTCCGGACAGTCTGCTCGGCCAGTCCCTTTGGACTCTGATCTTCAAATGGCGCATTGGCTATCTGAATATTCAGATCTCCAGCCTTCATCAAATCGATATGAGCGGTATCCTTACTTCTAGTCATGATCTTATTGATCCCTAATCCTTTCAAGTTAAGTAGCATACTCTCATCCAAAATATCGCTCACAGAAATAACTACCGCATCCTTGCCGCGTGCATAATTCTGTGTCTCGGAATTTAATCCATTTGAAATCAAGGTCAAATCGTGCTGCTTGGCATTTGCCAATGCCCAAAACTCTTTTTCAAATGATCTTACATTATATACGACTACTTTCATTCTGATTCTACAATCACCAATTAAGGTTTATCCTAAGAACAAAAGTAAATCATGCATACGGGCAAAAACATGATGCAGCACCATACCATAAAATGATATTTATCACAATTCGCAAAAAACATCACGATTTCACAAGCACCAGTTACGAAGAGAGATAAAAAAAGGCGTGTCAGAAAAACTGAACACGCCTTTTTTGAGCATATCGATTTTTAAATCGCCACTTGCTAATCCTTACTGCTTCACATCGCGCAGGTTTTTGATCGAATTGATGTATATCTTACCTTTTTCTTTCGAAATCAGTTTTTCTTCTTTAAAATCGGAGAGCATACGGGAAACTGTCTCATTTGCTGTGCCAGCAATTGAAGCCAAACCGTCCCGCGTCACGTCAATTGTGCAAGCATTCACCTCATTGATATTGACACCACTTTTTTCAGCAATACTAATCAAGGCATTGGCGACACGCTTGCGGACAGAATGATAGGCAAAGCCGAGCAATTGTTCTTCCTTTTCGCGTAGATCCACCGAAAGAAGTTTAATAAATTTACTGGCTATTGCGGGTTTTTTCCATAACAGCTCCAAAAAGCTGTCCTTGGGTATCAAGACAATTTCACTCTGCTCGACTGCTTCAGCGTAGTCTTCGTAATTATCATTCAACAAAATCGAAGCATAGCCGAAGTAATTTCCTTCAATAAAAATACCTGTAGAGAGTTCACGTCCATCCTTATAAGACTTAAAGCTGCGCACCTGACCAGATTTTACAAAATACACATATGTTGGCGAATCGTCTTTTTCATAAATAGACTGTTTTTTCTTCACTGTTTTCACACGTGAATTGGCAAGCAGCTCCTGCAACAATAACACTTGCTCTTCGGCGTTCAGACTCAAATCTTCCCCCTGCGGGATATCTGCAGCCAGCTGTTCATGTCTTTTGAGGCGCACGTCTATTGCGTTCATCAATTCGACATCGTCAAAAGGTTTGGTCAAATAATCATCCGCTCCCATCTCCATCGCTTTGCGCATATCTGCACGTTCGGCTTTGGCGGTCAAAAAAATGAAAGGAATTTTAGCTGTACTTTCAATTTTGCTCAACATAAATAAGACACCGTAACCATCCAGTTCAGGCATCATGATATCGCAAAGAATCAAGTCGGGAATATGTTTTGTCGCCAGGTCGACTCCAATACGTCCATTTTCCGCCGTAATGACATTATACCTTCCTGTCAACTCCAATATTTCGGTCGTTCCCTCCCGGATATCAATATTATCTTCAATAATTAAGATTGTCTTTTTATTTCTCATCTGGCATTATTTATTCTGTCATGCTTATCTCGAAGTTCAGCTTTCTTTAAAGCTCACCCTGAATGAAGTTCCCTTATGTACTTCAGATTCAAATTCCATATTACCTTCCATAAGCCCTATGTACCTCTTGACGATATTCAAGCCTAATCCTGTACCAGGGATATTCCCTGTATTATGAGCCCTAAAAAATGGCTCGAACAAATGCACCTGGTCTTCTTCGGGGATACCGATACCATTATCCTTTACCGAAATCAAACAGCCTTCCTCATCGATACATGTTGTGAATTCAATCAATGTATCTTCTCCGGAATACTTGATCGCATTAGAGATCAAGTTGACCAAAGCATTCTTTAGTAAATTAGGATCCAAGGTAAAATGCCCGATCACACCGGTATGCTGGTACACAATATGCTGATTTTTCTTGCAGATCAACTGCATCTCCTCGGTGATCTCTTCCGCTAGCTCGACCAAATTGGTATACTGCTTATTCATCACGACAATACCGGCTTCCAATTTTTCAAGGGAAAGAAAATCATTCAGGATACTGGTCAACAGTTGAACAGCGCCTTTAATTTTATTGGTATGTTTAATGATATTCGCTTTATCATCCGGTCGATCCGCATATTTCTCAATTAAGGATGCCGAAAGCTGTACAGAACTCAATGGTGTACGGAACTCATGCGAAGCCATGGACACAAATCTCGATTTCAATTGGTTAAGTTCAATTTCTTTTTCCAGAGATTTGGACACTTCTGCTTTAGCTTTTTCCAGCTCGGACACCATAGAGATCAGATCGCGCGTACGTTCACTGACTTTATGTTCGAGTTCGACGGCATGTTGCTTGAGCATATCCTCGGCAGCTTTCTCACGCGATAAATCGTGAATAAAACCCGTAAAAATATTTTTATCCTTTAACCAAACCTCACTGACTGCCAAGCGAAATGGAAATGTCTCTCCATTTTTCTTCAAGCCCATCACCTCGCGGCCGATTCCGATTATCTTCTTGTGCCCTGTGGTTTGATAATTGTGGAGATAACCATCGTGATTACCACGATCGGGTTCAGGCATTAACATCGAGATATTGTGCCCAATGACTTCTTCGGCCTGATAACCGAACAATTCCAAGGCAGCAGGGTTAATGCTTTCCACATGCCCCCTGTTGTCTATGGTGATAATGCCATCGATAGCGTGGTCTATTATTGCAGCTAAAAGCCTTCCGCTCTCCATGATTCTCTCTCCTATTTAACCAATTTTTTGTATTTAATACGATGTGGTGTTACATCACCCACGCGTTTTTTGCGGTTTTCTTCATATTCGGTATAGTTACCTTCGAAGAAATAAACCTGTGAATCGCCTTCAAAAGCAAGGATATGGGTACAAATACGATCCAGGAACCATCTATCGTGGGAAATCACAACGGCACAACCACCAAAGTTTTCCAAGCCTTCTTCCAGCGCACGCAATGTATTTACATCGATATCGTTGGTAGGTTCATCGAGCAAGAGTACATTTGACCCCTCTTTAAGTGTAATGGCCAAGTGAACACGGTTACGTTCTCCACCGGAAAGCACGCCAACTTTCTTTTGTTGATCGGCACCGTTAAAATTAAATTTAGAGACATAGGCTCTTGAATTCACCGAACGGTTACCCAACATCATGTTGTCACTGCCCCCCGTAATATTTTCCCAAACCGATTTTTCAGGATCGAGGTCGTGGTGCATTTGATCCACGTAGCCCAATTTCACTGTTTCTCCAACTTTGAACGAACCTGTATCCGGTGTTTCCTGTCCTGTGATCAGGCGGAATAACGTTGTTTTACCCGCACCGTTTGGTCCAATGATCCCGACGATACCGGCAGGAGGCAACATGAAACTTAAGTTTTCAAATAAAATGCGATCGCCATAGGCTTTGGAGATATTTGTTGCCTCGATGACAGAGTTCCCCAGACGTGGTCCCGGTGGAATAAACAATTCCAATTTCTCTTCGCGTTCTTTCGTTTCTTCAGAAGCTAATTTTTCGTAGTTGTGTAAACGGGCTTTCGATTTGGCATGACGCGCCTTTGGAGCCATACGTACCCATTCCAACTCACGTTCCAGTGTTTTTTGACGTTTGGTTTCCTGTTTTTCCTCCTGTGCAAGACGTTTTGCTTTTTGATCTAACCAAGAAGAATAATTTCCTTTCCAAGGAATACCTTCGCCACGATCTAATTCTAAGATCCATCCCGCTACATTATCCAAGAAATAACGGTCGTGGGTAACAGCAATCACTGTTCCTTTATATTGTTTTAAGTGTTGTTCTAACCAGTCGATCGATTCGGCATCCAAGTGGTTGGTTGGCTCATCCAAGAGTAAGACATCTGGTTCCTGCAGTAACAAGCGACATAATGCTACACGTCTGCGCTCACCACCTGACAAATTGACAATCTTCGCATCTGGTTCAGGACAACGCAAGGCATCCATGGCTCTTTCCAATTTTGAATCGATTTCCCAAGCGTTCGTGGCATCAATTTTATCTTGAAGTTCGCCCTGTCTTGCTAACAGTTTGTCCATCTCATCAGCGTTTTCGTACACTTCAGGCAGGCCAAATTTCTCATTGATTTCTTCGTATTCCTGTAAGATCGCCGTAATCTCGGCGACACCTTCCTGTACGACTTCAAGAACAGTCTTTTCAAGATCCAATTGAGGCTCCTGTGCCAAATAACCCACAGAATAGCCTGGGGAGAACACCACCTCACCTTGGTAAGATTTGTCCAATCCAGCGATAATTTTTAATAGGGAAGATTTACCGGACCCATTCAAACCAATTACACCGATCTTGGCACCATAGAAAAAAGATAAATAGATATTTTTTAAAACTTGTTTTTGAGGCGGATAGATTTTGTTGACACCCGCCATCGAAAAAATGATCTTCTCGTCTGACATAAAAATTAAAAAAATTCGAAAACTCTTATTATATTAACATACAAATGTAATCTTTTATACTGACATTTTGGACGTACAAAGGTCATGGCTTAATTGTTGATGACATTATTTAAAATAATTTTAAGGTTTGAAATGCAGAATTTACTACATTTATATATCCTTAATATAAAACAGAAAGGTATTCAATGGAAGCAAAATTTTCACCGCGCGTAAAGGATGTCATATCGTACAGTAGAGAGGAAGCTTTAAGATTGCGTCACGATTATATTGGAACAGAGCATTTATTGCTCGGCTTGATTCGTGAAGGCGATGGAATGGCGATAAAAATCCTTAAAAACATAGGCATTGACACAACAGCCCTACGTCAATCTGTGGAGGACGCAGTGAAGGGGGCATCGGTTTCACGCGCTCCTATTGGCAATATGCCATTAACAAAACAGGCTGAAAAAGTTTTGAAGATTACTTATTTGGAGGCTAAAATATTCAAATCGGACATCATCGGAACGGAGCATCTATTATTGGCTATCTTACGAGATGAAGATAATATTGCTTCTCAGATTTTACAACAATACAATGTGACTTACGACATCTTCAAATCTGAAGTTGAGCAAAATAGGACGACGATCAAGGATGAGGCTCCGGGCTCTCCTACTGGCGACGACGATTTTGCGGAAGATGATCAATATATCCAACCCAAAAAAGTATCGGATATCAAATCCAAAACTCCGGTGCTGGACAACTTTGGCCGCGATTTGACCAAAGCTGCCGAGGAGGGTAAATTGGATCCTATCGTAGGTCGCGAAAAAGAAATTGAGCGTGTGTCTCAAATTTTATCCCGACGCAAGAAGAATAATCCTTTGTTGATCGGTGAACCGGGTGTTGGTAAATCAGCGATTGCTGAAGGACTTGCGCTTCGCATTGTTCAACGTAAGGTATCACGTGTATTATTCAATAAACGTGTCGTCACTCTGGATCTAGCATCTTTGGTTGCCGGTACGAAATACCGTGGTCAATTTGAGGAACGTATGAAAGCAGTTATGAATGAACTGGAAAAATCACCGGATGTCATCTTATTTATCGATGAGATTCACACCATCGTTGGTGCAGGTGGCGCTTCAGGATCATTGGATGCTTCCAATATGTTCAAACCAGCCTTGGCAAGAGGAGAAATCCAATGTATCGGTGCAACCACCTTGGACGAGTACCGTCAATACATCGAAAAAGATGGTGCTTTAGATCGTCGTTTCCAACGGGTAACGATCGAGCCGGCAACCCATGATGAGACGGTAGAAATATTGAATCGTATCAAGGAGAAATATGAGGATCACCACAATGTCACTTATACTCCCGAAGCGATCGAAGCCTGTGTATCCTTAACGACACGTTATATTACAGACAGGTTCCTACCAGATAAGGCAATTGATGCTTTAGATGAAGCAGGTTCTCGCGTGCACTTGAACAATATTCATGTACCGCAATCCATTATAGACATTGAGAATAAAATTGAAGAGGTCAAACTGGAGAAAAACAAAGTCGTTCGTAGCCAAAAATATGAAGAAGCTGCTAAACTGCGTGATACAGAGAAAAAATTGATTGAAGAGCTCGAGAAAGAAAAAATCGCTTGGGAAGAAGAGACGAAGTCAAAACGCTATACTGTTTCAGAAGAAAATGTTGCTGAGGTAGTGGCCATGATGACCGGCATTCCAGTACAACGTGTCAGTCAAACAGACAGTCAAAAACTGTTGAATATGGCTGAGTTGATGAAGGGAAGAATCATTGGTCAGGATGACGCTGTAGGTAAATTGGTGAAAGCTATCCAACGTACACGTGCGGGCTTGAAGGATCCTAAAAAACCAATCGGGTCATTTATCTTCTTAGGTCCTACTGGGGTTGGTAAAACAGAATTGGCGAAGGAACTCGCGCGATTTATGTTTGATACCGAGGATGCACTGATCCAAATTGACATGAGTGAGTACATGGAGAAATTCGCGGTATCTCGCTTGGTTGGAGCGCCTCCAGGATATGTTGGTTATGAAGAAGGTGGTCAATTGACGGAGAAAGTACGTCGTAAACCTTATGCAGTTGTTTTATTGGATGAGATCGAAAAAGCTCACCCAGATGTCTTTAATCTGTTATTACAGGTATTAGACGAAGGACAATTAACAGATAGTTTGGGCCGCAAAGTAGATTTCAGAAATACCATAATCATTATGACTTCAAATATTGGGGCACGCCAATTGAAGGAATTTGGTCAGGGTGTTGGTTTCACCACTGCAGCAAAATCACAACAATCTGATGCGCATTCACGTGGAGTTATTGAAACAGCATTAAAAAGAGCTTTTGCTCCTGAATTTTTGAACCGTATCGATGATGTGATTGTGTTCAACTCATTGACAAAAGAGAATATCTTCAAAATCATTGATATTGAGTTGAGATCATTGTTCAAACGTATCGCTGATTTGGGTTATACCATCAATTTGACAGATGAGGCAAAAGATTTCATCGCAGACAAAGGTTATGACAGTAATTTTGGTGCACGTCCATTAAAACGAGCAATCCAGAAATACCTTGAAGATCCGATTGCGGAAGAAATCCTCAAAGGAAATGTGCAAACAGGTTCAGTTTTGACCGTGAGCATTAATCCTGAAACCAAAGATATTGAGGTTTCTAGCTCAGATTCTAAGTCTTCAAAAGATACAGCTGAGAAGTAAGCTTCAGCTATCTTTAAAAATAATTTCAATAAAATGCACCTTTATGGTGCATTTTTTGTTGTATATGAATTTGGCGTTAAACTTTCGCACTATTTTATCGTCCTATAATAAAAAAATTATCACAAATAACACGAACAATATGAAAAGACTTTTATTAGCAGCATTAATTGGAACCGCAGCCCTGGTTTCATTTTCTTCTTGTAAGAAAGAATACGTTACAAACTATCTTCCTGGAGTAAGTTATACCACTCAAGTAAAATCTTCTTCTTGGGGAGTTGACAAAAGTGGCTATTCTTTTTCTAATGAATTAGATTTCTCTAAAGAATTAGATGCACAATATTTTAATTACGGACATGTTGGAGTCGCTATCTCTTTTGATAATGACCCCGATTTTTTCATCAATATCCCTTCAGCAGTAGGCCCATATAACTATCGCGTAGAGTATAAAGTTGGCAGGGTCTTCTTATATGCTGACTATGTTGGCAGTGACAACAAGCCTGTTCGCCCAGACAACATGATTGTTAAGGTAACATTGACAGATGCCGATAATGGTGGAAACTAAATAAAAACAGGTCTTAGAGATTTTCTAAGGCCTGTTTTTTTATTAATTAAATGCTTGACTGTTGAATAGAACAATTATGAAGACTAGATATATCTTAAATTTATATTTTTAAAAGATCTACAGAATGAGTAAAATCGAACGAATGACCGGCTGGGTATTTCTTCTTTCTGGCATCGTTTTACTTCTAATCGGAATCGCTATGTTTTTCACACATGGAACCGTGAACGGTGAAAGTACTGGTCGAATAGGTGAAACTGTGTACACTAGCATTAGCCCCAATGGTTACTTTGGGATAGCTTTGATACTTTTTATCGTGGCCATCATGTTTCTTTGGAAACGATTGCCAAAATTGGAAGATCAATAAGTGTTAAAATAGTTTGCGCTCAAAACGAAATCCTAAAATACCTCAACGTGATTTTTAAATTATCCGATTCACTTTATTAAATAACTACCCTTTCAGCAATAACTCTGCGTGTTCCAGTGCCGCATCCGTTGGGTTCGTCCCACTGAGCATTTGAGCAATTTCCTTGACTCTCCCCTCCTGATCCAAACGAACAATGTTAGATATTGTCCGGTTGGCTTTATCTTCCTTATACACTTTATAATGCGCTGCACCCTTAGCCGCAATCTGGGGCAAATGGGAAATAGCAATGACCTGCATATTCTCAGCTAGACTTTCCATCACCTCTCCTACGCGTAGCGCAACCTCTCCAGAGATCCCGGTATCAATTTCATCAAAAATAATAGTAGGTAATGCAGAAGTTTTAGCAACTAAGGATTTAATGGCCAACATAACACGAGAAAGCTCTCCTCCGGATGCAACCTTATGAATGGATTGCAATGCCTGTCCTTTATTGGCCGAAAATAAAAACTGTATTGAATCCATTCCCGATTCCCGCATATCCCCTTCCTTTAATGGTTCCAGATTAATTTGAAGTCGTGCATTCGGCATACCTACATTTGACAAGGTCGCTTGCACATCCTTTGCGATCAACGCTAACACCTTTTTTCTTGCTACCGAAAGTTCTTCTGCATTTTTCTGGGCGATGGCGAGTTTAGCTACTACCTCCTTCTCTAACCGTTCCAATTGTTCATCCGAAGAATTTATGGCAAACAGTTTGGATTCAAGATCGTCACGCAATTTAATCAACTCTCCGACGGAGTCCACATGATGTTTTTTCTGTAGAGAATACAACAAGCTTAAGCGTTCATTGATATCCAGCAAAGTACCCTCGTCTATTTGCGTATCTTCTTCTAAGGAGCTGAGCTCTGCAGCAACGTCTTTCAGCTCAATCCATGTACTCTTTAAACGTGCAGCCAAATCTGCCGCCTCAGGCAAAAATGAAGCAACCCCTTCCACTTGGGTCATCGCCTCTTTCAACCGGCTTAAAACTGCTGTATCATCGTTTTCCAAAAGATGTGATGCCCCTACCAGCCCACGCTTGATGTCCTCTGCGTTTTCCAGCTGCCGTTGCTGTATTTCAAGCTGTACCTGCTCGTCTTCTACCAATCGGGCTGCATCAAGTTCATCAAACTGAAACTGAAAATAATCCTGCTCAATAGCGGCTTTCTTGACCATTTCCTTAAACTCTTCGAGTTCTTTTTTCGCCTTCTTGTAAGCGAAAAAGCTCGCTCGATAATTTTGCTTGAGGCCAAATGAACCCGCAACACTATCGACTACAAAGAACTGAAAATCTTCTGTATTAATCTGTAATGTTGCATGTTGAGAATGTACATCAATCAACTGCTCGCCTAAAGCTTTGAGTATAGTTAGTGTGACTGGCGAATCATTAATAAATGCACGGGATTTACCATCAGGAGAGATTTCTCTTCGAATAATGGTATGGTCCGCATATTCGAGATCATTTTCCTCAAAAAAACTAAGCAATTGATAGGAACCTATGTTAAATTCCCCTTCAATCACGCATTTTTTGGACGGGTCGAAAAAATGCTTTCCCTCCGCCCTATTTCCCAAAATCAGTGACAACGCACCCATAATAATAGATTTACCTGCACCGGTCTCGCCGGTAATCATATTCAAACCTTTGTCAAACTGGATTTCCAATTCGTTGATGAGCGCATAATTTCTAATATGTAAGGTATCTAGCATATTCTTGCAGGTCTATTTTTACAATTTGGAGGAAAAACCGTTCCTCAATCGGATCCCGTATTTTATGAACTTTTCTGAAGGTAATTTACCTAAAAATCAGACGATTTCAATACGTTTTTGCTTTAATAAATAGAAGTCTTCTAGACTGACTTTTTCGTTTTTAATATTTACCGACACTAAATACTAAAAATAATATCAATTATCCAAACAAAAACTAGAAATTAAACTATTATTTTTAGTAATGTCATTCTATTTTTGACAAAAGAATGTTCTCTTTCAGCTCCATTGACATAAATTAATTCCTATTTTTATGGCATGCAAGATTATAGTGCTACCCTAAAAAAATACATGCCCGAAGAAGCAGCACCGATTATATCCAACTGGATTAATCACACCCGCTGCCTATTTAAGATCTCTCGTTCAAGAAGTACGAAGCTAGGAGATTACCGTGCACCTTTTAAAGGAAGTCCACATCGCATCTCGGTCAACCATGATTTAAATTCTTATTCCTTTTTGATTACGACGATCCATGAATTCGCACATTTACAGACTTGGAATAAACATCAGCATCGGGTCAAACCACATGGTTCAGAATGGAAGAGCAACTTTAAAGAGCTTATGGATCCTTTTCTAAAATTGAATATCTTCCCGGCTGATATCAGTAGCGCCATCCATCGCTATATGGAAAACCCTGCGGCTTCAAGCTGCACAGACCTCCACCTGTTTCGCACCTTAAAATCATATGATACGGTCAAAAGCAGCGCCCTCACCGTGGAATCCCTGGAGGATGGTCATTTCTTTAAGCTCAAAAACGGGCGTTCATTTCAACGTATTGAGAAGATAAGAAAACGCTATAAGTGCATGGAATTGACCAGCAAACGCATGTACCTATTCAATCCAATAGCAGAGGTATTTTTGTTGGAACAATGATTTTTGATAAATACATTCATTATATTTTTATCTTTGCTAACTTAGGAAATAATTAAAGAGAGCTTTTATGTTACACTTACACTCGACTATAGCAATTGTATTATTGCTAGCCCTGGTGATATCGATCGTGATCACCCTATCAAACTACCTTGGCAACAAACCGTACAACCGTAAAATTGCTTTATTGGGTTTTATCGCATCGCATATTCAATTATTGGTGGGATTGATTTTATTCTTTTATTTGAAGTATCCATCGATGATCTCTGGTGCCGTAATGAAAGATCCGGCATTACGTTTTAAAATCATCGAACACCCTTTGACCATGATCATTGCTATCGTATTGATCACAATTGGTTACTCGAAAGCTAAAAAGATTGAAAATGCAAAAAAAGCAAACCAAACGGTTGTTATTTTCTATATCATCGGTTTGATTTTGATGCTTGCTCGTATTCCTTGGTCTACTTGGTCACTTTTCGCGTAGTCTGCGATAATCATACAAGAGAAGGCCTCACGATTGTGAGGCCTTTTTTTGTAGCTGATCTAAAAATAGAGATTCCAGATTTTATCCCATAAAAAAAGCCCCAGTAAACTGAGGCTTTCAAATATTTTAGCTGACTGTTAATTAGTCACGGTTTTTTCCAAATCCCAATATTCCGAAAACGGTTTTGAATGCGATAAGTGCACCTACAATCATGGAGATGTTAGCTATCGCGGAAAACAAAAAAGTTTGTTGGCCCATTGCCGTACATACATCCGGTACAAAACGGATAAATGTACCTATTAAACCTAAAGCGATCGCTACTACCAATGTTTTGTAGTAATGAGTTTGATTCGCATTATTATCAGTTGTCTTTGGACCTCTTGGTTGTACAGTTTCTGCCATTTCAATTTCGATTTTATTCGATACAAATGTACAAAATAATCTATGTTAGAAAAATAAAAATGAAAAAAGCGGAAACACAGTCATTTCATCCCCCAATACTTATAACTTAACTCCGTTTAGTGCTTTTAAAATTTCCTTAAATAGCGCCATATAAACATTTGAAATCTACTCAGCGTCACTTTTACCGACAAAACTATTTAACTCCTTGTTTACCTCATCCAGCAACTGCTGTTCTGTAGGCAGGTAAAGTTCGTATTGGCTGGCAACAATCTGTTTTTGGTCTTCAGGAAGAGTAAATTTAACGACCGCATCATTTTTACTTGCACAAAGTAAAATCCCAATCGTCGGATGCTCATGTGGAAGCTTTTCGATACGATCGTAGTAATTAACATACATTTGCAGCTGACCGATATCTTGATGCGTTAATTTATGGGTCTTGATTTCAATGATCACAAAACTTTGCAACAGACGATTATAGAACACTAAGTCGACAAAGAACTCATCGCCCTCGATATGAATACGTTTTTGTCTAGCGACAAATGAGAAGCCATTTCCTAATTCGAGTAAGAACTCTTGAAGGTGGGCAATAATAGCGCCCTCAAGGTCCTTTTCATAGTAAGCGCTTTCCCGTTTCAAACCTAAAAATTCCAGTACCATTGGATCTTTGATAATCTCCTTCGCATCCGAAGGCAGCTTTTCCTTTTTTGCTACAGCCAATACACTTTCTTTATCGTTACTAAGCAGTAGGCGCTCAAATAGATTTGTGTTGATCTGTCGTTCAAGCTGCCGGACTGTCCAATTATTCTTTATTGTCTCTGCGATATAAAACTCCCTTTGCTCCTCGCTATTAAGACTCAAAAGTAGCTTATATTGGCTCCAACTCAATTGCGTCCACAGTGTAGACACAATTGGAAATGTGCGATAAAACTGACGGTACCAATTGAGCTGTCTAGACGAAAAACCACTACCAAACTCAGGCTGTAATTCAGCTGAAAGATATTTTATAATGTATTTTCCATAATCAGCTCGATCCTTCCCTTCCTGCTCCTGTTCAAAAATACGTTGGCCAATATGCCAGTACATCAATGTTCGCTGATGATCGACAGCCCGAACCGCATTTTCTTTGGACTGCGAAATAATTGCCTTTATATCGGATACTAAAGTTTGATCGGACAACATAATTGTTTATTTTCTTGGTATTACTTCTGTAAGTGAACGATACAAAGATAGCTAATAAACAATTATTATACTAAATATTTTAGCAAATAATTAAACAATACTTCTGTAGTAAAGTATAAACACGTAGAAATTGACAACAAGATTACTGATCAATCAACGGATTTAAAATGGCATCATTTTTCCGATTGCATGAACAATGGGGGAACTTCACAATTATTTGTAGATTTTAGTCCCTCAAACAACGTTAAAACAGGTCAAATTGTACGTTTCGTTTATGATCCCGATGAGTTTCTTGTCATGGCAGATAGTTTCGAAGAGTATCTTCAGCTAATGATCAATACTGGTAATAATTTTATTCATGAAGATAATTTGTATTAAAACCAATGTTGCTTCATACTTCACAACAAACAAAATATGAAGCAACAAACAGGTTAGCCATTCAACATCTTGACGGCCAGTATATGTTTACATAACCCTCTTTTTCCCTGATGATTGGTAAACCAATTGCAGGTACACTGAAACTTGTCGCCCTGTATAATGACGGTATGTTGCACGCCCGATCCATCAACTCTAGCCTCCATATAATCCCTTGTATTCTTAACAAATTGTACACCTGCTGTCGCAACAAGTTTTTTTGCATTTTTTAGTCTCGGGTTCAATGCCAAGATACGTTCCATCTTAAACGGTAATCGTCTATAATAGTGCTGATGACTATGTAGATCATACCCCAACAACCCGATGGAAGATAATGATGCCGATAGGGTGTCCATCGTATCGAAGTCGACATCATGCTCAATTGAAAGCATTGTTGGATCAAATAACTCGTTGGATTTGAGTAGTCCGTTGACGGCATGAATCCATTCATCCGGAACGGCCTTAATCATATTTTCCAATAC
>JAIRVH010000190.1 GCA_031253985.1 Sphingobacterium sp.
TGCGCTACGGCAGTATTAAGATGTGCTGAAAAAGCAATCACCGATACCGCAAGAACTGTTTTTAATAACTTCATTCTTTTTAGTTTTAGGTTTGTTTTAAAATTAAATTTAAGCATTTGGGCTTATAAAGAATAATATTTTTTAATATTCCTCTCCTCCACCCATTTCATTTGTATTTGACACTTTCTTTTTTGATTTGTTTAAATCTTGACTACCAAATCTGTAAGAAAGTGATAGTGTAAACATTCTCTTCATCCAACGATGCTCAAAATTCGAACTTAATTGCGGTGTTTCAGTAAAGCCTTGCATTTTTCGTGTGTTAAATACATCCCTGACATTAAACATGATGGACGCTTTCTTATTTAGCACATCTTTTTTCAAAGCTATATCAACACCTTTCATTGCATTCATCTTTCCTTGTGCCATCACCCTTGAGGAATTATATTCGCCACGAACCTGAGCGGAGAACGTTGGGGTGAAACGATAATTAGCCGTTAAATTGGTATTGTACGCAAATCCATTGGATGCTTTAACGTTATAAGCCTCATTGGCCTTATAATTAATATTGATCAGATTCAGATTGAATGTAAAATCAAAGTCCTTTGTCGCATTGACTTTAGAAATAAATTCAAATCCGGAGAGATTTCTGCTTGTGAGGTTTTCCCATCGACTATAGGTTACGCTACTCAATGTGTCAACAAAATAAACATAAGGCTGCATCACCTCACTTGTATGATTAAAATATGCGGAGGAAATCAAATTCACCTTCCCAAAGGTTTTGGCAAAACTAAGTTCAAATCCGTGCACGTCCTCGGGTTTTAGATTTGGATTTCCCTGCCGTCTGTTCATATCATCCGACACATTCAAAAATGGGTTAACTTGCCAGCCTCTCGCACGCTGCACCCGTCTAGAATAACTCAATTGAATCTTATCCCCATCTTCACCCACATTATAAGTCAAAAATACAGTAGGATATAACCTAAAGAAATCTTGTTTTGCTTTCGTCTCCTTATCGACCACATCCGGATCTTTCGAAAAATAGGTAGAACTCAGGTTAAACTGCTCTGCACGCAGACCAACTTGATAACCGATCTTATCCGAAAGTTTGCCCTGATAATTTGCATATAAGGCGTGAACAGTAGAAGTAAAATCAAAGTCATTGCTGATCCCGTAGTCGGTTAAATATTTCCCACTGGCAACAGCCAAAGTATCTGACAGCTGGGTGTCGAATGATTTCCTGATCTGAGAGCGATAGCCGGCCTCAAACTTACTATCTTCCGAGAACGGTAAAACATAGTCTGCCTGGATATTTATATTTTTTCCATCTTCTGAGCTCACATTATTCCGGCCCGTACTAGGAGTTCCAGAATCAAATTGCTGCAAAAAAACATTCGTACCATCTTCTTTATCCCTTCCATAACTCGCATTTGCCGTAAGTTCCTCTCCAGACCTTTTAAATTGATGTCTAAAGTCCATCGTAAACTCGTAGCCCAAATCATCTTCGAGCTGTCTAGAGGTTCTTGTACTCGTACCAGATAAGGTTGGGTGATTAATATAACGATACCACAAGTCCTCTCCACGATTATTATCCCTTACGCTAACATTACCAGAAAGACTCAATGAAGTCTTATCGGAAAGATTATAATCCACTCCTGCTTTTATCGTATGGCTATTACCTTTTCTTGATGATCCTGAATTATTTGATATCTCGCTATTGTTGTTTTTAAATATATTATCCACAGCGCCGCTTCCAACCATATGGCGCTTGTTGAAATTATAAGATCCAAAATAATTAAACTTCCTGTCCCGATAATTCAAAGTCAATCCAGCCATATAATTATCATACGACCCAGCGGAAGTATTTACAGATCCATTTAATCCAGTCCTTACATTTTTCTTAAGAACAATATTGATTATCCCTGTCTGACCTTCCGCGTCATATTTAGAGGAAGGGTTGGTAATAACCTCAACTTTATCAATTGAATTGGCTGGTAGACTTTGTAGCAAAGAAGTAACATCACTCCCCGCAAGGGCTGATTCCCGCCCATCTATTAGGATCTTCACACTACTTGATCCACGCAAACTGACAGATCCGTCCTGATCAACTTGCAAAGTGGGCACATTCGCTAGCACATCGGTTGCCGTCCCGCCCGCACTGACCAGGCTCTCCCCTACATTGAAGGTTTTACGGTCTATACCGATTTGCATTGCCGGAGCTCTCGCCTCAATCACAACTTCATTCAGTAAATTACCCGTAGATTTCAATGCAATTCGACCCAAATCTTTACTTCTAGTACCAACAACTTCCACACCTTGGATAGTTTGTGCCTCGTAACCGATATAAGTGATACGAAGATTATATTTACCAGGTTTTATATCAGCTAACAAAAGAAATCCTTGATCAACGGACTGAGCACCTTTAACAAAGGAACTATTGCTGGCGTCCAGAAGTGCGGCACTAGCCGATGAAATAGGTTTAGAAGTTTCGCTATCGACTATAATAGCTTTGATCTGGCCTGTTTGAGCAAAAAGAACAAAAGGCAAAAAGAATAAAAATAAGAAAGATTTAAACGATTTAGCGTTAAAAAACATGCTTCAGCTTAGTTTATAGTTATAGTGCAAAGAAAACTAAAACTTATAGACAAAATTGAAGCGTAACCATATTATTACGGTAACAAAAGAATGGCAAATTACTCCACAGAGACTGTTAATCCTTCCGCTTTCAGGATCTTACGATAGATTTCCATTTCTGTATAGGTCCCTTCCAATACAGCACATTTACCTTCGGTATGAACCTTCCAGGCAATCTTTTCGGCTTGCTTCTCGGTATATTGCAAATGGTAGATGAGACAATGAATCACATGCTCAAATGTATTGGTTTCATCATTCCACAAAATAAGTCGATTAGACTCTTTCACAGAGGCTAATATCTCTTCTAACGTAAAGGTTTCTTCAGCAGTTTGGGTACCCATGCTGCAAAAATAGAATATTTTTTTCTAAATTAACGATAATATAAA
>JAIRVH010000213.1 GCA_031253985.1 Sphingobacterium sp.
ACAGTGGATATCCATGGCAACCCTGCTATTGCAAGTGGCAAGGGAAGACATGACCCTTGTGTTGTTTCGAGAGCAGTAATTATTGTGGAAGCTATGGCAGCACTTGTAATCGCGGATCATCTACTTAAAAATCAAAGTTACAAACATGCTGCAAGATAATTATGTCGTAGGTGTTGATATTGGAGGCACACATATTTCTGCCTGTATCATCGACACAAAACAATGGAATATATACCTAGAAAACGTGGCCAGAAACCACGTTTTTTCTCAAGGAGATGCTAAAACGATTTTACACACCTGGGCATCAACTATACAGGATATCATAGCCACTTCACCTACTCCCATTCAGTTTATTGGTATTGCCATGCCGGGACCATTCGACTACGAAAATGGAATATCAGAAATACAGGGGCAAAGTAAGTATGATGATCTTTACAAAAAAGATATTAAGGGACTTTTAGCAGAAGAATTGGGGCTTTCTAAACAATCCATTCACTTTATCAATGATGCTGCTGCCTTCCTACAGGGCGAGATATTTGTACAGAACTTGCAAACAAACAATCGGATACTGGGCATTACCCTTGGAACCGGACTTGGATCCGCAGTATGGAATAAAGGCGAAAAGGCGTTTGATGCAGCTTTATGGAATAGCCCTTATGAAGATTGTATTTTCGAAGAATTTCTTGTCACGCGATGGTTCGTCAGACGTTTCAAGGAAATAGCAGGAAAAGATGTTACAGGGCTTAAAGAAATTTTGGATAATTATAGGGATACTGAAGAGTTTCAAATCCTCAAAGATGAATACGCTAAACATCTATTTGATTTCATGCAGTTTTTCGCAGAGAAACATGCATCTGAAATATTTATAGTCGGCGGCAATATTGCAAAAGCACTCCCCATTTTCATCGCAGACCGAAAAGAATTTGAAAGATTTCAAATCTACACAGCCATACTTGGAGAGAAAGCAGCTATGATCGGTGCTGCAAGTATATTCAGTTAAGAAAAGATATCAATCCAACCATCAAAATCTTGGGGTTAGTTATTTGGGAAAATATCCATCTATTAAAACATAGATGGATATTTTTCTGGATTAGCCTCATGCATAATTGCATAAACTGTCTCTACCACATCGTCGGAAGATGGTTTGGAGAAATAGTCTCCATCTGATCCATATGGTGGGCGATGTGCTTTCGCCGTCAGTGTTCGCGGTTGACTATCCAACAGGTAGTAGCCATTTTGCTTCTCTAATATCTCTTGTAAGATAAAAGCAGAAGCCCCTCCAGGAACATCCTCGTCGACAATTAATAGTTTATTTGTTTTTTTCAGCGATTCCGCACACAGCTTCCCTTTATCGAAAGGTTGCAATGTTTGAGCATCAATTATTTCAATAAAGATCCCTAGACGCTCCAATTCCACGGCGGCTTCCTCAACGACGCGCAAAGTTGAGCCATAAGATACTACGGTGATATCACGCCCTTCTTTCACGCACTCGGCATAACCGATTGGCACGGTAAATTCACCGACATTTTCTGGCAAACGCTCCTTTAAACGATAGCCATTCAAACATTCCACAACAATTGCCGGCTCATCCGAGCGGAACAGGGTATTGTACATTCCGGCAGCCTGCGTCATATTGCGGGGTACACATACATGCAAGCCTCTCAAGGAACCCAAAATTACCGACATCGGCGACCCGGAGTGCCATATACCCTCCAATCGATGGCCGCGCGTACGAATAATTACAGGTGCCTTCTGGCCGGCAAAAGTACGATAACTTAAACTTGCTAAATCATCACTTGCTACCGTAATACCATATATCAAGTAATCTAGATATTGGATTTCAGCAATTGGACGAAGTCCACGAATTGCCAAACCAAGTCCTTTTCCGATAATTGAATTCTCTCGAATTCCTGTATCAAACACACGGTGTACACCAAGCTTCTCTTGTAAACCTGCAAAACCTTGATTCACATCCCCGATTTTTCCAACATCCTCTCCGAAAGCCAATAATCTTTCGTCACGTCTAAAGTTTTCTTCAAAACATAGGTTCAGGACTTCACGTCCATCGACAACTTTAGCTTCTTCACTGTAAACTGCAGATACAGCAGCAACATGAGCAGGTGAATCTACACCATCAGTAAATAACTTTGAGTTATAACGTTTCTCATTAAGTTCTTGCTTCTCCTTGTACCAATCCAATAAGTGCTGGCGTCCCTCGCTATGCTGACCTTTCAGCTCGTGCAATACCTTCCGGACCTGACCGTATACTTCTTTCAAAGAAGGCTCTACCATAGACTGTAATTTCTTTGACGCAAAATCAGCCCGTTCATTTGGGATGCGCTGAAGCAAATCTATCGCCTCCTTCGCTTCGATGCTCAAAGTCTGGATATAGTCGGCCCAAGCTCGTTTTTGTTCTTGACGAACATGATCTTTAGCATGTTGATCCAGTTGATCCAACTCCGCTAAGGTAGCAATACCAGAACTTAAGATCCATTCTTTCATTTTTGCTATACAATCGAAGTCGGTCTCCCACTGCAATCTTTCCTGCGATTTATACCGTTCATGCGAACCAGAGGAAGAATGCCCCTGAGGCTGTGTCAATTCGGTCACGTGGATCAAACATGGAATATGTTTCTCGCGAGCAATATGTGCGGCCTGTTCGTACGTTTCACATAACCCCGCATAATCCCATCCCCGCACTTTGAAAATTTCTATTCCATTCGTCAAATCCTCCTTCTGAAAGCCCTTAAGGATTTCTGAAATATCGCCTTTTGTTGTTTGAATTTCATTAGGAACGGATATGCCGTATCCATCATCCCAAATGGAAATAACTGTTGGGATCTGATGTACACCTACAGCATTGATAACTTCAAAAAATACACCTTCAGAAGTAGCTGCATTGCCAATAGTACAGAATGCAACTTCATTCCCTTTATTTGAAAAATAAGATAGATAGTCTAAATTTCTATTCTGCTTATATAATTTAGAAGCAAGCCCCAAACCCAACAATCGCGCCATCTGACCGCCTGTTGTCGAAATATCTGAAAATGAGTTTTTCTGAACCATTTGATCCAGCCAATTACCTTGATCGTCCACAACACGTGTCGAAAAATGGCAATTCATTTGTCTTCCCGCAGAGGAAGGATCTGCCTCCACATCTGGATGAGCATATAACTGAGAGAAAAAATGGTAGACATCACTGATGCCTGAAGCAAATATAAATGTTTGGTCACGGTAATAGCCCGACCGCCAGTCCCCATTTCTGAACACTTTAGCCATCGCGATTTGTGCCAATTCTTTTCCATCGCCAAAAATACCAAACTTAGCCTTACCTGTAAGCACTTCTTTACGTCCCAATAAACTCACGTAACGACTTTCCAAGGCAGTTCGATAATCATTCACAATAATCTTTTTGAACTCGTCAAAGCTCAAAGTGGAAATAGATTCATTGTTTTGGTCAAATGCAGTATCAAACATATTCTTTTTTGTTTCAACAAA
>JAIRVH010000082.1 GCA_031253985.1 Sphingobacterium sp.
TTTTCGCCATCTAATTTGAGATTTGTGCAAATAAAGGGAATTCTGAAAGGAATGACAATAATTTCTTGCAAAAAAGACAAAAAAAATAGATTTCATGTCGACAATTAAGAAATTTATCCCATGACAAAGGACCGAATAACGGAGTTGAGGTCAGCACATAGGAGCAACGAACGGGGATCAGATAGGGATCAACTTCCACCTTTATACAGTGCTTGTTCAGTGCTTGTTCAGTGTTTGCTCAGTGCGGACTGAATAATAACTGAATGATCACTGTCTAAAAATTGATTAAAAATTGAGATTAGGGGTAACTTGATACGAAGATATTACCGTTTTAATATAGGTCTTAAATAGATATTAAAAGAGCAATCTTCAGACCGCTCTCATGCTAGAATAAAAATGAGTGCCCATTCAAACATCGTATGCTGATTAATTTCGTAGCAAACATTTTGGAGGTGATGACCATTTATAGTTTTTCTTTAATCGAGCTCGACTTAGAAGTAAAATATATGTGTATATTCGCCTATTCAAAAGGGCAATATATAACAACTCCCCTATTTTGTTTAAATATTTCAATAATGAAAAGAAGTCTTCTCAGAATTGCCTTTTGGGGCACGTTATTACCATTTGTATCTTGTTCAGTTATGAAAGATTCAGCAAAATCAAATTCAGACAATTTCCCTAAACTTAGTCTGGAAGCACATCGCGGTGGCCGCGGCCTGTATCCTGAGGAGTCCATTGCAGCCATGAAAAATGCAATAGATCTTGCAAAAGTGACCACATTGGAAATGGATTGCCACATTACCAAAGACCGTAAGGTGGTTGTCTTTCACGACGATTATCTTAACCCCAAATTTGTATTAAAACCCAATGGTTCCGAAATTTCAGATAAGGACAAGCCGCTAAGAATTTATGATATGCTTTATAAAGATCTGATTAAATATGATATCGGATCGAAATTTTATAAAGAGTTTCCTGAACAGAAAAAACAGGTCACGCGTATAGCAAAACTATCTGACCTTATTGATAGTACCGAAGCCTACGCAAATCTAAAAAGGAAAGCGCCGATGTTTTACAATATCGAAGTGAAGAGTAAGGAAGATAAAGATGGTATTTTCCATCCAAGGGTAGAAGAATTTGTGGACTTGATGGTTCAGGTGATAACCGATAAGAAAATCACTACGCGAACCGTCATCCAATCTTTCGACAGTAGAGCTATAAAATATCTACATAAAGCGTATCCTCAAATCAAAGTTTCTTATCTTATTGATGCAAACTATACCAAAAGTGTTCAACAAACAATTGCAGATTTAGGCTTTACACCTTTTATTATAAGCCCACACTATAAGATAGCTACGCGTGATTTTATAACGCAGTGTCATAAAGCGGATATCAAGGTTATTCCATGGACCGTGAATACAAAAGACGGGATAGAACAGCTAAAGGCCGTAAAGGTCGATGGAATTATTAGCGACTACCCCAATTTGTTTTAACAAACACATTGGTTGTAACGCTTAGAATGAAAAGCATTGAGTCCTGTGTATCCCATGCTGGGAGAAACCAGGTAAGCCAAAACAACGTAATTTATCGTGATTGACTAACTACGTTGCTTTGGCTTTGTTTTTTAATGCTTTATCCATATATTCCCGCCCCTTTTGAACCAAAAATTCAGAGCGGTGATAATCCCAAAGGTTACAGATATTATAAGGAATATCCACCACCACATCGGGATGGTATAAATCAACAATCAGGCGGCTCATTTTCCTGCGCATCACATAGTATGAGGCTTGGAGGATATCAAACGAATTCGAATTTTTTGTATCGAGTTTTTTGATAACAGAATATTGCTTGTCCGGTTTTGATTCCAGATTAACCGCTATGATGAAGTTCTCTTTTTTTGTAACATGATTTATGGGCAATGGATTCAGTACCCCGCCATCGACATAGACATGATTATCTTCTTCCACAGCTGTAAACACAGCGGGAATGGCAATCGACGCCCGAATCGCATCGTACATACTGCCAAAATCCAGCACAACCTCCTTTTCGTAGTTTAGATCTGTTGCAACAGCTTTAAATAAAATTGGGAAAGTCTCTATATTCGCATCTGGAATCACAGATTTCAAGGCGTTAAACACCTTGATTCCCTTCATCATCCCCAGTCCCTTCCAACTAAAATCCATCATATTAAAGACCGATTTCTTCGTCAGGCGCTGCATCCAATCTTCTAGAACGTCCATCTTTCCCTGTGCATAGATACCACCGACCAGTGCCCCTATTGAACAACCTACCACCTCATCAATTTCAAAGCCCAGCTCTTCAAGCCGCCGAATAATACCAATATGCACAAGACCTCTTGCACCACCTCCGCCCAGGACAAGGGTAACTTTACGATTCAAAAAAGCTTTCTCCAACATAGTTATACAAGTACATGAAACACTTGTTTACATCTAAGATACAATGCAAACAGATAATCATCGTTATTATATGTATTTTTGATTACAATATACGCAGTAAAAAAAGAAATATGAAAATAGAAATTTGGTCGGACATCATTTGTCCATTTTGTTATATTGGCCTGACAAAGCTTGAAATGGCACTTCAGGAATCCATAAGTAAGCCCGCAGCTGAAATCATCTGGAAATCGTATCAGCTTAATCCCGATTATCCCGAAGATGCTCCAGCAATGCCAACCTACGAATACCTCGTTCAAACGAAAGGCATGAGCATGGACGATGTGGTTGCGATGACTTCACAGCTCAGTGCCCAGGGAAAAGAGCTGGGAATTGACCTGAATTTCGAGAAAGCAATCGTTGTAAATACAAAAAAAGCACACCGCCTGATCCATTTTGCCCAGGCACAGCAAAAAGGTACACAGATCAAGAAAGCCTTATTTAAAGCTCATTTTACCGATGGTCTCGATGTAAATAATAACGAGGTTCTCATCACTCTCGCGACACAAGTGCATCTTTCCGTCCAGGATGTAAAAGACTTATTGGAATCGGATGAATTGGCTTATGATGTTGCGCAGGATATCCAAGAGGGCGTCAGCTTAGGGCTCCGAGGTGTTCCTTTCTTTGTATTTGACAGAAAATATGCTATCCCCGGAGCACAACCCATGGAAGTCTTTCACAATACAATAAATGAATGCTTGGCCAGTCAACCTGCACCGCTCGAACGCAGAGGCGAAGAAGGGCCTTCATGTGATCCTGAAACAGGAAAATGTGAATAAAGAAAGAAAAAATTATTGTTTAATTTTACTATTTTCGCAAGCTTATAACGACAAACAAATTTGGTATAAATGCAGTTAACCAAACTAGAAATTAAAGGATTTAAGAGTTTCGGAGACAAGATCACGATTAACTTCAATGATGGTGTCACAGCGATTGTCGGCCCCAATGGATGTGGGAAGTCCAATGTGGTCGACGCCATACGTTGGGTACTGGGAGAACAAAGCACAAAGATGCTTCGCTCCGATAAAATGGAAAATATTATCTTCAATGGAACGAAAAATAGAAAGCCGGCAAACCTTGCAGAGGTTTCGCTGACCTTCAACAACAACAATAATATTTTGCCAACGGAATTCTCGACAGTGACGGTTACCCGTAAGCTGTTTCGCAACGGCGATAGTGAATATCGATTGAATGATGTCAAATGTCGTTTAAAAGATATCACGGATCTGTTCCTGGATACCGGAGTTGGTGCCGACAGTTATTCGATCATCGAATTGAAAATGATTGATGAAATCATCAACAATAAAGATAATTCACGTCGCAATCTCTTCGAAGAAGCATCTGGAATCTCTAAATATAAAGTTCGTAAAAAACAAACTTTGGCAAAGCTGAGAGATACCGAGGCCGATCTTAGCCGCGTGGATGATTTACTTTACGAAATCACAAAGAACCTCAAATCATTAGAAAATCAAGCTAAGAAAGCCGAAAAATATACCTCACTTAAAGCAGAATACCGCCAGAGCAGTATAGATCTGGCTTATTATAAAATTTCAGATTTCTCAACCGAATTAGAAAGACTTCAAACGCAGGAATCCAAGGTTCAAAAAGATGCAGTCAATGCACAGCAAAATATCCTGAACGCTGAAACTGAACTCCAAACACTACGCCAGACAAATTTGGAACAGGAAAAGAACCTTTCGGTACAGCAAAAAACAACACAGGAATTTGTGAATAAAATCCGTGGTTATGAATCGGAAAAGAAGATCAAAAACGAAAAAGTCAAAAATCTTCAGGATAAAGAAAACCGGCTGAACCTCGATATCAACAGCGATAAACAACAGCTTAATCACGTCCTCTACACCATCAAGCGACTGAATGAGGAATTGTTTGATGAACAAAATAAACTTGATTCGCTAAAAACGAATCTTGAATCGGATAAATCCGAAGTCGACGAACTGAGAGGACAGCAACAATCGGCAAAGGGAAAGCTTGATATCTTTAATAAAAGCAATGCTGAATTACAGGCAAAAATCTACAAACTAGAAAAAGACCTTGCCGTATTTACCATTCAGAAAGAAGCCCTCTTGCAAGAATCTGTTCGCAACAGTGTAGATACAGAAGCAAAAGAAGCCGAATTACAACAGTTCAATTCGGCGGTTATGGAATTGGAAGGCCGTGTGGAAGCACAGCAACTACAATACGATTCAGCAAACCAGCTGGAAGAAGAGCTCCAAGGACAGATTAGTCAGTGCCAAGCAAACCTAGAGGAATTTAAGGCCCAGCTTGCCAAAGATCTTCGTTTGGTAGATGCCAAACAAAACGAATACAACCTCACGAAATCCCTTGTTGATAATTTAGAAGGTTTTCCTGATTCCATCCGGTTCCTCAAGAAAAATGCAGGATGGAAAAAGCAGCCGCCACTCCTATCCGATGTCCTTTTCTGTCAGGAAGATTACCGCGTGGCTATTGAGAACCATCTAGAACCTATTATGAACCATTATGTTGTCGAAACACAACAAGATGCTGTTCAGGCGATTCAATTATTGAGCGATGCCGCAAAAGGAAGAGCCAATTTCTTTGTTTTAGATGCCATA
>JAIRVH010000133.1 GCA_031253985.1 Sphingobacterium sp.
AAAAAAATAAAAAAGATGATGCATGGAATTGATTAATTCATAGAAAAATAGTGTATCTTCAAGCGATTTTTATCAAAATAAAAACAAAACCTGAGTTATAAAACAATTATTGAAATTATATGAATCAAGAAAAAGATCAAGTTCTTGTAGCACATCTTGCTAAGCAGGGGATCGATGACAAGATGGTAAATGGACATCCTGCCGGATTATTTGTGCTATTCTTTACAGAGATGTGGGAGCGGTTTAGTTACTATGGTATGCGGGCATTGTTGACCTTATTTTTAATAAGTTCTATTGCTGATGGAGGATGGGAATGGAGTAATGAACGGGCCATGAAACTATATGGTTTGTATACTGGTTTCGTCTATTTGACACCATTGATCGGTGGAATGATTGCGGATAAGCTGACCGGTTTTAAAAAGGCAATCTTGATCGGAGCTTTGGTGATGACCTTAGGCCATTTGTCGATGGCGTTTGAGGGTGTGAATTCAAATTTCTTTTATCTTGGTCTTGTTTTGATGATCCTTGGGAATGGGATGTTCAAACCCAATATTTCTTCTATGGTGGGCAATCTTTATCCAGATCAAAGCCCTAAAAAAGATGCTGGTTATACCATATTCTATATGGGGATCAACGCAGGTTCATTTTTAGGTATGCTCCTATGTGGTTATATCGGAGAGAAGATTGGCTGGCATTATGGCTTTGGGCTTGCGGGCGTATTTATGTTCTTCGGCATGTTGCAGTTTTATTTTGGGCAAAAGATATTCGGAATCATTGGGGATTCTCCCAAAGCACTTCGTGCCTATCATGAGAAAAAAATTAAAAATCATGAAGAAGAGGAGGAAGTTATTCCAGCGCATGTTGTTCGTGATAGATTAATCGTTGTGATCATATTTATGTTGGCTAGTGTTATTTTCTTTCTGTCTTTTGAACAGGCGGGAGGCTCCATGTCAATCTTTGCCAAGGATTACACACAAAGAGTGCTGTCTGGCAGTTCAGCTGTAACATTTAAATGGATTGATACGATTTTAACCATTGTACCTATTGTTATTGTAACGATTGTGTTAACGGCATTGGCGAGGAAGATCTATAAACAATATCCATTGACAATTTTATTTACTGGTGTTTCGTTCGGGATAATTTGGTGTTTGGGCTTATGGAAAGTATTTAGGGAAATTGGTATAACCGGTTCAGAAGTTGGGGCCTCTTGGTTTCAGATATTGAATGCATTTTTTATTATTTCACTTGCATCGTCGTTTAGTAAATTCTGGGAGAAAATATGGAATCCTTCTGGACCTGTTAAGTTTGCGCTAGGTTTAATATTAGTAGGGATCGGATTTGCAGCATTGGCCTATGGGGCGAGCGAAATTCCGCAAGGGGCTAAAACAGCGTCTGTTAGCATGATTTGGCTGGTAATCGCTTATTTTTTCCATTCAGCGGGAGAGCTTTGTCTGTCGCCTGTTGGCTTGTCTTACGTCAGTAAACTTTCTCCAAAGAAATTTTTGGGACTTCTTTTCGGTTGCTGGTTCTGTGCTTCGGCGATTGCTAACTTTATCGGCGGATTTTTAGGTTCCTATATTGATAGAATTACAGAAGAACATTCGATGTCTTACTTCTTTATGATATTTGCTATAGTTCCTGGGGTTACTGCACTGCTATTGATTGTCTTTAATCCAATATTGAAAAAAATGATGCACGGTATCAATTAATAAAATTTGATATTTCATAAGAAGGGCTGATCACATGATCCGCCCTTCTTTCTTATGTTTAGTTTGGCTTGTTACGTTAAAGTCTATTAATATGCTATTCCTCGACTTTTAGGAGTAGCTTATCGATGCGGTGTCCATCCATATCGAGTACTTCAAAAATTAGGTTTTTAAATCGTACCCGTTCGCCTTCTTCGGGGACATGATCCAGTCTTAAAAATACTAAACCTCCGACGGTAGTTACATTGTTGATCTCATCTTCGTCTTCTTCAGATAGACCGATTTCAAATTCATCCAGCAGATCCTCGATCTGATACTGTCCGTCGACAACATAATCACCGTTTTCTAATTGACGTATTGTTGGGCGAGCACTTAGGTCGCTTTCTGTGATGTTGCCGACAAGGTCACCAACGATATCCCGTAACGTAATAATCCCCTGAGGTGAGCCGTATTCATCAATGACAACTGCCTGATGTATACTGGATGTGCGCAATGTGTTCATGATGCTATAAGAGGAACTGAACTCGTTAACAAACTTGATCGGTAACATAAGTGTTCTTAGATCAAATGGTTCGTTTTGGAGAGATTGGCGGAGTAATGATTTGACATGAACAACCCCTTTAATATTGTCAAGACCACCTTCACAGATCGGATAGATAGAATGATCGTTGTCCAATATAATCTTTCTATTTTCTTCAAAAGAATTTGCGAGGTCCAGGAAAACAATATTTTTGCGGTGAGTCATGAGGTTGACTGCTTTTTTGTCTCCTAAACTCAACAGGCGGTCGACGATATCATGTTCAATCCCTTCGATAACTCCACTATCAACTCCTTCATCTACAAGAGCCTTAATTTCCTCTTCAGTAACACTGTTGCCACTGCTTTTGATATTTAGAATTTTGACAATAAATTCTGTTGACATGCTGAGCAGCCAAACAAATGGTCTAACGATCTTGCTCAGCAAATTCATTGGATAAGCAATAAGCATGGCATATTTCTCTGGAATAGCCATACCTATACGTTTGGGAACGAGTTCACCAAGAACCAAAGAGAAATAGGTAATGATAAAGACGACGATGATTACAGCGAGCTGTTCACTATATGGTGCTACAATGCTGGATTTATTAAACATTTCGACTAGGTAAGATGAAATACTACCACCCGAAAAAAATCCAGTCAGGATACCGATCAGGGTAATACCTATTTGTACAGTGGATAGAAAGCTGTTGGGCGATTCTTTCAGGTTGAGGGCAATTCTAGCGGCTGCATTGTTTTTATCGCTTTCTGCCTGTAATCTTGCCTTTCTGCTGGATACGATGGATATTTCTGACGCCGATAATATTCCGTTCAGAATAATCAGGACTAAAATAATAATTGCTTCGGTAAGCATAATGAGTTGAAAAAGTTGTTTGTTATGGCTAATTTACGGAAAAGACCAGCCAAATAGTAGGATTATTATGAATATGTGAAGCATTCACAAAAAAAGCCGTATATTTTTCAATACGGCTTTTAAGATAATAAGATTTTTTTCAATTACATTCCACTGTCATCCAACATAAAGGTATTTTTCTTGGTTTTCCATTTTCCTTTTGTGAAATCAGGGAATTCCAACGTTTTATTTCCTTTTGCAATAGATTCGGTAGATAATGGGAATACAGCGCTCATGGTTACTGAATCATATACATCTATTGGAGTTTGTACTTTTTGTTTTACAGCTTGGATGAACGCATTGAATACAAACCAGTCCATGCCACCGTGACCAGAACCATTTGCTACCTCTTCGTATTTTTGCCAGATTGGGTGATCGTATTTTTTTACCCATTCGTCTGCAGAATCCCAAGTATGCGGTTTGGATTTACCTTCAATATGAATACCTTTAGCAACATCCATCCAAATACCATCCGTTCCTTGTACACGGAAACCGATAGAGTAAGGTCTCGGTAAGTGCGTATCATGGGTTAACAACATGGTTTCGCCATTTGCACATTGTAACATTGTTTGTGTGATATCACCATTTTTGTAATTGATCTTACCATTGGGATGCCCTGGGGAGACTTTATTTACATAGGCTGCCAATCCACGTGCCTTACTTGAGTAAGAAGTAATGTGTGTGAATCTGTTGCCCTTGTTGATATCTGCAAATTGCATGATTGGGCCTAAACCGTGCGTAGGGTAAAGGTCACCATCTTGGTCGATATTGAACTGCGTACGCCATTGTGCCTCAGAAATCGCTTTTGGTCCATATTCAACGCCATGGCCATAATAGGCTTTTCCGTCATTGAATAATACCTCGCGTAAATCGTGTTGGTAGCCACCTTCTAAGTGTAACAGTTCACCAAATAACCCTTGTCTGTGCATATTCAATACAGCAAGTACATCACGACGGAATGCGACATTTTCTAAGGTCATGTAAGGCTTTCCAGTTTCTTCAGATACTTTGACAATATCCCAGTGATCTTGTAATGTTAGACCTGCAATAACCTCGCAACCTACGTATAAACCTGCTTTCATTGCATCAATAGCTTGGTTTTTGTGGAATTGCCAAGGCGTTGCAATAATAACAGCATCTAATTTTTCATTGCTTAACATCTTTTTGTAAGCATCAACACCACCAGTATATTCTTTTGGAAGTTTGGTGCCTTTTGCACTGAATTGTTTACGGCATTGTGCTAGAGATTCTTCTTGAGTGTCACAGACAGCGACAATTTCTAAATCATCTCTGTTGAGGGCAATTTGAACGTGATTACGTCCTCTAAGACCCACGCCGATAAAACCGATTTTTATTTTTCCATTTGTTTGGGCAAATAAGTCTGTACTTGAAAGGACACCGATTCCAGCTGTCGTGATGGCAGTCGATTTTATGAAATTTCTTCTATCCATTGTTTTGAGATATGAGGAGTTTGTATATTAGTTATTTACTTGTTTGAAAACAGTCCCTGAGACTGGCTACTATTAACAAATATATTATTTCATTTGGGATAAATGAAAGTGCAAACGTTTGCTTAATTTTATTAAATTTCATGCAAACGTTTGATTGAAATAAAAATTATCATTTATT
>JAIRVH010000095.1 GCA_031253985.1 Sphingobacterium sp.
GGCCACGAATGGTTTGGCAACAATATAACCTCCGCTGATCTGGCCGATATGTGGATCCATGAAAGCTTCACGAACTATTCTGAAGGTTTATTTATCGACTATTTCTATGGCAAAGAAGCCAGCCAGGCTTATGCCCATGGTATCCGGAGCGGGATTCAAAATGACAGCCCGATTCAGGGCCCATACCACGTCAATAAAGAGGGATCTGGCGATATGTACCCCAAAGGTGGTGTTATGCTCAACATGATCCGTACGATGATTGACAATGATGAAAAGTGGCGGAATATTCTGCGGGGATTAAACAGCAGGTTTTATCATCAGCAAGTCGATTACAATGATATTGTCAACTATGTAAGTCAGCAGTCTGGATTAGACCTGTTAAAAGTATTTGAACAGTATGTACAGCATACCGCCATTCCTACACTGGAAATCAAACAAGATCCTTCAGGCAGAATATTGGGCCGCTGGATCAGCGAAGTCAAAGGCTTCCATATGCCTATACATATTGGTATAAAAGGTCAGAAAAGAGAACTTATCCAGTTGGATCAACATTTCAGACCGATTAAAATAGCCGGTTTAACGAAAGATAATATTGATATCGATACGTTTAACTATTATGTCGGCGTATTAGTCGAATAAAAACGGCTTCAAGGTTACAGACATAAAAAAATGCAGCGCCCCGGAAAGTAAGTAACTTTTCGGGGCGCTATATTTTTTGAACCACTCTTCGCTTCATCAATATCCCAATTGGAATAAAACCTTTATGACTTCGCAGACAACAACAGCAATGAAAGCAAACTGGAGGTTCTTTCTAACCAATAAGATCAGACACTTTCAGAAAAAATAGGCGCTAGGCCTATATTACACGATCATTGTCCTAATGAAAAAATCAATACTGATTCCAGGCCGGTGGGTCTACGCCAAGTAGATGTTTGACAAAATAGTCCCGTCTTTTTCGTTCACCGTAATCTCCCCCAGAGGAATGTCCCATCCCAGGAACCATAATAAAATCATGGTTCTTACGTGCTTTGATCAAGGCATCAACCAATTGGAAAGTGGATGAAGGATCCACATTATCATCCAATTCACCTACAATCAATAAAAGATTTCCTTCCAGCTTAGCGGCATTTTCAATATTGGAGCTCGCCGCATATTCAGGCCCTACAGGCCAGCCCATCCATTGCTCGTTCCACCATATTTTATCCATTCGGTTATCGTGACAGCCACAGGAGGAAACGCCAACTTTGTAAAACTCCGGATGGAATAGCAGCGCGCCGGTTGAACTTTGTCCCCCAGCAGATGTGCCATAGATCCCTACCCTGCCGATATCCATGTATTTATATTGCTTTGACGCAGCCTGCATCCAGGCTATCCGATCTGGAAAGCCCGCATCTTTCAGATTTTTCCAACAGACATCATGGAAAGCCTTTGAGCGGTTTGAGGTCCCCATTCCGTCGATCTGTACCACGATAAATCCCAATTCAGCAAGTTCGTACATCCCGCTCGGATTGCTGTAAAATGATTTGGGTACGAAAGAACTATGCGGTCCCGCATAAATGTATTCGATGACAGGGTAACTTTTAGCTGGATCAAAATTGGTCGGCCGAATAATAATCCCCCAGATATCCGTCGTGCCGTCACGTCCCTTGGCTTTAAAAACCTCCGGTGCACGCCATCCAACGGTTTCCAGCAAACTACTGTTTGTTTTCTCCAGTTCCATGATAAGACCGCCATTTTTGTCGCGCAAGACTGAAATTGGTGGCTGATCGACCCGCGAATACGTATCCACAAATTGCGAATAGTCTTTATTGAAAGATGCTTGATGATTTGCATTTTCTTCCGTCAGCAGTTTTAAGCCTTTTCCATCTAAACCGATGGCATAATAGTGGACTAAATAAGGATCTTCTGCGGCATTCATTCCGCTGCCTTCAAAAATAACTGTTCGTTTTTCAGCGTCCACATGCACTACTTTCCGAACAACCCAGTTTCCTTTCGTTATCTGGTTCTTCACTTTTCCGGTAAGTCCATCATAAAGATACAGATGGTTCCATCCATCACGCTCAGAGGCCCATACAATCTCCCTTCCATCGGCCAGATCCTCCCGGTATTTCTTGCCGCTATAATCAATAAAGGTCTTATTCTGCTCTTGAATCAGAAAACTCGAGGTACCACTATTTGCATCCATTTGCAGAACGCCATAGACTTGATGCCCCCGTTTGTTATACTCGAAGGTAAATGCTCTGCTGTCATCGCGCCAGGAAAGATCCGAAAGGTAAAATTGATTTGGTATGAGCGCAGCATCAAACACCCACAGTTTATCTTTTTCGAGATCATATAAAATGGGTAGTTTTTGCGCTAATTCATCACCAGGTTTGACATAATCGCGTGTCTGAATCTTTGGCTG
Source organism: Sphingobacterium sp. (assembly GCA_031253985.1). Lineage (GTDB taxonomy): Bacteria > Bacteroidota > Bacteroidia > Sphingobacteriales > Sphingobacteriaceae > Sphingobacterium. The sequence continues at coordinate 2,405 of JAIRVH010000095.1, forward strand.
TAATTGATCTTTAGGGGAAGATTCGATCAGCGTCAGTTGTCTGATCTCTATTTTTTGTGTTTTTACTGTAGCTAATTTCCGGCTATCCGGTGCCCATTTAATATCATTACTATAATAGTTTGCCGGATTGCCATCAAACGTAATTTGTCGCGCCTCATTTAAATTGCCCTTCTTTGCTAGGAAGACATTGTTGTTTCGGATAAATGCCACCTGTTTTTTATCTGGAGATTCGACTTCCCTATAAGCATTTCCCTGTTCACGTTGTCCCCAATAGCGCGTATTGCGATCTTTATTTCCACTTGCAGCGCCCTGGCTCAATTGCGAGGAACGGCGGTTCCAGATCCACAGGTAACCCGCGATATCGAGCGACACCTGATCCTGGTCCACCAGTTTGATCTGATCATTGGAAATAACACGATTTTCGACTTTCCGTCCCAGTTTTTCATCCACTAACGAAAATACTTTCGTCAGATCAAAAAGCTGTTCTTTTGTTTTTGCCTGGGGATTGACCAAAATGTACTCTTTTCCCTGCAACGTGTTTCGATCATACCAAAAGAGATCTCCCTTGTCATTCCAATAAAACTGGCCCGGCAGATTTTCAATTTTGTTGGTCAATTGTTTTTTTAAGTTTTGCGCACGTGTATAATCTGCCAAAGTTCCTTGACCAAACAGAAACTGTGCCGACAACAACAAAACCGCTGTACTAAGAAACTTCATGCTTTCTTCGTTTAGGATTGATTAAATAATAGATAGGGATGCCCAATAGTGCAATGATAATGCCCGGCCAGGTATAATTTGGCTTAAAAATAACCATGAGCCCGATAAAGGCAAGTCCCATCAGAATATAAAGGACAGGAAGAAAAGGATATCCAAATGCTTTATAGGGCCTGTTCAAATCAGGCCGCGTGATCCGGAGACGAATAATACCGGCAATTGCGAGCACATAAAATATAACCACCACACAGGTAATCATGTCCAATAAGTCACCATATTTTCCGCTTAAGCACCATATTGAGGCCGCAACACATTGTATCCAGAGTGCCCAGGCAGGTACCGCATGCGCATTGAGCTTACCCGCCCTTTTAAAAAACAAACCATCTTTGGCCATCGAATAATACACCCTCGCTCCCGCCAGAATAATCCCATTATTACAGCCAAAGGTGCTAATCATAATCATAATAGCGATAATGGTAATCCCGAAAGGGCCGAAAACCTCTTGAGCGACACTCATTGCGACCCGATCTTTTGGTGCATTGACCATATCCTCCAGGGGCAATATACCGGTGTACATCAAATTAGTCAGCAGATAAATTACGGTAACCAGTAAAGTCCCTAATGCAAGACTCAAACCGATATTACGTTGCGGATTCTTAATTTCGCCCGCTACAGCTGAGGATGAGTGCCAGGAATCGCTGCTGAAGAGGGCACCGACCATCGCCGCGGAAAAAGCCCCCATTGCAGAAAACCCATCATACGATGTGTAGGTTCCATCTGTATTTAAGCGGCGCATGGACCAAAGTGATATATTGTCCCAGTTCCAGTCCCAAACTTTATGTTTCAAGGCCAAAAAACCGAAGAGCAACAAGAGCAGCAGACTCCCAATCTTGATCAAAGTGATGGACGTCTGTACACGCTTTCCGCTATTCACACCCCTTGAATTAATAGAGGTCAATACAATAATGACAGCAATTGCCAACAGCTGCGCTGCCGATATCCGATAATCTGACCATTCAAGCAGATAAACATCTTCATCCATAAAAGGGAAAAGATAGGCTGTAAATTTCGCAAAAGCTACCCCCACAGCAGCTATTGTCGCAGTTTGTATAACGGCAAAAAATGTCCATCCAAATACAAAACTCAATACCGGACCATAAGCTTCCCGAAGGTAGATGTACTGCCCTCCTGCCTTTGGAAACATCGCACTTAATTCGCCATAACTCAAGGCAGCGGTCAATGTCATAAAACCACAGATCAGCCATACGACCATCATCCAGCCCGCAGATCCCGTGTTACGTGCGATATCCGCAGATACAATAAAAATCCCCGAACCGATCATACTCCCAACCACCAGCATAGTGGCATCCAGTAACCCGAGAGACTTTTGAAAAGTTTGTTTCGACTCACTCATAAACATCTAGTTATTAAAATGATAAAACTTCCAGTTTGTCTCGTGATCGGGCTTTAACTTCTCGCCCTTGATAATCGCTCTCAACATTTCCATCGGTAGATAATTTTCTTTGATCACCCGGTCATGGAATTCAGCAAACGACATTTTCCCTTGATCGACCACCTCTTCTTTGATGCGCATCAATTGCAAGCCGCCTACGAGATAGGCCAACTGATATAAGGGATCGTAAGAACCTTCAAACGATCTCTTCACTTCACCGTGCGCATTAGCCGACTCAAATCCCACGCGGTTTACCAGATAATCGATGCATTGTTGGGGCGTCCACTCTCCTAAATGAAATTTGATACTAAAGGTTATTCGCGCACAGCGGTGCATGCGCCAAAATAACATCCCGATTCGCTCCTCCGGAGTTTTTGCAAATCCCTTGCTATACAGCAGCAATTCCCAGTACAATGTCCATCCTTCTGTCCAGAATGGCGTATTAAACGCTTCCTCGCGATAAGGCTTGTACCGCCTATTCATAAAATATTGCAGGTGATGACCGGGAATTAATTCATGCTGGACTGTGCCACGGGAGAAATAAGGATTATTGCCACGCATGCTCATCAATTTTGCCTGCTGATCCATGGTATTTGTCGGATAGGATATGCTAATTTCCCGTCCTCCTGTAAAAAAAGGGTTGACCCGTTGCCGTTCAGGTGTCATCATGATCATGCCCCAGGTCTCATCTGCCAGCGCAGGAATATTCATGAGTTTATTTTGTTCAATAAATTGCTGTGCATCATTATACAATCTCATGATGAGCTCGGGCTGTTCCCCAATGGGTACATACGAGTTTTTAACCTTTTCCTGTGCTGCCCGCCAGTCATCGCCAAAGCCCATTTCACGGCTCGCTTTCAATAACTGCGCTTCACACCACTTAAACTCTTGATCAGCTAATTTTAAAAGGTCGGTCGCTGTATAACTGATCATTTCAGCTTTGAGCCTTCGGTTTATCTCTTTTTCTCCAATTGGCACACCTGCAATCTGGCTACCATCATCAAACACTTTCCGGTCGCTTTTTGCGGCTAATTTCTCCCTGTAATCCGACAGCTTGCTTTTCACCTGCTGAAATATGGAGGGTACCCACCAGGTAAATTCAGGATCGTATCCATTATAAAAATCGAAGGTGCTGGTGATCCTTAAGTCCAGCGAATTTACGAGGGCAACCAGAAAGTTCACATCTGAATCAGGAATATTGGACTTTTCCTGCAAAGCAGCTATTGACCGATCGATTTCACCGGCAACCAGCGTCAGCTCTTTCGCAACATCTTCTCCTGCCAGACGCTTGCCCCTACGACGTTCCTTTTCAAGTGCAAATATTCGCTGTGCAAAAGGTAAATACAGGGATAAGCGGTTGTAATTTGACTCATCTTCTTTCAATGCAAGGAGATCACTTTTTAATTTGCGCTTCAGCAAGATAAAATCTACCTGTCCAGCTGTTTCGAGTTCTTCATAAGGGAACTTGTCCAGCTTGTTCAAATATTCGTTATCCAAACGTTGAAGACGTGCCAGCTGTTCCGGCGATGCGGCGGCCTGCTGATTGCTCCAGCCTTTGGGCATAGGGCCATAAAAATAGTTGATCGCCTCAACATCATGCCCATATTGCACAATATAAGGTTCTATAGGGGTCGTATGGTCGTATAATTTCATCTTTTGTGCATGTGTGGAGACGGGGAATAGAAAGAGCAGCCCATAAAACAATGTTTTGGGAGCTTTAAAAGAAAAAGAACGATTCATAATTCGGGTGTTGGTTTATATCCTAATTTTATCAGTCGAAACGATCCGGCCTAAAACCAGCGATTTCAGCCTCTATTTTCTGTCCTGCCAATAAATCTGCAACAACTTTCCCATAGGCTGGGCCCAGGCTCAAGCCCATCATACCACCCCCACCGGCAACTAGGACATTATCAAATTTTTTCAATCTTCCCAGATAGGGCAATCCATCAGGCGAGCAGGGTCTGTAACCATACCATATTTTTTCGCTTGGGTAATCGACCTTCAATTCGGGATAATATTTAGGAATAGATTCTACAATTCCGCGGACACGGTTTTCATAAATCCGATCATTTGCAGGTCCCAATTCCATCGTACCGCTGAATCTGATCTGGCCATTCATGGGGGTTACAGCAACACGAGCCTCCAGTAATAATGCCGCATGATTCAATGTGTTCTCTTTCTCAGGCTGATACATAAATGAATATCCTTTTCCGGGCATAAGCGGTGTAGTTACGTGCAGCTTTGAAGTCAGCTGGGGCAAATAAGCACCACCAGTCAAGACAAAAGCATCTGCTTGAAAACTTCCTTTATTGCTGATCGCCTCTTTCACCTTATTTCCGCTCGTTATAAATTTATGGACTTCAGTTTCTTCGAAAAAAGCTACGCCAGCGGCTTTCAAATATTGAATCAATTGCCGCATTAACTTGGGTGGATATAATTTTCCGTCACAACGATAAAGTATAGCACCCAATACATCCAGTTTTAGATTGGGTTCTAATTCCTGAACAGTATTTCCTTCCAAGATATCGACATCCAGTCCAAGGTCCTGTGCACGATGCGCAAGCTCTATTTCTTCATGTTGCATTTCCTTGGACTTATACATCATCAGGATACCGTTCTGCTTCAGTTCAAAATCAAAACCTTCCGTCTGCGCCAGTTCGTCATATAATCTGCTGCTGTAGAGATTCAAGTCACGTATTGCAGCCGCATGCTGTTCTACATGGGTGCGATTGGCATGTTTCAAAAACTTCAGTCCCCAATTGATCAGTCGCGGATTTAGCGAAGGCCGTACATAGAAAGGGCTTTTACTATTGAACATCCACTTTATCCCCTGCGCTACAATACCGGGGGCAGCCAAGGGCGTAAAATGGCTGGGGACAATCATGCCGGCATTGCCATAAGAACAGTTATTGTCCAGGGTATTTTTTTCCAGGATTTTCACATCCCATCCGTCTCTCACCAGGTAATAGGCAGAAGCAAGCCCTGCAATTCCTGCTCCAACGACGACAACCGTACCTCTATTATTTTCTTTCACGTTGCTCTTGTCTTATTAATTTGTTAAATCACCTCAACTATTAAATCACCTGAAAACCGCCAAAATAGGGATCTTCATCATCCAAAAAAATGGTATTATATCCTGTTATCCGTGCCCAGCCTTCGATGGACGGCACAATAGCAGGCTTACCGTCAACCGTTGTTTCAGCCTCAATTTTACCTGTAAATTGTGAACCGATATAACTTTCATGTATAAATTCCGTCCCTTTCTTGAGTTTCCCTTTCGCATACCACTGCGCCATACGGGCTGATGTACCGGTACCACATGGTGAACGATCCAATGCATTGTCGCCAACCAGTACCGCATTACGTCCCGACGAGTTGGGAAGTTTAGGATCCCCTGTCCATTGGATGTGAGTCAATCCATGTATATTGGCATCTTCGGGATGAACAAAAGAATATTTTTCGTTCAGCAGCTGACGGATTATTTTTCCATAATGAATGAGCTGGCTTGCTGAATAGGAACTGATATCTTGAAAATTAGCCTGTGGGTCAATAATGCCATAAAAGTTTCCACCGTAGGCAACATCGACGCTGATGTTGCCCAGATCAGGGCAATCAACCGTTAGGTCTTCAGCATATAAAAAAGACTTGACGTTGGTAAGCTTTACGCTTTTCACCTTAGGCCCCTCTTGAACATAGTCGATATGTACAAGTCCTGCCGGAGTTTCCAGCCTTAATTTTCCGGGAATTTTAGGTTGAACGAGTCCCTCCTCGATGGCAATGGTCACCGTACCGATCGTTCCATGTCCACACATCGGCAGACAGCCGCTGGTTTCAATGTAAAGGACACCAATATCATTTTGCGGATCAAAGGGCGGATAAAGCATACTACCGCTCATCATGTCATGCCCTCTTGGTTCAAACATCAATCCCATACGGATCCAATCGTACTCACGTATAAAATGCAACCTGCGTTCCATCATAGAATTCCCCTGTAACAATGGGGCTCCCCCTGCCACCAATCGTACGGGACAACCACAGGTATGCGAATCAATACAAAAAAAAGTCTTCTTCATTTCTGGTCACTTGTTTATATGGTCACTTGTTTCTATTATGCTTTAGTCCATTGCTGATTAACCAAACGGTCAATTTGTAATGGGTTTCCGTCCTGCAGTTCTTTAGGCAAAAATTCATTGGGCCAATTTTGAAAACTAATCGGACGAACAAAGCGCTTTACCGCATCAGGCCCTACAGAGGTAAAACGTGCATCTGTGGTTGCCGGATATGGTCCGCCATGCTGCATAGCATACTGCACTTCAACGCCGGTGGGCATCCCCTGAAACAAAAGCCTTCCGCATTTGTCCTGTGCTATTGTAAAGAGCGCCGGGTATTCGCGGATATCCTGCGCCGATGCCGCGAAAGTGATGGTGATCTGCCCTTCGAGCTGCTCCATTACATTTTGCATTTCGTGGAGGTCCGTACAAGATATAATTAGCCCAAAAGGCCCAAAAACTTCTTCCAATAACTTAGGATTAGCGAAAACTCGGCTTGCGTCAGTTTCAGCAAGTAGGGCCTGCGCAAAATCTTGTGCTGTATTATCCTGCCCTTCTTCCAATATACGGACACCATCGTGTTGAACCATTTCGCCTTTTAAACGGTTATAGCTATCCAATATTCCTGCGTGCAGCATTTTGCCGGTCGCAGCAGCCTGAAGTTCTTTCTTCAACGCCACTTTAAGGTGATCCAGCTGTTCGCCGCCGACACTTACCAAAATACCCGGATTGGTACAAAATTGACCAACACCTAAAAGTAGTGACGTAATATACTGCTTGGCAAAATGTTCCAGATGGCTAGCTAAGTAGTCCGGTAAAAGAAAAACCGGATTTACGCTCCCCATCTCGGCAAATACTGGAATAGGATCAGGTCTCGACTGACCCAAATCAAATAAAGCTTTGCCTCCCCGGAAAGAACCTGTAAATGCGACCGCTTTTACGAAGCTATGGCTGACCAACTGCTGTCCAGCAGCAAATGAATCTGACACCACATGATTAAAAACACCACTTGGAGCTCCCTGTTTTGAAATTGCCCGATCGATGGCGTCAGCCATTAATTGTGAGGTTTTCAGATGTGCGGGATGAGCTTTTACGATAACGGAACAGCCAGCACCAATGGCACTCGCTGTATCTCCGCCGGCTGTTGAAAAGGCGAAAGGAAAATTGCTCGCGCCAAAGACGACAACCGGACCAAGTCCTTTGTTGTACTTCCGTAAATCAAATTGGCCATTTGGATCCTGATCTATCCGTGCTTCACTATATAAGCCCGTTTGCACGGCATCGGCATATCGGCGCCATTGATTGACCGTTCTCGCTTTTTCCCCTTGCAGCCTCCCCAGGGGGAGAGCTGTTTCCTGATGGGCCGTTTCAATCAGGATGTCTCCCAATGCCTCAATTTCATCGGCAATAGCATACATCAATTGCGCTCTTTCAACTACATCAGTTTTTTGAAGAAACTGAAATCCAGCCTCCGCCTGTTTTACGACGTAATCAATCTCATTTTCGTTTCTATCCATTCCTTTTGTTTTTATGGTAAGTATCTATCTTCAAAAATCAATAAAAACCTTCCCTATATCTTCATTCCTTGCGGCTTTAAATATAAAAAGAAGGTCCTTTTTGCCTATTTTTACACGGCCCTAAAAAGGAAATTCCCTGAACCTTCATCCAGAAAGTTCAGAAGCATTTCTATAATTGTGGTCTAGTTGCGATTGAATCTGCAATAATTTTTTTCACACGTTGTTCTTCCTCACCGATCAATGGCAATCTTGGAGCGCGTGTATAAGGTGTTGAAATTCCTTCAGCGGTCGCTGCCAATTTAATATATTGAACCAATTTAGGATGAATATCCAGTTCCAATAATGGCATAAACCAACGGTATATTTCTACAGCCTTGCTGTACTCGCCAGCTTTTACAAGATCGTACATGGCGACGGTTTCTCTTGGAAATGCGTCAACCAGTCCAGCCACTAAACCGTCAGCGCCTAACATCAAAGACTCGAGTCCTAAAGTATCTACACCAGCCATAATCTTTAATCGATCACCAAAACGATTTTTCAATCGCGTGATATTGGTCAAATCGCGTGTAGACTCTTTCACCGCCTGAATATTTGGTTCCAATAAGAGTTCCTCAAACATATCCAACGATACATAAGTACTATAGTCAACAGGGTTATTATAGATTAAAATTGGCAGTTTGGTACTTTGTGCAACAGCACGGAAATAAGCAACGGCTTCTCTATCATCGGCTCTATAGCGCATCGGTGGCAATAACATCAAACCATCTGCGCCCAATTCTTCACTGGTCTGAGCTACTTTGATCGCAGCAGCCGTTGTATTTTCTGCAATATTTAGCAACACAGGTACACGTCCATCAACAAGTTTCAACGCATATGTCAATAAATCATACTTTTCTTCCGTACTCAAAACACTTGCTTCCCCCAATGATCCAGCGATAATCAAACCGTGAACACCTCCATCCAATTGTGCTTCAATGTTTTTGCCAAACATATCAAAATCCAAATTTCCATTTTCATCAAATGGTGATAACATTGCAGGATAAATTCCTTCCCATTTAAATTGTGCCATAGCGTATTATTTTAATATTTCTTTATCACAAAT
>JAIRVH010000103.1 GCA_031253985.1 Sphingobacterium sp.
CCATAATCTTTTGTTTTTTTAATAAATAAATCCTGACAATGTTTGATAACACTGTTATATTCCTGAATGGTATCCATATCGTTGATTGAAGAAACTTGATGAGACAAGTTGTGATTACATTACAAATATAATTAGAAAATAATACTTCCAACGGTCAAATGAATGTACAATTTGTGCTTTATTGCTAAAATATAAGCAATAATTTTGGATATTACCACAATTAAAAGTTCGCAGTGGAAAGGGGCTACTGTATTGTGCAAGTGCATGACATCAATTTCTCGTTTCCTATAGCCTCAAACGTTTAAATATAAGTAACTTTAAATAAGTTTGATCAGTTTGCAAGGAGTATTGCCAACTTTTGAAGATCGTAAAAATATAAATTCATGGATTTTAAACAACCTGTTATTAGAGAAGTAGAGATCATCCGATACGTTCAGCCATTTCGGGAAGGAGGGTCTCTACCAGCATTAGTCGATGCCGATGACGGCTTTAGTTATGTGATTAAATTTAGGGGAGCAGGTCAGGGACGAAAAGCATTGATCGCAGAACTGATCGGCGGAGAGCTGGCAAGATTGCTAAAATTGAGAGTTCCCGAAATTGTATTTGCGGAGTTGGACGAATCCTTTGGCCGGACGGAACCCGATGAGGAAATTCAGGACCTGCTCAAATTTAGTGTAGGGAAAAACCTGGGACTTCATTTTCTGAGTGGAGCCATCACATTTGATGCGAATGTTGATGCTATCGGCGCGGAGGAAGCATCGAAAATTGTCTGGTTGGATTCTCTCTTGATGAATGTTGACCGTACCGTGCGGAATACAAATATGCTGATATGGCATAAAGAGCTTTGGTTGATAGACCACGGAGCGTCCTTATATTTTCACCATAGTTGGGATAATTGGGAAGAACAATCCCTAAAACCATTTGTTCAGATTAAGGATCACGTACTGTTAAAAAATGCTAGTATGGTGGAGAAAATAGATCAGGAATACCGTTCTGTTTTTACGGAAGCTGCATTTCGGGGAATATTAGCTGTGGTACCGGATGAATGGCTGGAAGATCCTGAACGCGAGCTTTCGGCTGCCAATGCGCGCGAAGTGTATGTTTCTTTCCTGAACAGACGTGTAGGACATTCATCCATTTTTGTAAAACAGATTGAAGATGCCAGAAAAGACAGTATATGAGTATGCCGTGGTACGCTTGATACCACGAGTGGAGCGAGAGGAATTTATCAATGTAGGTGTAGCTCTTTACTGTCGTAAGCATCGTTTTGCAAAGATGGTTTATCTGGTCAATGAACAAAAGGTCCGATCGCTTTGTCCGGATATCGAATTGGAATTGATTGAAAATCATCTTTCTTCCTTCCAGCGAATCTGCCATGGGGAAAAGGATGCCGGCAAACTTGCGGCGCTGGATATGACCGAACGATTCCGTTGGCTGACAGCCAAGCGGAGTACCCTGATTCAATGTTCGGCATCACATCCCGGATTGTGTGAGGACCCCGAAGCGACATTGAAAGAGCTGTTTGAACGATTGGTCCTTTAAGCTGAAAGAATTGCGCCTTTTATTAAGGGGCAATAAATGATGGTCAATGGACTCAAGATTTAATAATAAGGCTTAATCTATCAATATTGTATAGTATATTTGTTTTAATAAACTAGTGAAGATGCATGATTTTTATCAACATATCTATGAACAGCAATTGGCTGTCCTAGAAATGCCTTCTAATAAGAAGATCTGTGGATGGGCTATCCGGATTGTCGATGTGCTCTTCCCGGAACGAAATTCTGGCGAGATGAAATCGGTAGATGATGTAAAGCTCGCTTTTGAACAATTTGAATTGGAGTTGGAGCAGCTCTTGAGTAAATCCAAGGCATGTCAAAGCTGCAATCATTCGGAGGTAGCACACCGGTTTTTTGAACGGATTCCGCAGCTTTATGAATTGATGTGCTGGGATGCGGACGCGTTAATGGAAGGAGATCCTGCCGCACAGAATAAGAGAGAAGTCGTACGCACCTACCCGGGATTCTTTGCGATCTGTATCTTCCGTATGGCCAATGAATTACATCGGTTGGGTGTACCTTTGATACCCCGTATATTGACAGAACATGCGCATTCCAAAACAGGGATTGATATCCATCCCGGAGCAACGATAGGTCATCATTTACATATTGACCATGGAACTGGGCTGGTGATCGGCGAAACCTGTACCATCGGTAACTATGTGAAGCTTTATCAGGGTGTAACCTTAGGAGCGTTGAGTGTGGATAAGGTTTTTTCCAATGTAAAACGTCATCCCACGATAGGTGACCATGTGATCATCTATTCTGGAGCCACAATCCTGGGCGGCGAAACACACATCGGCCATCATTCGGTTATTGGCGGGAATGTGTGGTTGACTAGTTCTGTAGATCCTTACACTACCGTGTATCACCAGGCTTCATCAAAATTTATAGACTCAAAACCAATAATATAGATACCATGGGAAATATCATAGATACCATAGGAAATACTCCCTTAGTAGAGATTACACAATTTCATACAAATCCCAAGGTGCGGATCTTTGCGAAAATGGAAGGGAATAATCCTGCTGGTTCAGTTAAAGATCGTGCGGCGTTAAATATGATCCGTTCGGCAATGGAGCGGGGCGATATTACAAAGGATAGCAAATTGATCGAGGCAACGAGTGGCAATACAGGCATCGCATTGGCAATGATTGCAGGTATATATGGACTTAACCTCGAGCTTGTGATGCCTGCCTCTTCAACGCGGGAGCGAACGCTTACAATGGAGGCTTACGGGGCGAAAGTTACTTTATTGGAATCCATGGAAATATGTCGCGATTATGCAGAAGAAAAAGCCGAAAAAGAAGGCTATTTTATATTGAATCAATTTGCAAATCCAGATAATTACGAAGCGCATATCAAAACAACGGGACCTGAAATCTGGCGCGATACCGAAGGCAAAATTACGCATTTCGTCAGTGCTATGGGGACTACTGGAACAATTATGGGAAACTCCATCTATCTGAAGGAGAAAAATGCAGCCATTCAGATCGTAGGCTGCCAGCCCACACCTGAATCCTCCATACCAGGCATACGGCGTTGGCCCGAAGCCTATCTGCCTAAAATCTTTGATCCAAGCAGGGTTGATCGCGTCATTGATATATCCCAGCAGGAGGCTACAGCGCTTGCCCGCGAGCTCGTTAAGCGGGAGGGCGTTTTTGCAGGAATGAGTACCGGCGGAGCTTTTGCCGGAGCACTAAAAATTGCCAATGAAATCGAAGAAGGTCTTATTGTCTTTATTGCCTGCGACCGTGGGGATCGCTATTTGAGTTCAGATCTTTTTGGCTAAGAACCAATACGAACAATACCAAGCCCACTATCGATCTTTGCTTACTTAAAGCGATCTATAGTGGGCTTTTTGCTGCTAACCATCAGCGCCAAATGTGAGTAGATTGCTGTCGGGATCCAAAATCGAAAACTCACGCTGCCCCCATGGCTTAGTTTCAAGTTGGCCATTGGGATGGATGGCAACGCTATTTTCTTGAAATGATTGATACAGACAATCAATATCGTCTGTACGGATATAGACCATACCATAATTTTCTTCGGGTGGAAGTTCTTGGAATTCAAAAAAATGAATTTCAATATGGTCTTTTTTTAGCATCAGGTAACCTTCGTAATCGACTGTTCCACATAACGAAAATCCAAGTTTATGTAGATAAAAATCTTTTGTGATGGTTTTGTTGCGCATGGGCAGTTTGGGATGAATGGCTGTCAGTGTCATCTGTATATAATTAATAAGTCGAGTTTAATCCATATGAATAACCTAGTTGAAATATAATCATTTATCGTAATACTTTAATCTCGTTTCTGTTAGGTTTGCTCGTTTTATGCCTGATTTTTTTAGAACTTCTTGGCCTGTAGTTTTTTTGATTAATAACTTGTAGTTATGACTTATTATTAATTGTGTCTATTAAGATGAGTTGTAGTTATAGATCTTTGTGCCAAATCAAGGTATCATTGTCATGGACAAAAAAATAAATACAGCAATTCGTTACCGACAATTGCTCAATCGCAAAGTATCCGTTCGGGAAATCATTTTTATCGTCTTATTCATCTTGTGTCTAACACCATTCATTTCAGCACCGCTGGCCTTATTACTGGGCATTATCGTGGCACAATGGATCGGCCACCCCTTTTTGGCAATCAATCACAGGGCTACACAGATTTTATTGCAGATCTCTGTCGTTGGACTTGGATTCGGGATGAATATCGACTCGGCTATTCAGACTGGGAAGCAGGGGTTTGTGTTGACCGTTATTTCCATCATCGGAACATTGTCATTGGGGTATCTCCTGGGGAAGCTACTTAAATTGGAAAAGGTGACTGCTTATTTGATTTCTGTTGGTACAGCAATTTGTGGCGGAAGCGCTATTGCCGCGGTGTCACCAACCGTAAAAGCCAATGAGAAACAGGTCAGTGTGGCCTTAGGGACGGTTTTTTTACTCAATGCCGTCGCTTTATTTATCTTTCCTTTCATCGGTCATTTCCTTGAACTTACACAGACACAGTTTGGTCTATGGTGCGCGGTCGCTATACAGGATACAAGTTCAGTAGTTGGCGCAGCGAGCAAATATGGCAATGAGGCACTGCAGGTCGCGACGACAGTGAAATTAACAAGAGCCCTGTGGATTATTCCAATCGCATTTTTAAGTGCATTAGCTTTCAAAACCAAGGGCGCAAAAATTAAAATACCTTATTTTATCGGGCTATTTGTGCTGGCCGTTATCTTAACGAGTTATATCCCTTTTTTTCAACATATCGGAAGCTATGTTGTCCATATTTCCAAAATGGGGCTCACTTTGACGTTGTTTTTAATTGGAGCAAGTTTGTCTAGGGAAGTCCTGTTGTCCGTAGGCTTTAAGGCTATATTACAGGGCGTAATACTGTGGCTGGGCCTGTCAATACCAGTGCTTGTCTATATCTATTTTTGTCTCTAGGAACCTAAAGTATATCGCAGCATAATCATATCTTTCAATAATGTGCCGTTTTCATAAATAGGCTGTTCATAATTTTCGATGAAAAAATCTTTACGGATGGCGTATTTAACAAAGCCATTTCGTTCATAGAACCGGATTTGGGCCAAGCCGCAATCTGCAGTACCAACAATCAGGTTAGGATATTGCTGATAATTCGCTTTGATAAAATCAAGTAATTGACTTCCCAGCCCCATGGATTGAAAGTCTGGCGATACAGCGATATTTTTAATTTCCAAGGTTTCAGAATCGACTCGATATAAACAGAAAACAGCGATCGGCTTTGCTGTTTTATTTGCTGTTTCAAATACACCATAAACTAGCGAGTCATAGAGGTATTTGTCAATCGCTGCAATTGTTTCGTCTGCTAAAAGCAACAAATCATAAGGGTAATCCTTATGATTTGTGATCTGTTTTATCTGAAAGCTATCGCGCATTTATAAAGATTTCGCTAACTGCTTTGTGTCTACAGCATGAATTAATTAAAATGATATAAAAAGATGACATCACCCACGTAAGCCGGTTTTGCACTGTCTTTGATTTTCAATGTAGCTTCAATGGTAACTTTAATAACCCCTCTCAAATTGACGACCGATTTGACTTGCGTATGTAGCTGTACAGCATTGTCAACCAAAACGGGTTGTGCAAAACGCAAGTTCTCAATCCCATAGTTGATCTCCATTTTAACATTCCGTACTTCAGCAATCTGTTTCCATAAATAAGGAATGAGTGACAAAGTCAGATAGCCATGGGCAATAGTTGATTTAAAAGGACTTTCAGTTTTTGCTTTTTCGCTATCCAAATGAATCCATTGATGATCAAGTGTTGCATCCGCAAATTGATTAATTTGTTTTTGATCAATAACATGCCATTGGGATTCGCCTAATGATTTTCCTTCAAAGGCTTTGTACTCTTCATAATTGTTAATTATTGTCATATGTAA
>JAIRVH010000158.1 GCA_031253985.1 Sphingobacterium sp.
CTCGAAATATTTCAAGATTTTATGAATTGCACCATTTTTTCGTGGGCTACCATTGATAATTGTAATTTTCATTGTTTTTCCTTAATGCTTTAATATTATTCAAGATTTAATATTTTGTCAATATAACCATAACTTACGCCAGCAATTCTCCATTTATAATTTTTGCCCGATAATAAAGTATGGGAAGGGGACTACTACAAACACATTTAGACGCCTTTAACAAGGTTGGAGCAAGAATTACCGATGAACGGCGAGCAGGGTACGACAAGCAGTACGAGTATGCTGATGCAATAAAAGGTGCGTACGGTATTTTTTTCTTTCAGCACCCTTCAATGCTAGAATATCAGGAACGGCTGAAAAAGAAAAAAGAACGATGCAATGCCGAAACGATACTTAAGGTAAACAAGATTCCAAGTGCCAACCATTTGACACGACTTTTGGATAATGTAAAACCCAGCGATTTTAAGGATGTTTTTAATGAAGGGCTAAAGGCAGCAGCAAAATACGGAGCTTTGGATAAATACCAGGTTTTAGGGAAATACCATCTTGTAGCACTGGATGGGGTATGGTTTTACCAATCAACAACCATTAACTGTATACACTGTCTGCATCATAAAACGAAAGACGGAGAAACCTTATACTATCACGACATGGTAGCAGCGGTACTGGTAAAAGGGAAAGAAGGGACGGTATTACCACTTAATCCTGAGTTTATCCATAACGAAGACGGGAGTCAGAAGCAGGATTGCGAGCGGAATGCAGCGAAAAGGTGGCTAGAAAGCAATAGTGACAGTTATAAATGGCTGAATCCTATATTATTAGGAGACGATTTGTACTCTGATTACCCCACATGCACACAAGTATTGGAGAAAGGGCTGCATTTTTTATTTACATGCAAGGGTGAAAGCCACAAATGGCTATATGATTCGATAGATGATGAGTGTATGAAGGTGAAAACGGTCAAGACATGGACTGGACGACATCATCTTGAATACCGGTATCGATGGTATAATGGCCTTGAGATACGCCAGGAACAGCCGACACTTTTAGTAAATTATCTATTGTTGGAGATATGGAACGAGGAGAAGCAAAAGGTAACATATCGGAACAGCTGGGTGACAGATCTAGAGATAGATGAAAAGAATGTGGTAGAGATGGCGGAAAGTGCCCGTGCCCGATGGAAGATAGAGAACGAACACAACAATGTATTAAAACACCACGGATATCATTTGGATCATAATTTTGGCCATGGGAAGGAAAATGCCTGTGAAATCTATGTGATATTAAACCTGCTTGCGTTTCAGATGCATGGAGTAATGCTATTACTGGATGAAGGATACCAGAAGGCCCGAAAGAGCATTCGACGGCGGGATGAGTTTTTTGCAGGATTACGAATAATTATCAATCGATATTTATTCGAGACTTGGGAAGAATTTATCGGTTTTATTTCTCAAGAAGATGAGCCTGATGGGTAAATGGAGAATTACTGAACTTACGCCAACCCCAATGTCACATAACGTTCCGGCTGTTTACGATGTAAACGGCGGCATATAAGGGCTTGCGTAGCAAGGCCGCCGCCGTTTATGTGCTAGAATGAGGCGTGGGAGCGAGCGAAGCGACCGACCTAGTCGAATGGAGGCCGAGACGCTCCAGCGCCGAAGCGTAAACAGACCTGTTAGACGAAGTAGGGGTGTACTACATTAATTTTTACTTTCAACAATATTTTTTAATTTTTTTATTGGTTCAATGTTTTTAATCTTTTCTACAGCATTAATGGAGTAAATTACATCTTCTTCTTTTATTTCAATCCGATGTGGATATCGGACTTCATTAGTGAATTTATTTAAAAATCCGCATTCCTCTCTAATGTTTTCAAATTGATGATCATTTCCTATACAAAATTCAAGCAACAAAAGCAAATTATGTGTTTTCTGAGGTAAAATTCCATTATATGTCAAATAACCCTTTAAGTATTTTTCTATTGCTTGTGCACAATGATAACAAATAATTTCATTTGGTTTTCGTAAAGTTGCTTGGCTTAATAATTGCGCAGAATAAAAATCCTCTTCTGCGATTTGTATCCATTCTATTACGTCACTAATTTTCATATATTAATTTCCCTTTTTGGAAAATTGTTTCTTCAAGAATGTTTTCGGTTTTTCTTTTATTAAACACACTTTCTCTGTTCAGTAATAAATCAACAAAAAATATTTTCTTTAAGCTTAAATCTACCATTATTTTTGAGTAAACTTCTAAAATATTAGGAACATTATCAGGAGTAACCAGATAAATATCTAAATCACTATCTTCTGTTGGATTGCCATTTGCGTATGAGCCATATAAATATATGTATTTGGCAGATACATTTTTGAGGATAGAAGCCTTTATCATGTCTATTTTTTCAGATAAATTAACCATGATGCATTGTAAAGATATGCACATCTGCTTGTCAACTATGTTTTTATAGTAGTTATTCGATTTTGGCAATTTAGCCCCTATTTCGTCTAACGTTCCAGGTTTACGACGTTTTGACAGCCCGAATAAGGGCTTGCGCAGCAAGACCAGGGCTGGCAAAATGTGGTTGGAGTGAGGCGTGGGAATGGAGCGAAGCGGAATGACCTAGCCGAACGGAAACCCTGGAGGCGGGCTTGTCCCGCCGCAAGCGTATACCGTTTGTTAGGCGATGTAATATTTGCTTTCTATCAATTTTTCATTACAATACTCATATCATATAATTCATGAGGAGCAATATCCTGACCATTCTTCCATTCAATTCCATACCCATTTGAAGTTAATTTGACAGATTTAAAATAACTATTATTATACAATTCATTATACCATTCACCTGAGATGTATGGTAAAACATTAAATATTTTAATTTCACCAGTTTCATAATTTAG
>JAIRVH010000217.1 GCA_031253985.1 Sphingobacterium sp.
TATTCAAAAGAAGCTTTTTTATTTTTTATATTGATATCTGAAGATAAAGCCATATATTGTTGTATATTAGTAAGTCTATACCATTGCTATTGCAATGAACCTAAATGTAACTAATTATAGGATAATTTAAAGTTCGCAAATATAATTATTAAAATTGTCTTATTTTAAAGTAGAATTGTGTGGATAGATGTTAGCGGAGTATTAAAATAAAATTAACTGTTTTGGGCGATGTGTTAAAAATATGACTAAATTTAAGTGAAAGTCAGATTATGTTTTCGTATGTTTGCAACGTTTTTTGGAATTATTGTGAATATATACAACGTAGAATTTCAACTTACATTGTGGATATAGCAGATTTTTAATCGGAGGCCGAGTTTTTTATATAAAAGTCCAATTCGATAATTTTGTTTGTTACAATAACATCTAAAAGTTAGAAATAGTTTTAGAAATACCTTTTTATCGCATGAGTAAAGGAAAGTTAGGCGAAAAAATATCGCAATTTAAGATTGTTGAGGAGTTGAAAGCTAAGGGCTTATATGCCTATTTTAGACCTATTCAATCAAAACAAGATACCGAAGTAAAAATCGATGGTAGACGTGTATTGATGTTTGGTTCTAACTCTTATTTAGGGTTAACAACTGATACGCGTATTATAAAAGCAGCGCAAGATGCTTTGGAAAAGTATGGTACTGGATGTGCTGGATCTCGTTTCTTAAACGGTACGTTGGATATTCACGTGGAACTGGAAGAAAAATTATCTGCTTATGTGGGTAAAGAAGCCGCTATTCTCTTTAGTACAGGATTCCAATCAAATCTAGGTCCTTTGTCCTGTCTAATGGGACGTAATGATTATATTTTGTTAGATGAACGCGATCACGCATCCATTATTGATGGTAGCCGTTTATCTTTTTCTAAAGTAATCAAATACGGTCACAACAATATGGAGGACTTACGTGCGAAATTATCTCGCCTACCTGAGGATAGTGCGAAGTTAATCTGTACGGACGGTATCTTTAGTATGGAGGGTGATATTGTTAATTTGCCTGAGCTTACTTCGATTGCCAATGAGTTTGATGCTGCCGTTATGGTGGATGATGCACACAGTTTAGGTGTTATTGGGCACAAAGGAGCTGGTACGGCTTCGCATTTTGGGCTTAATGATGATGTAGACTTGATCATGGGTACATTTAGTAAATCTTTGGCGTCTTTAGGTGGATTTGTGGCAGGTGACGCTGATGTAATTGATTTCTTAAAACACAATGCACGTTCTGTGATGTTCAGTGCTTCAATGACGCCAGCTTCCGTAGCTTCAACATTGAAAGCTTTGGAAATTATTCAAAATGAACCAGAGCATATAGAAAAATTGTGGAAAAATACAGATTATGCCAAAGCACAATTATTAGATCATGGATTTGATTTAGGAGCTACGGAAAGTCCTATTTTACCTATCTTTATTCGTAGCAATGAAAAAACGTTCTGGGTAACTAAAATGCTCCAAGATGATGGTGTATTTGTTAATCCAGTTGTTTCTCCGGCTGTTCCTGCTGAAGAGTCTTTGATCCGTTTCTCATTGATGGCGACACATACTTATGACCAAATCGACGAAGCTATTGAGAAGATGGTTAAAGTATTCAAACAAGCTGAAGTTGAAACATTAATATAAAATCTAATCGTATATGATTCAGATTATACCCGTTGAAACAAAGAAACAAAGACGGCTTTTTATAGATTTCCCTCATAGTCTCTATGAGGGAAATCCTAATTATGTACCTGCCTTATTTCTTGAACAAAACGATCTGCTTTCCCCTGATAAGCATCCCTTTTATAAACATTCCCAAGCACAACCTTTTCTGGCTTATCGCGACGATAAGATTGTTGGCCGTATTTGTGCAATCTGGAACAACAACCATAATGCCTTTAATCATGTGAATGAAGGGCAATGGGGATTTTTCGATTGTATAGATGATCAAGAGGTCGCAAACGCGTTGTTTGAGACCGCAGAGAAATGGGTTAAAGCGAAAGGTGGGGATACAATTGTCGGTCCGATCAATTTATCGACCAATGATACCGTTGGTTTATTGGTTGAAGGTTTTGATAAGCCTCCTGTAGCCATGATGCCTTATAATTCGCCTTATTACATCGACCTGATTACGAATGCGGGCTATGGGCATAAGGTGGATCTCAGAGCCTATTTGGTGATGGAAAAGTCTGCAGATAAACGCTCTGTATTGCTTTTGGATAGGTTAGAGGAGCGTTTGAAAAGATCTGGTATTACATTGCGTCAATTCAATGTGAAGGATTTTAAAAATGAAGCCGCGAAAGTCCGTGACATTTACAATAGAGCCTGGGATAAGAATTCGGGATTTGTTCCGATGACGGAAGACGAATTTAACTATACAGCTAAGGATCTAAAAATGATTCTCGACCCACGTTTTGCTATCGTGGCAGAGAAAGATGGAGAGCTTGTTGGTTTTGGTTTGGGTATACCGGATATTAACCAGATCCTTATCAAAGTGAAGCGTGGACGTTTACTTCCTACAGGTATTTTTAAATTATTGTTTGGGAAGAAAAAAATTAATTTGCTTCGTGTATTGATGTTGGGTGTGTTGGAAGATTACCGGAAATTAGGTATCGAA
This sequence comes from Sphingobacterium sp., assembly GCA_031253985.1. Taxonomy (GTDB): domain Bacteria; phylum Bacteroidota; class Bacteroidia; order Sphingobacteriales; family Sphingobacteriaceae; genus Sphingobacterium. Next base: position 2,637 of record JAIRVH010000217.1, read on the forward strand.
GCATGTTTATATGGACGAATTATTAAGGAATCAAAAGATTCCAATATTAAGGGCGCCGAATGTTCATGGATGTTGGAACATAATTATATGATGAACCATGCCATCGAACAAATGAATGGAGAATTGTACAAACGTTATCGTTTGTATCAAAAATCATTATGATAGAAAAAATATTAATCACCGGAGCGAGTGGTTTTGTAGGTTATCATTTGACAACAGCAGCGAAGGAGGCAGGAATGGAAGTTCATGCTGCGGTGAGGAAGTCAAGTGATGTCTCGGAAATTCGCTCCGTGGTGGATAAATTTGTTTATCCGAATTTCTCCGATGAAGCATCCATTAGGGAATTGCTGGAAGCGGAAAATTACACCTATGTTGTTCATGCTGCGGCAATGACTCGTGCCAAACATGAAGAAGATTTCGAAAAAGTCAATGTTGGTTACACCAAAAACTTGGCTTCTGCTTGTTTTTCTTTGAAAAATCCAATCAAAAGATTTGTTTTCGTAAGTAGCCTCGCGGCGATAGGTCCTGTGAGCTATGATGCTAGCCTTATCGATGAGAGCAATCCCTATCGCCCTGTTACGGCCTACGGTCGTAGCAAGCGGAAAGCGGAGCTCGCGTTGAATGATTTCAAAGATCAGCCACTAACGATTTTACGCCCTACTGCGGTATACGGCCCTCGGGAAAAGGATATTTTTATTGTTTTTAAAACAATGAACGGAGGTTTGGATGCCTATGTTGGCCGCTCTCCTCAAAAACTTAGTTTTATTTATGTTGCTGACTTGGTGCAGGCAATTATTCATGCCTGCCGTTTTGACCAAGGTGGAAAACAGGTGTATAACCTCAGCGATGGGCAAGTATATGGCCGTTATGAGCTGGCTAAGTTTTTCAAAGAATTTAGCCAGAAGAAAATGGTCCGTATGCATATTCCTTTGGGTGTCGTGAAGACTATCGCTGTTATTTTTGAACGTTTGTATAAAAATTCTAAAGCAATACCCGTTCTGTATCCGGAACGGCTGAATGAGCTTACAGCTGAAAACTGGGGCTGTGATATCTCAGCGGCCCAACGTCAGATACAATACCAGCCTAAATATGATTTGAAGAAGGGCTTAATGGAAGCATTGGCTTGGTATAAAGAAAATAAATGGCTATAATCGCAGATAATGAGTGAGTTAAAAATAAATAAAAAACTTTTTCAGGATAGAAAGAGAACAAATATCTTAAGTGAACCTGAACAAAAGCTTATTTCGTATCTCGTTCCCCGGATTCCAAATTGGATTACTTCGGATGGGCTTACGGCAATTGGGTTTTTAGGTTCATTAATGATATTGGGCAGCTTTATATTGGCGGAATATGTTGATATCCGTTATTTACTTTTAGGAATTCCCGGTTTTTTCGTACAATGGTTTGGTGATTCATTGGATGGCCGTATTGCATTTTATCGCAATAAATCTCGTCGATGGTACGGTTTTGCATTGGATATTGTAATGGATTGGATCAGCACAGTGTTTATTGGATTAGGGTATGTGCTGTATACTGTGGGGGATTACAAGTATCTTGGATTCACCTTGGTGGCTTTATACGGCTGGGCAATGATCATTTCTCAGCTTAGATACCGAATTACAGATAAATATACAATAGATGCTGGAATTTTAGGTCCGACTGAAATTCGTGTGATTATTTCATTGGTCATGCTATTGGAAGTTTTAATGCCTGGGTCTATTAATTGGTGTGTGTTAGTTATTTGCATTGCACTTTTTATCATTAATACAAACGATACGCGCCTACTTCTTAAATTAGGTGATGAAAAAGATAAAGAGGATAAATTGAAAAAACAGCAGGAGGAGGCTATTTAGCGATGTCTTCAAAAGTTATTACTTTTTTAAAAGCTCAACTTTCCGCCTTTTTAGGCGGATTGTTTGATTTTGGAGTGTACTCAGCCTGTTATAAGCTGCTTCATATCAGTGCACCTTTTTCTAATGCGATAAGTGGTAGCCTTGGCGCTGTTGTTAATTTTTTGATCAATCGTTATTGGTCATTTGGCAGCACCCAAAAGTCTGTGAGGAGTCAGCTATGGAAATTTGTGATTGTTGTATGCGGCAGCATTGCATTGAAGTCTACCGGTATTCATTTTCTGGTTGATATATATCATCTGAATTTTCTGTTTTCAAAACTTGTTGTAGAGTTGCTCGTTTCTCTGGGATTTAACTATACGCTTCAACGCTTTTGGGTCTTCAAAGCGGAGGAGAAATCGTAATTTCCTTTTTGCGAATCAGCCTTAGCTGGTTTTAGTTCCATTTCTGTTTTCTAATCTTCCGATTTCGCACACTTCTACTGTTACTATTTTTTTTAACCGGCATGTTAGTTGGGCATTAACCCGAAAGACTGTTCCTTTTACAGTCAATTCTTGGGAATCTACATACTGTTTAGTGCTGTACCCAAATGAGACTTTGGTCGTTGGCCGTACGCTTAATTATGTTGACGATGCAATATGTAGCCTTAAGTTTATTCTTTTTTATGCTTGTCTGTCATCTGAGTTGGTATAGCCTGTGTTTTAGTTCAGTATTGAACCTCCTGTAGGAAGCGGATGCAATTGCAAGAAAAAACGACAGGATAGGAAAATCCTAGGTAAATTCTGATACAATCCGGATTCAGGCGATGCAAAGACTGATGCTGGTAATCCGTAAGGCAAAATACTTTTTAGTCTCTTTTATGCGGTGTCACTCCGAGTATATCGCGCTTTTCGGTCTTTATTCAGGGTCTATCTAGTCTTCATTCCATCCCCAAACCTACTTTAAGTACTGTTCAAGCGGGTTGTGGGGATACTGTCACAGAGCTATCTGCGTGTCAGACACAGACTCAACACGGACTCACTTCGGACTCAACACGGATTCAGTGTGTATTATGGCTAAATGAAGCGTACCTAAATATCGCCTTAAACCTGCGGGGTGAGCGAAACAAGCGCTGCTCCGCTGCATCGTTAAATCAGGGCACTGCCAGTCTGATGCTGCCGCCCCCAAATTCTTTTTAAGTCTTTATAGCGTGTTTTTCCGAGTTGTTTGCGTGTTTACAGTGTTGCTGCGGAGTTTTTCGGCTGCGGTTCGGGCCTGCGTTGGCCCTTGGTCGGGGCATTCGGGGGGCATGTTCGCCCTCGGAACGCCATCTGTCCGTGATGGTAGCGGGGTGGGTACAGGGTAATAGTCGGATGCAACACGGAAGGAACACGGACGCAGCACGCTGGCAGACCGAACCTGTCCACAGGCTGTCCCGAACGTGCCCCGAAGCTGTTCCGGCCCCGCCCGGACCCCAGCAGGGAGCAGGCGGGAAGGGGAGGGTAAGAAAGTGCAAGCTATGAAACCGGTTATTCTGCAGTCCTGTGATCAGCCATTTTTCCCCACCCTCTGCGCCCCCCTCGGCCAGAAACCAAAAAGAATCTCCCATCCTGACAGCGAGTTAGGTCCAAAATGAAAATAATAAGAACAAAAGGCTTGGAAGTTTGTTAGAAAACTCCCTATCTTTGCACCA
>JAIRVH010000223.1 GCA_031253985.1 Sphingobacterium sp.
CCATTGGCATCTTTCACTTGTTGTCCCATATTAATTCTATATACTTAAATTGTTATTTAATTGATGTATTATGATAAAATAATTCTTAAAATTAGCTTAAAAAAACATATTTCATACCAACCCACACTTTATTTATAAAATCGTGACAATTACCAATACAAAGCCCATTCGAAACCTAAAGAAATAATCCGAAAATGAATTATTCTTAGGATTCCACCATTCCATCTGACTGAAATTAAACGATTTTAGCTAAACTTCTTAACCCAAAAAACAAATTCCGCTAATTTTACTCAATATATCAACATTCGAAAACTAATCCAAATTCCATCCAAAAAAAGTTTTTCTTTCTTTAAAATTGGTCAATTTTTCTTTTTCTATTTCCTGTAAATATGACAATAAAATTGGAAAATGGTTTTACGAGCACTACCTTTAGCTTAAAATTTAAATAAAAGCAATGAATGTATCGCTCATTTAATAAACCGACAGCTATTGGCCATTCACGTATCGATGGAAAAATAGCCTGCCCAAGGATAGTGCAACGACAAATTTTAACTGTATCACATACAGCCTAACATATAAAGTCTCCATAGCATTGCTAAAAACGAAACCGGAAGTATCATAGTTTACATCAAAGAAAGTACCGAACAAATAATTATCTGAATGAAAAATACAATTTCGTACCTAACTTTATCGCTTTTATGCGCAAGCCAGTTACATGCTCAAACAGCTGCCGACTCGGCTTATGTTAGAGATCATTATGAAAAGAGCGAAGTAGCAATCCCGATGAGAGATGGCAAAAAGTTGTTTACTGCTATCTATAGCCCAAAAGACAAATCCAAAAAGTATCCGGTTCTGCTCAATAGAACGCCCTATACGGTTTCTCCATATGGTCAAAACGATTATAAAAAAAGCTTGGGAAACTTCCCGACAATGATGCGTGAGGGCTATATTTTCGTCTATCAGGATGTGCGTGGCAAGTGGATGAGTGAAGGTGATTTTGAGGATATACGCCCGACTACACATAGCAAGGATAAAAAAGCAATCGATGAAAGTACGGATACCTACGATGCACTTGACTGGTTACAGAAGAATCTTAAAAACTATAATGGTAAGGCTGGACTTTATGGGATTTCCTACCCGGGCTTCTATTCTACAGTGGGGCTCGTCAAAACACATCCCAGCTTGAAAGCAGTCTCTCCGCAGGCTCCGGTAACAGATTGGTATATCGGCGATGACTTCCATCATAATGGCGTATTGTTTCTTCAGGATGCATTCACTTTTATGTCAACCTTTGGTGTCCCGCGCCCTAAACCCATTACACCAGATCAATTTAAAAGCAAAATTCAGATCAAAGAAGCCGACAAATACAACTTCTTTTTAGAAGCAGGGACAGCACGGGAACTCAAAGAGAAGTATTTTGGCGATTCTGTTCAATTCTGGAATGACTTGTTTAAACATCCCGATTACGACGATTTTTGGAAATCTCGTGTGATCACCAACTCTTTACAGGAGGTGAAACCAGCAGTGATGGTCGTCGGCGGTTTCTTTGATGCAGAAGATGCTTATGGAACATTTAAGACCTACCAATCGATTGAGGATAAAAGTAAAAAAAACAACTCGATTTTAGTCGCAGGACCTTGGTATCATGGCGGCTGGGTTCGGGCAGAAGGAAACTATTTGGGTGATATCCAATTTGAGAAAAAAACCAGTATTACCTACCAGGAACAATTTGAACAGCCATTTTTTAAATATCATTTGAAAGGTGAAGGAAACTTCGCTCCTTCTGAAGCCAATATTTTTGTCTCAGGAACCAACGAGTGGAAACATTTCGAACAATGGCCACCTAAAAATACAGAAACAAAAAAACTCTACTTCCAACCGCAGGGAAAACTTGGATTTGACAAAGTTCAACGTACAGATTCCTGGGATGAATATGTGACAGACCCGAATAAACCTGTTCCGCATCAGGGTGGGCTGATTCAAAACCGCACGCGGGAATATATGGTTGATGATCAACGTTTTGCAGCTAGTCGCCCTGATGTTATGGTTTATCAAACGGAACCTTTGACAGAAGATCTAACGATTGTAGGGCCAATCAAAAACTTTCTCAAAGTCTCTTCAACAGGAACAGACGCAGACTATGTCGTCAAATTAATCGATGTCTATCCCAACGATGCACCAAGCTATCAGGGAAAAACAATGGCCGGATACCAAATGATGGTACGTGGAGAAATCATGGCTGGGAAATACCGCAATGGTTTTGAAAAAGCTCAGCCGCTGACACCGGGAATGGTGGAAAAGGTGAATTTTGAAATGCCTGATGTTGCACATACCTTTAAAAAAGGTCACCGCATCATGGTTCAGGTACAGAATTCCTGGTTTCCTTTGGCAGAACGCAATCCGCAGGTATTTTTAGCGCCTTACACCGCTACAAAAGCGGATTTCCGGAAAGCCACCCAACGGATTTTTCATGACGTGAACAATGCCACATACATCGAATTTGCAATTCTCAAGGATTAATAACAAGCTTTAAAAGCGAGCCTCCTAGGAGCTCATGACAAAAGGCCACAGCAGACATCAGCAATAGCTATATGCCGATAGCTGCTGTGGCCTTCATTTAATCTTCCGCTACATACCTGTCTTCTCCGGCCTTCCATCCGGCAAACAATAAGAGTAAAATGCTTGCAGCGAGAAAATAAAACGAAGAATTCCAGGTAGCATCTATTTCGTGTAGTTTACCGAATACCGGTGGACCAAATGCCGCAAGCAGATAACCGATCGATTGTGCCATGCCTGATATTTTGATCGCATTAGCCGTTGATCTGGCCCTTAGGGTAAAGAAAAGAATGGACAGACTAAACGACAGTCCATTGGAAAGTCCCAGCAATATAGCGGCAACATAAATTCCTTGAAGCTTGTAATGCCAAAATATAAAGATACTTCCCAGCATGCCTATAGCAACAAGACTTGCCAAAAGACGCTGATCCTTCATTCGATTTGCCAAAATAGGTCCAATGAACATAATGGGAATCATCGCAATCTGAATCAAAAACAGCAACCAGCCGGTATCTTTCGAAGGCATACCATAGTCGACCAGCACCTTGGGCAGCCAAGAAATCAAGCTATAGTATACTAATGACTGAATGCCCATAAATAGGCTGATATACCAGGCTAATCGCGATCTAAAGATATGCCCAATTCCATTTGCTCCTTGTTTGTTTTTTGTTATAGTACGGACTTTCTGGCTACGCAGGCCATCAAAGAAGACAGCCAGAATAGATAACAATGCCAGGGTCACCCAGACACCCAAAGAGCCCCGCCATTCAAGTCCCGTCCACTCGCCCAATCGCAGACTGAAGCCCGAAGCAAAAGCAGCCGTCAGATTCATAGCAACTGCAAAAATCCCAGTCATCAGTCCGATCTGCTTCGGAAAATTGGTTTTAATATAGCCCGGTGTCACGACATTGCCAACACAGATCCCTAGACCGATTAAAAAAGATCCCGTAAACAGCATCGGAATATTGCCCCATACCCGAAGTATTATTCCAGCACTCAACACGACTAAACCAAATAGTAAAAAACGATGCATCCCCTGTGTATGGGAATAGCGGCTCACAGCAACAGAGCAGCTCGCAAACATAAAAAGCGGAATTGCCGTCAATAAACTGCTCTGAAAACTATTCAATTGTAAATCGTCACTGATCTGTCCGAGTACAGGACCCACCGCTGTAATTGGCGATCGTAGATTGGTTGAGACTAATATAACAACCAAGACGGATAACCAGCTCCAGGAGACAGCTGTGGGTATTTTTTCATTTTCTTTCATCCTAAAAACTTATCTAAACACTTGATGATCGGTTGCAAAGATATCCCTAGAAATTTAATTAAATTTGCCATTGATTTAATTTAAAACGACATGAATCCTACCAATCATACATTGACAATTGAGCGTATCCAAAAATCTACCTTTGTCTGGTTTGAAGAAAACTGGATTCACGACGACGAGTTACACAGTCATCGGAAAGGTCAGTTGATTTATGTTGAGCAAGGTTTTCAATACCTTACTGTCGCAGGAAAAATGTACCTACTCCCCCAAAATCACGTTGCTTGGATTCCCTCAGGTGCATTACATAAGACCAACTCCCACTCGGAACGCATCAAGCTGATGGTCCTTTTTTTTGACATCACACAAGAAGATCCTTTTTTCAACCAAGTGCAGATATTTTCTGCACCAAAAGTATTACGGGAAATGATTTTATATACTGAAAAATGGTCAAAATTGATGGAAGAAAATCAACAGGAGAAAGCATTTCTAGGCGCATTGCTAAATGAGCTCCCCTATTTTGGCACACAATTGCTCCAATTGGAGATTACGCTCCCGCATGAAAATAGACTACAGACTGTGCTCAATCACCTGCATGATCATTATACAGAAGCGATCAGAATGGATGAGATCGCGACCTTGTCTAATCTTTCTCTCCGAACAATTGAGCGTCTTTTTAAAAAAGAAACAGGCATGACACTTGCAAAATATCAACAATTGCTCCGCATTATCAAGAGCCTGGAACTTTTAAGCACAAAACAATTCACGATTTCTCAAATCGCCTATAAAGTTGGCTATCAAAGCGTCCAAGCGTTTACCAATAGCTTTTATGCGGTGATGAAATATAGACCTTCGAGCTTTATAATGGACTAGTTTTGGCCCAGCTACAGGTAGTTTGTAGCTAAACAGCTACAAAATTCAGGATGTTTTTAAAAAACATTAACGAATATTTGCACGTGTGTAATATTTACACTATCTTTGTGTCATCATAATTTAGGTTTATAATTGGTTATTTAAGGTTTTCATTCTCCCCGTTTGAAAACCTTTTTTTATTTCTTTTTACTGTCCGTCAAATTATTTCGCCGCCCCGCAAACGTAATAAATATCTCCAGTCTTAAACAAAAGCAACTAATTTCCTGTTCTCGATAAATACAGTTTAAATTAATTCTCAAAAAATTCAAGAAGTTATTTAACAATACCGTATTTTTAACACATATATTCGGATGAGACAGTCCATAAGAATAGAAAGGAATTTAAATATTGAAAAAGTAAACTAAATATCTATGGCAGAACACGGGGATTTGCAAATCGCAATACTAATCGATGCGGATAATGTATCTTATCGAAAGATCGAAGAGATTTTGAATGAAGTCAAAAGATATGGAATTCCGACCATCAAACGCATCTACGGAGACTGGACCAACCCTTATGTTGAAAAATGGAAGGACAAACTCCTTACCCACGCAATTACCCCCATACAACAATACAGTTATACCCAAGGCAAAAATTCTACTGACTCTGCATTAATTATTGATGCCATGGATATTCTGCATTCAGACCGAGTTGATGGGTTTTGTATTGTATCCAGCGACAGCGATTTCACCCGACTGGCCACACGTCTACGGGAATCCGGTAAACTGGTAATCGGTATCGGCGAGAAAAAGACACCCAAACCCTTTATTGCCTCTTGCGATAAGTTCATCTATGTCGAAATTTTTGAAAAAAATCAAAAGAAAGAAACGGTCGCAAAGAAAAAGCAACAAACTCCACCCAAACCTGCTCCAGTTGACAATCCAACAAGTATTGCCGTATTAGACGAGGAGACTTTGGAACTTTTAAAGGACACCGTCGATGATACTGCAGATGAAAATGGCTGGGCTTTCCTTGGCGAAATTGGAAGTCTTTTCAATAAGAGGAAACCTGATTTTGATGCGCGAAATTACGGATACAACAAGATGTCCCACCTTTTCAAAGCCTACAAGGAAGATTTTGAAATTGAGGAACGCAATACCGACAAATCGCGTATAAAACACTATTACATCCGTAATATTATTAAACGGCCTTTAGCAATGGCAAGCCCGGCTACAGCAGCGGAAACCGAGAACAAAACTCCTTCTACTCCTACTCCTTCCGTACCGCCTACAGAAACTGCGGGAAAAACTGCAAATCAAAACAATAGAAAGAAAGGGCGCCAAGAGAAGAAACGTCAGGACACAACAAGTTCTGAACCGATACAAAACGAAGCGCCAAAAGTCCAGGAAATTCAGGAGCAAAAAACAGAAACGGCAACCCCTACAGCTGACACTCCGCCCACGAACATGTTGTTTCCTTCAGAAGGCTACAAGATCACTGCAGATGACGTAAAAAAATCGCAAATAAGGATTACGAAAGAATTTAAACCCCTATTCCCAACCAAATCCCAAAAATTAAGGATTATGATCAACGCTGGAGAATACGAATGTAATTTTACCTATCGCGGCAGAGGGTTTCATGTCCTTAAACTGGGAAAGGAGGCCGCTTCGCAACTTGGTCTTGCAGAAGGAATACAAATACAACTAGTCAAACTGAACGAAGTTAGCTTTAGCCTTCAAAATAAATCAGTTTAAATTTTATTAAGGGCTATTTTCCCCTGTATGATAAGTTGATAGGACAATGTGTTATTGTCCTATCAACTTATCAAAGCATTAAGCTGAAGGTTTGTCGTATTGAAATAACAATTAGCGTCCACCCGCGAATTCCATTGTAAAGTGGTAGTTCTCATCGATGGCCATTGGCTTACGGTCCACTTTACGAAAATCGCGTGCTTCTTCAGTCCATAGGAAAGGGTAAAACGAAAAAACCTGACTACCATTCAAGGATTTGACATCTTCACGCCATTCTTTCCATTTGAATGTTTCATAAAACTGTCTGATATCCCCTTTCAATGTCCAAAAAACAAAGTCGGAATAACCACATTCCAAACTTTCCCATTGTAAGGTATCTTGCGCAAAATAATAGACCTGCCCGATAGCATCTCCCAGAGCACCTGCATTGATGGCAAAGTAACCACCCAAAACATCGTCGGCTATGAGTAGAAATCCTCCTTTTTCGCCCTCCTTGTCAAAGCTCTTACCCTTATTCCACTCCATAATTCCGCGGTTCAGCTGCGGCGATCCAGAACCTAAAATCCGCAACCAGCCACCATCGATTAAAATACCACCAGTTTGATGAATAATGGCTCCCATGGGAGATTTTGTCGTAATTTGTGCCCTTAAAAGTTCCTCATCAGCCCGCTTAGGATTTTGAGGAAGCACTTCATATGAATTTGTCGCTTCCTTCAACCAGCCGTCAACCAGCTTCCATCCCGAATTACTTGTATCAATCAGTTCTTTTAGACTTTTCATTTCTTGTGCTTTTATATGCTAAGATCAATTATCCTCCAACCAAACGGGAGGCTTCTTGTCCTTATCAATTTTGCCGAAATTACCACAATTCTTTATCGCATCCAAATTACAGCTTGCACAAGAACGGATTGAAAAAAAATATTCATCGAAAACATGAACATAAAGATTAGGAACCTTGTCTCTATTTTAAGTAATTTTAGGTTATGCAACATGAATTAGAAAAACTCAGATACCCCATAGGTCGTTTCGCGATACCCGATGTAATTGACAGCCCCCTGTTGAATGACTGGATCAAGACAATTGCAGATTTTCCGGCTCGGTTAAAATCCGAAGTCGGCGACCTTACGGACAGTGCGCTAGAGAAGCGCTACCGTCCTGACGGCTGGACGATACGTCAAGTGGTTCACCATTGTGCCGATAGCCACATGAATAGCTTTGTGCGCTTCAAATTGGCCCTAACAGAAGAAGATCCAACCATCAAATTATATGAAGAAAAGTTGTGGTCCGAACTTCCCGACGCCAAAATAATACCTATAGAAAGTTCGGTAAAATTGCTCGAAGGCTTACATGAACGTTGGGTCATGCTGTTGAAAAGCCTTTCAGCCGAACAACTTGAAAGGGGTTTTATTCATCCAGTTACCAAACGATTAATTTCTTTAAAGGTCAACATAGGTCTATATGCATGGCATTGCAACCACCACCTCATGCATATTGTCAACGCCAAAAATCATTAATAGAAATCACAGATATCGCAATGATCATTTCACTGCTAGTCAAAAGATCATTGCGATAAATTTACTTCACTGCTGTAACTTTGCTAAAGCGACATCGCCCACAGAAACGCCAGCAATCCCGCAATCAGGAGCCCGATAAGGCCCGACAGCAAAAACGATAGAAAATAATACCCTACAGTGCGTGTTTTTTTCTTTACGAGATGCACAATACCCATCGTTAAGGTATAAACCCCTCCAAATCCAAAAAAAACAATCAGGATCAAGTCGATGAGAATGCCACTAAAATCTATATTTGCAGATGATAACATGAGTTACTTTTTCTTTTTAAATAGTTTGCTAAAAAAGGAAGGACTTGCACCTAAGTCTTCAGACTGGTTATCCCATTGCAATAAATCCGGTTCGATATCCAGTTCATTGATTTTTGCAAAAGCTAACCAATGGACAAATTTTTCCTGATTTCTAACTGTAGGATCATTCTTGTAATAATCCAATAAGCGAGCGGTGGCGCTTTCGTAAACGCCATAGTCATTGGCGCGTTCAAAATAGTCGATCGCCTTTTTGCTGTCCTTTTTAAATTTCAGTCCCTGATCATAGAGCAGTCCATAATAAATATTGGAATAGCTGTTTTCTTTATCTCGTTTCAAGTAAACCAATAGGCGATCGTAATCTTCCAAACTGTAATAGATAGAGGCTATATTCCTGTTGTTTTCCACTAATTTTAATTCAGCTTTCTGATAATACGTGAGGGCTTTTTCTAGATCTTCTTCCACGTAGGTTCCACTTGAGTAAAAGTAGCCTAAATTGGATAAAGCATAGCCATTCCCCAGTTCAGCTCCTTTCATGTACGCATCAAATGACTTTTTCAGATCTTTTTTATAACCGATACCATACTGAAAGAGGTAACCAATCGTATTCCATGCAGCCGCATAATCTTTTTGGGCCGCTTGTTCATAATATTGAATTCCTTTGTCCAAATCTAAAAAAGGATTGTCTTCGTTATCGGTATCTGTATAGATATTCCCCAGTTCATGCATGCTGCTTTCATTACCCTGGTCGGCAGAAAAGGTAAAATAGCGTATAGCCGTCTCGACATCGCCTTGCCGCCAGCAGTCCAAGGCCATATGATATAAGGTATAACTATCATAACTGGATTCAAAATTATCGCCCTTGGCAGCCTTCCACCGCTCAAAAAAACGATTACATACATCAAAATCTTCCCCCCGACAATTGATCCAGTTTTTTCAGAAACTGACCATATTGATCTTCCGGAATTACTTCCACGCCATCATAACCTTTTTTATACAGCAAGTCACCTTGCAGCAACATCAGATCCTGATAATGATCAACACTTGCACAGACATAATCGTAGGCGGAGCTGAGCGCCTTCTGCGCTACGTCATAGTAGTAATACCTTCCCGCATTGTCGTTCAGAATAAAATAATCCATCACACCATAAACAATTTTTGCATAGTGCGTTGAGAGCGGAAATAGCCAGGCCTTTTCAGCAGCCTGATAGATTCCTCTTCCGCCAGTTGTTTCGATGATATAACAATCCCAGGCGCCATTACCAAAATCAGTCCCCCCTTGTATGGATTGAATCACCAGGTCTTGCAATACATAGGCCCGAGCTTCCAGATCATACAGATGGATTCTGCCGGAATCAACAAAGGATAACGCAGCTCGGCCATTTCCGGCATTGAGTATATCAACATCCTTGACCAAGAACGTTCCTTCGGGAGACAAAACTGATTTTTTCTTTTTGTTATTCAAATTGACTGCATAAAAATCGAACAGCAGTTCGCTTAATACACCACTGGCAAAAACGCCCAATAAAATACCTTTGTTTGAATAATACTGGCGCAGTTTACTTCCGGAAATCTCTTGGTAGATAAATCCTTCGTAATCGATGTCAAACGGTCTATCAGCACCAACAACATTGAAGAGCAGGCCTTGGGCATCAATGATATAATATTGCTGATCTTTCTTCCCCTGATAATAACCGGAAGCAAGATCTCCGAGTTCATCATAATCAAGCGGTATGATTATTTCTCCATTCTCGACGTTGACCAATCCGTATTTTTCGTCTAAGCTCACCTTACCAACGATCGCCCCAGCTCCAAATTGGGCCGGCGCTGCCGATGAATAAATACAAGGAATAGTTTCTTCTCCGCCCCTGTTTAAATAACCGAACAGCTGATTTTTCTTTATGACAGCGATCCCTTCATAATCAAAATCACCAATTTCCTGATAGCTTGCTTCGACTTTCACCTCTCCTTTTGCATTGCGTATTCCCCAAAGACCCTGATCTTCAAAAAATTGATTATCCAAACTATCAATCGCATCTCTATTCCACCAGCCCAAGCCATAGTTGCTCCATTCCAGTTCAAGCATCGCTAAAAAAGAAGTATAACCAGTGGGTGCCAAAATAAATTCGAGTTCAGCTATGGACTGTTTTTCGATTGCTTTTTCATAGGGCAAATTCTTCTCATAGATTTCAAATGCAAAATCTTTTGCCTGTTGGCTATGTTTAACATCGCTCATGTTAAATACATCACTTGCATTCAGCTGGAAGTAATCGAAGGGCAAACCGTTCAAAAAATCGAACAGTTTCCCGATAGCTGCCATGGCCAGCGCATCGGAATTTAATCCGTATTCATGAATGAGCAAATCATAAAAAGTGCGAAGCTTGCGGATTCCCGGCTCCTTTTCTGCATAGACTAAGGTACCTTTTGCCTTTGGATTAGCGGCAAATAAGGGAAAAAAGAGCGGGGGAATCACATAGTTCCATTCCCCCAAATAATGAGGGAAATAATCTTGATCCTTTTTATCCGTATTGTATATATATATGCGATGAGCCATTTTCTATGCGATAATAATTCTTTTGCTATTGATCAATTTCAACAGCATTTTCTTTAGCAAAATTTAACCAAAACTCGTATTTATCTGCGTTTGCAGCAGCTCCGCGCACAGCATAAAACTGCAGCAAACGACTGACAGCATAAGCGTACACGTTTTCTTCATTGGCTTGTTCATAGTAACGGATGGCTTTTGACAAACTCTGTTTAACACCCAGTCCTTCCTCGTACAAAATCCCATAATAGATAGCTGCAAATTGATTTGCCGTATCCCTTTTCAAATAACGCAATAAGTTCGCGTAATCTTGTCTTTGGTAATAGATTTCGGCCATCTGCGCATCATTGGGAATGCCCGCTTTTTCAGCTTGCTTAAAGTAGTCTAACGCTAAGGCATAGTCTTGTTCTACATAGACACCCTCGTAATACCAATTCCCTAAGTTGCTCATGGCTTGTGCCTCTCCGAGCGCAGCAGCTTGCTGATACCCTTTTAAGGCTTTCGGAATATCGAGTTCAACACCATGCGCTGTCGCATATAGGAACGCCCAGTTATTCCATGCCTGCGCATGATTTTGCGCCATTGCCTGTTCGTAGAAGGACTTTCCCTTTGCGATATCCATCCCTTCGTAGCCTGCATCTGTATATATATTTCCAAGGAAGTATTGACAGTCTGCACTACCGCGATCGGCGCCGATCGTGAGCAGCCGAATGGCATCCGCGACCTTCCCTTCAGCATCCAGCTTCTTTCCTTTTTCGAGCAGTGTGTCATTGTCGAAATACTGTTCATATCCATCACCCTTGCGCTTGGTCCAGGCTTGATAGAATTGTACAAAGTAGCTTTGGTCACGCCCCCGTAGCTGATAGCGTTCCGTATATAAATATCCAAATTCCGTTTCTGGAATCTTAACGATATTCCGTTGCATGTCGAGACGAAACAGCTTGTCTCCTTTAAAAAGCAACAAGAGTTCGCCTGAGGTTGCTTCGGGCGTTGGATAATGAAAAGGCGAACAGATATAATCGTAAAGCTCACTGCAAAAGTTAAGCTTCGTATCGAAATAGTACATTCCCTGTGAACAGTGTATGCGCATAAAATCCAAAAAACAATGTTCGATTTTCTGATGGTCAGTAGCAGGTTCAAGTAACCATTGCCCTCGATGCGCATCATAAATCCCCTGTCCTAGAGAGCAGCCTACAACAAAAATATCTTTACGGTGCTGCTGTATACTATCTACTCCTACGTTGTCTATCAGACTATCCATCAGTCGAAATACCCCCTGTTCAAGCGAATAAATCCGCCATCTTTTATTTTTGAGATACGCGACACTTCGATAGTCGTCCAACACAATAATCCGGTCAATTCCCTCATCCAAGATGTTCCCATCCGGTTTAATAATAGCAATTTTTGGCTGTAGCTTATTTGGTTTAATCCAAAAATATTGATTGGCTAGCGGCTCCAGGCTACCTTCCGGAAAAGTTCCCAAATACTGCCCGTCCATTTGGTAATACCGTCTTTTTATCGTTCCTTTTTGCCGGCTATAAAACAGTTTGTTATAGTCATACACAAACGACTCAGGTGCCGGATCTGGAATAATTAATCGTCCTTCGACCGAAAGGAGTAGATGGCCATCCCCCTGTCTTGCGTTTAAAAAGCCATAGGCGATCCAGTCGAGTTCATCATAGATTGCCGGTATACTCAACTGTTTGGCATCAATATGCAGTACCCCACGTTTTCCTGAAACTTCCACTTCCGCATAATTATTCCCGTTGATATGTCGGGCATCAAAAGCTTCTCGATATTGACAGGGCACCAGCTCGAAGCCGCTTGCATTGATATAGCCGTATTGACCATTTCGTTCAACGACCGCAATCCCCTGTTCATTGAATTCGAATATTTCATCATAAACTGCTGGGATTAGAAGATCACCTTTGGCATTTTTTAATCCTCGTTTTCCTTCCTCTTCAAAAACTTCAGCTCCTTTCTCCCGCAAAAGCTCTTCCGCCCATAATCCCAATCCATAATCAATCCAATCGGTTTGAAGAGCATCTAAAAAAGAAGCATGACCAGAATCTTCCACCAACTGATTCAGCGGATCTAAGGATTGTTCATCGACAGCTTGCTCATACAATAAGGCCTGCATTTTAATTTCCTCCGTCCAGTCTTTAGCCTGTTGGGTATCTTTCTCCGCATTCATACTAAACACATCCCGTCCATCGATCTGAAATGTATCGAAAGGCAGGGCTTCCAAAAATTCAAACATCCTATTTACAGGCTCAAAATATTTCTTTTTATAATGCAATTGATACCTATCCGCCAACAATGCATAAAAATAGCGAAGCCTGGCGATCCCATCTTCCTTATCTGCATAAAGCTGGCTACCTTTAGATCGGATATTAGCGGAAAATAAAGGCCGCATGAGAATAGGAATTTCATAATTCCATTCGGCCAGATAAGAAGGATATGTTTCTTTGGTCCTGAGATTTACATTGTAAATATAAATGCGATGTGCCATGCCTTAGTTTTTCTTTTTGTTCATCTGTCGCCTTGCCCTAATTTATTCTATAGAATCATACGAATGTTGTAAAAATACCGGATTTATCATTTCCTTTGTTTAGCGGAAAACAGGGATTTTTTTCTCTTCTATTTTCAACAACTTTGGTTTGGATTTTGTACAAAAAACGCAATGAATCATTTCAAATACAGTTACTATATCGGCGCATTGATACTCCTTTCCTTGCAAATTGCTTGTCAGGAAAAACCAAAACATGGGGAAACACCTATAAGCTCAAGCAAAGCTATGGAAAAGCCTGCCGAGGATACTGCCCCAAAAGAAAGTATGTCGGCAAAACCTTCCAAACTGGATAGCATTGAACAAGCCAATGCAAAAAGTGTACAGGAATCTGACGAAGTCACCAAAGCTTATGTAAACTTGAGTTCTAAAGATAGCATCATACGGCTGCATTCCAATATACGTTTGGATCACCGCTTTTTTGGCTATGAGGAAGCAGATACACATTCAACGAAATTACTGTTGTTTTCCATTTTTACAAACGACGTGAAAGACAATCCATTTCAGCTTAAACTGGGTGCCTATTACGATACCTCTGATTTAGATAGCAAAGGCTTAAAGCTAAAATATGTTGGCACAAAAGGCGATTTTGTAGAAGCTAAATTCATAGACGCGACCGATATACCGGTGTGCAATATCTATTTTGAAAAAAAATGGATCGAGATTGGATAACTAAAACCAGACAGAAATAAAAGCAGGCAGTAGCTAATTTCATTACCGCCTGCTCCGCTCGTTAAAACCTATACTTCAAAATAGAACCCCGATTCAGTAAGGGCCTTATATTTCACCTTGTCAAAACTATAAATCTTCGCTGCCCTGGCAGGCCTATCTTTTTGCTTATCGCTGTGATCGATTAATAAACCCATGCTGAGGATTTTTTTCCGAAAGTTACCCCGGTCAATTGACCGTTGCAAAACAGTTTCATACAAATTGTGCAGATCGGGCAAGGTAAACTGCTCAGGCAGAAGTTCAAAACCGATCGGTTGATAACGTATTTTCCCCTTGAGTCTTTCGATGGCGACGCTCAAGATCTGCTGATGGTCAAAAGCGAGATCCAGGTTTTCATCAACGCCGAACCACCTTACAGCTTCAATGTCCACTCCTGCTTCCAATACATATGCTTGAGGCTTAACAAGAGCGTAATAAGCAATACTAATTACTCTTCCGCGTGGATCACGTTTTAAGTCTGAGAAGGTATAAAGCTGTTCAAGGAAAATATCCTGGAGACCGGCTTCCTCCTGCAACTTACGAAGCGCACAATCTTCGGCTGTTTCTTCCTCTTGGATAAAACCGCCAGGAAATGCCCATTTTCCCAAGAAAGGTTCTATTGCCCTTTTGGTCAATAATACCTTGAGCTGATTTTTATCAAAACCGAAAATCACACAGTCAACGGTAACTGCTGGCCTCGGATACTCGTATGCATATTTTTTCACAGAGACTGTCATGTACTACAAATTTACTTCGGTTGACAATTTGATCTGAATACCATATTTTTCTTTTAACGCCTCAAACTGCACTCGGGTTTGTTCTTCAAATCCCGCAATAGGCGACATGCAGTCTATCAACAAAGTAATACGGGAGGTAATTGACCGATCATGTTCAAAATACTCCAAAATCTGCACCGCCGAAGCTAATACGCAGTGGCTTGATGCCTCTCCCGCGATATAAATAGCGTCGTATGTCCGTATTGCGTCAAGTACGGCATGGTTTACAAATTTATTATCATCATATTCGGCTTTAATAATACCATACATCTCCGTATTCGGATCCTGTCCCTTATAGACCAAGATCGGTTTTACCTGACGCACAGCACTATGAAAATAGAGCATATTGGTAAATTGACTCTCGAGCTGCGCACCCGAGGTTCCCTCCAGACAATGGTATGGCCAGATGCACAATTGTTTTTTCCCCTCAGATTCCAAATGTTGAAGATAATCCAGCGATAAGGCTGTATGGCCATTGGCAGCACGCCAGATACCGTCGCGGACATCCGCATAGCGAATGATGGTAAATGGCTCCGGATGATTTCCTTCCGTATCCAGCCACCAGTCGGCATGGAAAACCTGCATCATCGAATGACAATCAAGACTGCACATCACTTGTGTTAGTGATTCCAAATTGCGGTACATCCACTGCGTTAGGCGATGTACGTCAGCTTTGGAACCATTGACCGCAAGGCTTCCAATAGATTCCATAAAATCGTTCTGAACATCTATCGCCAAAAGCAATGTCCGTCTTTTATCCAAGACTGCCGGCTGTATGTTTTCTTCCTGCGCCAATGTCAGTATGTTTGGAATATTATCCTTTTTGGCCGTAGCGATATATTGAACATCGACAATCTGATCAAATTGTGTTTTCATACTATTCAGTTTCTTAACATCCATATTTATTTCAACGCAGCATTTATGATGCAGAACGATGAAGCCCTTAAATTTTTTCTTCCAGAAAAATCATTTTCCTTAAAGCACTGTTTTCGTCCCTTGTTGCCTGCTAAAGAGTGCTTGGGTAGACTTTCCTAACTATTTAAATTAACCTTTGAACGTAGGTATCGCAGCAAACTTATGTGCAGATTGCTCAATACGCTTACGAATAAGTTCGTCTATCGCAAGGTCACCCGATGTACCGCTCAGAATAAACCCATCGATTTGCGCATAAGTCATCCCCAGTTCATCTTCATCTGTCTGCCCTTCCCAAAGACCTGCAGACGGACTTTTATATTGGATAGATTCGGGTACGCCCAAGTATTTTGCCAATGTATAGACTTCCTGTTTAGTGACCATTGCCAGCGGATTCAGATCGTATGCGCCATCACCCCATTTCGTAAAATAACCTACAGTAGCTTCGGCCATATTACCTGTGCCGATGACAAATCTGCTTCCCAGTTGGGCAAATTGATACAAATAGGTCATCCGCACACGTGGACGGATATTGGCGAGACTCAAGGCCCTGTTTGCTGCTGTGGCTTCCGTTATAAACTCCTCGCGCTGGATCATCAGGGCATCGACTGCGGGTTGAATATCAAATATATGATACGGAAAATCAAACTTCTGAATAAGCTCCATCGCATGCTGATGGCTTTTACTATTATTCATATCGCTGCCATAGGGCATCATGACCAAGTGCACATCTACTTGTGCAAGCCGGCATAAACAAGCCACAACACTACAGTCGATACCACCGCTCATTCCTAATACAAGTCCTTTACGGCCAGCCAATTTCACTTGCTGAGCAATCCAGGATGCCATTAATTGTGCATACTGTGCTACGTTTTCATCCTGGATGAAAAACGGTTTGTTTACGCTATTTTCCATATACTCGAATTGTTTCAGTTTTTAATCTATTTCTTATTTCCTCAAAGCTAGACGTGTGAATAAATTCACCGTTCAAATAACATTCTTGCAGCAAGTTTCTATTTTCCAGTTCAGCTACAGTTTGTGGGTTCAGGTTATCTATTAAACGAAATTCATCATTTTCGAATACAACAGCCACCATACCCTTTTGTGACTTCTTAAAGTTTCCAGTATCTGTAGCCGGACGTTTCTGAATTGCTTTAAATTCTCCGTTGACAATTTCGGCAGTTCCTTTTAGTGCAAAACCGAAAGTATCGCGTGTGACATATTGATAGGTATAAGAGCCTATTCCTAATATGGTATTGGTGGAAGCAAAGCCTTTGTCGAGCAGTCCTTGACAGATTTTATCGGCCCTATCCACCGTTATGGAATCTCCATAAACCACGCCAATATGTGGATCCAACTCCTTAAATCCCTTGCTGTTGGTCGTGCCGCCAAAAAGTTCAAATAGACGTTCGACGATACCTTTCCGGACAGTACAGCGATCAGATGCCGCATCACCGCAGATAATTTTTACCGGATCGCCACTATCGGGTCGGATGACGACCTTACCTTCTCTTGCCATAATCAGATCCTTCAACTGTGGCAATACATGATCGACTACTTGCCAGAGGTCATAGGTATCCGATACAATGGAGATATTTCCGCTTGGGTATACCTTGGTGATCAGATGCCGAAATGCTTCCACTTCATCTTCTCCATAGGAACACATTACGCTGTGCTCCGTTGACGGGGTATACATCATCACATCACTTTTTGCTTGATAGTAGGATTTCAGATACTCCCGAACAGACAATGTAGCGGAGACACCGAAGCTCAACAGATGCCCCCCAGCTGTACGATAAGCGGTTTCAGGGGAGCCCATGCCACGCATAGAAAAATCACCTGCTTGGGTAAAGACTTTATTGACGTCACCCGTTTTTTCCGCAAAGCCCGTCAGTAATCTTTTATACTGATCCGCTATTGTCGCCGCAGTCATCGGTGACCAGATATAAGCAGACAACTGTGTCTCCAGATATCCAGGCAACCAGAAAAAATCTGGATGTGTATTTTCGATCGTAAACATCGGCACACCAACGGGTACCAAACTACCTTCCTGCAACGCATTGACTTTGATCGGAAGATAGCCCAACCGGTGCAGATCGCGGATATGTTTCGACTCATGAGTCGAGGCAAAATTAGCATTTGTATGCTCAAAAACAGATGCGATTGCTTCCTCATACGCAGCGACAACTTCTTCTTCCGGCTGTGCAAAAAAATTCTCGTCGAAGGAATTGGTGATTTCTGCCAGCGCACCCTGCAGTCCAAAGAAAACAACGTGACTAATACCTTCTATACGGGACATACGTGGTGTCCAGGTTTCGTATACCCATTGTGTATGATCTGGATATTGATCCTTATGACACAATTTATAACCATCCGTCCAAAGCATTGGATTTTTGTTTATCGATTTAAACATAGTGCTCATTCGTTAAGTTGATATAATTTATTTTAGGATGGACGGTATCCATCATTGAATTGGTGGTAAAGACACAGGCTATCGGTGAATCATCATCCAGCAATGCGCCTTTAAAAATGCGAGGCTCACAATGTGTGACCAAAAGATAGACCACACTGGCTCCCATTTCTTTCAAAATTTTTCCTGCCCAAAGAAAGGTTCCGCCTGCAGAACACAGGTCATCGACAATAATGCATTTTGCACCAAGTGGAATATCTCCTGCCTTAAGCTCCATGCCTTCGATTCGGCCTGTTTGTGGATTCCGCTTCTTCTCAAAAACACAGCTATTTTCATAACCGCTGTTAATATAACGTTCCGCGGCTCCTTTATCCGGGAAAACAATCCGATCTTGTTCCGAAAAATCAAGTTTTTCCATTAATTGTGGCAACCAGTCCAATGCCGGATAAATTCCTACACTGTTTGCCAGTAGTTCCAGCGTCACTTTGGAATGTGGCTCGACAACAGATACCGTATCAAACTGTAAACTATTTATAAAATCAGCCACATACTGTAAGGTAAACAAATCGCCTTCAATTTTACGGTCCATACGGCTATAGGGCATATAACGGATCAGTAAGCGACAAGATTCGGAGGATACTTCGTCCAGTCGCTTTTTGACAAAAAGCAAGCGGATTAAATCCCCATCCTCCTGATAAGTAAATTCAATGAGATTGTTCTTTAAGATCAACTGATCAAAATCTTTCACTTTTGTCTCCCCATTTGGAAATTGCTCTGTGACTATCTGATGCTTATTTAATACAATCATAGCTTTTAATTATACTTTTTATTTTTGAGTACTTTTTACTCAACAAATATGGAGATTAAATTTAAGCCTGCAAAATATATTGAGTACTTTTTACTCATAAAATCAAAAATAAGACATATAACACTGACAATCAATTAAATAATTTAAAGAAGATCGTGTAACGCAAACATTCCCCTACCATTCCTAAATATTAACCATGAATCTGATTTCCTGATTAGCGTATCGATAATCAATATAAATATTAAAACCGGAACATACACATACCATGTAGTACCTAATAACAATTTTTAATCAATATTTAGACAGTTATCAGTCAGTGATTATACAGTCTGCACTGAGCCATCACTGAACAAGCACTGAACGATCACTGAACAAGCACTGTCAAAAGGTAGAATTTGCCCCCTATCTGCTCCCCGTTTGCTGCTACAGCTTCCCGCTCTTCTTTTGATGGACGGCAGAAAGAAAAACCCTTATTGCAAGACAGCAAAATGTGCTGAAAATATCTGTTTTACATGCTTATAGGAGATACTTCGGTGATAAAAAAACACGGAGAGACAGTTTCAATAAAAATTAGCTGATTATAGGGATGGAAATTTTACCATAAAACATGATCTTTGTCTATACCATAGTCACAAAATTCTTTGTCAGCACATTTGTGGGCGGAGAGATTTTGAATTACTTAAGCATAAAGCATGGAATTAGCCAATCTTATCAAACAAGATATTGAGTCAATCTTAAAAATTGAATCTCAAGACATCAAACAATTGGTCGAGGACTATCGCGAAGACTTAATGGATGCGGAGACCTTTGACGCCATCGATGCGTACAATATGCTCTATTCGAATATTTATGAAATGTCCGAGGAAGAATACCTCGATGCTTTTCGCACCTTGGGAGAAGCCTATCCAAACTTTGGCAAGGCCGATGAAAATGACTTCCAAAAAACAATTGCTGAACTGGAACGTTTAAAACATGCCTTCAACGAGCTGCAGCTCAATACAACCGAGGGCAAGCATCTTTTAGCATTGCAATTGGCTGTTTTGGAACTGGATATTCAGGTTTACCAAAAGCTAACCCTATCACCAACGACAAGCGAGATACAGGCTGAAATCAATTTATTGGAAACAGAATCTTTCGGTATAACCAATCAGATCAATCAGTTTTTAGAACAGTACCACGATTAATTATGCCATCACTTTATCCTATTAATTGCCCATGGCTAAAAACAGGTCTTTGCCTACTTTGTTGGCTATCACTCCTGCCAACGGTGCTTTTTTCTTCTCAAAACAAGAAGGAGTTTGATACACAGCAACAGATAGGCGGCAGACTGCCCTTCTACATCAGCGATCAAGGAATACTGTATTACAATTTGTCAGCTGGAGAGAATCAAATCAGCACAATCCAGATTGATTTAAACGAGGTATTTAGAAATTCCACGGTAGAGCATCTTCGATCAAAGCACTATGAGCTATCCGATACAGCGATAACGATCATCAACTATAATGCTCCCCCCATTTCAGCCAGATATAAAATTATCGATAACAAATTTGTTGTATCCAAATCCTCAGATTGGCCAACTGGCATGCAGCCGGCAGTTCACCCGATGGCGCTGGATAGCCTGAAATACCTGGAGGCCCTGTTTGACACAAATGACCTCAATGGCTTGCTGCAGCTGGAAGCGACCAAGCTCCCTTTGGAAAATATACTATTATTTTTTAGTCAGCTGCATGGGTTTTCCACGGTAGAGGAATTTAGCTACAATGCCATTCATCGGATTTTAGAAAAGGGGCAATACGCAATTGCCAAACAATTTTACCGCATATTTCTGACTAGAAATAGACAATTCAATGACTTCGAAGTACTGAAGACCGCGATAGAAAAAAACGACATGAATTTTATCCGTTATGCTTCTTTAAATAGTCTGAACAGGCTGGGTATTGATGAAGTTAAAACGGATTATAGCTTCACACAATGCACATTACTTGGAAAAGCCATTCTAATGAAAAACAAAATAGCTATAGAATATCTTTTACAGAAAGGGGCCACGACGGACAACGTGTACCAATATGAATCCGAGGTGCTAACTGCAAGTCAGCTCGCCCAAAGAACCAAGTCTGAGAAAATCATCAAACTATTCCATTAATTACGTAAACTGACCGATGAAAAAAACACTTATTTACGTCATATCCCTTGTTAGTTACCTTGTGATCACAGCAGCGCTGACGCAACCCGTCCATGCGCAAAAAAAGCCAATAGTTTCCAAGCAATCGAAAGCCCATTCAAAATTACCACTGTTCAATGATGGGGATATGATCTTTCAGTCTTCTATTTCACCGCAATGCAAGGCGATCCAATTGGCAACGCGTTCTCCGTATTCCCATTGTGGGATTATTTTTTACGAGCAAGGCAAACCTTACGTGCTGGAAGCCGTACAGCCTGTAACTGTAACGAAGCTGGAACATTGGATTGCGCGTGGCGAACAGCAGCATTACGCGGTCAAACGCCTCAAAAATGCAAGCCAGGTACTGACCAGTTCGACATTGGCTAAAATGAAAGCGATCGGTAAAGATTTTATCGGCAAAAATTACGATGCCACATTTGAATGGTCTGACGATAAGATCTATTGCTCCGAATTGATCTGGAAAATATACCAGCGCGGAGCTGGCATTGAAGTTGGGAAACTTGAAAAACTACAGGATTTTGATTTAAGTAGCCCCGAAGTGAAAACTAAGCTCAAAGAGCGTTATGGCAATGCTGTTCCCCTGAACGAAACCGTCATATCCCCCGCTTCAATCTTTAATAGTCCATTGTTGCTTGCGGTGGCAAGTAATTATTAAGCAGACTCGATACGCTCCAATTTTTGAAGCTGCAGCCTCTATTTTTGAAGCTGAACAGTACTTCCCCCGTTTAACTTACTTTCTTGAGCAGCATCGATAAATGCGCATATTGCCAAGGTTTCCTTTTCGTCAACCGGGCTTAGGCCCGTTTCGAAAAATGGAAGGATTTTATCCAGCAACGGACCGTAGCCCATAAATTGTCCCAGGTGCACAATCCGATCTTTTAAAAATACGGTCCCGCCAAAATCATCTTTTCCCTCACGTATCCCCCGCAGCGAAGCAATCCTTCCGCCCCCCCACTCACCGACATAAAGCGAAGTACCCTGTTCCTGAATAGTCCGTACAGCATGGCAGTCAGGCCCCATCAAAGCAAATAACATTTCTACCCCATGGATGCCATACCAATACAGATCTTTATGTGAAGGTTCGGTTACTGCAGGACAATAAACATCAGCCCCAATAATGTTGGCTCGATCCAATTCCTGAAGCCCAGTAATATAACGCAGTGAGCTTGAGGAAAAAACAGGACAATCGTAGTTTTTTGCCGCTTCAAAAATTTTCAGGGCGTCCGAATAAGAATTGGCAATAGGTTTATCGATAAATAACGGCTTTTTAGCTTTGATCACTTCAAGTGCCTGCTGCAAATGAAGATTGCCATCATTTGTTTCCAAAAACACATAGTCTACTTTTTTCAATAGATCGGCAACACTCGATACGATAGAAACACCAAGCTCCTGCACCTCACGAGTAATTTTTGGAATACGCTCCACACTTAAAGCGATGGTTTTACTGCCATAGGGATAAGCTGCAACAACGCTAAATTTAGCATAGGGATGATCGCTAGCCGCTGTATTGATCGCCTTTGTAAAAGCAATGGCGTGTGTAATGTCCAGTCCGATGATGCCTATCTTTTTTACCTTCGGACCTGCTGAAAATACTTCATGGGCTTGTACGGCAAATGACAATCCAAACGCAAATGAAGACATCAGGAATTTTTTTCTATTCATCGGATTCATTCAAAAGGGAAATCGCGGCATTGACCATAACAGCCATCGATGTTTCGAAAGCCTTTTCATCTAAATTGAATTGTGGGTTGTGGAGTCCATATTGGGTTGAAGAATCCTCATTATTTGTTCCTATCAACATAAACAGCGAAGGGTAACGATAAGAATAATAGGCAAAATCTTCGGCTGCCATCCAGATCTCCAGTTCCTGCGGCACATCACTGCCCATCGTCTCCGCAATAATTGTTTTGACTTTTTGTGTTAATGCGGGATCATTATAAAGCGCGGGGTAACCATGGCGTACTTCAACTTCTGCCTTTGCACCTAGCGATACAGGAAGCGTACCTGCTATTTCCGCAACCGTTTCCAGCGCCTCCTTGCGCCATGCTTCATCCATGGTACGGAATGTTCCGGCTAGCTTTACTTCCTCAGGAATAACGTTGGCCGCCCCATCCCCAATAAAACGTCCAAATGTCAATACAGAAGGGACATCGGGATTGGCTTTTCGGCTGACAACCTGCTGCAATGTAGTCAGCAGCTGCGCCGCAATCATAATCGGATCAACAGCGCGATGAGGTTCCGCAGCGTGCCCACCCCGGCCTTTGATTGTAAAATAGAACTCATCACTTGATGCCATAAAGCGTCCCGCACGTAAGCCTACTTTTCCGACAGCAACACGCGGACTAACATGTAACCCCAAAACAGCTTTGATCGTACCGCCAAAAGACTCGAGAATGCCTGATTCCAAAATCTGGATTGCACCCCCCGGTATTTTTTCTTCTGCAGGCTGAAATAACAGCACAATTTTACCGGAAAACTCCTTTTTATAATCCTTTAAGATGGATGCCGCACCCAACAGGTTAGCCGTATGAAAATCATGGCCGCAGGCGTGCATGACGCCCTTATTTTCGGACTTATAACTGACCGTATTTTGTTCATCTATCGGTAAAGCATCTATATCAGCCCGTAAGACGACAATATCATCACTAAGGGATTTTTCTCCGGTCAATACAGCAACGACGCCAGTACCCGCCACCAGCTCAAAGGGTATATCCAACGCCGCTAGTTGTTGCTGAATATAGGCACTCGTCTCGAACTCCTGAAAAGATAATTCGGGATTCCGATGAATGTTCCGGCGTATTTCAACGACTCCTGGAAAAATAAGTTCAATTTTTTCGTGCAATTCGTTCAGCATGTGTTCCTTCATTTGATGCGTTTAAAAAATAAATCCTGCAACAAGTTAAGCTAAAAATAACGTACATAAAAATACAGCACCAACACGGTTATAATTAACCACCATAAGGTAGGGTTTCGAAACCCGCGATAAGCGGCTTTATCTTGATCCGGCACCTGGAAAGAATCGCTTGTGAGCACCAGGTTTTTCAACCGTGCTTCTGCAACCGCCGGTGTCAATAAACTGACCACCACACAAGCAATCATACAGGTCCAGAACACAATACCGGTCCTATTAAAAAACGGCATTTCCGGCAATGCATATTCCAAAAATAACGAAAGCGGAATTGTCAGTAAACCTGCGGTCAAAGCCCCCTGTGAGGTCGTTCTTTTCCAGAAAACACCCATTAAAAACATCGTTGCTATGCCCGGTGTAAAAAGACCATAGAGGTTCATGAGGTAAAGAAAAACAGGTTTATCCGAATAACTGATCAGCACAACCGCGCTCATGATTCCAAGGATGATAATGGCCACTCCCGACCGCTTACCAAAGCGGACCGCTTCGTGGTCACTGGCATTTTTATTAATATACTGACTATAGATATCCACGGTCAGAATTGTTGTACAGGAATTGATCGCACCTGAAATATGGGACATGATGGCTGAGATCAATCCTGCCATCACCAATCCAACCAGACCTTTAGGCAATAACGTCTCCACTAATGTTGCAAACAGTAAATCAGGCTGATCGAGATGTGGCAAGAATTTTGGAGCCACCAATGCTGGAATAGTAATAATCAATGGAACCAAAAATTTAAGATAGTCACCAAAGATAACTCCCATACGCCCATGCCATTCGTTTTTTGCCGCCAATACGCGTTGCACAATAAACTGATTTGTGGCACAATAAAACACACTGATACAGAGCAAACCACCTAAATACATTGTCC
The DNA here is from genome assembly GCA_031253985.1 of Sphingobacterium sp. Lineage (GTDB taxonomy): Bacteria > Bacteroidota > Bacteroidia > Sphingobacteriales > Sphingobacteriaceae > Sphingobacterium. The sequence continues at coordinate 24,938 of JAIRVH010000223.1, forward strand.
ATGGAAAATCAGGATCAGATGCCGGATAGAACATTTTCCAATCTTTGGAAGATGCTATGACAGACTGGAACCCGCCTGCCGCATCAATGGTTGCAAACGTTAAAACGATGCCCCCTAGTACCAAGATAACAAGCTGTACCATCTCTGTCCATATCACCGCCTTTAGTCCACCCAATACCGTATACAAGCCTGTTAGAATTGCCATTCCAAAAATACTGTATAAAATAGGAATACCGAACAAAGCATGCAGCGACAGGCCTCCCAGATAAAGAACAGCACCAATCTCTACGAATACATAAGTAAACAGGATCAAGATAGCATAAAGCACACGGGTTGCATTCCCATATCTTTTTTCGAGGTATTCAGGAATTGTATAGAAACCATTGCGAATGTAAAAAGGCAGAAAAATCCATAGCAATGCATTAAAACCTATTAAAATTGCCCCCCATTCCAAAGTTATGGCGACAAAACCGCGGCTATACGCAGCCCCCATGGCACCGACGAGATGATGGCTGCTGATATTTGCGGCGATGATACTTCCTCCGATCATCCACCAAGGCAACTTATCACCCGCTAAAAAATAATCACGCTTCGAGCTGGCGTTTTTTCTCGATGCGTACAGCCCCAATACAACTATACCAATAATATATACGGCAAAAATAATGACATCAATCCAATCGAGTTTCATCGGTTAATAGTGTTTGAATTCCTAATTTCGTTTGTTCAATAAGTATTTCAAGGCTTCCACTGGCATAGGGACTTTGCCAAACCGCATAAATATCCTGATCGTAGAGCTCCTTTGGTGCGAGATAACCAACATATCCATTTGCGATGTTGATAAAAACGATTGTATGATCCGGAAATTCAGCTCGTACCTCCGTTTGGTAACAGGAATAGGCTTCATTGGCCTGTGCCACCAAAACCGCATCCCCCATTTTCCATATCCATACCGGAATAATTGCTTCCCGCTGGTTACCGATAGATTTACAGGTATTATATTTTCGCCAAAGACGGTCTTTCATCACACGGTCCGTACAGTTTTCATACTCCGCTAAAATTGCTTCCGGACGAGGCAACTTTTTGTAAGGCACGCTAACTGATAATATCTTTTGCTTAAAATCGGCCGAAGCAATCTGTTCCTGAAATCCCCAGCAGGCCAGTGGAGCCCCAGAAATCAACGGCTCTTTAAAAACCCAATTTTTGTTACCGTGCATTTCTTGGGCCATAGTAGCGAGAACAGCATAGCCCAGCTGCCGTCCATTGGCTTCTACCAGAGCTGGATCCTTTACATATTGCCTGCGCGGAGCCAGATCACCCGAGGCCCCCTGTAAAAAAAGGCAAGGAACTGCCAGCACATGCTCCACCGTATTTCGCATTTCGCCAACAAAATCGGGTGAGAGCAAATCGTTCTCGTGAGCAAAACTGGTTGGATGGCAGGCATAATTACAAATAACAGCTTTTAAGCTTTCAATTTCATCATATATCCTTCCGACCAACAAGGTTGCATCCGCTTCTTTCAAGGGGTTATAACCAATCAGGTACTGCGAATCTATTTCCAGATCCCGGTTGCTTGCTAAATCACAAACACCGTAATTCCAGGTAAGACTTCCATTAAACAATGTTTGCTCTGCCGTTTCAATACAATATATCGCTTGTTGTTTGAGGAATTCCAAATAGGGTAAAATCAACTCGCCACCAGGCTGTCCTACATCTGTCGAACAGATACTTGGCCCGGCGTGCGTATGTGACAGGGCAAAAATAAGCTGGGATTCTTCCACGTTAAAATGACTGAGCAGTGCTAAGCGCAAATTCTGTTCATCAGCTGCATTTTTCCACCAGCCTAAGTCGGCTGTCAATAGGATTGCAGGCAAGCCATCGTCCGGTTGGATGTATAAACAATGCATGAGCAAAGGTTGGTGAATAGCGGTTGCCTGATCAAAAGGAGCCGCGCCCCAATTACGTGAATAAATGCCGATCGGCGGCGTAATATCACATTGACTAAGCCCGAACCGAGCGATCAGACTACCTGTTGTTTCTTTTAAGAGCTCTTTCTGTTTCATGCTTAAGGTCTAATCAAGGACAGGCCGCCATCCATTACCACAGCCGTGCCAGTCATATGTTTACAGTTGTCCGAACAGATCCAAAGGACCTGCTTCGCAATTTCTTCGGCTTCAATAATCTGTCCGAGCGGCACCACAGCCTTTGCTGTCTCCTGAAGTTCAGCATTCGATGACCAGACCACTTTGCTTAACCCTGCATTAACATAGCCTGGCGCAATCTCATTGACACGAATTCCGTGAGCTGCATATTCGAGTGCCATCGCCTGACAGAGCATCCGCAGGCCAGCCTTGGAAACACTATAAGCAGGTAAATTCTGATGCACGGCATGTGCTGCCCAGCTCCCCAGAAAAACAATAGATCCGCGGATACCCATATCGACAAATGACTTTGCGCAAGCATTCGCCAGAAAGAATGCGCCGTCAAGATTAACGGCCATCTCATTTTTCCATTCTTCGTTGCTCAATGTGCTAAAGTTTTTGATGGTGACGCATGCAGCGTTGGCAATACAGACTGCTATTGCGCCAAACTCCGCCTGTATCCGCGCAACCCAGTCATTCACCTGCCGCCCATCAGCAACATCGACCTGATCATAAAAAAGACAGGCTCCCGCTCCATTCAACAAAGGCCACCGCTCTTTGGCAACATGCTGCTCAAAGCGATCTGAAATACAGACAATAGCCTGCTCCGCCAAAAATGCTTCGGCCATCGCCCTTCCAATATCACCGAGCCCACCGCTGATCAATACGACCTTATTCTTATATTCCTCCATCATCGCTATTTTAAGACTACCAATCGCCTACGCTACCATCCTTATAAAATGTTCGCTGCAATATTTCTTGCTGAAAAGGATGTTTTTTGACCTCTTCTTCATTGATTTCAATGCCTAAACCTGGCCGCGTATTGGGAAGTACAATCCGTCCTTTCTCCTGAACAGTAAATCCTTCGGTGACTACATCCTGACGCCATTCGACGTCCTTATGCACACTTTCACAAATGATATAGGAAGGTGTTGCAAAGCCCAGCTCAATGGATGCCGCTGTACTCACAGGCCCCTGCGGGTTATGCGGCGCCATAGATACACGGTAAGCATCTGCCAAGGCCCCGATTTTACGCGCTTCAGTCAGACCGCCACAATGTGTGATATCAGGTTGTATAACACTTACAGCACGTTTCTCGAGCATATCCCGAAATGCATGCACACCAATCAAGCGTTCACCGGAAGCAATGGGCGTTGTGACAGCACGCTGAATCAAGGCTATATCTTCCATCGTTTCGGGCCAGCAGGGCTCTTCAAAGAAATATAAGCCATAGGGTTCCAGGGCCTTCGCAAATTGCATTCCCATCCGTGGACTTGGCCGCGCATGGCAATCCACCATAATATCTATATCGTCGCCTACAGCATCACGCATTGCTTTGACACAAGCTTCAGCATATTTAATTGGACGTAGACCTTCCAACGACATGGTTTCGGGAACTGCCATCGACTTAAAAGCTGTAAAACCTTCATCAACAGCTTTCAGTGCAAGATCACCAAATCGTTTGGCATCATCTGGCGCAGTTTCATAAAAATCTTCCATGCGGCCACCACCTAAATGACAATACAAACGAATATAGTCACGTACACGGCCGCCCCATAGCTCATGGCAAGGTACATTGTGAATTTTACCCAAAATATCCCATAAGGCAATATCAATACCACTGATCGCTGTGCCGCGCACAATACCGTTACCGTGCCAGAAATGCTGTCTATACATCATCTGCCATAGATATTCGATACGCCGCGGGTCCTCACCGATCAACAGTTGAGAAATATCCTTGATTGCACCAACCACACTTTGCGTATGCCATTCCAAAGTAGCTTCACCCCAGCCCCAAAGTCCAGGTTGGTCCGTAATAATTTTAACAAAAATCCAGTTTCGCATGCGTGCATGGCACACAAAGGTTTCAATAGCGGTTATTTTCATAGTTAGGATTACAAACTTTTTATTACGCGTTCTGTTGCCTCTAAAGTCCTGTCAATATCTTCTTCCGTGTGCGCAAAGGAGATACTTCCTTGTTTAATGGCTGCCGGAAAATTGAAAATCCCCTCTTTTATGAGCTTTTTTCGATATTGGGTATCCAGCTCAAAGTTGTGGTTATCCAAAATATCATGAAAATTGACTGGCGCATGGTCCATAAAATATGTACAGAAGGCAGATCCTTGGCGTGCGACATAAAACGGTACGCCTAATTTAGGAAATATTTCCTGATATCCCTGTTCCAAACGCGCACCAAGCGCCTCTACGTGTTCATAAACCCGATGCTCGGAACTGCCTAATTTTTTCAATGTTGCAATCGCGGCCGCAGTCGTTAATGGAAAAGCATTAAAAGTACCAGCAATCATCACCCGCTTGGACTTATCAGGATCAACAAAATAATCCATATACTTCTTCTTTCCTGCAATAACGCCTAATGGATAACCATTCGCGACTGCTTTTCCAAAAGTGGACAAATCAGGCTGAATACCGCAGATGGACTGATATCCTCCCAAGGCATGTCTAAATCCGGTTTTTACTTCGTCAAAAATCAACAGAAATCCATTTTCGTCGGCCATTTGACGTAAGCCTTCCAAATACCCCGACTTGGGCTTCACGATACCGATATTCTGTAAAATAGGTTCCAGTAAAATACAGGCAACATCATATTTCTGAGTGACATATTGTACACTTTCCAAATCGTTGTAGTTGACAATGTGCACCAAATCGCTGTGATTTTTAGGAACCCCAGCACTCAATGAATCGAATGGATATTCCCCCGGACTTTGATACGAGCCGACATCTTCCCGCTGGCTGATCACATTGCAAGCCACATCATTATGCCAGCCATTGTAACCACCCTGCATCACGATCACATGATCACGTCCTGTCACTGCCCTGGCTATACGGATTGCATGGTAGGTCGCTTCAGATCCCGTTGTCGTAATCTGAACACTTTCCACTGAAGGTACAGACTGACAAAAAAGTTCCGCAAATTCACCTTCCAGCAATGTCGGTCCAGCCCCCATCAATACTTGCTGTTCCTGTAAGGTCTGCAACACGGCAGCGTTGACATCCGGGTCGTTATGCCCCAAAAAAGATGCGGCAAATCCCGCCTGATAATCGATGTATTTATTTCCATCGATATCTTCGACCAGACTACCCTTTCCTTTTACAAAGCAGATATTAGGATCTGACTTCCGATTTAACGATACCACTCCGCCAGGTATCCATCTTGCATTCTCCCGCAGTATAGCGGCTGATTTTTCATTTTCTTGCATGCCTATTAAAAGTTTTGCTATTTGTTATTGTTATAATTGGACGATCACTGCCGCTCTTGCTGCAGTCATCTGTAGCTTGTATTTAAATACAAGCTATTTTATGTATACCAAATTACAATATTTTTGTATACATTTAAAATAAATTTTAAAATTTTTGAAAAATGACTATTCTTATTGAAGGACTACTTTTTCCAGAGGGACCAGCTTTTGACAGACAGGGCAGCATATGGCTCGTGGAGAAAGAAGCTGGAAACCTGGTTTATTATAATCATAGACAGCATAGCCGGATAGCTGTAGGTGGGCACCCCAACGGAATTGCTATAGATAAAAAGGGAATAATATGGTTTTGTGACTCCCTGCAAAACAGCATCCGCTGCTATGATCCAGTGCACAAAACCTGTACAACAATGGCCACAGAAATCGCTGGGAACCCCTTAAAAATGCCCAACGATCTATGTTTTGACCATCGTGGAAACCTCCTATTCACCTGCCCCGGAGATGACCTGACAGATGGCACGGGCTACATTTGCTGCCTAACCACCCATAAAAAGCTGACGAAAATTCACACGGATCTATTTTATCCAAACGGATTGGCTTTCGCCCCAGACAACAGCACACTCTTTGTCGCTGAAACAGGCACAAAATGGATCTGGAAAATGCGCTGGGACAGCTTATTACATCAAGTGGATGGCATCGAAAAATCTATAGAAACAGGCGGCAGTATTGGTCCGGACGGAATCGCTTTCAGCCGGGACAACCATCTATTTGCGGCTATCTACGGATCACAGCATATCCTTTCTATTGACACCAAAAACAAGACGACAGAGAAAATTACTACCCCAGGCAAGAATCCAACAAATTGCGCTTTAGACCCGCAAGGTATTCAGGGACTTATCATTACGGAAGCCGAGAAAGGGCAATTGCTGCAGTGGAAAAGCACAAAAAAGGGTCTATTGTAAACAATAGACCCCCTATAAAAATCATAAGAATTATTAAACCAGCTCCAGCGCTTCCTGTTCTCCGCGATCCAAATGGTGAACCAGGGTCGTATAGGCTTTATTCCAATCATCGGCTTTCAGTGCATCCACAATCGCCCGATGCTCTTTCTCTGTATCCAGATAATCTTCCATCTGCCCCATAATAGCCCCCAGCTTCATATGAAATAAAGGGATATTGCTGTTTTTATAAATAGCAATTAACCGCGAATTACAGGTCCCCTCAATAATACGCTCATGAAAGCGCACATCAGCTTCACATGCTCCACCATAATAACCTTTGCTAACCATATCAGAAAAGTCGTTACAGATCAATTCCAGATCCTGTATAAGCTCTTTGCTTTTCTTTGAAAAAAGAATTTTCAGGGCCCCTATCTCCAGAAGCTCACGCAACTCACGAATATCTTTCACATCTTCGACAGTCATTTTCTTCACAAAGCAGCCGCCTTTTTCACCAAATTCAACCAGACTTTCTCCCGCGAGGCGCATAAAAGCTTCACGCACAGCAACCCTACTCACCGCCATCTTATCCGCCCAAGCACTCTCTACCAACCTTGCCCCACCAACCAGCTGACTGGACAAAATTTTCTTACGCACTTCTAAATAAACCTTATAGGCAAGCGAATCTTCTTTCATATTGTATACAATTTTGTGCAAAAATAAGAATACAAAATCATTAAAAAAATTTAAACAATGTATTCTTTAATTAATCCTTCCCTCTTGAGCTCCATACGCCCTACCCGGCGACAAATAAATAGTTTCTGCTTTAGATTTCCAACTGGTTGTATGATTCCCTTTGAGGACATTTATATTAAAGCTACTATTTTTTAATGAACTTTTCATATTCCAGAAACCATCTTTCAAACCAACCACAACAACTTCATATTGCTGATCCCCAGGCACCACAACTTCAACGGGTTCATCAAGATACCGGTTTGGTTTTGCAACAACCAGCAAGCGGTCAGCCACTTTGAAAAGATAGTAATTTCCCTTTTCTTCGTAATGCACAGGTAATTTTGAACTTCCTTGCTCCGTCATCTGAAAAACGGCCGCATAACTAACCTGATCGCTTTCATTCTTTGGGGAAACCATGATCCTTGTCCCGCTAGCTTCTGGCCAGGGGGACTTAACCTGATAGAGATCACCAAAAACAAAAGCGGTCGAATCGCCCGAATACATTTTTACCTCACAGTCCTTAAGCTGCGGTTTCAGCAGATCAACATAGGTCGAACCGGCCACGTTTTTAAAAGAGCTGTTCAACACAAAACCTTGCTGATCCTTTATCGGTTTTTCCAAGGTATTGATCTGCCAGTAGGGCTCAAATTTTTTATCATTTGTTTCAAGCTCATCCAGCAGCACAATGATAGCTGGCACATCCTTCCGCTTCAGATTCAGGAAGAGGAAACTTTTTGCATACGATTTGACTTTAGCTGTGTACGCTGCCGTTAGATCCGCATTAAAATAGCTATAGTTAGGCTGCACAGGATCCGGGCCGAATGCTGATGCCCTGATCTCACCGGTATGATACCACGAATCATGTATAACTTCGTCGACCGACCTCGGAAAACGCTGACTGAAGCGCGTTCCGCCATCATTTGTTTTTGTCCGGAACAAAAGCGGTTCCGCAGGATCACGCACCAATAACATACTATGCGCTACCGAGCGCTTGTTAAAATTAAAATCATAAGGTGAACCATACGAAAGATACAAACCGAGATCGCCGACCTGAATGCCATGATGATAAATCTGTAAAGCCCCTGCATCGGCATGCTGATGATTGCCAAAATGATAGCCCCCTCCCTTGATCTCGGCAACCACATCCGAACTGCCTTTCTCCTCACTCCAGCCTGTCCGGGCAACCATAGATCCCAGGACGGGTCCAAAATCTTTGGTCAACGGTATTTTTTCACGATCAAAGTCTGGCTTCAATTTCGGATCATCCAACAGCAGAAACAAGATTGGATTTTCTGGCAGACCGCCCTGCTTCACAAACTCGGCCTTAATCGCAGGGTTACCGGAATAGGCATAGCAAAGCAGCATGGTCTGTGGATTTTTCCAATAGAAATCAGCGCTGCTATTATACTTAACGTTAAACATATCGCCGTCGCGCAGCATTTTACCATCGGGCGTACGCATGTAGAGCCAATAGTAGGGCATATTTTTGATATTGTCATCAAAAACAGGATAACCGAGCATCCGGTAATACAGCCAGGCACCGTGCATCTCCCATCCGAAACGATAACCGCCGTAATCTACACCTTGATTGTGACGTGGAGACTGATATTCAAACTTGCGCATCGGCACCAATTGTTCCAAAATTGAATAAGAAGTATACTTATAAGGCACCGGATCTTCATCGTACAGAGCAATGCTCATTGCCAAAAGATCGCGCGAAACCTGCGCTTCATTTCCATGCCCGTTGATGATGCTTTCAATGCCAAAAAAGGGCGGCCAACCAATCTCCATGTCCTGCGCCAACCGCATCATATTTTTATGCAATCCGGTTTTGCTCCGTGCATCCAACAAACTATAACACCAATCATAAACCAGTGCCCCAGTATAAATGGCACGTCCGAGCTCACGTGTGATGTCACCGTAGGAAATATTCCCAAACTCCAGCATCTCGAGGTATTGACCGGCCAAGCTGACCGCCTCTTTACCGATTTTTTCGTCACCGGACATCAGGTAATAAAAGGCTTTGGCTTCGATGGCACGTTCGATCTTTTCATCGTAAAACATTTCTTTCTTCGGATCGTAGCTAAACTGAACGAGCTGCAACGCAAGCGCCTTCACTTTTCCCCAGGCTTCCTGATGCTCAGCTTCCTCCAGCCGTCCTTTGACAACCTGCAAAGATTCTTTGTTCACCCATAACCTGGGATGTTCTGCAGGCGGAACAATACTCGGCTTATAACTTTCTGCCGCAACGGGCGCAACCGGAGGCACAAAGGCATTGATCGAAACAGCTTTAACCTTAAAATCGGCAGGCAGTAGCATACTGACCGTTTGCTTCCCTTTCTCAAAATAAAATTTACCGAGATCCTGTTTCGCACCCCTAAAACTATCAAATACAATACGCTTGGTCGGTCGCGAAGCACGAACATCAATCGTGGCGTATAGTGTCATCATACCCGTTTTATCGGCGGCTTTTATTTTATTCAAATCCGTCACTTCACCTTCCGAAGTTAAACTATAGACACCTGCAGCCGGAATATCAACCTGTACCTGCAGCTTCTGCCCCTTGCCCTTTACCGAAGTGACCTTTGCCTGTTGTCCATAGGCCTTTCCCAGGATCGCCATAAAAGCGAGTCCTAGAAAAGTACCTTTAACGATTAGCCATATCCTCACACTCATATCCTTATTTTACTTGCAATCTTTTTACACTTATTCTCATTTCTTTCGTTGTATTATTTACGCTATTCACAAATACATAAGCGTTGTATTTACCATCGGCTGTCTGCACCCATATCCCTGCTTCGGCTTTTAGATTAATGGCAAAATCCGGGGCATCTGCAAAAGATTTATCTTTCAGATCCACGTCATCTACGAATACGCTATATTGCAGTCTAGCCAGCTGCTGATCGCGTACGGTCCAAGCCTTGACGATCTTCGTTTTATTTGTCAATCCTGCCGGTAAAGTGAAGCTCGGCAAATAGCCAGCGTCTGTTGTGGGCGCGACCAATGAATGTGCATAGGTCACTGTCGGCAGTGTCCGGTACAAATAGATCAAATCAATTTTATCCGGGTTTGCTGCAGCTTCAGCGGCGGTATACCATTTTAGGTCAGCAACAGAAAAAAAGCAAGCCCCCCCATCCTTTCCCGTCAAATCCAAAGCCATATCCATATTACGGATAGCATAAGCTTCTGTTTTCAATGCGATCTCCTGTCCGTTACTGGACTTAGCCCTGAATGTAAAGGTGACAGATTTACCCTTTGCCGCTGCCGGTATTTTGTAACTATAGCGCAAAGTTGATGCAGCGGTATCTTTTGTAAAGGTCACCTCCATACGATTATCATTTACGGTTGCCGGATCGCCGATGACAACACCGACATCCGCCCCTGTGCTACTGGTATAGTATGATTTGTTTTCAAGCACAGTCCCCTGATCCCCCGCAATACTTGCTTCGACAGAAATAGATGTCAGTTTCCCCTGATCTGGCAATATCGCCGCAGCGTAAGCAAAATCCAATGTAGAACCAACCACATTGGGTCCTAAAGAACGTTTAATAATATCGTTTTGCAGACCATCCTTAGCTTTTGGAATTTCATAAGCGTCTTCTTTACAAGACCCCAACAATAAGAATCCAAACCCGATGGACAGCAGTCCTATTTTTAAATAATTTGTTTTCATTAGCTTCCTTATTTTTGTACTGTCAAATAAACCTTATAAGTCTTCCGAACCTTTCTGTTTCCAGATACGACAGTCCATTCACGGGGTGTACCCAAATTGGAAAAATCTTCTTTTCCTAAAATCTTGGGATCCAGTACCGCATCAGTGACCAATGAAAACTGCGGGTATAGACTTTTCAGGTCTGTACCAAAAAGTACTTCTACATTTATGGTTTGTGCAACGGTATCTACCACAGCAGCTTTGGTGCGCACCGTCTGAAAATCGGCACCTAACAGTTCAAAACTACTGACATAACATTCAGACCTCGTCGTGATCAGCAAACCATCTTCATCTATTGGATAATTATCCTTACAGGCGGACAAGCTTACAAGCAGCGTTCCGATTAAAAATAACGTATATTTCATTTTCGTACAATCAAGTGTTACCATATTATTTCCAAGGTATATTTTGTGTTAAATTCGGATTCCTCGAACGTTCCGTTTCAGGAATCTGATAGATATAACACCTTTGATAGGTCAGTTCAGACTCATTGAAGAAAAAGCGCTCCCAATTATTTCCAAAACTATCCTGGAACCATTTACCGTCCCCGTAAGGTTTACCAAATACTGTTTCCAGTTTACGCCATCTCCTCAGGTCAAATACACGCTGCCCCTCACCAAATAGCTCGACAATTCTTTCTTGTTCAATAGCATCAAAAAAGGCATCGCGGGAAGCGGTTTTAGCACCGGCAAGCGCAGGCAAATTACCACGACGTCTTACTTTATTCACCAACTCGATTGCATCTGCCTGCGGACCACTTACCTCATTGGTTGCCTCGGCATACATCAGATATACATCGGCGATCCGCATCAAAGGCCAATTATAATTTCCATCACTACGTGCCACACCACCATAATTGCGCACAAACTTACGCGACTGCAATCCAGAAAGATTGGTCGTATTATCGGTGAAAGAGGTTTTGTAAGAAACACCGTTAACGGTCACCGCTGCACCCCATGTTTTGTAGATAAACGGAATATAGCCTGTTGTTTCCGTAGGGCTCATCCCCATAATCAATTCATAGTCCCACAACAAAGTTGCCTTCATCCGATAATCGCGATTTCGGTACGACTCGGGATTTACAGCGGAATTTGCCGTCGTACGCGCCGCTGGATTTTTCACTGGATCTAGCTGAACCATCTTAGGCAGGAAATCTCCCGTAACGGTAGATTGATAACGGTCGGCCAGTTCATAACGGGGAATAGCCTGATTCTGTCCCAAAGAAACCAATGGTCCGGTCCATACGCGCTGGTATTCCTCGCTCTGTTTTGTTCCCACACCACCATGCGTCAGCACCATGACCATCTCTTCATCCTGACTCAGGTTGCCGGTGGAAGGTATAAACATATAGTAATAATTAGGAAGCACATCTGCCTTTCCCAATTCCCCCCACTGACCCGGATCACCATTTCTAAACATCTTGATACCGAAATCATTGATCACACGCTTAAAATCAGCAGCAGCCGCAGCGTATGCCGTTTTAGCATCTGCGGCAGACTGCACAAATCCATCCAGTTCGGGCCATCCATTTTTCTTCCACGAACCCCAGTACAGCTGAAACTTACCGCGAAAGGCCAATGCTGCAGGTTTACCGGCACGTCCAATTGCAGCCCCCTTATTCGGTAATTTGTCCACCGCATAGTTCAGATCAGCCATAATGGAATCTTTCAGCTGCGCAATAGGCATTCTCCGTACCGTATCAGCCTCTGCTGGAGCAGGTGCCGACTTATAAAAATAAGGCACATCTCCCCAGAGGGAAATCAACCGGAAGTAGGCAATGGCGCGCAGCAATCTGGCTTCCGCTACGATGGTCTCCAAGGTTTGTTTTACCGCGTCAGTTTTTGCCACAGGCAACAGACGCGCATTGGTGTTTTCGATCACAAAGTTGGAGCTGAATACAGATCCATATAAGGCTCTATACATCGCCGAAGCACCTGAACCATAATTCATGGGACTATTGACGGTCATTGAAATAGGTGCTGCTCCGGTATTGTACATCTTCAGGTAATCACCATGTCCATCAAAATGATAATCACGATCAAAACAAGGTCTAAAGATGGAGTAATTTGCCATTAATGCAGCGAGCGCATCATTTTCGTCCACCCAGAAGGTTTCGGAGCTCGGCGTCGTTGTTGGGTTCTGATTTAACAAATCTTTGCGGCAAGCCGACAAACCAAGCAGCAGCAAAGAAGAAATAAATAATTTGTTATATATCGATTTCATAAGTTCAAATATTATAAGTCTACATTCAGTCCAACTACAAAACTCTTCGTCATCGGATATGCATCATTGGTATAGGTACTTTTCTCCGGATCTAAACCTTTGAAACTTGTCAATACGGCCAAATTATCTACCGAACCAAACACACGTAATTTCTGAATACCCAGCTTCATCAGCAGCTCTTTCTTAAAGGTATATCCCAGCTGCAGATTTTTCACCCTTAAATAAGACATATTTTGCAGCCAAAATGTACTCAGGTATGCATTTGGACTCGTTGATCCCAATGTACTTGGAAGCAATTTCGGATAGTCAGCGTCACGATTATCCAGGCTCCACATATTATTCCATTGATCTTCCGTAATCGCCTGATTTGCCGTTCCTAAAAAGTTCGAATTGGCTTTGTTCATCCAAAATTCTTTTCGTCCGGTAGCAGCCTGCAACAGGAAAGAGAAATCAAAACCTTTGTAATCCACTGAACCCCTAAACCCATAGTTCACCTTTGGCCGGCCCAATTGATAAGCCGGATAGGCAACCCTGTCATTCGCATCCAATTTGCCATCTCCATTGACATCCTTCAACAAGATATCTCCCGGAGAAGCACCTTGCGGAACAGCATTATAGACATCTTGCCACGACTGCGCGATGCCCAGCGACTCAAAGGCATAGATGAAATTATAAGGCATATCAATAAATACCGAACCTCTTTGCAACTGCTCGTTCCAGGACAGCAGCTTATTCTTGTTATATCCGACATTGAAGTTCAGCATATAGCCTACATCACCTTTACGATCATTCCAGGTCACATTTGCTTCAAGGCCTTTGTTCATCATATCGCCGATATTACGACGGGGAGCGGTAAATAACCCTGTCAGATGCATCGACACGTCTGAAGGCCGGTTCATGCCGATTGTCTTTCTTTCGTAGTAATCTAGCTCGGCAGTCAGTTTATTCTTAAAGAACCCAAGATCCAGCCCCAAGTTAAACACACGTGTCTTTTCCCATGTAAGGTCATAGTTGATCAGTTTTTTATTGATCAGGCCTTTTACTACAGAACCTGTCCCTGTACTGTTATCGATCAAATAATAAGGACTGGAGACCAACGATTGCTTTTGCTCATACAGGCCCACACCGCTATTATTACCCAAAGAACCATAAGAAGCTCTAAATTTGGCTGAACTCATACTGATCTTATCCTTAAAGGCTGTCATAAATGCCTCGTCCGAGATCCGCCAGCCTACCGCGGCAGAAGGAAAGAATCCATATTGATCGCCTGGCAAGAATCGTGATGATCCATCCACCCTGAAGTTTCCTTCAAACATATACCTTCCAAAAGCCGTATAATTCAGTCGTCCGATATAAGAACGTAAACCTTCTGCTGAGGACGATCCGGACACATTTTGCACATCCTCAGAAGCACCATCAATTTCATGCAGGCTCGGGTGCAGACGATCCAGTCGGCTACCCGCCAAAATACGGCTGTTCCAGTACTCTTCTGAATACACCGCCAAAGCAGAGAAATCATGGTTGGCACCAAACTTATGATCGTAACTCAGCTTGAAGTTCAGCTGTGTTTTGTAATTGTTTCTGTCCGTATTGTATATCCCATCATTTGTCGGAACAAGATCCCGGATAGACAGCCCTGTGCGGATATTATATAATTTTGTGGGCATATCCGCTTTCCATTGAAAACGCGTATCATAATTTAAGGCATAATCTACTTTGGCCTCAAATCCTTTAAACGGTTTCCAATTTAAATACCCATTCACCAAAGCCTGCTTTTGATTCATGTGGTTCTGGTTACGCGTCATGTAATCCGCATAAATGTTATTGGCCTGCGGACTCTCGTTGTATGACATCGCACCGCCATAAAAACCGGTCAAGGGATCATAAGGCAATATACCTGCGGGCGAGGTAAACAAATCCATCCCGCTCGTGGAGTTGGCGGTCATGCCGTCCTCATAATTATACCGGTAATCAGACCAGTTGCCTGAAAACCTGACTCCAGCACCAATCGTATTCGTTACCTTCGTTTCGAAGTTAAATGCAGCATTATAACGTTTAAAATCATTATTGATCTGTATCCCCTTCTCATCGAGCATACCGACAGACAAATAATAATTATTATTTTCAGTTCCCCCATTGATGGAGACATTATAGTTGCCACTTTGACCGTTGCGGAGAATGACATCCCACCAATCGGTACTTGGATACAACCTCGGGTCAATCATGCTCAATGCCAGCCACTCATCAATGGTTCCGTTCTTAAAGTTGAATGCCGTCGCCGCGGTGTTATAGGCTTGCGCCCTTTGCGTGGCCGTCATTGCTTTTGCATAATTGTTCACAAAATCAAAAGAGCGGGTCGGTTTCACCAGCGACTTGTTGGCACTGAAGGAAATAGCTGTCCTGCTGTTTCTTTTACCGGACTTTGTTGTGATCAGCACCACCCCATTGGCCGCTCTGGAACCGTATACCGCAGCCGAAGAAGCATCTTTTAGCACGGTTACACTTTCAATGTCGTTTACATTGACACGGTTCATATTCACATCTGGCATCCCATCGACCACGATCAGCGGTCCGGCACTATTGACCGTCCCCAAACCTCGGATCAAAAGATCCGCCGCATTATTTCCAGCCATCCCTGAGTTCTGGCTCACCGCCAGGCCGGGGATAACACCCTGCAATGCCTGGGAGGCATTGGAAAGACCCCGGCTTGAAGTCGACTGATCAAAATTGACACTGGCCACTGCTCCGGTCAAACTGCCTTTTTTTTGCTTTCCATACCCGACCACAACCACTTCATCCAATGCACTTTCACTTGCATCAAGCACAAGAGCCTGTACATCTTTTCCTGATACCACCTTTGTATTAAAACCGATTAACCGAAATTGAATCTGATCCGAAACCGAGCCAGTTAATTTAAACCGGCCGTCTTGATCCGTAACAGCAACCGCCGCATTTTTGAGGTTGCGCACCTCTACACCAGACAGCGGCTGTCCTTTGGCATCCAGCACCTGGCCTACAAGCTGCTGCTGAAATTTGGTTAAATCCCGCGAAGGGTTTAACACATTCGATATCGGAATCTTTCCATTACTGAGGGAAGAAGGCACATTTGCCAATGCACCCATCGAAATAAAAGGCAGCCCTACCAAAAGGCAACTCCTGTTTATTACATCCCGGATTTTAATCTGCTTTAGTATCATGAATACTCAGGTTAAAGTGGTTAAATAAATGATTTATAAGCTCTTTAGTTTATTGGTGTTTTTTAAGAAAAGTAATTTTCGACCACTATGCGATCGCAATTCCTCTTCTTTACTTTATCATAGTGAATACAATAATATATATTTTTTGTATACAATTCAATATTTTTTTTACTTTTTTACAAAAATACATACGCACTATGCTTCGCACTAAACTTAGAAATCACTCGTTTGTTAGAAGATTTACCCACTAAATCGTATTTAGCGTCATCTGTCAATATATTTTTGTATACAATTTAACTTATTTTTTGTATATTTATTTTTATTCAACTACATTTGACTAACCAAATAAATCAAAGGAATAACCGTAGATCCTATATGAAAAAACAAACCTATATTTGGCTTGTATCGCTGATCCCGCTACTATCTTCCTGTTCTTCCGAGACAGAAAAAGAAAGTAAGCCAATAAACAGCATCCAGCTGGAGCACAGCATACTATCGCTAACCAAAGAAGCTACAAAACTCCATGTACCATGGGACCTGCAGTACGACCGGATCAACGATGCTATTTTATTTTCGGAAATCGGTGGAAGCATCCGAAGGCTGGATACGAAAACGAAAAAGGTTACTTTAGTCGACAGCCTGACAGACGTGTACCACCAGCGTACGCTAGGACTTTTGGGAATGGCGCTCTATCAGCCAGAAAAGCAGCAAGCTTATCTTTACCTTTCTTACACCAGCAAAAAAGATAGCCTTATTTTTTCCAACCTATATCGATATGAATATAGCCCCGAAGGCAAGCTCGCGCATCCCAAATTGCTTTTGCAAATACCGGGAAACACGGGACACAACGGCTCCAGAGTCATTGTTTCGACCGACCAAAAAGTCTATTGGGCTACAGGTGATGCCGCAAGTGATACCTTCGCACAAGACAGCACCTCATTAAATGGCAAAATCTTACGCCTCAATCTCGATGGCAGCATCCCAAAAGATAATCCGATTGCAAACAGTTACGTATATGCCTGGGGATTTCGAAACATGCAGGGGCTTACGCACGATGAAAAGGGCCTGATCTACACATCGGAACATGGCGACGCCATTGAAGATGAAATCAACCTCATCCAACCGTTAAAAAACTATGGCTGGCCACAGATCGAAGGTATGATTGACACCGAAAAAGAAAAAGCGATTGCAAAAAAATCACCAAGGCAGGAGCCCATTAAATCGTGGACTCCGGTAGTTGCTCCGTCTGGCATGGCCTATTATGGATTTGGTGTTATTCCCGAATGGCAGCACAGTTTACTGCTTGCGACCTTAAAAAATCAATCTCTACGCATCCTAAAATTATCCGCCGATGGCCAGCAGATCGTCGATGAGAAGGTTTTATTCAAAGATCAGCTTGGCCGCCTCCGGTCGGTATTGACTTTACCCAATGGAGACATCTATTTTTGTTCAAGCAACCGGGACTGGAATCCGCAAAAGGGATTTCCAAAGCCCGATGACGATGTGATCTATCGTCTCCGTATTGCCGACAAAGCTACAGCTCCCATTATCCGTCCACTCGCAGCTGCTAGTGCCAAGCAGGTCAAAAGCGGACAAGCCTTATACGAAGCCTATTGTGCATCCTGTCACAAAACAGACGGAAAGGGACTGACAAATACATTCCCTCCATTGGCCAATTCGTCTCTTGTGCAGGGTAATCCTAAGGATTTATTGAAAGTTATCCTCCAGGGGCTGAAAGACAAAAAGATCGGTACGATCAAATACGAGAGTGCTATGCCGTCTTTTTCATTTTTAAAAGACGAAGAAATTATTGAAATCAGCAATTACATTCGTAGCCATTTTGGAAATTCAGCCAGCAAAATCAACCAACAGCATTTAACCTCATTACGATAAATCCTATGGAACAGCAACAGCAGCCAAAGTCCTCTTTACTTAAAAATTGGCTCTCTATCTTGGGACCGGGCATTATTACTGCAGCCCTGGTTTTCGGTCCCAGCAAAATGACCATCACATCAAAAATGGGCGCGGATTACGGTTTTTCACTGTTGTGGGTTGTCGTCGTCGCTATTTTCTTTATGATGGTTTTTACCAATATGGCCGCACGCATCGGCATAGCCCGGGACGAATCTTTACTGACCTTAATTCGCCATAAATTTGGCAAAACCACTTCAATCATCATTGGCCTCGGAATCTTCCTTGTTGCAACCTGTTTCCAGTCGGGAAATGCCACGGGTGTGTCGATTTCAGTATCGGAAGCTACAGGGACAAACCCCAAAATATGGATCATTTTCTTTAATGTCATCGGCATTTTACTGCTCTTCTTTAAATCCTTCTATGCTTTACTGGAAAAGCTCATGTTGGCACTCATTATCCTGATGTTATTCGCTTTTCTTTCCACGGCGATTATGATAAAGACACCGGCACAGGATTTTTTCCTGGGATTTATCCCCAGCATCCCGCCTTCTTCTGTGGGCTTAATCATCGCTTTCACAGCGTCTTGCTTTTCAATTGTGGGCGCTTTTTATCAAAGTTATCTCGTTCAGTCAAGAAGAAAATTATCCGCCAATGGACAATTATCAGATCGGCAGATTATCGGAAGCCGAATAGGGATCATTATTCTAGGCATCATGAGTGCAGCC
Source organism: Sphingobacterium sp. (assembly GCA_031253985.1). Taxonomy (GTDB): domain Bacteria; phylum Bacteroidota; class Bacteroidia; order Sphingobacteriales; family Sphingobacteriaceae; genus Sphingobacterium. The sequence continues at coordinate 43,735 of JAIRVH010000223.1, forward strand.
GTTATGGTCTGCGCAGCAAATACCCTTCATCCGCAAGGCATCAAATTAAATTCTGCCGCTGAAATGGGCCGTGCACTAGAACCGCTTTTGGGAACTTATGCCTCACACCTCTTTTTTATCGGTCTATTCGGAGCCTCTTTTTCCTCATTGATAGGTAATGCGGTACTTGGTGGTTCGTTACTGGGCGATACTTTTGGCTATGGCAACGACCTCAATCACCCCAAAGTGAAGCTCTTTATTTCGCTGGTCATGATTTTCGGGTCTGCAATCGCACTTATCTTTGGAAATCTGCCTTTGGAACTTATTGTTTTTGCCCAGAGTATCACCATTTTTTTAGTGCCCTTTATTGGCATTATCCTCTTTCTGATCGCAAACGACAAGGAGATTATGGGCGCGCTCAGGAACACACCTTTAACAAGACTATGGGCTATCCTTGGACTCATATTGCTCATTTTTCTTGCCTTTAGTAATTTCTATAATTTAATCAAATAACCAGACATGGACCATAACAATTTAGCGGAACTGGAACAGCAGCTACTTGCGCCATCATTAGATCTCATTGAAGATATAAAAAAGATAGAAGGGGATATACTTTTCTTAGGTATTGGCGGAAAAATGGGACCGAGCATGGCTAAATTGGCCATCAGAGCCATTCAGGCAGCGGGAATTGACAAAAAGGTCATCGGTGTTTCGCGTTTTTCCACCAAAGAACTTCAACAGGAACTGGAGGACCTAGGCATCACGACAATCGCCTGCGACCTGCTGAATGAAGAAGAACTCAAAAAGATCCCTCAGGTTCCAAATGTCATTTACCTCGCAGGCCATAAATTTGGCACCACAGGCAACGAAGATTTTACCTGGGCGATGAACACCTATCTTCCCGGAATGGTCGCTTCTCATTTTGAAAATTCCAACATCGTGGCTTTTTCATCGGGCAACGTACTACCTTTCGTTCCGATAAGCAATGCTGGCGTTTCTGAAGAAAGAAGCCCAGAGCCTATCGGTGAATACGCACAGTCCTGCCTGGGACGGGAGCGCATATTCGAGTATTTTTCGAAGAAAAACGGTACACCTACCCTGATCTACCGATTGAATTATGCGGTGGATTTTCGATACGGCGTGCTCGTAGAAATTGCCAAATCCGTCAAAGGCCAGCTGCCGATAGACCTAACCACTGAAAATGTCAACGTCATCTGGCAGGGAGACGCCAACGAAATCGCCTTAAGATCGCTGCTGCACTGCCAATCTCCGGCCAAAATATTGAATGTCACAGGCCCAGAAATTCTCTCCATCCGATGGATAGCCGAGCGTTTTGCCGAACATTTCAACACAAGGCCAATATTTATCAATGAACCGGCAGGCACAGCTTTGCTAAACAACGCTTCTGAATGTCATCGATTGTTTGGTTATCCAAAGACAACAATACGGGAAGCCATAGACATTACAGCCAAATGGCTGACCCAGGGGGGCGAGTTATGGAACAAGGACACGCATTTTCAAGAAAGAAAAGGAAAATTCTAATGAGAACTTTAGACAACACATTACAGCAATTGCTTTGGGAAGGGACAGTAATTCCAGCACACCCGCTCGCATTAAATGAAGATCGCAGCATTGATGAGACACATCAACGTCTCCTGACCCAATACTATATGGCCAGCGGAGCCGGTGGAATTGCTGTCGCGGTACATTCAACCCAGTTTGAAATTCGCGATCCGGAGATCAACCTTTTTGAAACGGTATTGAAATGGGCAAGTGAAGAAGTTGAAAAAGCTGCACTCCAGCGGCCATTTATTAAAATTGCGGGCATCTGCGGCGTTACAGCCCAAGCTATCCAGGAAGCAGAAACTGCTCTTAAATACGGTTATGATATCGGACTTTTGAGTATGGGCGGCCTGCAGAGCTGGACAGAACAGGCGATATTAGATCGTGTCCGCGCAGTTGCAGCTATTATTCCTGTGTTTGGTTTCTATCTTCAGCCCGCTGTCGGTGGCCGTATTTTCTCCTATTCTTTCTGGCGCCAGTTTGCTGAAATTGAAAACGTCGTAGCGATCAAGTGTGCATCCTTCAACCGCTACCAGACACTGGATGTGATGCGTGCTGTAGCCAGCTCCAGCCGGAGGGACCAGATCGCTATGTATACTGGCAACGATGATAACATTGTCAATGATCTAATGACCACCTATAATTTTCAGGTAGGCAAAGAAAACGTTTCCATAGATTTCAAAGGTGGGCTATTGGGCCACTGGGCTGTATGGACAACGAAGGCCGTAGAACTGCTTCACGAAATAAAAACATATAAAAAACAGCCCGACAACCTTGCTGCCAGCCGTCTTTTGAGCAAGGCAATTGCTGTAACAGACAGCAATGCGGCCTTTTTTGATCCCGCGAATGCATTCCACGGATGCATACCCGGATTACATGAAGTACTCTGCAGACAAGGGCTGATGAAAGGCACCTGGTGTCTCAATCCGGAAGAAAACTTATCCATTGGACAAAAGGAAGAAATTGATCGCGTATATAGCGATTACCCCGACTTAAACGATGATGAATTTGTCAAAGATTTCCTAAAATCGAGATCCTGATCCGTCTCTCCCGTTCATCGGGTCCCATCGCCCGCCTAATTTTGGCTACGGGGCGATGGGACCTTTCTTTTTGCTCCAATTTATATTTTACGAATCAATGACTGACCGGGAGGAATCGTGCGCATAACAAAAGGTTTGATTTTTATAACTTTGCGTCATGACAACTTCTGAAAATATTATCGATTTCTATCAACGGGTATTTCGAGACTCCAATTACCCCATTGGCTCCTCGCCCGAGCAGATTTCTCATTTTAATATATTTTCCCGTGAGCACTGTCCCCTAAAATCGCCGTATAACCGAAAAGATTATTTCAAGATATCACTGATGATCGGTCAGGGCCAGCTGCACTATGGCGATCAATGGATTCCCATCGACCGTCCCGCACTTGTATTTTCCAGTCCACTCGTTCCGTATTCCTGGGAAACAGACAATCCGGATCAGAAGGGATGGTTCTGCCTTTTTACGCAAAAGTTCATTCAGGAAGACAAACATTATAATCATAATATCCTCGAAAGTCATTTTTTCAACCCGAGCGGCAGCCCGGTGTATTTCTTAACGAAAGAACAGGTCCATCTTTTCGACCGCATTTTTCGGCGTATGGAGACCGAGCTCCACTCCGATTTTGTCTACAAGTATGAAATTATCCGAAATCAATTACAGTTACTGGTTTTAGAAACATTAAAATTAGTGCCAAATCAGGGCATATCACCCTACCAAAATGCAAACCAGCGCATTTCTCATCTTTTTTTAGAACTGTTGGAGCGCCAGTTCCCGATTGATACCGAAAATTTACTCCGCTTCAAGAATGCGACGGATTATGCACAACAGCTCAACATCCATGTCAATTCCTTAAACAGGGCTCTGAAGCAAAATACAGGAAAAACAACGCAAGAACTGATCGCACTGCGCATCACACAGGAGGCGAAGGCCCTGTTGCAGCATAGCAGTTGGAATATCAATGAAATCGCTTATGCCCTGGGTTTTGAAGAACCCGCAAACTTCAGTAATTATTTCAAAAAGCATGCAGGTGTACCACCTTTAGCTTTCCGCAACAGACCTGTTTGATTTTCACAATAATTTGTTTGAATTGTATATCTTTCGAAACAGGCAATGAAGCTACTTTTGTCGACATCATATTTACATGACGAAAGAGAAAAAGCCGTTTAGGCGAATAAAACATCTCCCGTCACAATGGGCGGTCGTTGACAGCCTGAACGTCTATGGAGACGCGTAATTAAAAAAAATATAGAGGATGGAAAAAAACACTAAACCGCAGCAATCTTTTATCCCGACGATACTTGCATTTGCACTTGTTCCGATTACGGGGCTTGCCACTGATATCTACCTCCCCTCGATGCCACAAATGGCACAGGAACTTGGCTTAAATGAAAGTAAGATCCAGTTAACACTTTCGCTTTTTCTAATCAGCTATGGTGTTGCCCAGTTCTTCACAGGAGCATTGGTGGATGCCTGGGGACGATATCGCATCAACCTGATCTCGCTTTTCCTTTTCGTTGTCAGCTTCTGGATCACAGCAAGCACGCAGGATATCTGGGTTATTTACCTCATGCGGATACTTCAGGGAATCTTATCGGCATTTGTGGTCATCTCCAAAAGAGCCTATTTCGTGGATGTCTATGAAGGTGAACAGCGTAAGCACTACCTCAGTATTATGACCATCGTCTGGTCCATCGGGCCAATTGTTGCTCCTTTTATTGGCGGTTATCTCCAGACTCAATTTGGTTGGCGTTCTAACTTTATGGTCTTGGCGGTTTACAGTGCTGTACTGTTCGTGCTTGAACTTATCTTTTCCAGCGAAACGATCAAACAGAAAAAACCGCTCCATATGAACTACCTGATCGGGGAATTTAAAATGATGCTAAAAAGCAATGATTTTACGTTTGGCATTTTCATGTGCGGTATCTCTTATGGTCTTGTGATGTTCTATAATCTCAGCGGTCCATTTTTTATTGAACATCAACTCGGATACAGTGCGATCACAACGGGCTATACCTCGCTTATTATGGGCTTAGCGTGGATGTGTGGTGGTTTTATTGGCAAAGCGCTGATCAAGAAAGCATTGATACCCAAATTGAGAATTGCCAACTTTATTCAAATTCTGCTGATCGTATGTATGCTTATTGTATCGCTCTATCAGGCGAATTTATATACGTTAACTTTCTTTGCTTTCGCTGTCCACTGTACTGCGGGATTTGTCTTTAATAATTATTTCAGCTATTGCCTGGGTAGATTTCCCCTATCGGCCGGTATCGCTGGCGGATTGGTCGGCGGAATTACCTACCTGCTGACATCTTCACTGAGCTATATCACTGTAAGCCTGGTAAACCCTTCTTCCCAGTTTCAAATTGGATTAGGATATGGGATATTTGCCCTATTAGGATTAATCACTTTGTATGTTATTAATAAGCTGGTCAAAAGCATATAACCTATGACCAAATCTTTCAAACAGGAAAGCAGCAATCAGTTGTAGCTATCGAGCTACAAAATCGATGATAAAAAGTGAATTATTTTTTAAATAGTATTTAAAACAACTACATTTGTACCATCATAATTTAGGTTTATAATTGGTTATTGAAGGTTTTCATTCTCCCCGTTTGAAAACCTTTTTTTTTGACCAGAAAAAACTCCGTTCTGCTTTCATGGCTGCTGAAGCTTACCAAATCACCAAGCCTCTTGCTTATTTTTCTTAATTGCTGCTTTCTTTGATACCAAATTTTTCTACATAGGTGCGTGGACTCTCTTTATAGAATTTCTTGAATGTTTTGCTAAAATACTTTGGATCGTTAAATCCGACCTGATAAGCGACCTCGCTGATGCTCGAACCCGTATCGTTCACCAAAATATAGGCAGCCTTCTTCAGACGTACCATATTTATAAATTCAATCAGGTTCAGTCCAGTCTGCTGCTTAATCTTGCGATACAACACCGAGCGGCTTACACCAATCGCTTTTGTGAGATCCTGCACACCAAAATCTTCGCAGCCTAGATTTTCCTCCACAATCTTCAGTACCTGATCCAGGAAACGGGTTCTTTCGGGCAAGTCGGCCCCCTGGGCACCGAGCAGATAATCCTGCACAAATTTCTCTTCCAATCGTTTCCGTGTCTGGATGATGTTTGAAATTTTTTGAATCAGGTGCGGCATACTAAAGGGTTTCGTAATATAGTCATCCGTACCAATTTCAAATGCCTCTGTAATATAAGGATCAGCTGTCCGCGCCGTCAAAAGAATCACAGGAATATGATTCGAACTGCTGTCACTTTTAATCCGCTGCAGTAACGTGATTCCGTCACAGTTAGGCATGGTGACATCCGAGATGATAATATCGGGCTGCCGCGCCTGTACCAGTCCCAGGGCTTCATTCCCATCATTAGCCTCTAGAACAATGTATTTCTTTCTTAAATTTTCACATAGAAAACACCGGAGCTCCACATTGTCCTCGGCAACAAGTATGACAGGTTTGTCTTCATCGGCAACAGGACTCTCCACTGCTGTTTCTCTACATTCAGCATTCGAAATAAGAGCGTTTGCTGGTTCTGTATTTACAGCCACGGCAGTAGCGTCTAGGGCCAATAGATCTTCGATCACCATATCCCGTTGCGGCAGACTGATCCGAAATACCGTATTGAAGTCGGCCGGATCATGTGCCATATTACTTTCAACAGTGAGTGTTCCACCGTGTAAATTGATAATTGAACGGGAAAGCGCCAAACCTATCCCACCACTGGTTGCCGAAAGTCCTTTTGCATTGGCTTGATAAAACTGTTCAAATACAAAAGGTATATCTTTTGCCGGAATCCCACGCCCGGAATCCCACACGGAAACAAGCAATCTCTCCAATTCTCCTGCCCCTTCCACAGCAACCTGTATCATTATTTTGCCACCATTGTCTGTGAATTTAAAAGCGTTATAGATCAAATTGACAAGAACTTTTTCAAATTGTTCGGGATCTAAACCCGCCACATAATCATCGCTTACCTTATTGTCAAGAAAGAACTGAATATTATTTTTCTCAGCAATAAAGTGGAAATTCGAGCGAATGTTTTCCAGATACGTAGCAACGTGAACCTTCTGGCAAAACAATTTCATCTTGCCGCCTTCATGTTTTCTGAAATCAAGCAACTGGTTGACCAGATTCATCAACCGATCTGCATTTCGCGTTGCATAACCTAGATGCTCCTGAGCGTAGGCTGAAAGCGAGTGATCGCCCTTCAATTGATTTAAGGGACCAATTATGAGTGAGAGTGGCGTACGGAATTCATGGGAAATATTGGTAAAGAAATTCAGTTTCGCTTCATGAAGCTCCTCTTGTTTTTCAGCATCCAGCTGCTGAATCAAAAGATCTCTTTTCAATTTATTCCGACCATGGAAAAAGCGGACAACCAAAAAGACAGCCCCTGCAAAAAGAAGAAAATAGCAGCTATAGGCCCACCAGGTTTTCCAGGGGGCAGGCCGTACTTTAATCTTTAAAACTGTTGCTTTTTCATTCCAAACCCCATCGTTATTGGTACCCTTCACCCAAAGCTCGTAAGTGCCCGGATCTAAATTGGTATAGGTCGCAACAGGATTGCTCACATAATTCCATTCCTGGTCGAAGCCCTTGAGGTAATAAGCATACTGATTTTTCTCAGGATGGACATAATTCAACACACTGAATTCCAGGCTAAAAACATTCTGATTGTGATCAAGCACCAATTCATCCATCAGGGATATATCTTTTTGGATAACACCATCAAGGCCGGGGCGGACCGTTTTATTGAACAGCTTCAAATCAGTAAATCGAATGGGCGGAATATAATTATTGACACTTAAACTGTCCGGATTAAAAAGCGTAAATCCCGAAAAACTTCCAAAAGCAAGTTTTCCGTCCCGCAACATCGCAGCTGCATTCTGTATATATTCATTACCGGGCAGCCCGTCGATTTTGGTATAGGTACGTACATTGCCAGACTGGGGATCGAAACAGGAGATACCGGTATTTGTACTCAGCCACAATTTATTTTTTAGATCACTCAGAATAGCAAACACGTTGTTGATCGGTAATCCATTCCGCTCATTATACCTTTTGAACGCTTTCTTTTCGGGGAGATAGCGATTTAACCCGCCCATATAAGTACCGATCCAAATTTGTCCTTTTCGATCCTCATGGATGCTCACGATATCATTTCCGCTAATGGAAAGCGAATCTTTCTTGTCATTTAGAAAGGAAACAAATTTATCGGTCCCTGCTAATTTAAGATTCAATCCATTTGAAGTACCGATCCATAGGTTACCCTTTGAATCCTCCAATAATGCCCGCACCATATTCGAGCTTAATTGCTTCTTTGCAACATCAAATGTCTGAAAAGATCCTGTTTTTTGATTTTTACGGAGCACCTGTAACCCGCCACCAAAAGTACCTATCCACATGTCACCATGACGATCCTCCAGGATGGCATAAACATTATTATTCGCCAGCCCATTGCTATTATTAGGGTCAAAGCGAAAATGTTCGTATCCCTGCTGCCCCTTCCGTCTTAAATTCAACCCACCATCATAGGTCCCTACCCATAGATTCCCTTCCCTATCCAGACAGATAGACTTCACGTTATTGTGGCTTAAGCCATTCAGGTTATTTTTATCGTGACGTTCACTAAAAAACGAATTCGTACGCCGATTAAAATAATTCAGTCCTCCACCCTCAGTTCCAATCACAAGTTCGCCCATCGCGTTTTCAACAAAGGCACTGACCACATTGTAACTTAAACCATTCCGTTTAGACTGATGGGTAAAATTTTGAAAATTAGGTATATCCTTATCATAGATATTGACACCGCCAAAATAAGTTCCAATCCAAACAGATCCCCGCTTGTCCTGAAATATTGGACGAATGGAATTATTACTTAAGCTATTGGGATTTCCATCGTCGGCCTGAATAAAAAGCAATTTTCCATTTTGATAGACATATAGACCATTGAATGTTCCGATCCAGATCTTTCCGTCATCCGTTTTCTTTAAAGACCGTACATCCTGGCTGGCTAAACCGGTATGATTGCTATCTTCTGTTAACGAGGATATTTGGCCTGTATTCTCATTGATAATCCGGATGCCATTATATTTCGTTCCTACCCAAAATACACCTGGACTAACTTCCAGTACAGATTGAAACCGTTGATTAACTTTATTATCGGCCGATTTTTCCTTAAAATAGGTCCGTAAAACCTTTAAGCTATTTCCATCTTTCGATGCGGCCTGCATCAATACAATGGCATCATCTGTACAAAACCAAAGCCGCTTTCTTCGATCCTCATAAATAGTCCGAAAGTTACGATAGTATTCTTTTCCCTGGCTTCTTTCCACGGTGATCTCATTGAAGACCAATTCAGCTTCGAGGTGCCTTCCCTCCTTGATTTTATACAGGCCTATATTTGTCGCAATCCAGATCTTTCCGTTGGAGTCCTGAAAAATCTGATGCACATTGACATCCATTTTTCCACTGCTGCTTTCCACTGTAGGCAGCGGAATGCGGGTAAAATTATCTGACTCACGATTATATAAATTCAGGCCAGTCATGGTGCCTATCCAAAGCCGCCTTTTGTTATCTTCCGTAATCGCCTGAATAAAGTTGTGCTCCAGGGAAAGACTATCCTGCGGATTGCTTCGATAGATTGTAAACTTTCGGGCGTCATATTTATTTAAGCCGTCGCGGGTACCGATCCACATAAAACCCAAATGATCTTGGGCTATGGCGAAAACACTGCCCTGAGACAGACCTTCGTTGACGTCCAAATGTAAAAAACGGTAGTTTTTTTCCTGTGCATGCAAAACGGAAAGCAAGGCTATCGCACAGCAAAAACAGCGCATAAAAAGACGTACTGGCATCATAAGGTATATAATTGAAATGGAAGATAAAAGTAATCATTCCATTTAATAAACACGAAGAGGAATCACTTTAATCGATCATTTAATTGTTGCTCATAAAGTGATCCTATCGACATTTTTCTATTTTGATTTTCCCAATAACCGGTATTTCTATTTTTCAGCCTTCCAGCGCTTTTTTCACCTTTTACCCCTATCGCAAAGTTTTGTCCGGAAACCCATGGTTTTTGTACGGCAGCACTTTTGACTTTGCAATTCCATAAGACTTGCGTCACTCCGGCCCAGCCATGTCCACTCCCCCAGTTACCTCGATCCTGCACATTAATTTCACCATCCGTTACAATCTCATCGTAGAGCGTTCCAACGGCCCACCGATGGTGCGGACCGATATCGGCATGTGTTCTCTGCGCACTGGAATGGCTAAAAACGTTCGGTCCAAGGGTCCTTGCTCCAGTTACGTAATCATGCCGGCCTTCCGTTGTATAAAGATCTTTAAATAAATTAAGCTGACCGTCGTTATTGAATGAATACCTACGACCGCCAGTAATCTGAGATTTTCCATCGAGGCATTTTGATGTCGTCACGGTAACTTGTTTGGCAAAAGCCCCAAGACTCACTGCCGCATAACCAAAATAGCGGGCGGTGATATTTCTGACCCAGGCATTCTCTATTTTATCCATATCAACAGCTATCCAGCCATGATTTTCGTCTTCATCACGCACAAAATCAGATTCGAAACGTATATTTTCGATTCCGACTTCACGTATACGTCCGTCAAAGGTGTAAGGAATGACCGCAACCTTTCCGTACCTTGGATCAATCGCCATAACTAAAGGGTTATCAAAAAAGATGGAATCACCTTTAATGGCCAAAATCGTACGTTCAAAATTCAATTTGTATTCTCGCGCTGTCCACTGCTTGGTACCTTCTCTTTTTTCGATTTGATTCATCTGAAGTCCCTCAATCCAGGCATCATTCATTTCATAAGAAAGCAGTATTTGATCACCGGCTTTCAGCATGTTATGCTGATCGACAACGACATATTTAACTCCGACAGGTGCATAGCTTTCCTTAACATACTGTTTTCTGGCTTTGTCCTCGGTATAGTTGCCCATCCCTGCAATCTTTAGCAAGCTCCGTTGATGCGTGCCCGTTGCTTTGAGCAAGGTTTGTCCCTCGGCATCGCCCTCACCTCTCAACACAACGCCGCTAGCATGAATTTCTAGGCTCCCCGGTATCCCGTAAATTCCTTTTCTTAGCAAAACAGCACCTCTATAACCACTTTTATCAAGCGGTTTTGCCGATACGGCATCAATTGCTTCCTGGATGACCTGCTGGTCGTGACCAGTTCCTGAAGGCTTCACCGCTACAACAACAGGTATATCGGGCAGCTTTTTATCCCCCTGATGATAACCTACATGACTAAAATCTGGGATAATATTCCCTTGGGCATCAGGAAAGTAAACCAGCTTTCCAGCTGGATTTTTCCTGACCAGATCCGATTGCACTTTTCCTGACTGTAGCTCTTCTTGCCGGTGCAATGCTTCCAAAAAATAATAATCTGCGTAACTCAAGGGTTTATCCACTTCAGTATTGGAAGGTTTTGATCCTGTACTGTGCAACAATATAAAACCTTTATTCTTATTTGGTGCCGACATGTAGCCGTCTATCAGGTTAGACAATATGGTCTGTGCCTTCATCAGATAATCTTTACCCTGATTGCTAAAAGTACTTAATTCCAAAAGTCCCGATGCAATTACTGCCGCTGCCGATACATCACGAGGTTCATTTGGAATATTGGGCGCATCGAAATCCCAGTAAGGGATCAGGTCTTTCGGCATATGGGGGTGCGTGAATAGCCAATGTGCAACTTTTTCAGCTTGCTGTAAATATTTGGGATCTCCCGTTTCTCTGTAACACATGGTGTAGCCATACAGTGCCCAGGCTTCGCCGCGGGACCAGGTAGATTCATCGCTCAGACCCTGATGTGTATTTCTGTGCTGTACAGCGCCAGTTTTCGGATTATAATCGATCACGTGATAGGTACTGTAATCGGGTCTGAAATGATTTTTGAGCGTCGTGTTGGCATGGCTCACGGCAATATGGTAATACGTTGAGTCACCTGTTAGCCTGGTTGCTTCAAACAGTAATTCTAGATTAAGCATATTATCAATGATAACCGGAAAATCCCAGCGATGGCTATTGTGATCCCAAGAACGTATACAGCCGACAGTCGGATTAAAGCGTGTTGCCAGCGTTTTGGCAGCCTGAACAATCACGTCCCGATAGTGTGGATCTGCAGTTAACCGGTAACCATTTCCAACGCTGCAATAGATCTTAAAGCCCATATCATGGGTCTTTCCATTAAATTGTTCCGCTTCTATCGACTTAGTTGTTTCAGAAGCCAGCTCTTTCCATTTGCCCTTTCCGGTTTTTTCGTAGAGATACCATAGCACACCAGGAAAGAAACCGCTGGTCCAGTCGCCCCTTTTTACAGCAACCAGTTCATTATTTTCAGAAAGCGTCCGTGGAGAAACCAATGATGAATCGCTTTTTTTCAATAGCTGCAATTCCCGATAAAGAAGCTGAGATTGTTGATCGGCGAGGCTCCAGGCTTTTTGCAGCTGCTTTGGACGCTGTGCCTCTGCATAGTGAAAAGTGCACAAAACTCCGATCAAAACAATTGTTTTGGCAATAGATGGCTTTTTAAAATTCCGAAAGCGCAAAAAGAGGGTATATCTTCGCAAAGACGTAGCATTAACATTCATGTTATCTGTAGGTTTTTAAGGTGAACTGGTTAAATTATTTGATCAGGAGACAAGGAAAATCACAACCATATCAGCGGGTTGCGAATGGGCAAATTGCGGATCACCTCATCCTCCTGTGGGTCATGATCGAGGTCGATCCAGAGCTGCAGGTAATCTTTATTCCGGAAGGCTGCTGCCGAAAATACAAGTGCCGGATGCGCAATCGGCCACTGCTCCCAATACATGACATCTTTCTGATAAGGCCATTTCTGTTTATCTGCAATATAGGGAATCATAAAATCGACTCCTTTTTGTATAGTACGTCCATCGGGTAGTGCATACTGCCAAAGGGATTTATTGGCCTTGGAAAGAATCTGGCAAATCATGGTCATCGCATCCAGATTGAACAGCGAATAGCCATAGGGTTTTGTACGCTGCAGCTCTCTCGGGAAACTCCCGTTGCTTTCCATTTGATTCGGCAGCAATACATCTTCATAGCGATCTGCACATTTATTGAGCAACAGGGTATCTTGTACCAAACTTGAAAATGCGGCAACCTGCATCACCCAACAGGTCCCGTGGTTATTGGCCGCATTCATCTCGTCCATCCCATATTGATGTGTTGTAAGCCAGCGTAAATAGGCCGCAAACCAGCGATGTATGGCCTCTTTGGCTGACGCGGGAAAATTCGGATCATTTTGAAATATCTTTACGCCCTGCGCCACCTCCATCAGATGAATGGTATCAATGATACCTATACCTCGCCCTGTAAAACGTCCTTGTATAGCCTGCGCATAAAGAAGATTGGGATTCATCATGGTCTCTGCATCCACAAACCAAGCCTTTAAATGGCGAAGCGCCTGCTGTACATATTTTTTATCCGGATTCAAACGATAAGCTGAGGCCAGTGCCCCCACAATTCTGCTGAACCGGATCATCGCTTTCCGATGTTCGACGAAATTAGCCGGATTGCTCATACCATCCCTTTGTATATAGGGGGCAGCGGGATCTTTGGGATCGGGCCACCAATAATCGCCTTCGGAATAAAAATCATGTATACCACCGGTACTCCGAACGGCTCTGTACGCAGTCACCGTCAATGGTTTCTGCTTCATCGCCCATTTCGACTGCTTTGTAATAACGGGACGCAGCACATGGATGATCTCCTGATCAAAAACACCTTCTTTACCTTTAGCCTTCAGTAATATTGGGGAAATTATAATCCCAAGAAGACAGCTTACAATGCTAACAATTGATGTTGATTTCATTTTTCCTCGATTTTGATTTATAGGGGAACAATCCGATACCGCTTACCTTTTACCGTCTCAAATTGCACTTCGAACGTTTTCGTCGATCCTAACGATGGCAATTTGGACGGGTCCGCTATAGTAGACGGCAGCTGTTCCGGCTTGTATAGCAGGGCATTTTCTGTTACAGTGTCTGGATTGGATTCGATGCCGACAACTTTAACGGGCAGCGGTGTACGCAAACGGCAGACACCACCGATATTGGACACGATAGCTGCTTCGGTCAGCGTCTTATTTTTCCAGGTCATATCGACAGTAAAGTTTCCTCTGGCCTTAATCCCTTTAATTGTGCCCGCAGCCCATTCATCCGGTAAAGCCGGTAATAAATGAACAGCACCATCATGACTTTGCAGCAGCATCTCTGTCATTCCTGCCGTAGCACCAAAGTTACCGTCAATTTGAAAAGGTGGATGGGCATCAAAAAGATTCGGATACGCTCCCCCACCGCTCATCTGCGCACGATCCAATTTAGGATCGATAAAATTTAAGGCATCCTGAAGGATTTTATAAGCGTGATTTCCATCTTGAAGCCTTGCCCACCAATTTGTCTTCCAGGCCATCGACCAGCCGGTACTGACATCGCCTCTTAAAAGCAATGAACGCTTGGAGGCTGCAGCCAAAGCTTTGTTTTCTGCCAAGCTGATCTGATTGCCCGGATACAGTCCAAAAAGATGAGAAATATGGCGATGCTGATCTTTTGGATCATCCCAGTCTTTAAACCACTCTTGTAACTGCCCATATTGGCCTACCTGATAGGGATAAAGCTTTCCCTTCGCCTGTTCTAAAGCTGATCTAAACTCGGGGTCAACCTGCAGGATATTACTGGAGCGGATAACAGCTGTAAAGAGCTCACGAATGATTGCCATATCCATTGTAGAAGCCATGGTCAACTGGTATTCTTTGCCCGCTATTTTAACCGTATTTTCAGGCGAAGTAGAAGGGTTCGTGATCAAGTATTTATTTTCGGGATCCGCGATCAGCCATTGCAGCATAAATTGGGCCGCACCCTTCATCAAGGGATAGGCTTTCTCCTTCAAGAAAGTCCGGTCGCCCGTAAAGCGGTAGTGCTCCCAGAGATGTGTGCTCAACCATGCACCCGCCATAGGCCAGGCCGACCAACGTGGCATTCCTTTGGGATCCCAGTCATATCCCCCCGGCGGGGAAGTTTTGGCCCAGAGATCGGAATTATGGTGAACAACCCAACCTTGGTTGATATTATAATTTATCGATGCCGTTTTAGCCCCATTGACGGCCAGCTCATTCATAAAATCAAACAGAGGTTGATGACATTCCGCAAGATTGGTATTCTCCGCTAGCCAATAATTCATCTCTGTATTGATATTGGTCGTATAATTACTACCCCAGGGCGGCTGTACATGATCGTTCCAAATACCCTGTAAATTGGCAGGCCTTCCACCTTGCCTCGAACTGGCAATCAGCAGATATCGGCCATAATGATAATACAGTGTCAAAAGTCCCAGATCTGCTTTTTCGTTGGAAAACTGCATGATACGCTGGTCTGTCGGCAATTTATCGTGAGGCGAACTGCCATTCAGCTCAAAAGCAACACGATTGAATAGCGCCTGATAGTCTTTTTGATGACTTGAAGACAAGGTCTGAAAACTCTTTTTTGAGACATTATTCGAAAGATTTCTTGCGAGCAACCGGGCATCTTTCCCCTCCCGGCTCGGTGATTTATCAAAACCGTTAAAACTTGTCGCTTCCGTCAAAAATAAAAGTACCTCGTCAGCACCTACGATTTTAAGCTTATCCTGATCTTTTTGAACCCTGCCACCGGTTGTTTTTACCCTTACTTGCATCGCAAAGCTCATCCCTTTTCCGTTAATGCTATCATACACTACTTGCTGAGGTTCGTAATCTCTATTCGCCACAAAACTGGGTGCTTTCCCCAAAAGGACCAGCTGATTATTGCCCTCAGCCGACACATGATAATTAAGCTTACTGGTCAGGGAAAGATCCAATGTAAGTGATTTTTTCCGGTCTGCTTTCAATCGGACAACCAAGGCTTTGTCGGGAAAGCTGATAAAACTCTCCCGTTGATATTGAACCCCTTCGTAGGAATAGCTGACCAGGTTAATAGCCCGCGCGAGATCCAGCTCCCTTTTATAGTCTTTAACCTTTTTTTCATCCTGACGAAAATCCAGCCAGAGATCTCCCATCGGCAGATAGCGCGCCGAATATGGTCCCTGCATTTTCTTCCAGAGAACGGCTGCATCGTCATACTTTCCGGTAAAAATAGCTTCGCGCACCTGAGGTAGGACCTGAGGGCCCTTTGGATTATTGCCCGCATCGGGTTCACCCGACCACAACGTATTATCGTTAATCTGGAACCTATCTTTACGCACCCCGCCAAAGACCATGGCGCCTGTTGTGCCATTACCGAGCGGCAGCGCCTCTTCCCAAAGCGATGCCGGCTGATTATACCAAAGCTTAAGCTGCTGCGAATTGCTTTGTGCACGGCAGGGCGAAATCGTCCCTAGTACGCCAAGCAGTAAAAAGAGGTTCAAATGATTTGTTACTTTTAACATCTTGTACTTATTTTTCTATTGTTAACAAGGTACTTGCAGATCCTTCCATCCGACCGGATACCACAGCCCTTCCCGAAGGCAGCTGAAGTTTAATCAGTGCACGGCCATTATACGCCTGTACTTTTTTCGATCCCGTAGAAGTCCCTTGATCGACAATCAACTGACCATCGCCGGTTGAACCGAAATAAATCCAATCTTTCGCATCCAGACAGGGGGTATTCGTTTCATCCACAATCTGAGCCTGCACAGTAATCATATCACCTTTCGCAGCAACCTGCTCGACAAGCAGCTTTGCTGGCTTACCCCATTTTTTTGTCTGATATTGCTGTTCAATTTCATCCACGAGCATGTCGCGGCCATTTTTCGCAATAGCTTTAATCTGATTGTTTCCTTCTTTCAATTTCACCATCCACCTTAAGCCCGCGGCTGGAAAATCCTGACTGTTTCTTTTCTTTATTCCCTGACTTTCTCCATTGACAAAAAGCTCCACCTCCTTGGCATTGGAATACACCTTGATCATTTTTGACTCCTCCTTTTCACCCCAACGAACCGGCCAGCTATGTCCATAAATATGCAGCATTGGCTTCGCTGTCCAATATGACTGGAATACGTAGTAAGATTCCTTTTTGGTAAAATCACGCTCTACAACACCCTTCTGATTGACATAGGGCACAGGATTGTCTGGCCGCACCGGAGTCGAAAAATCTTTAAATGGCCAATAGGCAGTCCCTGTGAGCCAAGGCATGGTTTCCTGTTCTTTTAAGTGCCAGTCGATGAGATTACAGATATAACTCTCACTCCAGTCTCCATCCTTGGAAACCCGGGCTGCACCACCAATAAGTGAGGCATCGCCTGCCCGCTCATCTGTCGTACCGTCGCCTTTGATTTTCGCCAAAGCGCGATCAGGATCCTCGGCATGTCTTCTCGCATGGCTATCTCCCCCCCATTCCACATGAAGAAAATGTTTTACCTTTTTCATTTCTTCTTCTGAAGCGGCTTTGTAATCGGTATAAACACCCCTGTACCAACCGGCCCAAATGGATGGCGAATAGATATCAACTATATCTTTACAGAAATCACAGCGCCGTATCGCTGTTTTTCTGTTCGGATCCAATTGATGAGACAAGGTATTGAGTTCACTCATAAAAGCTCTGATCTTCGCCTGATCGAATTCCGTAAAATCCCCCGGCCAATCATTTTCGTTGCCGAGCCCCCAGATAATGACCGATGGATGGTTGTAATGCTGTTCAATCATATTGGTCAGCATCCGTTTTCCCTGACGCTGGTAGACTTCTCCTCCCAGCCCGCCCCTGCACCATGGAATCTCCTCCCAAACCAAGATACCCAGGCTATCACAGGCTTCAAGCACTTTACGGCTCTGCTGGTAATGTCCCAAACGTATAAAGTTTACACCCATCTCTTTCATCAGGGTCATCTCTTGCAGGATTTGTTCATCAGTCATGGCGGCAGCCACACCGGCATGATCCTCATGACGGTGCGTACCACGAAGCAAAAGCCTTTTGCCGTTCAGCAGAAAAGGACCTTTTTCTTTAAATTCTACATGTCTAAAGCCAAATACGCTCTCTTCTTTATAGACCTGTCCATTACTTTTGACCGTTGTGACCAGACGGTATAAAGCGGGTTGCTCTGGACTCCAAAGCTGCGGCTTCTTGACCAGGAATTGTCCAAATTCAAGGTTTAACGCGCCCCTATTCACCTGCGGCTTCTGCGTTTGCACCATTTTTCCCGTAGGGTCGTAGAGTTGTGTTTCGACTTCAAAATCTGTCTGGGCTGAAGATGGCATCAGCCGTCCATGAATATGGACTACTCCCTGCTTACCATCGGCTCCGACTGTCGCATCGACAAATACACGCTCCAAGGCTGTCTGCGGGACATATTTCAAGTTAAGGTGCCTATAAATGCCGCCATAGATGTTAAAATCAGACAGATCAGAAGGAATCATTTCTAAATCACGTGAATTATCAACCCGGATTGAAAGCGGAATTTTACCTTTAAATTGTTTCTTAAAAGCATCTGTGTTTTTAAACTTCTCAACCGCATCCGTAATGTCCACAGTCCATTCGTCATAGCCGCCGACATGCTCACCAACTTTAACCGTATGGATATAAACGGATGTCTTTTGCCCAGCCCCTTCAAAATGAAGCAGGGTACGACCATGTAAATATGGGTTGTCTATAGCCAGCGATTTTCTATACCAGCTTGGCCCCTGATAATAATTTACAGCAGGATCTACGGCATCCAGGGCATTATAACAATGTGGCAGATCCACCTGCTGCCATAAGGGAACAGACTCGGGATTACCGGCTCCCACAGGTCTTACGGCCTCCCAGATGCCACCAAGATCACTCTTCAAAAAATCCCAGCCTTGATCAATCCGCCTGACTTCCTGAGCGTGGAGCTGCGAAACTCCAAAAGTCAACAACAACGCAATTATTTTATTCAATCTACTTTTCTTCATTATGCTATTTGAGTATCTGCTTTCCATCTTATCGGCCTTACTCATCCAGAGCTCCGGTTTTCATTTTCTTTGCTCCTGACGGTGTATTTCCCTTAAATTTCCCGGCTATTTCGACCTTAATTACATTGGCAACTGCATCAATTGCCTGTTCTGGTACGCTGATCCCGATCCCCGCGGCATTCTTTTTCACCTTTAACACCCGGCCATCAGCTAGAAGACTGGCTTTTAACACTTTGTTTGTAACAGGAAGTTCAACTATTCCATTTTTCGGCCAGTCAAATACGGATATATATAAATAAGTTCGGTTTCCGTCTTCCTTCATGGTACATCTCCCCCATTCAAATGGTTGTAAGGGACTGCTCTTGGTCGCATAGATGGCTTCACTATTTGTTTTCATCCATTTACCAATGACAGCCAAACGCGCTATACTTTCCTGCGGAAATGATCCGTCTGGTTTTGGACCAACGTTCAGTAAATAGTTTCCACCCTTGGAAGCGATGTCAACAAGATTGCGGATTAAGGTCTCCGCTGACTTCCATTTCTGATCGGATGTACGATAACCCCAGGTACCATTCATCGTCATACAGGTTTCCCAGTGTTTACCTTCAAGTTCACTCCAATCCGGAATTTTCTGCTCGGGTGTTTTTGTATCGCCCGGAAAATTAGGCCGTTTCAATCGATCATTGGTAATAATATTTGGCTGCAAAGCCAATTGTTCCTGAAGCATATTTGCCGCTTCATCGGTCATATTGGTCGGTGTATCCCACCACAACACGGCAATATCACCATAGTTACTTAGCAATTCTTTGACCTGTGGCACCGATACGTTTTTGATATAATCGTTGAAACTGGCTGTTTCTTGTTTTGGATCCCAATGACCATGATGTGCTAAGGTGTAGGCATCAATACGCGTTGAATCTGGATTAGGCCAACCTTCCCGCATTAATTTACGGGCAGCAGATCCCCCGGGATTATTCCAATCCTGTGCCTGTGAGTAATAAAAGCCAAGTTTAACACCATATTTCCGGCAGGCTTCCGCCAAAGGTTTCAGCACGTCCTTTCCGTAAGGAGTAGCATCAACGATGTTCCACTTGCTCGCTTTTGTTTCGAAGAGTGCGAAACCATCGTGATGCTTTGCGGTGATAATCAGATATTTCATCCCGGCATCTTTGGCCATGCGTACCCATTCATCTGGATTATAGGCTGTGGGATTAAATTGTTGGGCCATGGCCTGATACTCATCAACCGGGATTTTAGATCGGTTCATGATCCATTCTGCTCCACCGCGTGCTTGTTCGTGCCCTCTATAAACACCGCCAAACTGGGCATAGACTCCCCAATGGATAAACATGCCAAACCGGGCTTCCTCCCACCATTTCATGCGTACACTATCAGGCATGCGACTTACTTGCGCATACAATACCCCCTTACTCATACCCATGATGAGGACAAGTGCCAGCAACATTTTATATATAGCTTTCATACCTAAATTTTTCACAGTCCTTAATTTAGAAACCTGGTGTTTGCTTAAAATTGTCATTACCTAAACTTTTGGCCATATCTACCTCAGACTGAGGCACAGGCCATAAGGTATCTCTTGCCATAAATAATCTTGACGCGCCATCTGGATCCTTGATTTTATCCATCACCTCTTTGATCAGTCCCCAGCGTTTCAGATCAAAATAACGCTGTCCCTCCAGCGCCAGTTCAATCCTGCGCTCATGACGGATAATATCGCGAAATTCACTTTTTGTCAAGGAGCCACCAAACTGCAATAAAGGCATTTTCACATCATCTCTGGAACGTACTTTATTCAATGCATCGACAGCTGTTTGGTCGGGTCCCACACTTTCATTCTTTGCTTCCGCATACATCAACAAAATATCAGCATAACGTAAGAACACCCAGTCCTGATCACTCTGCGTGGCATAACTTGTCGGCCATTTTGATTCGTTGATATATTTTCTGGGCAAAAACCCGCCCAATACGCCCTCAGCGACAGGATCGAAAGCGGAAGAGGCTGTAGTGCCGCGCCAAACACCGCGGTACATAATGGTCGACTTCAAACGTGGATCTCTATTTTCGTAGGGATTTTTAGCATCGTAAACTGACGATTCTTTAATATCCTTACCATCGATAGCATAATAGGAATCCACCAGATAACCCAAAGGCTGTATCGTTTTTAGATAGGAATACATCATATCTGCCGGACTGTACATATTGGGTGGTAAAAATCGTGCTGAAAACATGATTTCGGGATTACCATTTTGCCCAGGCTTTCTGAAGAGATCACGGTATCCCCCCTGGTAGATCGAAAACTTGTTTTCGTCCATAATTATCTTCGCTGTTACAGCCGCCTCTGCCCACTTCTTAGCTGTCAGCAACACCTTTGTTTTGTATCCGAGTGCAGATCCTCTTACAGCATGCCCCTTATAGCTTGTATTTGGCAGTTTTTCACTCGCATAGTCTAGATCTGCTAAAATCGCGTCCACAACGTTATTTTTGGGTGTTCTACCCAGCCGAATACTCGCATCGTCCATGCCCAGAGGTTCTAAAGTCAATGGCACATCGCCGTACAGATTGGTCAATAGAAAGTAGTAATGGGCGCGGATAAAACGAGCTTCCGCTTTATATCGGTCACGGTCCTGCTGGCTCATACTTGTAATACGGTCAATATTGGCAATCAATTTATTGCATGCCGCAATGGCCTGATAAGAAATCTCATATCCCTCCGATTGCATCCCGCCTGTTGTCGAGGAGATTCCTGACCGCGAGATAATATTGAAATTATTGGATGTACTGGACACAAAGGCATCGTCTGAAAGTCCATCCCAAAACATGCTGGTTCCGCCCCATCCACCACGCGCATTGGATGAAGATGTCGAATTATACCCCCGGCAAAGGAATTCATAACAACCTGATAAGGCCAAATCAGCATCAGCCTGCGTTTTCCAAAAGTTTGATTCGGAAATTTTATCTGTTGGATTTTTATTTAAAAAATCTTTTGTACAGCTTCCTAAGGCCATTAGAGCGGCCAAGCTCAGCGATAGATATGTTTTTTTTACGTTATTTTTCATCTGTAAATATTTTTTTGTTACCCGATATTAGAAGGTGATATTGGCTCCAAATGCAAACACTTTATTCTGAGGATGAGTTACATAGCGTCCAGATGTTGCACCACCGCTTGAAGACACTCCCCGCTCAGGATCTAAACCCGGAAACTTGGAGAACGTCAGCAGGTTGTCCGCTGCAAAATAGATCCGAAGGCCCGAAATACCCGCTTTGGACAAACTGCTCTGCGGGATAGAGTAACCTACCTGAATATTTTTAAGACGCAAAAACGATCCGTCCTTTAAAAAGAAAGTGGATGCGGTCCTGACATTGTTCGCTGCAGGCGTATTTTCAGCACCTACAATCGGCAAGGATGCATTCGGATTCTCCGGAGTCCAGGCATCCATCCAGTCGCGGGTAAATGTGCCCCCCTGTCTGAATGGTACTATCCCCCACTCACTCACAAATATTTTTTGTCCCTGGGATCCGAAGAAAAAGGCCGTAAAGTCAAAGTTCTTCCATACTGCAGTCGCATTAAAGGAGTAATCGAAATCTGGATAGGCGCCTGCCACGACAACACGATCGTTATTGTCGACAACTTTATCTCCATTCACGTCGGCGAATTTCAGATAACCCGGTTGCGCTGGAATCTGTTGCACCGGAGAGGCTGCCACCTCTTCCTTCGAGCGGAATATGCCAGTATTCTCCAGAAGATAAAAACTTCCGTACGGCAAACCTTCCCGAATAATGGTATTGCCCGAGATACGCTCAGCACCATACTTCATCACCTTGTTGCGATTGGCCTGAATATTTCCATTGAGCGTCAACGAGACCTCTCCAATTTTATCGCGATACTGAAGACCTAGTTCAATACCTCTATTGCGCAACTCCCCATAATTTACCGTCGGTGCTGTCAGGCCAATATAAGACGGGAAAGCCGTAGAAGCGGATAAAATATCAGAAGTTACCTTATTATACCAATCGAAAGAAGCCGTCAACTTGTTGTTCCATAAACCGATATCCACACCGAAATCCAGGACTTTGGTACTTTCCCACTTGATCCGGTCATTGGCCATGGCGACCTGACGAGCCCCCTGCTGCAGCGTTTCATCAAAAGGGTAAGCGAAAGAAGAGTTGTATACAATCTGATACGGATAATTACCGATATTCTGATTACCCAATGTTCCGATTGAAGCTCTTAATTTTAGCTCATTCACGACCTCTTTCATTTTTGCTCCATAAAAAGCTTCATCCGAGACTTTCCAACCTCCGGATAGGGAAGGGAAAAATGCCCATTTTCTATTTTCAGGAAAACGTGAAGATGCGTCATAACGTGCATTACCTTCCAATAGATACTTGCCTTTGTAGTCATAGTTTAAGCGACCATAATAAGACCTTAATGACCATTCATTGGTTACACCATTATTCGACTGTTGTCCGGCTCCGCCACCATCAAGCTCAAGCAAGTCATTGTTGGGAAATTGCAGCCTGCTTCCGAACAATTTTTGCGTTTTATTATATTCGGCCTGTGTTCCTGCCAGTACTTTGATATTGTGATTTCCGAAGGACTTATCGTACGTCAGTTGGGTATACCCCACTGGATACACATTGTTGTCGTCCGTTACTTCAAGCCCCTGTCCTCCAACATCAAGTTGTCTGGCGGGCAGATCATCAGGTTTAGCAAACCACATATACTGGTTAATCACAGGTTTATTGGTATAGTTTTTTGTAAAACCATAGGTTAAACCGCCGCTTGTCTTCCAATCCAGTCCATCCAATATTTTCACATTGAGGAAGATATTGCCCTGCATAAAATAATTGTTCAGTCTGGTAAATGCATTTTCAGCGACTGCAACCGGGTTTTTATTTGGGGATTGAAAAGGATATGCCCTAGAAGTATAACGGCCACTGCCATCGGGTAATATGGGTCCATATAACGGTGATTGGCTAATTGTGGACAAAAATTGATCTTCACTTCCGTTTCTAGGATATTTTCGATCGCCATAGTTCAGGGTAATACTTGACCCAAAACTGATCCGCTCATTGATTTTAGAACCCAGATTCAGCTGCAGATTATACTTTTTAAAGGAAGTCCCGATCATAATATCAGGTTGATTGACATAGCCCAATATGACGTTGTAATTTGTTCCTCCTGCCCCGCCACTTAAACTTAAATTGTGTGTCTGTACAGGAACAGTTCTAAATACAGCGTCTAACCAGTTAAAATCGGGGTATAATGTTTTATCTGTTGCATTTTTGTAGGCATCGATCATCTCCTGGCTAAAAGAAGCATTTGGATTCGTTACACCCGAGTTTTTATTTGCCTGATTATACAGGTTCATATAATCCACGGAATTATAGACCAGATCTGGCAGCGCAGAGGCTTTGGTAATTCCCACATTGTAATCATAACTAAGCTGTGTCTTTCCTGCCTTGCCCTGCTTTGTCGTCACGAGGATCACACCATTTGCTGCCCTTGCGCCATAAATAGCGGCTGAGGCAGCATCTTTCAATACCGTTATATTCTCGATCGCCTGGGGATTTAAATTTTCCAGGCTTCCCGGAATACCGTCCACAATAACCAATGGTGCAGAAGAAGCCCCATACGACCCCAATCCGCGGACCTGTAGATTTACATTTTCATTACCCGCTTCACCCGATCCTTGGGTAACACGAAGTCCGGGCATGCGGCCCTGAAGCAATTGTGTGGGATTCGTAGCGATACGCTTGTTGAGGACCTTTCCTTCGACGGCAGCAACCGCGCCTGTTAAATTACTTTTTTTCTGGGTACCGTAGCCGACGACGACCACTTCGTCAATCAGACTACTGGACTCCTGCAATACAAGGTTAATATGATTCTTCTTGTCGACAGCAACCTCAGCTTTCTCTCTGCCCACCAAAGAGAAAATCAGCACATCAACGTCCCGTGCAAGAATCTGATAATTGCCGGCGCCGTCGGTTACCGTTCCGGTTTTCACCCCTTTTATCTGTACTGTGACCCCTGCAAGAGGCTCTCCTCCCGGGGAGGTTACTTTTCCGGATACTTTTAATTGTGACTGAGCCAGCACCACCGGTGCGGACATACTCATCAATGAAAATAAAAGTAACCCCTTCCCTACCGTTTTGGTTATCGGTGTTATCATAGTTGTTTTGGTTTATTTGGTTATTTAACGAAGTAAATGAACCCAAATATCAAAAATCGCGAACAGCAAAAGGAGGAGTTTTTGTTCAAATAGGTGGAAAAAACAGCTTCATTCCTGATTTTCAGTGCGATTAAATGGATTTTAAAAAAAATACAAACCTACCTCCCGGCATCCTCTGATTTTTCTTCGGGTCGACGACCATTTCAGCGCGAAAATAAAGTGGAGATCTGAAAAACTTGTGAGAGCCCCCTACCGCCCGGAAGATTATCAATTCTGCAATAAAATCGATATATTGTCCCCAAATCAAATTAAAAGTGAGGGAGTCGATGACAACAAAAAAATATAGTAACGTCTATATCTTTTGGTTTTGCACCATTTTATTTGTTTTGCTGCACAGGGGCTATTGCCAGACAATCATACCTACTGGAACACCTTTTGTAAAACAATACAAAAAAGGCCAGTATAAAGCCGGCAATCAGAACTGGTCATTGGCAGTAGATAAAGATGGCCGTATTTATAGCGCAAATACCGAAGGCCTGCTGCAATTTGACGGCCAATACTGGCGTGTATTTCCACTTCCCAATCATTCAACAGTCCGGAGTGTTGCGATCGGCAAAGATGGGAAGATCTACACGGGCGGAAGAGGAGAATTTGGTTATTGGACTTCCAAATCTTTTGGCAACTTGACCTACCATAGCCTCTCTAAGCTAGTGCAGGACAAAACCTATTTTCCAAATGAAGAAATATGGAAAATCATCGTGGAAGGCCAGCGGGTATTTTTCCATACTTTTTCCAAATCCTACATCTGGGAAAACAATACCATAAGACAGCTAACAGCAAAAGGAGAACCTTTTTTATTTCCGCATCAGCTGAATGACAAGTTATTTTTTGAACAGTTGCCAAGTGGTCTGCACGAATTTAAACAGGGTAAATTGATTCCCGTAAAGGGAAAAGATGTCCTGAAAGATAAAAATGTGCTCGCCCTATTGCCTTTCGATACAAATACGTCGCTTATTGCCACCTCACGAAATGGTCTTTACCTGATGAAAGCCGACGGAACGATCATACCCTGGTCCGTTCCGGCAAACCAGCTCTTAAGTCAATCCCAGATAAACAACGGTATATACCTG
Source organism: Sphingobacterium sp. (assembly GCA_031253985.1). Taxonomy (GTDB): domain Bacteria; phylum Bacteroidota; class Bacteroidia; order Sphingobacteriales; family Sphingobacteriaceae; genus Sphingobacterium. The sequence goes on from JAIRVH010000223.1 coordinate 69,601, forward strand.
TATGATGGACAGTATGCCTTTGGTACCATTCAAAACGGTGTTATTGTCATCAACAAAAATGGGCAGGTCATTCAGCATATCAATAAAAACAATGGGCTCCAGAACAACACAGTGCTCAGTATCGTCAAAGACAATCAAAAAAATATCTGGGTGGGACTGGATAATGGCATTGACCGCATTGAAATTAACTCCCCCCTATCATTTTATACTGACTTTGTCGGAAAAATTGGTACCGTTTATACATCGATTATCTATCAGGGAAAAATCTATCTTGGAACCAACAAGGGATTATTTTCGAGTGAATGGAAAGGTTTAAACAATTACAATTCACTAAATTTTGCCCAGATTCCCAATTCAAACGGTCAAGTTTGGACTTTGGCTATATTTGGGGATGAGCTCATCTGCGGGCATAATGATGGAACCTTCAAACTGGTTAATGGCCGACTTGAGAAGATTTCGAAGATCACAGGTGGATGGGTTTTCAAGCCTATATTCGGCACAAAAAATATCCTTCAGGGGAACTATACGGGCTTATCGAAGTTTACCTTTGATGGTGTAACTTTACGGTTTGTCCAGCAGTTTTCAGGGATTAAGGAGCCGATCCGATTTTTGGCACAAAAGGATAGCCATGCTTTTTGGATCGGAGACTGGGGGCAGATACAGCTTCTTGGACTTGATCCAAGTTTCCAGCAAGGTAGTATTTTGTTTTCCTCCAAACAGGACAGCATCGCCTCCAAGAGGCAATTTACTGGAATTTATACCTTAGAAAATAATATTGTATTCGCCACAGATAGCGGATTTCTCCAATTCGACAATATCGTAAAAAAATTCAGTTATGCGGATGAATTAAATACCGCATTAGGCAGCTATAAAAATTCAAATAAGGTCATTCCGATCAATACAAACAGCTACTGGTTTATTCAAAAAACCAAAATTGCGAAAGTTGATTTTGACAGCAAAGGCAAGTTGCACATTGACTCCAATCTGCTCAGTCCCTTGCAGGACCGGATGATGAATAATTATGAAAACATCCTTCCCATTGAAAATCAATACTATCTCATTGGTTTAGATGATGGATTTGCGATCTATCGTCATTCCGATAAAGCACAAAAACATACCTTGCCGCTTCCGCAAATATCGCAACTCGTCAACTTGACAACAGGACAGGCTATTATTCCAGATTCTTCTTTAAAATTATCGTCGTCAGACAATAACCTTAGAATCAGTTTTTCATGCCCTTACTATTCATCTTCGCCGCTTCAATATCAATATTATCTCGAAGGTCACTCAGACGATTGGTCGGAATGGAACGAAATTGCCTATCAAGATTTCACGAACCTGCCCTATGGAAAATTTCAGATTAAAATAAGGGCGAAAAACAATACTGGACTGATTTCGGAAGTCCAGGTATTTTCCTTTACCATTCGGTATCCATGGTACCTCTCCTGGTGGGCAAAGGCATTTTATGCACTGGCTATGCTAGCGCTCATCTATTTAGCTTATCAGCTTAATCTTCAACGGGAGCGCAAGCGTCAATTTCAGATACGTCGAAAATGGCTGGAAGAAAAGAAGATTGCCCTGGAACGGGAAAACGAACAAAAAGAAAAAGACTGGATCAAACTTAAAAATCAGCAATTGGAGGACCAGCTTCAGTTAAAGAACAAAGAATTGGCTAATGCAGCACTCAATATTGTTTATAAGAATGAGATGTTGAACAACCTGCACGACGAACTCAAGCAACTTAAGGATGCCGAGGGAAACAAACTGAGTTCTGATGAGCTGAAAAAAATCAACAAACTCATCGATGACGCCCATAATGACGATCGTGACTGGCATATCTTTGAACGAAGTTTTAACGAATCACATGAGAATTTCTTCAAGAAATTGAAACAGGAGTTTCCGGACCTAGTCCCCAATGATCTAAAACTATGTGCCTATTTAAGGCTTAATATGTCAAGTAAAGAAATCGCCTCATTGCTTAATATCAGTACGCGTGGTGTCGAGATCAGACGCTATCGGTTGCGCAAGAAACTAGGCCTCCCAACAGACAAAAACCTGTCCGAATTCCTAATGGAACGTTAAATTTCCCTTGCAAACACTACATCATTACCACACACGAGCTTTAGTGTATAAAACACACTAAAGCTCGTGTTATTTTACGAAAAACACACCTATAAAAATCTAGCTATCAAATCGATAATATAAAAACAAAATCAAGTTGAGCAGGCGGAAATTTCGTGTAGTAGTGATGTGCAAATGTTAAATTTTGGCAAAGTTGTACTACATCAACATATTTGCTTCAGGGAAATAACCAAAACATTTTAAACAAACACCAAAAATTTACGATATGAGGAATCTATCCGCATTATTTTTGACATCCATGGTCGTCTCGGTTGCCTATGGACAAACTTCTATACAAGGAGTGGTCAAAGATGGCTCAAGCATGATATCCATGCCTGGGGTCACCATTAGCATCAAAGGGAAGGCAGTATCTACAAAAACCGACGCAACGGGGAAATTTCAAATCAACGCCTCTCCTACCGATTCACTGGTCTTTAATTTTCTGGGTTATCGCACACAAACCGTCTACATTGGCAATCAAACGCAACTCAATGTTTTCCTAGAGAATCAAAATCAAGCATTGGAAGAGGTCGTTGTTATCGGTTACGGTACGCAAAAGAAAGCTGATCTGACCGGATCGATCAGTTCATTGAAATCGTCCGATATCACAAAACAACCAGCAATGTCGGCCATGCAGTCCATACAGGGTAAAGCTGCCGGTATTAATATCATTGCCAACGAAGCGCCTGGGTCTTCACCCAACGTTATTGTCAGAGGTCTGGGAACAGCTCTAGGCGGAAGAAATCCACTCTATATTGTGGACGGTATCGCACAGATGGACATCAATAATATCAATCCGTCCGATATCGAATCCATGGATGTTTTGAAAGACGCCTCTTCGGCTTCAATTTATGGTCTAAGAGCAGCAAATGGTGTTATTATCGTGACCACCAAGAAAGGCAAAACTGGAACTCTTAGTATTAATTATGAAAGTTATGCTGGATTAAAGACCGTCCTGAATAAAGTAAAAATGGCGAATGCTTCTCAATTTTCGCAGTATGCAAATGAATACTGGGCGTCCACTGGCGAAAAATTTAGTTTAGCTCCCCAACAAACCTACGATACGGATTGGTACGACGAACTATTAAAAACGGGTTCGGTCTTTAACAATGCTGTAAATATTTCCGGCGGTACCGAAAAAATTGACTATTTCGTATCGGCCAACAATTTTACGGAAAACGGTATTTTAGATGGCTCGAAATATGTTCGAAATACCATACGAAACAATAATGTATACAAATTTCTAAATAACCGTCTGAAATTTAGTCAAAATGTAAACTTAACATTAACAAACTCTACACCAAAACCTTACAGTGCATTTAATACGGCATACCGACAAGCCCCTATTATGCCTATTCTTTATGACAATGGTAGATACGCAACGGGCTACTATAATCAAACTACGGGACTAGGCGGTTTAACTGGCGCTCCTAACGATATTATGGCCAAATTAAATGATGAAGGCAATCCGTTATACGAGGTTCTTCGTCAAAACGAAAAAATAAATACACTTCGTCTTCAAGGTAGCTTCGAAGGAGAATTTAAAATCACCGATTATCTAAAAGTCAATTCACGTATTGGTGGAAATAAATTTTATTCTAAACAACGTGTTTTTACAAATATAAAAGACCGTTGGTTAAATGCTAATCCACAGAAAACTGACCAAGACTTCGCGGCAAATAAGGCAGCATCTTCCGATGACATTCAGTTTGCCAACAATAGTTTGAATTATGTTGATCTAGAACAGTTCCGTTGGTCATGGGAAAACTTTTTAACATTTAACAAGAGTTTTGACAAACATCATATCGAAGCGGTATTAGGTATGTCCCGCGAAAAGTATGACATCAATAGTATGAGCAGTATGACGGGTTACGATGTTCCGGAAAAAGAGCAATATTGGAATATCAATCTCGCGAATAGTACCCAAGGTGCAGATTACGACCGTATTGCCCTTCAGACTTATTATACCCCGCGTGCATTGGCATCTTATTTTGGGCGAGTTCAATATAATTACGATAGTAAATACTATTTAACAGCAACATTACGCCGGGATGGTTCTAGTGTATTTCGTAATACGGGCAAATACTGGGGCACATTCCCTTCCGTAGGATTAGGCTGGACAGTAACCAACGAAGATTTTATGAAGGATGCCACTTGGATCAATCTCTTGAAAGTACGCGGAAACTGGGGAAAACTTGGTAACCAAGATATTCCACTCAATGTTTCCACAATTTTACAAAGCCCAGAAAGTTCCAACTACAATTATGTATTTGGCCCAGAACAAAACATGGTGTTTGGTAGTGCCTATGGGACCCCTGCTAAAAATTTAAGCTGGGAGGTTACAGAGGAAACTGGCGCCGGACTGGATTTCGCATTTCTTAACAACCAACTGTCAGGTTCCATAGATTATTATCATAAGATGAATACCAATGCGATCTTGTTGGTTACACCGACATATACTTCTGCTTATGAAGAAAAATTTTATGACCATGGAGCAAAAATCCTGAATCAGGGGGTTGAGCTTGCTTTAAACTGGAATAAATCAATCTCCTCAGATTTCAGCTATAATGTAGGTATAAATTATGCCTACAACAAAAACACTGTTAAGGAAGTAAAAGCTGCTTATGATGGCGATCAAGGTGGTAGTTTGAACAATGGCGAATTAACAAAACAGCTCCGGGTAGGTCAGCCTATTTATGGCTGGTGGATGTATGAAACAAACGGCGTATTCCAGGATGACAACGATGTCAAAAATTACCCATCAAACGGTCCCGCCAGGCCAGGATATCTGAAATTTAAAGATCAGAATGAGGATGGTATCATTGACACCCGTGATCGTGTTTTCTTTGGTTCATTCTTACCTTCTTCCACTTATGGAATTAATTTAGGGATCAACTATAAAGCGATAGATTTTAATTTATCTGGATATGGGGTTTCTGGCAACAAAGTATACAATGGATTAAGAAGTGCGCGCATGAACGCAGGTCAAAATGTTGACCTAGAGACTTTTGAAAACCGCTGGACACCAGAGAACCATACGAATGCACATCCCGGAGCAGATAGGTCATATCTACCTTCCAACTATTACTTAGAGTCAGGTAGTTATTTCCGTATCAACAATATAACGCTAGGTTATACATTTAATAATTTATATAGTTCAAAATCTAAATTGAGGTTGTATGTAACAGCTCAAAATCCTTTTATGTTTACGAAGTATAGTGGCTTCTCTCCTGAACTGGCCGGAGATGGAAGCCCAAATCTAACATCCGGGATAGAGCTCTCAGCTTATCCAACCACACGTAATTTCCTTTTTGGACTTAACATGCAATTTTAATCACCTTAGTTTTGAAGACAATGAAAATTAACAAACTTTATATAGCAATTCTTCTAAGTGGAGGCATTGCGCTGCAGTCTTGTAAAGACAATAGTTTTCTTGATGTTCCGTCAAAAGAACGTGTAGAAGCCGAAGATAGCGAAACTGTCAATACACCCGAACAATTCGTTAACGGCATCTATGGCATGTTTACTGATTGGGATTACGCTTTTTCTTTTTTAGGCATAACAGAAATGATTTCTGACAACGCAGATAAAGGTAGTTCAGCAACCGACGCAGGAGGAGACAAATTATTATTAGACAATCTGACCTACACATCTACTGCAGGTTCATTCAAATCGATGTGGATCCGCTGGTACAAATCAATAGGCAGAGCAACACAGGCAATTGAATACACCGAAAAATTTGGATTGACGGACGAAACTTATAAAAACAGATTGATTGCTGAAGCCCGTTTTTTGCGTGCCCTGAATTATTTCTACCTTGTACGTGGATGGGGTGATGTGCCTATCCAAGACCGTGATTTGATAAAGAGAGAACCCGCAGCTGAAGTATACGCCTATATTGAAGCTGATCTACAGTTTGCTATAGACAACTTACCTGTTAAATCTGCCTATGCGGCAAAAGATTTGGGTAGGGCAACGAAAGGTGCCGCGCAAGGGTTGCTATCTAAAGTATATTTATACCAAAATAAATGGCAACAAGCTGCTGATATGGCAAAAGCGGTTATTAATTCTGGGGGCTATAGCCTAGAAACTGATTATGCAAAAATCTGGCGATTAGAAGGGGAAAATGGTCCTGAATCGCTCTTTGAATGGCAGGCCCGGGGTAGTTCAATTGCCCATGGTATTCAGCAATATAGTCAAGTGCAAGCGCCTCGTGGAGGAGCAGTCAATTTAGGCTGGGGTTTTAATATCCCAAGTCAAAACCTATTGGATGCCTTCAATGCCGAAAAAGATAATATCCGCCGTGATGCAACAATTATTTTCAGGGGTGAAACTCTGTACGATGGCCGTCTGATAGACAACGGTGTTGAAAATCCGATGTATAATGAAAAAGCGTATTCTTCTGCGAACGGCGGAGCCGGTGACACAGATAAAAACGTGCGCTATCTCCGTCTAGGTGAAATTTATCTTATCCTGGCTGAAGCTGCAAATGAGGTTGGGAATAGCAGCGAGGCGCTGAATGCACTGAATACTGTCCGTACACGGGTGAAATTAGCCAATGTAACGACAACAGACCAAGCACAGCTACGCCAACTGATCTGGAAAGAAAGACGGCTTGAATTAGCGTTTGAGCACGACCGATGGTTCGATCTGATCCGTACAAAACAGGCAAAAACAGCCATGGCTGCAAATGGAAAAACGTTCCAGGATAAAATGATGCTTTTCCCGATTCCAGAAGATCAACGTATCCAGACACCTGACATGCCGCAAAATAGCGGTTGGTAACTATTTATACAAAATAACTCCGTTCAAACGGCCTTTGGCCGTTTGAACATTTTTTCAAGAATTAAACAACATATCCATGAGAAAACGAATAGCATATCCTGCTCTTACCGGTATAGCTTTGGCGCTTATTCTCAGCAGTTCGTGCCAAAATACGACCACTGGTAGCCCAGACAGTCCCTCAAAAATTGATTCAACCAGCGGAAGCAAGATCAATGAAGATTCGCTATTGACCAATATTCAGCAACATACATTTCAATATTTTTGGGAAGGTGCTGAACCTACTTCCGGCCTTGCTAGAGAACGCATCCATATGGATGGTGTTTACACCCAAAATGATCGTAATATCGTGACCATAGGTGGCAGTGGCTTCGGACTCATGGGTATGATCGTCGCGATGGAACGGGGTTTTATCAGTCAGGAACAAGGCCTTCAAAAGCTGGATCACATCATGGACTATCTTGGCAAAATCGAACGATTTAAAGGAGCTTGGGCACACTGGTACGATGGAGAACTGGGTACAGCGAAACCGTTCAGTGAAAAAGATAACGGTGGCGACATTGTTGAAACGGCATTCTTAGCCCAAGGCCTAATCGCCATTCGGGAGTACCTAAAGGATAAAGGTGATTCCGCTCAGCAGGTTGCCCAAAAAGCAGATAAACTATGGAAAGAAATCAATTGGAATCACTATACAAACGGACAAAATGTTATTTATTGGCATTGGAGTCCAAAATTTAACTTCCAGCAAAATCATCCCGTCAGAGGATATGATGAATGTCTGATCACCTATATCTTAGCCGCTTCCTCTCCTACTTATCCGATTGCACCCCAAGTGTATCATGAGGGTTGGGCAAGATCTGGAGCCATTAAAAGCTCCGCTAAAAAATATGACATTCCACTCGTGCTGAAGCACAATGCCAAAGAAGGTGAAGTGGGTCCGCTTTTCTGGGAACATTACTCCTATTTAGGATTGAGCCCTAAAGGATTAAAAGATCAATATGCAGATTATTGGGAAGCGGCAAGCAATCATGTTAAGATCAATTTAGCATACGCAGATCTGAACCCGAAAGGTTACAAAGGTTATGGTTCAACGAAAGGCTGGGGCTGGACGGCCAGCTATTCCATCAACGGCTACGATGCGCATCATCCAGACAACGACCCCGGTGTGATCTCACCGACAGCGGCTTTATCGTCTATGCCCTATACCCCACATGAAAGCATACAATTTGCACAATACTTAAACAATCAGCTCGGAAATAAAATCTGGGGTAAATATGGCTACTATGATGCCTACAGTGAAACCGCAAATTGGTATCCACAACGTTATCTAGCCATCGATCAGGGCACCATTATCGTCATGATCGAAAATTACAGAACAGGAAAAATCTGGGATCTATTTATGCAGGCCCCAGAAATTCAACAAGGACTAAAGAAACTCGGTTTTACCAGTCCTTATTTAAAGTAGTGGCCTATGGAATCATTTTCAATCCGTCACACGTTGAAAATGGTTCCTTCCACGAAAATGATAGGACATCCGATCAAGAAAGATCAAGGATCATCTTGAACGCTTGACATATACTTACCATGTAGCGCGGAAAGCAAAATCCATGCGCGCAAAAAAAATAATACGATGAAAAAAGTAGTAGGTACTTTCCTTCTTGCATTTCTCGCCTGGCATACAAGTCCGGCCCAGTCCAATCAGAAAATGGACCGATTCATTGATCAGCTTATGGCTAAGATGACTGTCGAAGAAAAGATTGGACAACTAAATCTGGTCACCGGCGGTGAAGCGACGACCGGTACGACTGTGTCCACCGATGTCGACGCAAAAATTAGAAATGGTCAAATCGGTGGTATTTTCAGCATGAGTACACCAGCGAAAATCCGCAAAACACAGGAAATAGCGATCAAACAATCCCGATTAAAAATACCCATCATCTTTGGGATGGATGTCATTCACGGTTATCGCACGGTGTTCCCAATTCCCTTGGGACTTGCCGCGACCTGGGATATGAACCTGATTCGGCAATCTGCACGTATAGCAGCAGAAGAAGCCACCGCCGATGGAATTAATTGGGCGTTTTCGCCCATGGTCGATATCTCACGCGATCCACGCTGGGGACGTATTTCCGAAGGTGCAGGTGAGGATACCTACCTGAGCTCGCGGGTTGCAGAAGCCATCGTTCATGGTTTCCAGGGTGATAATCTCGCTGCACACAACACCATGATGGCCTGTGTCAAACATTTCGCCTTATATGGCGCTGCCGAAGGTGGCCGTGATTACAATAGCACGGACATGAGCCTTCACCGAATGTACAATGAATATTTACCGCCTTACAAAGCGGCGTTAGATGCCGGAGCGGGAAGTATCATGACTTCTTTTAACGATATCAATGGTGTTCCTGCCTCAGCCAACAAATGGCTGATGACGGATGTCTTACGCAAGCAGTGGGGCTTTAAAGGATTGGTCGTCACCGATTATACAGCCGTAAACGAATTAACGGCACACGGCCTCGGGGACCTTCAACAGGTCTCTGCCTTAAGCCTGAATGCCGGGGTTGATATGGATATGGTCGGAGAAGGATTTCTGACAACGTTAAAAAAATCTTTGGATGCGGGAAAAGTCAAAATTGCAGATATTGACCGGGCTTGCCGTTTTGTTCTGGAAGCCAAGTATAAATTAGGCTTATTTGACGATCCCTATCGCTATTGCGATGAAAAGCGGGCCAAAACAGTGATCGGATCTGCTGCCAATCATGCCAAGGCCAGAGAAATTGCAGCAAAATCATTTGTCTTACTGAAAAATGAAAATCAGGCACTTCCATTAAAAAAATCCGGAACAGTGGCCGTTATTGGCCCATTAGCCAATTCGGGACCGAATATGCCGGGAACTTGGAGTGTCAGTGCTGAGCTAGACAAAACAGCTTCTTTAGTAGAGGGAATGAAGGCCGTATTAGGCAATCAGGTAAATATTCTCACCCACCTAGGAAGCAATCTGATGGAAGATCCCATTTACCAAAACCACGCAACGATGTTTGGCCGTACAATCGCACGTGATTCCCGAAAAGAAGAAGAGATCATTGCCGATGCCGTAAAAGTTGCCCAACAGTCCGATGTGGTCATCGCTGCACTTGGTGAATCGTCAGAAATGTCAGGTGAAAGCTCCAGTCGCTCAGAACTGGACATTCCAAAAAATCAACAAAATCTGTTAAAAGCATTGTTGGCCACAGGAAAACCAGTTGTACTTGTATTATTTACGGGTAGACCGCTCACGCTCGCCTGGGAAGATGCCCACGTACCGGCGATATTAAATGTCTGGTTTGGGGGAACAGAAACCGGAAAAGCAGTAGCCGATGTGTTATTCGGAGATGTCGTTCCTTCGGGAAAGATTACCGCAACTTTCCCACGCAATGTTGGTCAGATTCCAATTTATTATGCGCATAAAAACACCGGCAGACCTTATGGAAACTCGGGTGATTTTGAAAAATTCAAATCAAATTATCTCGATGTAAGCAATTCCCCACTCTACCCTTTTGGTTATGGATTAAGTTATACGACGTTTACCTATGGTGAAATTCGTCTTGACCGCAACACAATTGACGATAAAGGTACGCTGCAAGCAAGTATCGACATCAGTAATACCGGAAATTATGATGCAGAAGAAACAGTGCAGCTGTATATCCAGGACTTGGTTGGCTCTGTCACCCGTCCCGTAAAAGAATTAAAAGGATTTCAAAAAATATTCCTCAAAAAAGGGGAGCAAAAAACCGTGACCTTTAAAATCAAGGTGGATGATCTCAAATTCTTCGACAACAACCTGAATTATGTGGCCGAACCCGGAAATTTCAAAGTCTACATAGGTCCCAACAGTCGCGATGTCAAAGAAAAAGCGTTTGAATTGCTTTAAATCTATCACATCTGTATACGAACAAGGCGGCACTTAGAAATAAGTGCCGCCTTGTTTATGATGAATGATTGTTAGTTCACCTACTTCATATTCCCATCAAAGCTTTCAAACAGTAAACGTAGTTCGGCCGCTTTCTCCGGATAATACTTTAGAATATTAGTCCGTTCACTTGGGTCCCAGGCAATATTATGTAACTCTTCAATTGCATCATACGGCTTACCCGAAATTTGATTAACTCCGGCGGCTATCCGACGATATTTCCAGTCGCCCGATCTGACTGCTTCAACATGGCCATAATTCACTAAAAATATAGGCCTATGTGGCGTCTTTAAATCTTCCGTTTTACCATTCAGCAAAGAATCAATGGCCTGACCATCAATGGATTTTTTGGGCAATGATGCGCCAGTCCATTTGGCTATTGTGGGCAACACATCCAGGTTGCTGATTGCTTGCCGAATAACTTTCCCTTCTTGGGCATAGCCCTTTCCATAGACAATGAAAGGTACACGGACACCACCTTCTGTCGTTTCGGCTTTTGAACCTTTGAAGACACCTGCCGTGCCCACATGCCAATTTTTGGTGGCATGATCGTCAGACATCCGCGATGGATAGGCTATCCAGGGGCCATTATCACTTGAAAAAATTAAAATGGTATTATCGGCAAGGCCTTTTCGCTCAACAGTTTTCCAAAGCTCCGAAAAATTATGATCCAGTTCCTGCATCACCGCACCAAGCGGGCCTGCATTTTGTTGATCGGCAAATCTGTTCTTTTTGTTGGCAAATGCCAAAGGGAGATGCGGGAAATTATGCGCATAGTATAAAAAGAATGGATGATCTTTATCTTGTTCTTCTATAAACTTCACTGTTTCTCTGTGATAAAGTGAGCTTAAGTCCGAATCATCGGGAGCAACAACTTCGGGTTTCCGATTCCGGAAGATCTTAATGACAGAATCGGTCTTTACATAGGGATCGCGGTAGTCATGGCTATACAGCATCCCATAAAAAGAATCGAAGCCCTGCTGATTGGGATGATGGTAGGACTGTTTGTCTCCGAGATGCCATTTTCCGACCAACGCTGTCCGATAGCCTACTTTTTTTAATAATTCGGCAATCGTTTCCTCCTCATCAGGTAAACCTAAATCGGAGCCTGGACCAATGGGTGCCGGGAGGTTATAACGTGAAGCATATCTTCCGGTTAGTAATGAAGCTCTCGAAGGCGTACACGAAGGCGTAGAAACCATAAAGTTTGTTGCTCTCACACCCTTACTGGCGATCGAATCCAAAAAAGGGGTGGAAATATTCGGACTTCCGTAACAACCAATGTCGCTATAACCGAGATCATCGGTCAGAATCAAGATAATGTTAGGCTTTTTTTGCTGGGCATTGGCCAAAGCCACCAGTAAAAATAAAGCCATAGAGGTCATCAGTTTAGTGTATCGCATCATATGTATATGAGTTAATTGGATTTGTGTCACAAGATAACAATTTTTACCAATTTGGATTCTGTTTCAGATTCGGATTGAGATTGATTTCCCGTTGTGGAATAGGCCAGAGATAATGCTTTTTCGCATCAAAAACACGGCTTTCCGAAGCGGCCTCAACAACAGCTGTCTCCCCCTTGTTATTTTGATATGTGATGCCGTAAACTTTGCCCGGAACTATATTTTCGGCGGTTTTCCATCGTCTTATATCCGCAAGATGCAGTCCTTCGAAAGCCAGTTCCACCGTACGCTCCCGACGAACCAGCTGACGAAGCTGAGACTGATTGAGCTGGTTACTGACCGGCGGAAGTTTGACATCAGTACGCCCGCTTCTAACCTGATTGATCGCATCATATACATTTGCATCAATTTCGCCAAGCTCAATCTTTGCCTCCGCATAGGTCAATAATACTTCCGCATAACGTAATAGTATAATATTCAAACCGCTCTTGGAAGGATTAGCCAGATCTTTTTTATCGATATATTTTTTGATGTTAAAGCCGGTTGTAGAAGCGATATAGGTACTCCCTACCGCATCAGCAGTACCACTGTTGGGTGCAGGATGAAAAATAGCCCCATTTGGAAGCGGATCGCCATCCAAAAAAATTGAAAGAGCAAGCCTGGAATCCCGATTTTTAGAGGGATTTTTGGGGTCATAACCACTATTGGCATCCGTAATGATCAGTCCACTGGAAGTTTCGTAAATATCTGTCAGCGCTTTGGTCGGCACATAGGTACTTTGCCCATTCTGCTGACTATAAGGTGCTAATAGGTTAAAAACACTTTGTGTGTATATATTCTCCAGAAATTGCTTATCTAACAACACCTCTTTATTATTTTCGGCCGCATACGTAAAAAGATTTGCATACAAGGGGTATAGCTCAAATCGTCTGCTATCGATAATGGCTTTTGCTGCTTTTGCGGAAGCGGCAAAACGTCCGGCATACAGATCTGCCCGGGCTTTCAGTCCCAAGGCTGCCCAACGGGTTATCCTTCCAACATCGTTGCTCGTATAGCTTTCAGGTAAACTCGCTGCAGCCTGATCCAGTTCGCTATCGATAAAATCATAGATTTCAGCGAGCGTCGCTTGTTGTACTTCCCTTCCTTCCTGTAGCGTCAATGTTGCCTTTACCAAGGGAACTGCACCGAATAAATAGGCCAATTTGATGTATTGGTACGCACGCAATACACGTGCTTCGCCGATATATCGAGCAATCAGTGTTTCATCTTTGCTGCCCTCGATCTTGCCAACATTGGCTAAAAAATAATTGGCCGCTCCAATTCCTTTGTATGCATTGCTCCATGTATTGTACAAGCGGGAGCTTGAAGCGTCGTAGGTCCCAAGCTCGATATACGCGTCAACAGCGAATGGCTGATTGACATGGGCAATATCTGTCAATGCATCCAAAGAGAATATTTCCGCGCCATCAAGATCATTGTAAAGGGCATTGACAGCCAGTTCTGCATCAACTTGACTCTTCCAGAATATATTTTCCGACAACCGATCTGTCGGCACTGAATCCAACAGATTCTTATCGCAGCCAAATAGCGTGCAAGACAGGAGTCCAAGGCAAAAAAGCAGGTTTCTTTTATGGTATAGATATTTGTAAAAATTCATTATTCTTCAATTATAAATGATATAAACAATCACATTATAGGGTCAAATTCACCCCCAGTGTATAGAGTCCAGTTTGTGGGTAGTAAACAGCTCTTCCAGACTCTGCTTCAGGATCCAGATTCCATTCGTTCAATTTTGAAATTGTCCATAAATTTGTCGCAGATAGATATATGCGCAGTTTATTGACTGTTGTTTTTCCGACGGCATGTAAAGGTATGGTATATCCAAATTGAATATTTTTCAGACGCAGATAAGATCCATTGACGACCAGGCGATCAGCAGTCGCCACATTACGCAGGTCATATTTGACAACACGCGGAAAACGTGCATCTGTATGTGTTGGTGTCCAGTAATCAGCCGTAAATATTTCATGCGTAAATCCTTCCTGGTTTCCCATCTCTGCCAGTGCTCCTGACAATCGTGTATCGACTTTGGCGGCGCCCTGAAATAACAGATCAAGATCAAAATTCCTGAAGGTAAAATTACCATTGAGGCCGAACGTATATTTCGGGAAGGAGTTTCCAATAGCGGTCATATCATCGGCATTAATAACGCCGTCCCCGTTTAAGTCGACATATTTAACATCACCCGGTTTGGTATTTGTCGCATAGGTGGCTCCATAAGCTTTAATTTCCTCCGCAGATTGAAAAATACCATCGGTTTTATACCCCCACAAGGTGTTAACGGGAAGCCCTTTGGCAATAATATACCGTGGATCTATATCCGAACCCGAGATATATGGGCCAGTACCTTTTAGATCCGTTACCTCATTATGGTTGATGCTAAAATTTGCGTTTAACTGGTAGGCAAAGGCTCCCGGAGCGCTTGGTTTTTTCTGATAATTGGCGCTGAATTCCCAACCCCGGTTAAGTACCGTTCCCGCATTCTGGGGTGATGGCTTCAATCCCAGGACCGCAGGAATATCTAAATTCAGCAGAATGTCATCCGTTACCTTATTATAATAATCCAGCGTAAACGTCAATTTATTATTCAGAAAAGAAGCATCCAGGCCTAAATCATACTGCGTCGTCGATTCCCAGCCCAGTTGCTGATTGGCATAACTGTCCAGCCGATAGCCTTGTACCGATTTACCGCCGAAATTATAACCTGCAGCAATCAGTGCTGAATAATAGCTGTATAGATCCACCGACTGATTTCCGGTTTTACCCCATGAAGCTCTTAGCTTAAACTCGTTTAACCAGGTTTTTAGCGGGGTCCAAAACTGTTCTTTCGATAAGAGCCAGCCAGCAGATGCGGAAGGGAAAAAACCATATTGCTTATTTCCGGTAAAACGGGAAGAACCATCGTATCTGCCATTCACCTCCAGGAGATAACGGCCATTCCAATCATAATTCACCCGCCCAAAGAAGGAGCGCAAACCATACTGTACATCATACCCGCCATTACTTTTTGTCGCATCATCGGCTCCCTGTCCGATCGATGTAATGTCATTATTGTAAAATCGTTCGCGATAGGCACTCAGGTAATTTTGATCGTTATGGATCTGTGAATATCCAGCAAGTGCCTTGATATGATGGACACCTAGCTCCAGCTGATAAGTCAACAAATTGTTCCAGGTATATTCCTTGCTATTATCGCGAATTTCTGTCAGTGAATTGATGGGAAAACTCTTAACTATTCCCGTATTTCGATCCTTATTTTCAAATGCATTCAAAAATGTCTTGCTGTTATTAAAATTTATCCTTGCTCCAAATTGAGAGGTAAACAGCAAGTTTTTCAACAGCTGAATATCAGTTTTCACAATAGAACTCAGATAATTTTCATTGACGTTCTTAAAGCCGCTTTTTTCAATTAACATCAATGGATTATTGCCCTGTGTGCTCAATCCATAGGTACCATCATCGTATTTAGGAACAACCCACATTGAGCCGTGAAAAAAGTTATTGATCGGATCACGTCCGGGTTCCGAAGCTTTGCTGTACCGGTAATTGATGCTCCCTGTAAAATTGAGCCAAGAAGTTGCTTTATAATCGTTGTTTAGCCGAATGTCAGCCAACTCGGAACCATAGTGCTCAATAATACCATCCTGCTTATTATAACGGACCGCCAGTCTGGACCGGAGAATCTCATTCCCGCCAGCAAATGACAATGAATGGTCTTGCTGTGGAGCCGTTTTCAACAGCGTGTCAAACCAGGTATTCGGTAAAGGATATTTTTCACGGTCTGTTGCTGTGCGATAGGCCGCAATGGATTCGTCGCTAAAGCGCGCCGGCACCGCTAGTCCTGCATTGCGGTAAGCATCCTGTTGTAATTGCAGATAAGATACAGCATCCATTTGCTTAGGCTTATTAATTGACTTCTGCAGGGCGTAATAGCCATTATAATCAATCACGACATGTCCCGATTTTGCACTTTTGGTGGTGACAATGATAACACCGTTGGTCGCGCGTGAACCATATATCGCTGTGGAAGCGGCATCCTTTAGGACTGAAATTGAGGCGATGTCATTCGGATTGAGTTTGGACCAGGGCTGTTCGATTCCATCGACAATAACCAAAGCATTATTCTTGCTGAGATCATATCCACTGGTGCTGCTCGAATTGGTATTAAATGTCGTCAAACCTCTGATTCGGATATTGGCCGCTGATTGCCCCGGTTTTCCACCAAGATCTTGAACAGTTACTCCCGGCAGCAGGCCCTGTAAAGCCTGCTGGGTATTAGAAACCGGCCTCTTGGTCAGTTTATCGCCTTCAATACTGGCAATTGAATTGGTCAGCGAAATTTTCTTCTGTGTTCCATAGCCAACAACGATCACCTCATCAAGGTCCTGTGTAAGGGGCTCCAATTCAATCTTCGTAGGAGACTCGGAAACCAACAAGGTCTTCTTTTTATAACCGATGCGCGAGAGCGTAATGGAGAACGGTAATTTCTGTCCGGTTACAATTTGAAAAAATCCTTTTTGGTCTGTTGTAACCGCATGAGTTACCGCTTCGAGCTGAATGGTTACACCTTCAAGTGGCTGCTTATGCTGGCTGTCATAGACATATCCTGATAAGGATGCATTGATAATCGGTCTAACATCTGTTTGCGCATATGCCTGATGCCCAAGGCCCGATAATAGTAAACATAGCGACAAGGTAGAATACCGGAGTACCCTAAGATTTTTCATAGATAAAGTGTTAATGGTGAATACAAACAAGTGCCAACGCCAATCGAAAACCTGTTTTTATTTTGAAGACATCAGGGGAAGCGAGCGCCTCCCCTAGTGTCAGTTTGAGAAAAGATAAGGGAAATTATCCTATATAACACATTCGCATCTTTCTTACATCAGGGGATTTAGCCTTTAAAGACTTTGCAGTAATACTTACGAAAAATGTGCTTTTACTAATATTGATATGTTCCATAATAATGTATTCATACGGTACGCTGAAAAAGTAACCCACTTCCAACAGCCACCTGTTATCTCCTCACAAATATAGAAGTAATTTTAATATAATCTACTAATCCCATAGATTTTATTAAAATAAATATATAGGACATGCGGGCGCGTTATAAAAGCAAGCCGGTAAGCTTAAAGAATTGGCGATTGGGGTTAACCGCGGAGTTCTTATTTTAGCGTTTTTAAATAGGTTTTGATCAACAGTATTCCTTCATCATGCAATACGGTGGTTCCTTTTTGAGGCATATGCATTTCTCCCAATGTAGACATCCTTCCAATAATCTTGGCTTGTTTCAACCAAATCCCAGTTTCATTCAGGGGGCTTTCATAACGAAGGTCCAGCATTGTCATATAAGCAGTACCCTTAGGATTATGACAATGGGCGCAATTAATTTCCAGATAAGCTCGTGCACGTTCTACAGTCGATTGTCCGGCATCATCATAAGCTGGCAAATGACTGAAGCCTTTCAAGGACCTCAGATCTAGGGCTTCTTGCTTCGCCAACAACATCAATTGCTGGATGCTGTCGCGATCGTGAGCGATGATCCGGTTCAGGTTTCTGATCTTCGGGCCTATCGGGAGCAGGTGATTTCCTTGTCGATGGCATGCCATACAATCCTTTCGTGAAGGAATAATATAATTTGTTTGTCGCTCGACACCTTTGTTGTCCAAAAATGAAACCGGTACGGAAGCACTGTCTATCAACAGAAACGCTTCATCTTGGGCCGCATTCCATTGATAGGTAGCCGCGTTCCACTGTCCGTCTTTATGGATCAAAAGCCGCGTTTCAAGCAACTGCAGTTTTGAGTCCACTACCGTATCTCCCGGGGGATAAAAAAAAGTTTTGGCAATGATGGTACCATCCGGGAAGCTGGGTAAACCATCGTCTGAAGCAATCATTTTTTTTCCTTTCGGAAGAAAGATGACACGCTTTTTATCGGTATAGTCTGTAAATAGGGCCGAAGCTAATTCATAAGAGAACCCCTGGTCATTTGGAACAAGATCAGCGATTTTGCCTTTGAATAAATTGTAATCAGATAATTTATCCCTAAATACGATATTATCTTTAGCGACTGTTCCCCGCCCTATATTATTAAATACAATAAAAAGTATAGGTATCAATAAAACACCCATCAAAATTAGCACTTTCTTCATTTCCCTAATGCTCTTTTCTCTCGTTCAAGTCCGCCTTAAATTCGGACGAAGATAAGATAAAAAAGAGATTACGCTGATTGATGCCTTCTGTTGACTTTCAGATTTTACAATGCATACAGAAAACAATAAAAAACCAGTTATTTTATCAAAAAATAAAATAGTTTCATGGATATATACGCAAATAAAATGGCTATATTTAACTGTCTTTTAACCAAAACTTCGGATCCATGGAAGATATGATTCTCTATAATCGGCTTCAGTTCGCTTTTACAATTACATTCCATTATTTATTTCCTCAATTGACCATGGGTTTATCCCTCATGATCGTCTATTTCAAATGGAAATTTCTGCAGACACAAAACCAAGATTACAACCAAGCGTCAAAATTCTGGATGAAAATCTTTGCGCTGAATTTCACCATGGGTGTTGTAACTGGCATTCCGATGGAGTTTCAATTTGGTACCAACTGGGCCAAATTTTCTGAACTTACCGGTGGTATTATTGGCCAGACCTTAGCCATGGAAGGCATGTTTTCCTTTTTCCTGGAGTCTTCATTTCTAGGGATGTTTCTTTTTGGAGAAAAGTTACTGGGGCATAAGCTCCATTTTTTATCCGGACTCATGGTCTTTATTGGATCCTGGGCCAGCGGCTTTCTGATTATTGCCACCCACTCCTGGATGCAGCATCCCGTTGGGTATGAAATACTCGAAAACGGCAAGTTTGTCCTCAACAACTTTAGTGCTCTGTTCAATAATCCTTGGCTATGGCCCTCCTATCTCCACAATCAAGCCGCATCGTTGGTGACCAGCTCCTTTTTCGTTGCTTCGATCGGCGCGTTTTATCTGCTCAGTGACCGGCATAGCAAATTTGGAAAGATATTCGTTAAAAGCGGTGTCATCTTTGGTGCGATCTCGTCGGTGATGCTTGCATTTCCTACGGGAGACCTTGCCGCCAAAAATGTGGTTAAATACCAGCCCGCAGCATTCGCTGGTATGGAAGGGATTTTCAAAACCGAGAAAGGGGGATCAGAGATTATTCTGATTGGTCAGCCGGACATGGAAAATAAAAAATTAGACAATAAGATAGCGGTACCGAATGTATTAAGTTTCCTCACTTATCAACGCTGGGATGCAGAAATTAAAGGACTAAATGAGTTTGATCAGTCTTTGCATCCAACCAACGTGCCCGGACTGTATTACAGTTATCACATCATGGTAGGTCTGGGGACGATATTTATCGGCATAATGGTCCTTGGAGCACTTTTGCTCTGGCGGAATAAACTCTATCAAACCAAGTGGTTGTTATGGATCATCATGTTTATGATCCCTTTTCCCTACATCGCCAATACCGCCGGATGGTATACAGCAGAGCTCGGACGGCAGCCCTGGCTCGTCTATAATTTAATGCGGATGGTCGACGGGGTCTCACCTACCGTCTCTTCCGGCAACACCTTATTTACCTTTCTGGGTTTCGTCGGATTATATATCCTGTTGGGACTGCTCTTCTTGATGTTAGTCTTAAAAATTATTAGAAAAGGTCCTGAAACAACAGTTGCATTAACCTAATTAGCTATGGAAATATTCTGGTTTATCGTATTAACTTTCATGCTGGGAATTTATATCGTACTCGATGGGTACGATTTTGGGGCGGGAATTGTCCATCTGTTCTTCGCGAAGACCGAAGAGGAAAAAAAAGCTGTAACAAATTCCATTGGACCATTTTGGGATGCCAATGAAGTATGGCTTATTGCTTCCGGAGGGGTATTATTTTTTGCTTTTCCTACACTCTACGCTTCTTCGTTCAGTGGATTTTACCTGCCACTCATGCTTGTATTATGGCTGCTTATTTTTAGAGCGATAAGTCTCGAGCTGCGGGGCCAGGTTCACCACCGCCTTTGGGAAGCGTTATGGGACAGAGCCTTTGGACTAGCAAGCTTATTGCTCGCGCTTTTCTTTGGCGCTGCCCTCGGAAATGTCGTCCGGGGAGTCAACCTGGGTATGGTAGAAAATGGTGTATCGACGCAAGAACCACATTATTTCTTCCTAGCACTTTGGAATCCGACATTTGACCCTTTAGCCCAGCATCAAGGCATTATAGACTGGTTCACCATTCTATTAGGTCTGGTTGCCGTAGTTACCTTAACAATTCACGGTGCAGGATGGGTTATCCTGAAAACATCCAGCACACTCAACGCTAGATTAAAAAATATTATTTTTAAACTCAACTTTGTTCTGCTTATTCTGGTCATCCTATCGGCCTACGTGTGGCACTATGTAAAACCGATCTCCTTGAACAATCTTCAAAATCATTATTGGCTTTGGATATTTCCGCTTATTGCAACAGTCGGCTTGCTTGGCCAATTTTGGATCCGAACATTTAAAAGAGATGGTACTGGTTTTTTATTTTCATCACTTTTTATATTAGGCAGTTTTGCGACCACAGTTGCATCCATGTTCCCCATATTGTTACCGTCAACGAATGGCGTAAATCCTTCCTTGACCATTCAAAATGCCGCAGCACATGAATATGGTCTTTCGGTCGGTTTAGGCTGGTTTATATTTGCAGCAATTTTAGTGGTAGCCTATTTTATCATTCAATTCCGGGTATTCAAAGGTAAACTGGATGACGTGGGTTATGGCGAACACTAAGTAATCGTTTTTTATTAAAGTCCCAATAGTTTATGTTTCAGCGCAAGCTGAACAAGTTCTATCATGTTTTTTACTTTAAATTTAGTCAATAGATTGCGTCGATGTGTTTCCACTGTAACCGGACTTAAAAACAGCTGTTCAGCGATCTGATTCGTCGTAAGACCATTTGAGATCAGGATCAAAATCTCCTTTTCACGCTGCGTAAGCCGCGGAAGGCTCTTCATCGTTGAAACTGCGCCGGTATATAATTCTTTTGCACGATCACAGATGGCTTCTCTGCCTTCGAGCCCCAGCTGTACACAGTCCAGAAACTCGCTGTTGGACACGTCCTTTAAAATATAACCATTTCCTCCAGCCTGCATAAACTGAAAAATAAGGTTGCCATCGGCCAGGTTACTCAACGCAACAATGGGAATCAAAGGAAACAGCTTACTTACCTGTGCACAGACCTCCACTCCGCTGGTATTCAGCAGCTGCATATCCATCAGCAATAGGTCAGCTTTGGTTGTATTTAGAAATTCAATCAATGATACCTCTTCCAAAAAAGGATATACCCGATACCCATCCTGATTATTGAGAAAAGATACAACTCCTTCCAACAATAAGGGATGATCGTCTAACACTGCAATTACCTTCATGACTCCGCCTATTTAAACAGTTACACCAATCTCGATTTGGGTTCCGGATCCGAGCTTACTCTGAATGTCAATTGATCCATTGATCCATTTAATCCTATTTACCATATTATTTAATCCCAATCCATAATTTAGCACGGAGGAATCGAAGCCTTTGCCATTATCCTCCACGAGTATATGCAATATTTCTTCCGATTTACTTACCTGAACAATAATCGAATCTGCATTGGCATACTTTAGTGCATTTGAAATAGCTTCCTGAACAATTCGGTATATGGCCAATCCTTTTTGAAAATCCACATTCAATTCAGGTTCGTAGTTTTCAAACTGAATCGAAACATGACTATTTTTCATCGCCACGCACAACTGCTCCAAGGCTGCTATCAGCCCAAACTGACGCAACGATTCGGGCATCAGATTATGTGATATCCGCCTCACTTCCCCTAAAATGTCATTCAGCTTCTGAGGCACTTCATCCGTCAAGATTGTACTCTTTGCGACGTCGCCGGCAATCTTAAATTTTAATCCCGTCAACATGCCACCTATGCTATCGTGCAGATCCTGAGCAATCCGCTGCCGCTCCTGCTCCTCCCCCTTAAGCATAGATTCTGAAATTTGCAGCTGCTTTTCCTTTTCCAGTTTCTCCAATACGATTTCGTGGTTGAGCTGTATCTGTGTATTGAGCTTCCGCTGTTTTCTATAGAAAAAAGCAACAAAAAGCACAATAAAGAAAAGCAAAATGGCAATACCCAAAACTAGAAAAATCCGAAATTGGTTCCGGTCCTTTTCTGCGCGCAGATTCAGAATCTCTTTTTCTTTTTCAACGGTCTTATACTTCGTCTCCATCTCATTCATTTTTTCCAGCAATTGGACCTTCTGAATGCTATCGGATAGTTTATTTGCCATATTGGACATCTTCAGTGCATCCTGATAATTCCCCATCAGCTCATTTACACCCGCCAGTTGACTATACACAATTTTACTATTATAAAGATCTCGGGTCAATAAGCCATTTTTTACGATTTCCTCCAGCTGCAGTTTAGCATCGGCATACTTTTTCTGCAGGAGATACACATTAAACTTTCTGAACCGCATCATCTGGAATAATTTCCAATTGTTCATTTTCACCGACCAGTCCAAACCGATATCCAATAAGCGAAGTGCTTCATCAGTGTTCTGTTTTGTCGTAAAGTAAAGCGCCTCATTGTAATAGTAATTGGGCAACT
This sequence comes from Sphingobacterium sp., assembly GCA_031253985.1. GTDB lineage: Bacteria > Bacteroidota > Bacteroidia > Sphingobacteriales > Sphingobacteriaceae > Sphingobacterium. The sequence goes on from JAIRVH010000223.1 coordinate 92,574, forward strand.
GGGAAGAATTTGGGTAATCTTTCAACAGCTGTTTGACCTTATCCAATAAAACTCTAGCTTCTTTGGATTTGACTTGATAGCAATAATTACTGACTGCATTGAGATAAGCCACCACAAGTGCAGCACTCGGTGGTTGCTGTTCGAGCTGTTTGATCGCCAATTGATGGTATTCATCAGCTTTTGCAAGCTGGTTGGACGACATAAATGTCATGCCGATCATCGTATTTATACTACCTTCCATGATGGGATCATGTGCTTTGGCATATGGCAGGCACTTCCCATTGAGGATGTCCAGAAAATCAGCAAATCCTTTTTTAGGAAATCGAATCAGCCCTAGATTATACCATGCTTTGGCCAAAAGTCCCTGCTGAAAGGGCTTTTGCATATTTCCAAGCAGATCTACACATCTTTGGGCTTCAATTCCAGCGTTTTTACTATCCAAAAATTGTCCATAATAAAAGCTTTTATAAAGTGCCCCCATCGCCTGTAAGCTCCGGAATGGTTTGGCCAAATGCTCTCCCTGTCGCATATGATCCCAAAATTTGGTCGTATCCCCAAATCTATAGTAATCTGCCAAATAAAAACATTGCATGGCTTTCACACTGTCGTCCGAACTTGTCATCAATAGTTTTTCTGCATCAGTTCGATATTTGCTCTCATCCAATGGCAGAAAACTCTGGGCAGCTACAGCATGTACGGTAAAGTATACTATAAAAAACGCAATTATCCTCGTTAACTCTTTCAACTGAAACATCATTAATCCAATATCTTATATCATTTAAACAATTAACTAAATGGGGCCTTTTCAGCCAATGGTTTCATACTATGTATACGGAAAGTCTTCTGGTAGTTCAAGACTTCTATCTACGTCTAAATTCGCCGCCGATCAGACTTCATCAAAGCCGACAGTAGAAAATATAGGCCGGAAAACCGCATCATCAAATGGCGGGTCCAAAAAACAAAGATATATCTCCGTGATGAATTGCTAAAGACATTCTTCTACTTTTTTAAAATTAATTGTCAACATAAGGATAGGCTAATCTATTTAAATACAGGCTAAATACTTCCATTGAAAAAAACGCCTCCCGATAGCTCGAGAGGCGTTTTTGTTTTAACGATATGCGCCGCTCTTTTTCATCGCAATATCGACCAGCAAATCCAGTTTACACTGATAGGCCGAAGAAAGCACACTTGGATTATCGGACTCAAAAAGGGCCGATTTCATGATAGGGACACTAAAGGGCAATGTCCAGGCGCGAAGTGATTTTGCGATCGCATCCATAGCGTTTATCCCTTGCAGCGCATGTACACCATCGGCCCAGCAAACCAGTCCAATATGTTTGTCCGTCAGATAAGCGGGTTTGTTCTGGGCACTCACTTCTAGCCAGTCCAGACAGTTTTTCATGACACCGGGAATACTTCCGTGATATAAAGGAGACAACCAAAAATGCACATCTGCCTCGAGAAAAAGATTATTCATAATCTTTACTGCATTAGGCACGCGGTTGAGACTCAGATCAAATAAAGGTATCCCGCTGTCAGCTAAATTAAAAATCGTATTGTCGATGCCTATTTGGTTCAATTTTTCGGAAAAATAATTCGACAGTTTTCCCGACGTAGATTCTTGCCTTCTTTCCAAGGCACCGTTAAATATCAATGCTTTCATTATACTTTACTTTTTTTAAAAATAACTTTAGGCATGCCCACCTCACCATACATCAACGTTTGTACGATCGGAACCAAACGTTCTGTTGCTAACACATAAAGTGATGCCGGGATATCCGGACGGGCTCGTACGACAACTTTTTGGTTCTGAAAATGCGATAAATCCGTCGACCGCAAAGTCTGCCTCCATAGGTCAATGGCCAGTTCCTCGACATCCTTAAAATCGTAATAAGCTGCAATAGGATGAAGTTTCTCCGCCAGGGTCATGTAGACCCAAGGCGGAATAATCGCATCAACAGAACAACTGATGGCAACGGCTTTATTCGCAAAAACGGACCAATCCACGGCGGCCAAAGCTTCTCTAAATTCCTTTTCTCTAACGATAGCCTCCTGATAAAGCAATGCTTTGATATCAAAGCTTTCGATCGTCAGATCGGTCTTAAAATCGATCAGATCTAAGGCCAATATGCCCGTGTTTTCAACTTTATTTACAAACATGTCGTCTTTACACCAAACTAGTGACTACCGCCTCATATTTTTGTTCCACAACAGACCAATCCAAAACTGACCAAAATGCATCCAAATAATCCGCTCTTTTATTCTGATATTTCAAATAGTAAGCATGCTCCCAGACATCGACCCCCAAAATAGGAAAACCTCTGCTGGTCAGTTGCGTATCCATCAACGGATTATCCTGATTTGGCGTAGCTGCTACATCCAACGCACCGGAGTGTTTCACATAAAGCCACGACCAGCCCGAACCAAATTGCCCAAGTCCTGCATTTTTTATCTGGGCTTTGAGCTGATCCAAAGAACCGAAGGCAGCGTTTATTTCATCCGCTAATTTTCCTGTGGGTACCGTTTTTGGATTGGGCGATAAAATTTCCCAAAATAACGTGTGGTTAAAATGACCGCCGGCATTATTGCGGACCGCCGGACCGTATTCGCTAACCTTTACCAAAATATCCGATAATTCGCCGGCTTCGCTTTCCTTTCCTTCTAATGCCTTATTGAGGTTGTCGACATAAGCTTGATGATGCTTTTGATGATGAATCGTCATGGTCTCACGATCAAAATAAGGCTCAAGCGCCGCATAGGCATATGGTAACTGGGGTAATTGAAATTTGTGCATAGTTTTATTGTTTTTATGATAAGTCAAAACTAGAGAATCTATCTTAATAAAACAACCATTTAGTTGTTTTATTAAAGTCATAAAAATACCAAACCCTTGTTTTAAGCCTAACTTTAGAACAAAAAATAAAAACGCTATCTTTGTTGAAAGTCTATAAAACAACTTTTTTATTGTCAAATGCAGAAGAGTCCAGCTGATCGAATATTAATGTTCTTAAAAATGCGCCGGGAAGCCACAGCAGCTTTGATTGCAACAGAATTGGCGATAACAAAAGAAGGTGCCCGTAAACATCTATTGAACCTCGCAAATCAGAACCTGATTGTATCCAACAGCCGAAGCGAAGGTATAGGCCGTCCGTCGACTTACTATAGTCTGTCTCCACAGGGCATGGCAAGATTTCCGGATAGTCACGCCGACATTACGGTACAGTTGTTACAATCGATTAAACAAGTGCTTGGCGAGAATGCTTTAGATCTACTGATCAGTGACCGGGAGTCTAAAGTATACCAGAAATATACCGAGGCATTATTGGATATAGATTCGATCGAAAAAAAACTTGAGGTTATCGCCGCTAAACGGACTGAGGAAGGCTATATGGCTGAATGGAGAAAAGAAAGTGACTATTATCTTCTCATTGAAAATCATTGCCCGATATGTGCAGCGGCAACTGAGTGTCAAGGATTTTGCCGTTCAGAACTGAATAATTTCCAACAATTGATCGGTCCGTCATACATTATCAGCAGAACGGAATACATGATCGACAGTGCTCCGCGCTGTACGTATCGCATCATGAAGAAGAAATAAAACAGCCCCAGCTAAAACACCCCAAATAAATTAATAATATACCAAAAAGTATTTTTTATATTTGTATCAAAATACGCAGAATAATTATGTCAAAAGCAGAGCAGACCCGACAGTTCATTATTGAAAAAACAGCACCGATCTTTAATAAAAAAGGTTACTTTGCTACTTCCCTGTCAGATATTACCACGGCTACCGGTTTAACCAAGGGAAGTATCTATGGTAATTTTAAAGATAAGGACGACCTAGCCATTCATGTCTATAGTTATCAGAGTAAAAAAATAGCGGAAGCCGTTAATCAGCAGATTACACAGCAAAAAACAGCACTAAAAAAACTATTCTCCTTCCTGGATTTTTATAAAGACAACTTTAAATCCATTGCAGCTTCTGGGGGCTGTCCAATGATGAATGCTGCGGTTGAAGCTGATGATTCTTTATCTTTTCTAACGCCAAAAGTCAGACGTTCATTCGACCTCTGGCGTCAGCGTTTAATCCTGATTCTGGAGGAAGGGATAACAACTGGAGAATTTAAGCAAGATGTTTCTGCTGAAAGTTACGCCATTACATTTATGGCGATGATCGAGGGCGGAATTTTGCTATCAAAAATTACCGGAAGAGGAAAAGATTTAGCGATTGTCTTAGATAAAATGAGGGAAATGATTGATCAACAGATCAAAAGCTAATTTTTTCATAAAAACAAATACCAATAGGTATATTATTGGATTAATACTAAAATAAAAAGAGATGAAAAGAGTTGTAGTTACCGGTATGGGAACCATAAACCCACTGGGAGAAAACATTGATATATTCTGGAACAACATTTTGCGCGGTGAAAACCGCACAGCAATGATCAGCCGTTTTGATGCTTCCTTATTTCGAACACAGATTGCGAGTGAAATTAAGCACTTTCAACCTGAAAAATACCTAGATAGAAATGAAATCAAAAGGAGCGATCTTTTCACACAATATGCTTTATACAGTGCGGCTCAGGCACTGGAAGATTCGGGACTCGTACCTGAAAACATGGATCCTTTTGACATCGGTGTCATTTGGGGTGTTGGTCAGGGCGGAATGGAAACTTTCGAAAAAGAGGTAGAAGGCTACGTTATGGGAGATTACAAACCACGATTCAGCCCATTTTTCGTTCCCCGGCTTATCGTCAATATGGCTTCAGGAATGATATCGATGAAATATGGTTTAAAAGGAATCAATTACACAACAGTATCGGCCTGTGCGACATCCAATACTGCGTTTATGGACGCTTTCAATTACATCCGATTAGGAAAAGCGAAAGTCTTTATCAGCGGCGGCTCAGAGGCCCCCATTACGCCCGCTTCCGTGGGTGGCTTTTCTGCCATGAAAGCCATGTCGAGCCGACATGACAGTCCACAGACTGCGAGCAGGCCATTTGACCGCGATCGTGACGGTTTTGTCATGGGCGAAGGTGCCGGCGCGCTCATCCTGGAAGAATACGAACATGCAAAGAACAGAGGCGCAAAAATTTATGCAGAACTTGTAGGAGCTTCAATGACTGCCGATGCCTACCATATGACTTCCCCCCATCCAGAGGGAGTGGCGGCAGCAAAGGCAATGTCACTGGCTTTGGAGGAGGCTAAAATTGATACAAGTGAGCTCGACTATTTAAATCTTCACGCAACTTCAACTCCGGTTGGCGATATCGCTGAACTAAAAGCCATGCAACGTGCTTTTGGCAACTCCAGTAATCTTTGGGTCAGTTCTACCAAGTCAATGACAGGACACCTGCTTGGTGCAGCCGGAGCTATTGAAGCAATCATTGCCATAAAATCGATCAATAACAATGTTATCCCTGCAACGATTAACATCGAAAATATAGATCCCGAGATTCCCGAAGGAGTTAATATTGTGATCAATCAGCCACTGGAAAAAACTGTAAACACTGCAATGAGCAATGCTTTTGGTTTCGGTGGGCACAATTCAAGTATCGTTTTCAAAAAAATATAATTTTTTTTGAAATAATACTTGACAGAGTGTAATAAACACACTATCTTTGTACTATCATAATTTAGGTTTATAATTGGTTATTTAAGGTTTTCATTCTCCCCGTTTGAAAACCTTTTTTTTTACTTCGTTATTCCAATTGATAGAAACCGACATCGCAATTCATTTGTCAATTTATCAGGGTCCAAATCAGTTCGGGCACCGACTAAATATCGTTACTATTGATTCATTCTTACCTTATGGCCAATTGATCGTTCCAACGAGCTATTATCCAATCCATTATTTTACTGGGTAGCTTACCTCTGGAAAAAGTCGCATTTGATCTGATGTTTAGGCAGCTCGAATGAAACCGATTATTTCCTCAAAGTTAAACAAGACAAGTCGTTTATTTTAGCTAAAGTCGACCATTTTATACCGTTTTCAGAGACACATAAAGCCTGTTTAAAGCACTGTTATAGCACTAACCCCTAGTATGACTTTAGTACTATATCTGTACTATATCTGTACTATATCTGTGCTTTATCTATACTGGAGCTGTAAAGTTGCCAAAAAGAACAGCTTTAAGAAGGTCCAATGAGAAAATTATAATTAATATTTAGTTAATATAAATTCGCTTATTATACCGACCAACCTGCCGGCATATTTACGGAGCCTGGAAAGGGTAATAATGGGGTGGAAAAATTATAAAAAAACAGCGAGACAACCGAAATTGCCTCGCTGTGTAAAAATAAACATATGAAACTATTTTTTGCCATTGTCTTTTGCCCACCACAATCTTTTTCCCCAAACATGATCAACAACCCCTTTAGCTGCTGCCTCTGTATTAACTTTATTATATAAATATTCATTATTTGGGTAAGGAAGACGCCAGGGCTGATCAGTATGGTTATTTCCCCATTTAGAATTTAATGAAGGATAATTGGTACTAGGAATTCCAGTACGTCTATATAATGCCCAAGCTTCGTAATTCTCTTTAAATAAAGCGACCCACATATCCCACCAAATTCTTTCTTTAGTATTATCAAATTTGCCGGCATTAGCAAGATACTTCTTCACTTTATCTTCAGAAATACCATTGTCCTTCATAGAAATCGTTACAGCAGTATTGTAGGCTGTCTCCGCACTCATTCCAACATTGTATCCCATTAATGCTGCCTCAGCTAAAATATAATATGTTTCACAAGATTTATAAAATGGTGTAAATCCAGCAGCATTGTGTATATAATCCCCACCTATCCAAGAAACAGATCTCAGAACCTTCGGTCCTCCAGCGGCTGGTCCATTAGGAAAACCAACATAAGTTCCAACATTTGTAGTATCCGCTATTGAAGCTATTCTTGGATCCTCCACACTTGTCATATAGTTAATGAAAATATCAAACATTCCCCAATTATCAATTCTTCCTCCGTTTATACCAGACTTATACCATGGCTCCATATACGGTAATGTTCCTGGGTAATACAAATAACAGTTTTCTTCGCTACTTTCGAGAACCGGATACTTTGACTTATTACCTGCAATCTCTTCAATGGTAGATTTAGCTAGTGAAGGAGCTACAGCAGAGATACGCATTGCCATTCGTAAACGTAGGGAATTACAAAATTTCTGCCATTTTTTCATATCGCCATTATAAATAATATCAAAATCGCCTACGATATCACTACCTGTCCCTGCTGCCATTTCGTCCGCAATTTTCTTTAAATCTGCTAAAACAGCGGGGAAAATATCCTCTTGCTTATCATATTTCGGTCTTAAAATATCTCCGTCTGCAGGGAGCCCTTTAAATGCCTCAGAATATGGGATATCCCCCCAACCATCCAACAAATAAGACCACATATAATTTTGCCATATGCGTGCTATCGCTCTGATATTTTTATAGGCAGCCTCCTTTTCGGCAGTCTTTGCGAGCAAATCATTAAGCTGCGTAATGTTGTAATAAGAAGCATACCACCTATTACCATAACCATTATTTGAGGGAGTTAGACCATCCAATTTATCAAGATACTGAATTTTCACAATGTACCCGGCGAACGTTCCATATCCATCTACATCGCCGCCGAATTGTTCTCCAGCGTAACGAAGTACATTGGTCAACATATTCTGTGGAGGGACATTACTAAGCGCGTCCGGATCTGTATTAATTTTTTCAAAGTCCTTAGTACACCCTACCAAAGAAATAAGGGCAAACAAGAAGATATATCTAATTTTAAATAATAATTTTTCCATTTTTTTTAAGTTTGTGGCCGATTAATGCGTGACCATTTTTAACATTAAAATGTAAATCCAACTTTTAGACCAATACTACGTGAAGTTGGAACTGAGGCCTGCTCAAATCCCATACCTCTGGAATCGCTCGAAACACCTCCAGTTTCTGGGTCCAAACGCATTGTGTTGGATTTATGCACCCATATTAATGCTAGATTTGAACCTATTAAAGAGACATTTGCCCTTTTTATACCTTTAATCTTGCTATATATATGCTGAGGTAGATTATAAGTTAAATAGGCTTCTCTCAACTTTAAAAATGAACCATCAAATACAAAAGCCTCATCTACATCTCCATTTTTAAACCAATCTTGTGCATTTGTTTGAATAGTATTTTGCACCCATTTCCCATTTTTGTCTTGCATCACAAATCGCTCATTTTTCATCACATCTTTACCTGCAACAATAGCATGCTCCCTTATACCGTTAGCTGCTGTAATTTCAGCTATACCTGTTGCATAGGCATGGGACATTGTTTGCGACCAAATATCTCCTCCTTTCCTAAAGTCCAACATAAAGCCAAAACTAAAATCTTTATACTTGAAATCATTTCGCAAACTTGCCATAAAATCAGGAACGATATTACCTATTGGTTGTGTAGATTTTCCCATTGCCAACCCATCTTCCGTAACCTTTATCGCACCATCCTCCGTTCTATCATAAGCATTACCTATCAACGTTCCCCATGGTCTCCCTTTTGAAGCCATTGTCGGAATACCCCAGGTCCATCCTATTTGATAATCATTTAGATCTAACTTAGGATATAACTCCAGAACTTTATTTTTGTCTTTTGAGAAATTCACCGTAGCAGTCCAATTCAAACCATTTTCTCTTCGAAGAATATCGCCACGTAACTGCAACTCAACGCCCTTACTTTCTATATTTCCTGCATTTAAGAATAAACTAGTAAATCCGACTGTGTTTGAAGTATTTACACTAATTAATTGATCTTTTGCATTTTTATGATAATAAGAAACATCAGCGTGTAGTCGATCTTTAAATAGGCCTACTTCTACTCCTGTTTCCCACGTAAAAATAGACTCTGGCTTTAAGTCCCTTAATGCATAAGTCATACTCTTATACATCTGTGCAATATCTCTGAAAGCATCGTTCTGAGCATAATAATAATTTCCATTGGCATATGGGTTTGTAGCATTTCCTACTTCAGCCAAGTTAAGCCTTAGTTTTAAAAATGATAAAACATCACTTTTGATGCTCGTAAATGATGTCGTTGGAAGCCAGCTCAAACTCATCGAGGGATAAAAAAAAGATTTTGTCAAGGTAGATGACCAATCGTTTCGAGCTGTCAGATCTACATATACCTGATCCTTCCAGCCAACTGACGCCTGTCCATATATAGAATTAGAACGATTGTGGGAATGGTCCATCAAGACATCGGCTGCACCAATCTTATTTGTAATCGTATAAACTCCCAGTACGGCTAATCCATTTGCTCCTAATGTGTTTGATTCAAACTGATTATCACGATAATTTGCTCCTATTGTTCCAAGTACATTAAAATTTCCATATTGTTTATTAAAGTTCGCTAGGAAATCAAAGTTGAATTCGGTTGTACTATTCTTATTTTCGCTAAAGCTTCCATTTCTATGATCAAAATTGAAATAATTGCGCTCAAATCTATTTGTATTATAATAATCTAAACCAACTCTTCCTTCAAATTTTAAAAAATCAAAAGGTTGATAATAAAGGGAGGACTTCCCAAAAACCCGGTTCATTTTCAATGAATTAATAGATTCATGCATAGAATAATAAGGATTCATATGATAAATTGAATTCCAATTATAATAGGTATAATTACCCTGCGCATCACGTTGATCCCAATTTTTCTTCAGGTCTTTCATATCAACTTGACGGCCAAACCAGATTAATCCATTCATTGGATTTGCACCATCATACCCTTGCATAATTAAATTATCACTTTCCGTTCTTGTAAATGATGACATAATATCATAGGATACTTTTTCGCTAATCTTATAACTATTATTTACTTGAGCAGAATATTTCTTCTGATCGGTATTCGGCACGGTCCCTTTTTGGTCCCGAAAAGATAATGATGCTCTAGTAGACGAACGGTCTGTTTTTGACATCAAAGAAAGATTATGATTCATTGAATATCCGGTCTGAAAAAAATCTCTCACATTAGAAGGATGAGAAATCCACGGCGTCGCCTGTCGTACACCATTCACCATAGGACTATTAAATTGAGGGAGCATCAAGCCTATATCTAATCTTGGTCCCCAGGATTCGTCAATCCCATCGTTTACCCCTCCACCTTTGCCATCAACATAATTAAATACGCTATCCTGAGCATAAGATTGATAAGTTAACCCTTTCCCAAAAGTATTTAAACTATATTCGTCACCTCTTGTTCCCTGACCATAACTATTTTGATATTTCGGAATTGTTGCAGCGCGATCTATAGTAAAATTGCCATCATAGGAAATTTGAACTCCATTGTTAGCTTTTTTCCCCGACTTAGTGGTTATCATAATTACACCCTTACCTGCACGCATTCCGTAGAGTGCTGCTGAACCGCCTTTTAAAACAGTTACATTCTCTATATCCTCTGGATTGATATCATTTAATCCCGACCCATAATCTACCCCAGAATATCTATTGTCTCCAGAACGCTGAGTGGTATTTGTAATGGGAACCCCATCTACAACGATTAGCGGCTGTTGATCAGCTGAAAAGGAAGTATTTCCACGAATAGAAATACGAGCTGACGATCCAACAGCTCCTCCAAATTGATTGACTTGAACCCCCGCAACTTTCCCTGATAAAGAACCCGTTACACTCAATTGTCCAGCATCGGTCAAGTCTTTGGCTTTTACTTCTTGGATTGCATAACCAAGAGATTTCTTTTCACGTGTAATTCCCATCGCTGTGACGATAACTTCATCCAGATTCCGTTCATCAGACTGTAAGGTAACCTGCAGTGTAGTTTGATTGGTTAAGTTTACTTCCTTACGACCATAACCAATAGCCGACACACTTAAAGTACCTGCTTGCTTATAGTTAATCGTAAAGTCACCATTTTGTCCCGTCTGTGTTGCTGTTCCATCCCGAAGTGTGATGGTAACCCCGGGGATAGGTTTCCCGTCTTGGTCGACCACCTTCCCCTTTAAAACTGTTTGCGCATATACTGCCGAGCTTACCAAGACAGTAGCGGCTAGCATAGCAATGCTTTTTCTGTTCATAAGTTTAGTTTCAGATGTGTTAGTTTATAGTGCTTTTTATAACAACTAAGTTATAGGTACGAAGCTTTCTTTGTTAACCGAATTTTGACAAGTATTGCCCAGTTATTAACCCAAAGTGTTAAATATTTAACACTGCGGTCCCGCCAAGAACTCTTCCTTTAAAATGCAGCTAAAACCTTAAACGTGAAATCTGCGGATTCTAAGAAATGGTCGTCTATTCCAAAAAAGTATCAGCGGCAAAATTGTAAAAAAGTATGATACTTATTTACAATTTTGCCGCTGATACAATATATATTCCAGCGCCTATAGAATCAGGTGGATCGCTAAATTGATTTGATCATCAGACTTATCTAATAGCGCGTTCCGACGTATTCCGCGATTTAAATCCCGATTTTAATTTCATCACTAAATGACAGAATAGAGTGTCTGTTTATATTGTTGCACATATTCCTTTGGATTGCAGCCCACAACCTGCTTAAAAACCCGGTTAAAATTAGTAATGCTATTAAATCCACTGTTATAGGCAATAAAAGAAACACTATCCAGGTGATCTTCATTTAACTGGTTACACACTTCCTTGACTCTTATTCTGTTGAGGTAGGTCACAAAAGTAACACCGCAATGCTTTTTAAAATAACGGCAAAATGCCTGTGGCGTAAGATTTGCATGATCAGCAACATCTTCTAAGGTAATTTCGTCCCTATAGTGTTCTTTAATATAATTGCAGATGAAATTAATGCGATTCGATCCCTGTATATGATCAAAAACCACTTCTCCCCTTTCATTACAAAGCGCTTCCGCCTCATGGGAAATATGGGCCAATGCTCTCAGTAAATAGAAAAAGTGCATCAGCTTATCCATCTGATCGGAAGATTTCAGTTGACAGACCCGTTCCGATATTTGCTCAAAATACTTTTCTGGAACCTTAAATCCCCTGGAGTTATTATAGATAAACTGATTCAGCGATTCAAACTCGTCCAAAGAAAATAGGGATTTCAGCTTACCATTAGGATCAAAAAAGATAGAAACAGAACGCGATTCATTAGACAGACCATCTGGAGATGCTGACTTAAAAACATGAGGCTGATTGGCGCCTAAAAAGAAAATATCGTTTTCCTTAAAAGGATGGAGTGTATCTTCAACAATCAAAATTCCACTACCTTTTTTTATCCACATCAACTGAGCTTCCTGATGACGGTGAAAATAGGGGTAGAAAGTTTCCAGAGCATCTTCTTGCACAGTTAAACTTTGCCCTCGGGTCGTTGGCACGTTAAATTGAAGCGTTTTCATAAGTTTATTTAGTTTTATGTTTACTGTTTAGTAACATAAATATAACAACTCCAAAGCAACAACACGACCCGTAAATAAAACATAAAAAAACTATACTAAAATATGTTTATAATTCGACAATATTTAATAATCCTTTAATAATAACACGGACAAAACATAGAATTCATAAAAAAAACAAGCTAATAGTGAAAAAATGGGTTAAAATACAATTAGACTTTGATAAATTGTGATAATTATTATTCAATTGAAAGATTGAACTTTATTAAATTTCATTTTTGATTCTTTTTAGAGTAAAAACAGCGATCACATTCATTTGTAACAATGACAAATCTTTCAGATGGAGGGTAGACCTTTTAAATAAATCATTTTGAAGCGCATAAATTTTACGATATTCGTATTAGGCAATAAGTACCTAGGTAAACAATCCTATTTCAAACCGAATAGGGTTAAAAATAATTCATGGCTTTAGTACAACAAAAATCATTACTTCCTATAATTCCCAAAACTTATGTTCAAAAAAGAAATATATCTTAATCGTCGAAATCATCTGTTATCAACGTTCAGTTCTGGCAAAATTCTTTTGTTGGGCAACATTGAAAATCCGATCAATTTTGAGCACAATACCTATCCTTTTCGCCAAGACAGCAGCTTTTTATATTATATAGGTATCAAAAGCCCTCGACTCGCCGCTATATTGGACATCGAACAAGGTGAGACCATACTATTTGGCGATGAAATGACAATCGATGATATTGTCTGGATGGGACAACAGCAGACTTTGGCTGAAAAGGCTGATCTTTCGGGTATCAGCAAGGTACTTCCTTTCAACCAGCTCTTCGACTACCTCCATAAGGAAACGCAGGAAACAATTCACTACCTCCCTCCTTATCAATCGCATAATAAATTATTACTGGAGCAGCTAACTGGACGTTCTGCCAATCAGCTCCAGCCTTCCGTCGCATTAATTGAAGCTGTCGTGGCACAACGGAGCATCAAATCGGCCGAAGAAATTAGCGAATTAGAGAAAGCTGTAGATGTCGCGGTGGATATGCACCGCCTTGCTATGCGAATGACAAAACCTGATCGTTATGAATATCAGATCAGCAATGCCATGCAACATTTTGTACAAGATCAGGGAACGTCCTTTTCCTATCCGCCGATAGTCACAAAACGGGGTGAAATTCTGCACAATCATATGCAATTTCACCAGCTTTATGAAGGTGATCTCCTGCTCAATGATTCGGGCGTCGAAACTGCTATGGGCTATGCTTCGGATCTGACCAGAACCTTTCCTGTAGGAAGACGTTTTACGGCTTTACAAGAGGAGATTTATCAGATTGTCTTACATGCGTTTAAATCAGCTGAGCAGCTGCTGGCGTCCGGAATACGCTTTAAAGACATCCATTTAAAAGCCTGTGAAGCGCTTGTAGATGGACTTATACAAACAGGATTCATGAAAGGCAATGCGCAAGATGCGGTCATGAATCACGCGCATGCGCTTTTCTTTCAATGTGGACTCGGCCATATGCTCGGCCTCGATGTCCATGATATGGAGGATCTTGGTGAACAATATGTTGGATATACCGAAGCTGAGCCGAAAGATACCAAGACCTTTGGAATCAAATCGCTGCGACTGGGCAAGAAATTGGAAGCTGGCCATGTGCTCACCGTTGAACCCGGAATCTATATCATTCCTGAATTAACGCAGCTTTGGGAGCAACAGAATTTACACAGGGACTTTATTAATTATGATTTCTTAAAAAAACATCTCGATTTCGGTGGCGTTCGTATTGAAGATAATTATCTTATTGAAACAGATGGATACCGTCGTTTAGGAAAATATCTTGAACGTGAAATCCAGGAAATCTATCAGCTTAAAGACAATCCAATTGATTAAATAACGAACAACTAACATTGTGATAAACCCGAAAAGTGAACCTTTTGGGGTTAACTCAAACAGATAAACAAATGAACAGCATTAAACAGTCGATCTTTATTATTCTAATACTGATTTTTCAGGTTCCGGCTTCCATTTTTGCACAGCGGCTTTGGACAGATCATGGTGATCAATATTATGAATTTTCTGACAAGGGAATAGAAACGGTCAACCCTAAAAATGGGACGCGCTCCATCTTCCTTTCACAACAATCGCTTATTCCACCAGGTACAACGACAGCGCTAAAGGTGGAAAATTTTTCCATTTCCCAAAACAGTGAACTGATTTTACTCTATACCAACAGCAAAAGAGTTTGGCGCGAGAATACCAGAGGTGATTATTGGGTGTATAATAAGAAGTCCAGTCAATTACAGCAGCTGGGCAAAAAATTTCCAGCTTCGCAACTGATGTTTGCAAAGTTTAATCCGCAAGCAGATAAAGTAGCCTACGTCAATAAAGCCGACCACAATGTTTACGTAGAAGATCTCGCCAATGGCAGCATTGTTGCCGTTACCAAAGATGGTACGGACCGTCTCATCAATGGTACTTTCGACTGGGTTTACGAGGAAGAGTTTGGCTGTAAAGATGGTTTCCGCTGGTCGCCGGACGGTAATTCCATTGCTTATTGGAAGCTTGATGCCCGCAACATCCGTAATTTTCTGATGATCAACAATACGGACAGCCTCTACTCCTACACCATTCCCGTGGAATATCCTAAAGTTGGACAGTCACCGAGTGCC
Source organism: Sphingobacterium sp. (assembly GCA_031253985.1). GTDB lineage: Bacteria > Bacteroidota > Bacteroidia > Sphingobacteriales > Sphingobacteriaceae > Sphingobacterium. The sequence continues at coordinate 107,604 of JAIRVH010000223.1, forward strand.
TGTTCGATATGGACCTATGAACTCGCCACTGGAAAAAGTACGATGCTGAATATCCCAGGAGATCCCAACCAACACTATATTCCCCGCATGGAATGGTGTCTCGATAGCAAGCAGGTCATCCTCGAGCAGCTCAACAGAAAACAAAATGAGAGCAAGATCTACACTGTCGCCCTCTCCGATAACAAAGCACAAAACATACATCAGGAACAAAGCGACTCGTGGATTGATATCAAAGCACGATGGAACAACAACGATCCTTCGGGATGGGACTGGGTTCAAGGTGGCAAAGCCTTTATCTGGGTATCTGAAAAAGACGGCTGGCGCAAAATCTATCAGATTGATTTATCGGGCAACGAGAAGCTGGTTATGAAAGCGGACTATGATATGATCAATCTTGACTTTTTCGATCCTAAAAATGAAACGATTTATTTTACCGCCTCGCCAAACAATGCAACGCAAAAGTATCTGTATAGTGTATCGACGAAAGGCGGAGTTCCAAAAAGACTGACTCCGGCCTCATACGAAGGTACCTGCGATTATGATATTTCAAAGGACGGTAAAATTGCCATCTTCAGCTTTAGCAACCGGGCGACATTAAAACACAATGCCGTCATTGAATTACCGACACACAAAATACTCGTAGACTTTGATTTGAAACGTGAAAAGAAAGTCAGCGATGGTATTGCTGAGTTTTTTAAAGTTAAAACATCCGACGGTGTCGAATTGGACGGCTGGATGGTGAAACCCCTGGATTTTGATCCAGCCAAAAAATATCCTGTCGTCTTTATGGTTTATGGTGAACCGGCATCACAAACTGTCATAGACAATTTCGGTGCAGGATATAACAGTTTATATAAAGGCAACATGGCGCAGGATGGCTACATTTATATTTCTTTGGATAATCGCGGAACTCCTGCTCCTAAAGGCAGCTTGTGGCGAAAAAGCATCTACCGCAATATTGGACAGCTCAATATTCGCGACCAGGCTTTAGCGACGCAAGAAATCCTGAAATGGCCCTTTATCGACAATTCACGTGTGGCCGTCTGGGGATGGAGCGGTGGCGGATCAAGCACGCTCAATCTACTGGGGCAATACCCGCAAATCTATAAAACGGGTATCGCCATTGCAGCGGTAGCCAATCAGTTACTATACGACAATGTATACCAAGAACGCTACATGGGCCTCCCCCAAGAAAATCTGGCAGACTTTGAAAACGGCTCGCCACTGAAATATGCAAAAAATATCAAAGGCAACCTACTCTACATCCATGGAACTGGAGACGACAATGTGCATTATCAAAATGCAGAAGTCCTGATCAATGAACTGGTCAAAAATAACGTGCAGTTCCAGTTGATGTCTTACCCCAACCGTAGCCATTCGATTAGTGAGGGACAAGGTACACATGAGCATCTAAAAACATTATTTACAAACTATCTAAAATTGCATTGCCCTCCGGGTGGAAGATAGACTGAATAGCTATTATTTATAGATGAAAAAAATACTATTATATGCATTGGGAACCTGCGGTCTATTGACCGCAGGTATACAGCAATCAGCAGCGCAGCTGATGAAAGAAAAAAATGAATTCACCAGAGCGGATTCACTGCGTGGATATCTGTCACCGCTGCGCACCTGCTACGACATCCAATACTATCATCTGGATGTTAAAGTGGATATAGACAATAAGTTTATTTCGGGTTCAAACCTTTTCCGTTTCAAGGCGACTACAGATTTTAATCGCCTGCAATTTGATCTTTTTGCAAATCTTAAAGTAGACAAAGTCGTTTACAAGGGGAAAGAGCTTTCTTTTACCAGAGAACACAATGCTGTCTTTGTCGAATTTCCGTCGGCTGTAAAGAAAGGAACACAGGAAGAATTTACGGTATATTACGAAGGTCATCCTACAGAAGCGGTTAAAGCTCCTTGGGACGGCGGCTTTGACTGGAAAAAAGACAGCAATGGAAAGCCTTGGGTAGCCACGGCCTGCCAGGGTATGGGTGCGAGTGTCTGGTGGCCAAACAAAGACCATCAATCCGATGAAGTGGATAGTATGCTGATTTCAATCGCTGTCCCAAAAGAGGTGATGAATGTATCCAATGGTCGTTTGGTCAAGGTAGAAAAGATGAAGGATGGTTACACCAAATACCATTGGAAAGTCGCCAATCCGATCAACAACTACAATGTCGCTATCAATATCGGCGACTATGTTCATTTTAAGGAAAAATACAAAGGTGAAAAAGGACCATTGGATATAGACTACTATATTTTGCGCGAAAACGATACGGCAGAAAAGAAAGCCCATCTTCAAAAAAACGCCAACCAGACCTTAGAGGCTTTTGAACATTGGTTTGGTCCGTATCCATTTTATGAGGATGGCTATAAACTTGTTGAAACCTACCATACCGGCATGGAACACCAGAGTGCCATCGCCTACGGAAACCATTACCAAAATGGCTATCGTGGCGGGGATGCGTCGGGAACCGGCTGGGGACATAAATGGGATTTTATCGTGGTCCACGAATCTGGCCACGAATGGTTTGGCAACAATATAACCTCCGCTGATCTGGCCGATATGTGGATCCATGAAAGCTTCACGAACTATTCTGAAGGTTTATTTATCGACTATTT
>JAIRVH010000064.1 GCA_031253985.1 Sphingobacterium sp.
TGGATCCTCTTTTAGTATCGTCGTTGCTCATCATGTCATAGTTGATTATATCTCTACTAAAATAATAAAAATTAATATTCTCTTCTAATGAATTGCGTTATGGGGCACCTGAAATGGACATGGGATGGAGGAGCTTGGATAAAAGCGATGAAATGCAAAGTAGGGAGAGTGAATCGGCTGCTATGGCACTTTATGTTTGGGGTAAAAACAAAGATTCCCAATTGTTGATTGGGAATCTTTGTTTTGGCGTTAACGGTTTTGTGGGACTATTATCTGCCAAAATCATCTTGTACGCGAACAATATCGTCTTCATCAGAAGGATTGTTGGCATCTGTGTGCTGCCAGATCTCGGCTAAAATACCGAAGCCGTCCAATCCAATTAAGCGGTGACGTTGTCCTTGACGTAATCTAATCGTTTCTCCTTCTTTCAATGTAGAAACAACAGACTCTTCATCAGTGTCAGAAACCATCACGCCTACGTTACCTTGGATAACACGCCAGATTTCGGCACGACGGTGGTGATATTGCCATGAAAGTCTTTTCTCTGGTGCAACAATTAAAATTTTTGGACTTAATTTCCCTGAGATTCTTAGTTCCTGTACATCCATTCCACCAAAATATTCATTGGCGAATTCTTGTGCTTGGGATTCATCAATGACGAAGAATCCTCCCCAAGGACGTGCTGCATCTGATTTATCAATACGAAAACCTTTGGATGTCAGCATCTCCTGTACTTTTTCAAACAATGCGATTTTATCTATAGCCATGTTAAAAATTCTAAAAATTTGTTATTCGTTAATTCAGCAGCTAAATATAAAAAAAATACATTAATATTTTAAGTTAACCGTTTTAGCTTTATCTAAATCAGTTATAATGCAGCTGTTTTGGATATCCTTCGCTATAATATGTCGCGTGAAGTTAAAAATGAAATCGCTAATTTTGTGGTCAATCTAATTTCAGGATATGTCAAACTTTCAAGTCGATCGGGAAAATACTGCATTTATGCAGGCTGTTGCTTTTGTTAACCAAACGAACCAAAACTTATTTATTACGGGTAAGGCTGGTACGGGGAAAACGACGTTCTTGAAATATATCCGTGAACATAGCTATAAGAAAATGGCTATTACGGCACCTACGGGCGTCGCCGCAATGAACGCCGGTGGAACGACCTTACACTCGTTGTTCTGGCTTCCTTTTGGAACCTTTGTTGAAGATTATGAATTGCGTTGGGACGAGCAGGATAGCCATATTTACAATAAATCACGTCTATTCAGTACCATTAAACTGACCAAACAGCGTAGGGCAATTTTGCAGGAACTTGAATTATTGGTAATCGACGAGGTGTCGATGGTTCGGGCCGATACGTTGGACGCAATTAATGTTATCCTACAGTCAGTTCGTCGTGATATGCGCCCTTTTGGCGGGTTACAGGTGTTGTTTATTGGTGATTTATACCAGTTGCCACCCGTAGTCAAGGATGCCGAGTGGAATGTTTTACGGGATCATTATTCTTCTGTTTTCTTTTTCAATGCCAAAATTTTGAGAGATAATCCAGTGGTGATGCTGGAGCTTAATAAAATTTATCGTCAGCAAGATGAGGGTTTTATTTCTATCCTGAATGCCATACGAAACAATCAATGTACAAGCGATATGCTCAAGACCTTAAATGGTTATTATCAACAGGACTTTGTTCCGAATGAAGAAGAGCAATATATCACGTTGACCTCCCACAACCGAAATGCAGATGAGATAAACGGTGCTAAGTTAGCTTCATTGTCAGGTAAGATGTTAAACCTTAAGGCAGTTGTAAAGGATGATTTTGCACAGGGGTCCTATCCTGCGGAGGAGACATTGTCATTGAAAATAGGAGCACAGGTCATGTTTATTCGAAACGATTCGGGAGATGAGCGCAAGTATTACAATGGTAAGATCGGAACTGTCAAGGACATAGATACCGTACAGGGGACGGTAACGGTTACATTCCCTGATGGATCGGAGTCTGTAACCGTCAAAAGGGAGACCTGGGAAAATATTCGTTATAATTACGATAAGGGCCAAGACCAGATCAAGGAGGAGATATTGGGTACATTTTCGCAATTTCCACTTCGCTTGGCTTGGGCGATCACTATTCATAAGAGTCAGGGCTTGACCTTTCAGAAAGCAATTATTGATGCGGGAACATCTTTTGCTGCTGGACAGGTGTATGTTGCATTGAGCCGATTGACGAGTTTGGATGGACTTGTCTTAAAATCTATTATTCCTTCTTATGCTATCCGTACGGATTACCAGGTTGTCGAATTTGCGCAGCGTGCTCAGGGGCAGGCTAACGTCAATGAGATTCTGGAACAATGTCAGCGAAATTATCTTGGTCAGATTTTAATGCACGGTTTCCGCTGGGACGGACTATTGGCCGAGACTTCAGAGTTATTGAGATCACTGGAAGAGCGTAATATTGATGGTAAGGAACAGGCGGTGTTATTTTTTCAACAATTAGTAAAGCACCTCCAGACCCAGGAGAAAGTTGCACATAAGTTTATTGTTGTATTGTATGATTTGTTGCGGGATAAAAACGCGATCGATTATGATGTCATCTGTGAACGTTCTACTGCTGCGGTCAATTGGTTTTTACCGAAAATGGATGTAGATCTGATTGAGGCCTTAACCAAACATATCGAAGAGTATCAGATACGAAAACGTACAAAGAAATATATTGACGAGTTAAAAGCACTATTGCTCGATTACAAGCGAAAGCGCGAGCAGTTGCAGCATTGTCTGCTTATTGCGGAAACGCTCTCAAAAAGGGAAGATTTTCAAACGGCTATGCTTGACGTTGCGGCCAGTGTGAAGACCAAAGAAAAAGATGAATTAGCTGCGCAAAGCGCCGACGAGGAAGGTCCTAAAAAGTTGGATACAAAAGAAATTTCCTTGGAAATGTTTAAGGATGGGATGAGTATTGCTGATATAGCTGTTAAGCGCGGGATGGTTGCAGGTACGATTTATGGACATTTAATTAACTTTGTTGGCACGGAAGTGGAAGCGACAGAGTTGATCGAGCAGGAGAAGTTGGATCGTATTCTTGGTGTGATACGTGCAAACCCGGATAAATCCTCATCCGAACTTAAGATGCTTTTGGGGGCGGATATTGACTATCCGGATATTAAAATTGGACAAAAAGTTTTGGGATTGTAGTGGATAAGAATTTATGATGTATATTTGTCGACCTTTTATTATATGCTAATTGAAAGAAGAGAAATCCAACAAGAAAATTAACAAATGGATTGTTTTTACTTCCATGCCCATTCAGATGGGTATTACAATATATTTATTTTATTGGGTTGGAAGTTGGTTAGACAACACATATGTGATTGCAGGAGAATGGGGGATGAAAGGACTCACACTTTTAGGGGTTATTGTATCTCTGTTCCAGTTCATCAGGCAGGCAAATCAAATTAATAAAAATGAATAGTTATCTGAAAAGCGTACTTGTACTGCTGATCGTTTTTGTGGCAAGTTTTGCTGCACATTATTTAGTGATATCCGGAATGAACACCGACATATACTGGGCTCAAACATCCTACAGTCTTGTCGGGATGTACACATTTGGCTTCTGTTCTTCCTTGTTGGCTGCGGTTTTGGTTTTTTTTGCGAACTGGTCTATGCCCGAGAAATTGGGGGTGATATTTCTAGGGCTGGTGCTGCTGAAAGCTGTCGCGGGATATATTTATATAAAAGATGGATTAAAGACCGTTGAAAACAACTTTATCGAATATAACTTTTTGGTTGTATTTTTCATCGCTTTGTTTGTTGATGTATACGTTGCTTTTAGCGCTTTAAATCAAGCAGATAAAAAGGTGTGAACTATTTTTGGAAAAAGTTTAAACAAATGGTGATTTATGCCAAATAAAATTGTATTTTTGCGCAAAATTTTTTATTATTCAATAGTAATCTGAAATGGTGAATCTTAAGAGAGCACTTTTATTATTTGCAGTAATTTTTCTTGCTGTCAATCCTTTTACCTTAAAAGCAGCTGAGGAAGCGCATGGGGATGCGCCTAAAACTCAAGCTGAGGAAATTAAAGAGTATAGTCAACATCACTTACAGGATGATCATTATTTCTCTTTGTTTAGCGATAAAAAAGCAGGGAAACATTATGGTTTTCCATTGCCAGTAATTCTTATTGATAATGGATTGGTCGTTTTTTCTTCTGGTGAGTTTCATCACGGTGAATCTGTTGTGGAAAAGAACGGTCAATACTATACACTTTACCACGGTAAGATTTATAAAACAGATGCTGCCGGAACATTGAACTACGATGATAAACATCATCCTACCAATGCAAAACCACTAGATTTTTCGATCACAAAAAATGTTGTCGGTTTAATATTAGCGGCATTTTTAATGTTTTGGGGCTTTATCGGTCTGGCTAAAACTTACAAGAAAGGTGTAAATAATCTGCCAAAAGGCATCGGTCGTGTCTTGGAACCGTTGGTTTTATATGTACGCGATGAAATGGCTATTCCTAATATCGGTCACCGTTATAAGGAATTTATGCCTTATCTATTGTCTGTCTTTTTCCTAATCTTTATTCTAAACTTATTAGGTTTAACACCATTAGGTTTTAACGTAACGGGTAATATTACCGTCACTTTATGTTTAGCTTTATTCACCTTTTTTGTTATCAATTTTAAAGGAAATAAAGATTACTGGAAACATATTTTTTGGATGCCGGGTGTTCCTGTTCCTTTTAAAATAGTTTTGGCACCAATTGAGGTGTTGGGGATGTTTACAAAACCCTTCTCCTTAATGTTGCGTTTGTTTGCGAATATTACGGCTGGTCACTCTGTGGTGATGGGTTTGATCGCAATTGTCTATTTATTCCAACAACAGTTGACAGTAGGAGGTAGCATTGGTGTCTCTATGGTCTTGACACTTGTTTTATTCTTATTGGAACTTTTGGTAGCTTTTCTTCAAGCATTCATCTTTACAATGTTGTCATCACTATTTATTGGAATGGCAGTAGAGGAACACGCTCATCATTAATTGAATTTTTTTGTTAAATTTTATATATTAAAAACATGGTAATTCCAAATTTAGTAGGTGCAGGTTTAATCGTAATCGGTGCAGGTTTAGGTTTAGGTAAAATCGGTGGTTCAGCTATGGAAGCTATCGCTCGTCAACCAGAAGCAGCATCTAAAATTCAAACTGCAATGATCATCATTGGTGCCTTAGTTGAAGGTTTAGCATTCGGTGCTTTAATCTTAGGTGCATAATCCAAGTTGATTAAAAAAATTACTGAACACAGTTTGCAACGGTTGGTTGCAAACTGTGTTTAAACAAAAAAATACACAAAAGAAAATTATAATTTACAATTGTATATAAATGGAAGCATTAATTAATCAGTTCTCGTACGGTTTGTTTTTTTGGCAACTAATCATTCTATTGGTTGTAATTTTTTTATTGGGCAAGTTTGCCTGGAAACCTATCGTTAACGCTTTGGATGAACGTGAGCAAGGAATTGCAAATGCATTGGAAGCTGCTGAGAAAGCGAAATTGGAAATGGCCCGTTTGACAAATGAGAACGAACAATTGCTTAAAGAAGCTCGCGCGGAACGTGATGTTATCCTTAAAGAGGCCAAAGAGCTAAAAGAGAAAATTGTTACTGAAGCGAGAACACAAGCACAGTATGAAGGGGCAAGAATGATTGCTCAAGCAAAAGAGGAGATCAACGAACAAAAGAACAAAGCTTTGGCTGAGGTTAAAAATCAAGTCTCTTCTTTGTCTTTGGATATCGCTCGTAAAGTGTTAAACAAAGAATTTGAGGACCAAGGAAAGCAAGAAGCGCTAGTAGCAGATTTGCTTAATGACGTTAAATTGAACTAATCCGGTCACTCAAATTACGAAATAGAATTATGTCAGTATTTAAAGTAGCATCGAGATACGCTAAGTCATTAATAGACTTGGCAGGCGAGCAAGGCTCACTGGAAACAATCAAGACAGATATGGATTCATTCATCGCTGTTTTAAAATCCAGTACAGAATTGCAAGCAGTTTTTGCCAATCCTATTGTTCCTTTGGACAAGAAGAAAAACATATTGGATGCGCTATTTAAAGATAAGTTCAATCCAAATATCTTGGCGTTCTTTAAGATCATGATCAATAAAGGTCGTGGCGAGATTGTATATGCCACTGCTCAAGAATTTATTCGTGAGTATAATGAGGTAAAAGGAATTGTGAAAGCTACAGTTACATCTGCAGCACCACTTTCTGAAGCTAATTTGGCAGCGATGAAAGATGTACTTGCGAAAGAAACCAACGCTCAAGTGATATTGATCAATAAAGTTGATCATAGTTTGATCGGTGGATTTGTAGTCAATATTGGTGATCGCCAAATTGATGCAAGTATTGCCGGTAAGTTGAATAAATTAGAAAGATATTTGAATCAGAATAATTAATTTGTTCTGATACTTGAAGTAAAATAAATCAAAAAACCCCTTATAATAATTAAAATGATAGAGGTAAGACCAGATGAAGTTTCGGCAATTCTAAGAGAACAATTGTCGGGCTTTAAATCAGAAGCCGAACTAGAGGAAGTGGGTACCGTACTTGCTGTAGGTGACGGTATTGCTCGTATTTACGGCTTAACTAAAGTTCAGTCCGGTGAGTTGGTTGAATTTGATAACGGATTACAAGGTATTGTATTAAACTTAGAAGAAGACAACGTCGGTGTTGTACTTTTAGGCCCTTCTGATGAAATTAAAGAAGGAGATACTATTAAACGTACTAACCGTATTGCATCCATCAAAGTTGGTGAAGGCTTGTTGGGACGTGTTGTAAATACTTTAGGTCAACCAATTGATGGTAAAGGACCTATTCAAGGTGATTTGTATGAAATGCCTATTGAGCGTAAAGCTCCGGGTGTTATCTATCGTCAGCCAGTAACTGAACCATTACAAACAGGTATTAAAGCGATTGATGCGATGATTCCAGTTGGTCGTGGTCAACGTGAGTTGGTTATTGGTGACCGTCAAACAGGTAAAACTGCTGTTTGTATCGATACTATCTTGAATCAAAAAGAATTCTATGATGCGGGACAACCGGTATTCTGTATCTACGTAGCAGTAGGTCAAAAGAATTCTACAGTTGCAAATATCGTACGTACATTGGAGGAAAAAGGTGCTATGGCTTATACAGTCGTTGTTGCTGCATCTGCTGCTGATCCTGCTCCACTTCAATTCTATGCGCCAATGGCAGGTGCTGCTATCGGGGAATTTTTCCGTGATACAGGTCGTCCGGCATTAATCGTTTATGATGATTTGTCTAAGCAAGCTGTAGCTTACCGTGAAGTTTCTTTGTTATTGCGTCGTCCACCGGGCCGCGAAGCATACCCAGGTGACGTATTCTATCTACACAGCCGTTTATTAGAGCGTGCAGCGAAAATCAACTCTTCAGATGATATCGCGCGCAACATGAATGATTTACCTGAGTCAATCAAACATTTGGTAAAAGGTGGTGGTTCATTGACTGCTCTTCCGATCATCGAAACGCAAGCTGGTGACGTTTCTGCTTATATCCCTACAAACGTAATTTCAATTACAGATGGTCAGATCTTCTTGGAGTCTAACTTGTTCAACGCAGGTATCCGTCCAGCGATCAACGTAGGTATCTCAGTATCTCGTGTAGGTGGTAATGCACAGATCAAACCGATGAAGAAAGTATCTGGTACATTAAAGTTAGATCAAGCTCAGTACCGCGAATTGGAAGCTTTTGCGAAATTTGGTTCTGATCTAGATGCTGCTACAAAGGCTGTGTTGGATAAAGGTGTTCGTAACGTTGAGATCTTGAAACAAGGTCAGTACTCTCCGGTTTCTGTAGAGAAACAAGTTGCGATCATTTATATCGGAACAAAAGGTTTATTGCGTAATGTTCCTGTTAATAAAGTGAGAGAATTTGAAGAAGAATTCTTGACTCAATTGGAACAACGTCATCCAGAAGTATTATCGGCTTTCAAAGCAGGTAAGTTCTCTGATGAGTTGACTGCAGTATTAGAAACAGTAGCTAAGGATTTAGCATCAAAATATTAATAGTAATGAGTATTTGGTATTGAGTTCTATTGACAAGGCTCAATACTCAATACTAGGTACTTAATACTTAAAACAAATATGGCAAATTTAAAAGAAGTAAGAAACCGGATTACCTCGGTATCATCAACACAGCAGATTACGAAAGCTATGAAAATGGTTTCGGCTGCTAAATTGAAGCGCGCTACCAACGCTATCTTACAATTGCGCCCATATGCGAATAAACTAAGAGATATTTTGGCGGATGTTTCTGCTAGTGTGGAGGGAAGTAATTCTCCTTTTACAGTAGACCGCGAGCCAAATAAGGTGTTGATTGTTGTCGTTTCTTCTAACAGAGGTTTGGCAGGAGCATTCAACGCAAATGTTATCAAAGCGACCAATAACTTGATCTTCAACAAATATGCCGAGCAACATGCAAAAGGTAATTTGAGTATCATTGGTATTGGTAAAAAGGGTTACGACTTCTATTCGAAACGTAACTTCAATGTGGTAGCTAATCACTCTGATTTGTTTTCGGATTTAAATTTTGGTTCTGTATCTGTGGTGACTGAATTTATCATGGAACAATTCAAAGAAGGTAATTTTGATCGTGTTGAAGTGGTCTATAACCAGTTCAAAAATGCGGCAGTTCAAGAGTTGACTGCAGAGCAGATTTTACCGTTATTACCTCCTGAGGAAAACAAACAACATACGCATAAAGCAAAAATAGAAGCTGAGGTGGATTATATCATCGAGCCTTCCAAAGAGAAGATTATCGAGGAGTTGATTCCTAAAGCAATCAAGATTCAATTATACAAAGCTGTTTTGGACTCGAATGCTTCTGAGCATGGAGCTCGTATGACAGCGATGGATAAAGCGACTGAGAATGCTGGTGATTTATTGAAATCACTAAAGCTATCTTACAACCAGGCACGTCAGGCTGCGATTACAACAGAATTGACAGAGATCGTATCCGGTGCGGCAGCTTTGTCAAACGGATAGTTATTGATTCGGAAGAACATAAAAAAGGTGCTGATCATACGATTGGCACCTTTTTTATATGGGGCATGTTCTACCATCGAATCAAGGCTGATCCCCAGGTAAACCCGGCACCGAAAGCCGCTAAGCAGACCAGGTCTCCTTCTTTAATCTTTCCTTCTTCCCAAGCTTCGCATAAGGCGATAGGAATAGAGGCTGCAGTTGTGTTTCCATATTTTTGGATATTGTTGAAGACTTGATCCTCTCTTAATCCAAGTGTTTTCTGTATAAATTGTGAGATACGAAGATTGGCTTGATGTGGAATCAATAAACTGATATCACTGGTCTTTAAATTATTTTTCGCCAAGGCTTCATGGATGACCTCAGGGAATTTGACAACAGCTTTTTTGAAGACCGCCTGTCCATCCATATTTGGAAATGCAGTTCCGTCTTCGAGCATCTCTTTAGTCATCAACAATCCTCCCAGTTCCTGATCTGGCCAATCTGGCATTTTATCCAACCAAATTCCACTGGATGCCCCAGGGTAATACATGGCCAACTTTTCGGCGTCGGCTCCATCTGAATGTAAATGGGTGCTCAGAATTCCTTTGCCATCTTCCGCTGTCGGCTGCACAACTACGGCTCCTGCTCCATCACCAAAAATAACGGAGACGGCACGGCCCCTGGTGGAAAAATCGAGTGCAAAGGAGTGTTTTTCGGATCCTACAACAAGCACATTTTTATACATGCCCGTTTTGACAAATTGATCTGCGATGGACAGGGCATATATGAAGCCTGAACATTGGTTTCTAATATCCAGCGCTCCCACCTCTTTCATTCCCATTTCTCGTTGGAGCAAGACCGCGCAGCCCGGGAAGTAATAATCCGGCGATAAGGTTGCAAAGATGATAAAATCTACCTCTTCATTTGTAATATGCGCGCGCTCGATAGCAATTTTAGCAGCTTCGACCCCCATCGTCGTGGTGGTTTCGCCGATTCGGTCTGCATATCTACGTTCCTTAATACCTGTCCGTTCCTGAATCCATTCGTCACTGGTATCCATAAAGCGTGTGAGATCGTTATTGGTATATACGTTTTTTGGAACATAATAGCCAATTCCAGCAATTTTTGACTGTAACATAATAAATTCCGCTAATTGATTGTATTCTTCCCTTTTATATTATCGTTAATTTAGAAAAAAATATTCTATTTTTGCAGCATGGGTACCCAAACTGCTGAAGAAACCTTTACGTTAGAAGAGATATTAGCCT
>JAIRVH010000136.1 GCA_031253985.1 Sphingobacterium sp.
ACTTCAAAATTAAAGACAAATGTTATTTTTGTGAAATAATGTTAAACTTCGAGAGACAAAATTAGTCAAAAAAGCAATAGAAAATATGTTAAATATCGTTATCTATTAAAGAAATAATAAGGACTCATTTTGATTCGTTTATAGTAGAGCAAATAATTATTCAATGAAATCAGATTTAAGAATTAGAAAATGGTGTAGCATCGTGTTTGCTACTTTGGGATTTTTTTTGTTGAATTCTTTCAAATTAAACAATGGGCAACCTACCCCTCCTGACTACCAAATAAGAACAATTGTTATTGACGCTGGTCACGGCGGTAAAGATACCGGAGCACAGGGGAGACGATCTTTGGAAAAAAATGTAGCACTGGATGTTGCTTTAAAATTAGGAAAACAGATTCAGAAAGATATTCCCGGTATTAAAATTATCTATACGAGAACAACCGATGAATTTGTGGAGCTTTATAAGCGTATCCGTTTAGCTAATGCCAATAAAGCAGATCTTTTTATTTCGATACACTGTAATTCAAGTGGTGCTAGTGCGCATGGGACCGAAACCTTGGTTTCTGGTTCGCATCGTTTGGGGCAACAGGATGCCGCTGTTCGTGAAAATGCATCTTTGTTACTTGAGTCAAATTATAAAGAAAATTACCAGGGATTTGATCCAAAAGATCCCGAAAGCGCCATTATTTTCTCCTTGATGAAAAACCGATTCCGTGAAAAAAGTATCCGTCTGGCACAGATGATTGAAGGGGAGTATGTAAAAGCAGGCCGATACAGCAGAGGATTTTGGGAAAAAGGATTAGCGGTACTAGCGGAAGCTGGGATGCCTGCTGTGCTGACAGAAATTGGTTTTATCAGTAATCGAGAAGAAGAAAGTTATTTATTGTCCGACGAAGGACAGCAGGAGATCGTTGATAATTTGGTATCCGCTCTGAAAATTTATAAAAATTCTGTAGAACGCTAAACAGATTTGCTTTTATGCTGTTTTAAAGTTATATTAATGATCAATACTAAATAGATTATTTGTGAAAATATCAAACGAGACCAAAGTCGGCATATTAGCAACAGTTGCAATAGTTTTATTATTTATTGGATATAGCTTTCTAAAAGGAAATGATGTTTTTAGCAGCGATAATACCTTTTATACAACTTATGAGACTGTAGACGGCCTAACACCATCCAAACCTGTTTTAGTCAATGGCTATCAAATCGGGCGGGTATCAAAAATGATTCTGCAGCCGGATGGTAAAATTAAGACCGAGTTTAAGATACACTCCCATTATGATATACCCAAAAATACAGTAGCAAGAATTTCAAGTACAGATTTATTGGGGAGTAAAGCAATTGTCTTTGAAATGGGCAACAGTAAGGATCTGGCAAAGGATGGCGATTTTTTAGCTTCCGGTGTTCAGCCGAATATTATGGATAAGGTTGAACCTATTCAAAAACGGATCGAAACAATTACCATTAAATTGGATTCAACCTTGTCAGTTGTCAACAATGTGTTGGACAAACAGTTTCAGGATGACTTTAAAAAGAGTATACATAGTATCTCCACGTCATTAAAGAATGTAGAAGGGATTACCAAGGACGTTGAAGGTCTGGTCGGGAATGAAAAAGGAAGATTAAATAGAATCATGGCCAATATGGAATCGATTACCGCTAATTTTTCGCAAAATGGCGAAAAGATCAATGCGATTATGTCCAATTTAAATAACGTAACAGATAAGGCCGCCCGACTGGATTTTGAAAAAACGATGACCAAAGTGAATGCTGCAGTCAATGATTTTCAGGAAATCACTGGAAAAATCAATAGTGGTAAGGGTTCCATCGGCTTACTATTAAATGATGAATCCTTATATAATAACCTTAATAACGCTTCAAAGGAAATGGATAATCTGATGAAAGACGTCAAAGAGCAACCTGGAAAATACATTAAACTTTCTATCTTCGGAAAAAAGGGGGAAAAATAGATTTTAGCATTTAGATCTAATATTATAAAAAAAGCCTGCAATCTGCAGGCTTTTTTTGTAAGTGTTTTACGGTGAAACATATTTTTTTTGTCAAATCACTACACCTGGTTTTCTTTCTCTTGCTTATGGCTTCCATTTGCATTAATACAAGCTATATATCACCTTTTAGATTAAAACCGTTACAACACTATTTTTACAGGGTATTTACAAGGGGTTAACAGGGGTTTTACCCCTGCTAACCCCTTGTAAATACCCCTGTTAACCCCCTGTAAAACCGCTATTAGTTTAGGTATTGATGTTGATCAGTAGTTAATATAATTGGACAGGTTCGGCCAACAGTATAAATGGAAACGCCACTCAGGGAGTGGCGTTTCTATTTGGAATTCTAAAAACTTTGTAAACGATTTTATCAGCAGTGAAAGTTGCTAATGTTATAATCCAAATTTACAGGAGAATTTATAAGGTTTCTTTAAGCCAGGTAAAGAATTCCCTTTGCCAGACCTGCGCATTTTGTCCAGACAGAACCCAGTGGTTCTCATCTGGGAGGTAGACAAGACGGCTTTTAATCTTTTTGAGCTGCGCCAATTGGAATGCCGCTAGGCCTTGCCCTATTGGGACACGGTAATCTTTTCCCCCTTGGAAGATTAAAATCGGGGTATGCCAATTATTTGCCTTTTCAATCGGATTGAAGTCTGTATAGGATTTTTGATTTTTGCTATCCCAGTATGCACCACCCAATTCATGGTTGGCAAAAAAGAGCTCTTCGGTAGTACCATACCAGCTTCTCATATCGAATAAACCGTTATGTGCAATGAACGTTTTGAAACGGTTTTCGTGCACGCCTGCTAATTGGTAAACGGAATATCCGCCATAACTTGCTCCAATCGCTGCGCGACGGGTTGTGTCCACATAAGATTCTTTGGAGATATCGTCAATGGCCGCTAAGTAATCCCGGATTGGCTGTCCGCCCCAGTCTTGAGAAATAGCCTCATTCCACTTTACTCCCCAACCAGGCATCCCTCTACGGTTTGGCGCGATCACAATATAACCTTGCGATGCAATTAACTGTAGATTCCAGCGGAAAGAATAAAACTGGGTAAGGGCAGATTGAGGTCCGCCTTCGCAATAGAGTATAGTGGGATATTTCTTTGCGGGATCAAAATTTGGTGGATAGATAACCCAGGAAAAAAGATCTGCGCCATCAGATGCCTTTGTGATACGCTTCTCAATTTTATTTTCGCTGATAGCCGCGTATTTTGCGTCGTTAACCTTGGTAACCGGAGTCAAAGATTTGCTTTTTAGGTCAAAACTAAAGATTTCCGTTGCGCGGGTAAATTTTGTTGAACTGACGATCAATTTATCCGCTACTTGGCCTACAATACCGGTGATGTCAAAGTCACCTTCCGAAATTTGATGTATTTTTGGTAAGCTTTTAGCTTTGATATTGGTAGGTACTTCAAGTTCAAACAATTGAACGGTACCCTTAGTTGCAGCTGTAAAATAGATTTTCCGGTTGTCGCTGCTCCAGATAAAACTATTGACCGTACCATCCCAATGTGCTGTTAGATTTAAACGAATTGAGCTATTTTTGTCAAATAGCATGATGTCATTTTTGTCCGATTCGTACCCGTCGGTCTTCATGCTGAGCCAGGTTAGGCTTTTTCCATCTGGAGAGTAGGTTGGAGCTGTATCATAGCCATTCATGCCCTCTGTCAAGTTAGAAGTCGTTCCGCTAGCGATATCATAGCGATAAATATCAGTATTGGTGCTGACCGCATAATCGGTTCCGAATTTCTTTTTGCAGACATAGAGTACCGCTTTGCTGTCTGGAGACCAGGCGAAATCTTCTGCACCACCAAAAGGAGCCTGTGGGCTATAGTAAGGTTGGTCCTTCAATAGATCGATCGGTTCACCCATTTTCCCGTCGATGAAACTTGCCACAAAAGGATGATTGAACTTCCCATCATTGAAGGTATCCCAATGCCTGTAGTCTAAGTTGTCATAGATATAAGCGTCTGATTTGGGTAATTCGGGATATTTGTCAGTACTGTGATATTTTTTTACAAGGACGGATTGGCTGAAGAGTATTTGTTTTCCATCGGGAGAAAATTTGACGTTTTCTAAGGAGATATCGCTGTTAGTCAATTGAACGGTTTCACCTTTTGCTAGATTTTTCTTCCATAACTGTCCCTTTAACAGATAAATCACATCGCCATTCTGCTGGATCTGAACGACCGACTCACCACCTTTTTGATCGGTGAACTGATGGTTAGCTCCATTAGTTAATGAAACGGTATACAAATTTTTTTCACTCGAATTGCTTTCCAGATTATAATTAGAAACGCCATAGATCAATGTTGTGCCGTCAGCAGAGAGCCCCTCCGCCGAGACACGACCAAGATCCCAAAGTGTACTTGGGTTAATCGGCTGCGCGGACTCTGACATGGATTTAAAGTTGCTTTTTCCACTCTTGATTTCTTGTGCATTGCTGAGGTTGCATGCCATAATAGCTAATGTAAGTATTGTAAGTTTTTTCATCTGTTTAAATTATTTACAAGTGTTTGTGCTCATTGGTATAAATGAATTCGATCCACTCGGTTTGATTTTCGATCGGTGATGAAGCAATCAAATTCATTCATATTCATTTGAATAAATCATGATGGTACCCTATCTATGTCACTGAATAATATCTTCGGCAAGTTACAGAATTTGGCATTAAATGCGACGAGAAGAAAAAAAAACGTTATTTTTTGATTAATATTTGAATTAACACCCAGTAAATTCTAATATGTTGTCTATTGATCTGCATGGCTATTATCAAATTGATACCAATTTATTTTTGTAGATACGCGCATCAAAATAGCGAGGATAATGAAAATTCCAATTGTTCCCGCGACAAGGGAATAATCCCGAAGTTGCATCAGGATATAGATAAATAAGTAAAACAAACCCAGAATGGAACTTAACAAGACAGCAGATTTTTGATCTTTGGTAATTGATTTAATAAAACTGCCAATCAGCATCACCGTCGCTATGGAGGCTGTCAGGTAAGCTAGATTGAACCCAATATGCTCGGATAACGCAAGCAGGAGTGTGTAGAAAAGAACCATTGCAGCCCCAATCAGGATATATTGAATGATATGGATTCGTTTCTTCTTGATCACCTCGGTGAATAGGAGGGAAGTAAAGGTCAGGATGATAACTAAAATACCATATTTGGCAACTCTAGTTGTTTTCTGATAGTTGTTGATATCGGGTAGGAAGTTAATGGTAATCATATCGGTATTATCCAACAGACTATTTACCGTGGTGACGGTAGAAGCGGAATTTTGGGCTGTTTTCTGCTCATTGCTATCATTGGTATTTTCGAGGTTGGTGTCAAATTGATAGATGGGGCGGGCATCGGCAGTCCATTGCTGCGGTAGTTTTCGGTTGAAAGATGGTATTTCCCAAGATGCTGAAAAATTGGATGTTCCGGTGCTCCTTTTACTGGGCAGAAATGCCCCGGTGAAGCTTGGGTTAGCCCAGTTACCCTTAGCTTGGATATTTGTCTGATCACCAAGCGGAAGAAAGTTCAATGATCTGGACCCTTTGAGGTTTAGTTTTATTTTGTAAAGACTGTTCTTTTTTTGCGGATCAAGTGGGACGGAGCAGACTAAATTTTGATTAAATAATTTGAGATTATTGAAGTCTGGATCGAAAGTCAGCTCGTCTCCATCCCAATTCAAAGAAGGTCTTTTACCTAGGCCTTTAAAATCCTGAAGGCCAAAAATAAGCTTACTGCCTTTCCAGTCAATATCTTCCTTAGGGATCTCTAGTTTTTCTAGTGATATTTTGTCAAAAGAACCTTCTAATGTCATGTTGCTATGGTAAACAACAGAAGTGTAAATGCCCCTTGAAAGATGTTGTGGAGTTATATCTGTCGTGATATTGGATGTTTTAGGTAAGATAAATATCCATTTCGTCTCTTCTCTCAGGTTAGATTTTTGGGTCTTTTCGGCAGATAAAGGGATTGTTTCGCGGTAAGGGATGGCCAGTATAGGGCTGGAGACGACCTGGTCCTTGCCCCAGTTTAGAGTAATTCCTGCAGCTACCTCCTGTTCCCTGTTTTTTCGTTCTTCGATTAAGTCACTTATTAACGAAAGTGGAATGAGCAATATCAGGGAAAGAAAGAAGATGACAAGTAGTTTTAAGACAGTAGAATTGCTAACTCTCTCAAATAGTTTCGATTGCTCTATCGGTGATGAATTGTTATTGTCCATGATTTTAGCTGTTTAAGTGTATTTGAATATTTTTACTGTATAAGGCAATTTGAAGCTCCGTTAGCTGCCAATGCAAGATTTCTTTAAATTCTAACTGGTGAAAACTTTGAAGCGATCGGCCTTTCTGAAAGTGCTTTTTGTAATAGCCGAAGTGTTCTGGAAATAAGATGCTACCAATAAAAATCATGGCCATGAGGTACAGGCTGATCTTTCCATTGCCTAACAAGAGAAACTGCATAGCGATTTCATCCTGTATCTCCGTTCCTGTTTCAGTTAGGATATGAAAAACATCATGGTTTTCCAATTTTGGCATGATATCAAAACCTTTACTTTCATAAAAAAGTCCCAGGTTGTAGCCAATGCTTCCAATGGGGTAGGCCATAAAATCTGTTTTGGAGATACCCCATGCTTTTTTGTTCCATTTAAAGATGTTTGCATACACTTTGGAGGACCAATTGTAGAGGTGCAGCATCAGTTTCAGTCTAATTCCTTTCATTTAATAGTAATTTAAAAGTACTTTGGTTTTCAAAGTAAATAGGTAAAAAAATTATTTGTATTGCTGTTTTATTAAATTTTCAAGTGCAATAAGATGATTTTCAAATGCTTTTAGACCTTTTGCTGTCCTCTTGTACCTGGTATTCGGCTTGCGGTCGACAAAGCTTTTTTCGACTATAATATATTCTTCCTTTTCCAGCGTTTTTAGATTGGAAGCAAGATTCCCATCAGTTACATCCAGCAATTCTTTCAATGAATTGAAATCGTATTCTTCATTTGCGGCGAGAACACTCATAATCTGGAGCCGTACTCTGTTTTCAAATATTTTGTCATATAAAGAAAGATCTAATTTCACGATTCGTACTTTTTGTAAACGATAAAACCATAAATGATGTGTAGCACACCAAAACCCGAGCCCCACAGGAGTAATCCTTTGTCTGGAAAACATAAAGCAATCAAACCCAGGCAGATTTCCAATATGCCGAGCCCCTTTACTTCGGCAAAGGTATAGATACTACCTGCAGTTAACGCCAGCCCATAAAAGATCAGCAGCATAGCAGCAATCAGCTGGTAGTAGCCTTGGACAAAAAATAACAAGGATATAATGCCACCCGTTAGTAAAGGAATTGAAACTGCAAATAAAAGAGATTTGCTGGTAATATTCCAAATCGACTGTTTATTTTTTCTCGCCTTTTTACGTGCCATTAGCCAGCCTGTCACCAGGGATGATAAGAGGACTATGAGCGCAATCATTAAAAACAGCAGGGACCTATTCAGATTTTTGCCCAATAGAAGATTGGTACTTTCGGGTTGGTGTACAATATAGCATCCAAATAGCGTTCCTATTAAAGCATAACAGCCTATGAGTACACCTGATAATCCGCTTATTGAAACAAATTTGGACGATTTCTCCATTAATGATCTGATCTGCCCAAGTTCTCTAAATAAATCTTTCTGTTCCATAAAAGTACTTTGATATTCAAAGTAAATGAATAATAATGAATTATACAAGAGCAAAAAGAAATATTGAAAAAAAGTAAAAAAAAGAGTGGAAAATACTTGCAGGATATAGGTTTGGTTTCTATCTTTGTGGCATCAAAAGAAATCCTAATGCGGAAGTGGCGTAATTGGTAGCCGCACCAGACTTAGGATCTGGCGCCGCAAGGCGTGGGGGTTCGAGTCCCTTCTTCCGCACTTGATGTCCTCCCGAACTTAAAACCTCGGGAGGATTTTTTTATGAATGCGATATAGCTAAAAAGAGTATGAATATTTCACACGAGAATGTAGATGCAATCAATGCGGTAGTCAACGTCGCATTAGCACCTGAAGATTATAATCCTCAAGTCGACAAAGAGATTAAAGCGCAAGCTAAAAAAGCAAAATTACCAGGTTTCCGTCCAGGTCAAGTTCCTGTAGGACATATCAGACGTACTTATGGTAAATCTATTTTATTTGATGAGATCAATAAATTAGTGAATGAAAAAATCACCAATTATATTGCTGAAAATAAATTAGAAGTTTTGGGTCAACCACTTCCTTTGGAAGATGATGCACAATACAGCTGGGATTTTAAAGACAATTTCAATTTCAAATATGAAATTGGTCTTGCACCTGCTTTTGATTTACCGTTTACTGCTGAGACAGAATTTACTTCTTACGAAATCAAAGCTGATGAAGAGACATTGGCAGATCGTATCAAAAACTTGCGTCGTAGCTATGGAAAAATGACCAATCCAGAAGTATCTGAAGAAGGTGATGTATTGTACGCAACGTTGAAACAAGATAAAGAAGAAGGTCTTGAGAAAACAACTTCTATTCGTACCGATATCGTAGAAGATGCGAAGATCAAAAAATCATTGGTTGGTCTTAAAAAGGATGATGTTGTTAAGATTGATGTTAAGAAAGCATTCAAAACTGAAGATTTAGCACGTATCTTAGGTATTACTGAAGAAGAAGCGACAGCTTTAGACGTCACTAAATTTGAATTGACTGTTAAGAACATCAACCGTTTAGAGGAAGCTGATCTTAACCAGGAATTTTTCGATAAATTATTCACAGAAGGTGAAGTAACAGAAGAAGCTCAATTCACAGAAAAAGTGAAAGAAGAAGTGGAGAACTTATTCAAACAAAATTCAGATCAAAGATTACGTAACGATATGTATACTTTTGGTATGGAAAAGGTTGATGTAACTTTCCCTGAAGAATTCTTGAAAAGATGGTTGAAAGCAACTAATCCAAGTATTTCTGAAGAAGAATTGAACGAAGGTTTTGCTGATTTCTTGAACAACTTGAAATGGACGATCATCGAAAACCGCGTTGTTACTGAAAATGGTCTTGAAGTTAAATATGATGAAGTTATCAATTTAGCAAAAGAACGTATCTACGCTCAAATCAAAATGTACAACATTAACGAAGAGCCTTCTGATGAGCAATTGAATCAATTTGCAATTCAATTGTTACAAGACAGAGAACAAGGTAATCGTTTGTTCGAAGAAGCTAAAGCTTTAAAAGTATTTGATCACTTAAAAGGTTTAGTAAAATTGAACGCTAATGAAATTGAATACAAAGAATTTGAAAAATTAGCATAAGCAATTTTTAACGATAAAAAGGTCCCTTCAATCGATTGAAGGGACCTTTTTTTATGGTATTTTATGTGTTACTGAGCCTAGTTTTAGTTTGCATTTACCACTGTTGACTTGAGGCGAGGAAATGCATGAAGGATTTGTTCTTCAGTTTTTGAGAGGTACAGCTAAAATTTTTGTTCTCACTGTTCATTTTTTATCTGGTTCACCCGTAGCGAATGTGCCTTCTTATCAGCAGTGAGTGAGTGAGTGAGTGAGTGAGTGAGTGAGTGAGTGAGTGAGTGAGTGAGTGAGTGAGTGAGTGAGTGAGTGAGTGAGTGAGTGAGTGAG
>JAIRVH010000140.1 GCA_031253985.1 Sphingobacterium sp.
TCGGCATCCTCGATAGGGCTGTAACAATAGTACAGCAAAGTTTGATATTGTGTCATGATATTCATTGATACCGCTGCAAACGGCGTTTAATGCTAAAAATAAATTTAGTGCAAAGCTACAAAAAATAATAAGTGTATTAAAATGACGCTCGTCACCTTTTCTTCAAAGGTTCGAGGAGATACTCTAAACCGTTGAGCTTTATTTCATAGAGTGTCGCCAACTGTTGACCGAGTTTTCCTTTTGGAAAGCCTTTTTGATTATACCATACCAGATAGGGCTCAGGAAGATTACACAATATATATCCTTGGTATTTGCCAAAGGGCATCTTGACGTTAACAAGCTCGGTTAAAATTTCAGGATTTAACATTAGTCTTGTGGTTTTCCATAGTTGAGACGGTACCAAACAGCTTTTAAAGCGATGATTCCATGATTAAATAAATTGGGGATGGTCCCGTAGTAATGTTTGAATATGGCAAAGCGTTCTTTCAGGGATTCCTTATGTTTTTGTTTTGACATCCCGCCAACCAGATAGCGCGCAACATATTGTTGTGAATTGACAGTTTTCTTGGCCTTTTTCGCACAACGAATCACCCAGTCAATATCCGCACATAATTTATAATTGAGATCGTATGGTTCGGCGATATCCCGTTTGATGTAGATCGCCTGATGGCATATATTCATGCCATAACGAAAGCTTTTCCAGTCAAAATGAGCCGGCACTTTATGTCTCCGTTCACCTATAATATTCCGATCTTCATCAACAAGGATCGTTTCGCCGTAAAGAATATCAGCATTGTCGCTCAGTCTGGCGAGGTTCTCAATACTATTCAGGTCATAGATCTCATCTCCGGAATTTAGAAAAAGAACATAATCCCCTGTTGCTAATTCTAATCCTTTATTCATAGCATCATAGATCCCCTGGTCCTTTTCGGAAAGCACAATACTGATTTTATCCCTGTATTTTTGGATAACATCCAATGTCCCATCTGTCGATTGTCCGTCAATGACAATATATTCTATATGATCATAGCTCTGATTGACGACAGATTTCAGCGTATATTCTATATCACGCACATTATTGTAAACGACGGTTATAATCGAAAATTTAGGATGAGCAGGCATACTTTATTTGTTGAATTCGTTCATTTTCTTTTTGAGGAATCGGATGCCACGATTTAATAAAGATCCTTTACGATGTGCATAAAAATACTTGATGGCTTCGTACGCTTGTTTGTTTTCCGAAATTTCCGCTGGAAAATAACTTACCGGACTTTCCGCTAATTTGACCTGATAAGTCAATTCAGAAGCGGTATGTGTGCCTGAACCATCATTGCCGATATTTTGTGTCATCGAATTCCTTGGATACAAAACTAAGCCATTTTTTTTGAATACTGAAGCGTACCAGCGTATCGCCCACGAGTTGATTTTTCCGGCTTTAAATTCCTGAACCTGCTTCCAAAAATTTTCTTTTCCTTCGATACTGAATTGATGAATCTGATCTGCCGTAAAGTCTGACACGAGTTCGTCAATGCTAGGATTAAAATGTTTCCATGCACGATCCCAGGTTGCCCAGCCCCAGCTATTGGCGACTCTGAAAAAGAAGGTTTCAGGCAGCTTATTTAAGTCCTTTAATGGGTAACCGTATCCGCTGATCTCCATGACTTGATCTTCATCTTCATAACGCGTAAGGGCTTGATTGAAATAATCCAGGGCAAACGCAGAAGTTTCTAGGTCGTCTTCTAAAACGATAACCTTTCCATGTGCATTGACCACTTTTGTAACACCATCGATCACATTGGCGGCGAGGCCCCAATTCTCCGCTCGTTCTACGATGACAACCTGCTTAAAGTTCCAGGGTTTATGGATAATTTCCCGGACTTCCGCAACTGCGTCGATGGAGTTTTTGTTTTTCGCTGCGTCCGAATAGATATAAAGTGTCGTTTGGTCTGCCTGTTTATTTTTTTCTAAGGCTGTAAGCGTTCTTATCGTATGATCAGGACGATTATATACAAAAAGTATGACTGGAGCAAAACTGTTCATGTGTCAAAATATTCTGTTGAATGCTTTTTTGTTGGCTTGTCGAGTGCGATAAACAGCGCTGGTTTTACCCAGCAGTCTAAGGGCGATGCTTAAGTAGCTGTTTGCTTCAAAAGTATGGCCTTTCAAAAGTGAAGAAGACATTTTTTTTAGACCTGCCAGTACGGCCATCGTAAAAGCTTTTACAAAAGTATAATTGATATTGCAATATTCAGTCAGATGATAGACAAATTCGCTTTTCAGAAAAGCTTTGCGGTCTGTTTTGCGCTGCTGCCTATCGTGATAGGCCTTGGCTTCTTCGGCCAGCACAATGTTTAAACCATAGTAGCTGATGCGGTTAGCGTAGTCTTTGTCTTCCCCATAATGAAAAAAGATTGGAGCAAAACCGCCTACTTTTCTGATCACTGGGTTGGGGATAAACCAAAATGCTGCGTTGACGAAAGAGCAAATGCGATGCGAATTTTCGTTAGTAGCATTTTTTGTATATACAGCAAAACCATAGTCCAGTGTTGTTTCGGTTCCATCGTAGTGAATAGGCGAGATAATTCCGATATTGTCTGTGTTTATTTTCACTAAGTTGGCAATACAGTCCCGATCCAGCCAGGCATCCTGGTTGACCAAAAAAGCATAATCATATTCTTCCTTCAAAACAATGTCAAGTCCGATGTTGTTTGCCTTTCCAAAACCCAAATTTTCGGAACTTTCTATTAGTCTTACTGTCGGATATGTTTCTTTTACGATCTGTGTAGTATTGTCTCCCGAATTGTTGTCGACAACTAAAATATCTGTTGGATAACTCGATTCCAGAAGGCTGGGTAAGCACTTGTGGATCCAAGGCTCAAAATTATAGGAAACGATAATGGAGAGTATCTTAGCCATTTATTTTTTTCGGATAACTTTGATGAAATAGTTGAAGAGTTCTAATAGAATACCTGGTTTAAAGATTCTATTAACGATAATGTAGATACATACAGCAACTCCAATTGTACTGGCAAACCGAAGGTAGAGGTTAGCGATAGCCGCGGTGGCGTAATGTGCTGCTAGGCAGCTTATCGCTGCCAGTAGTGCATAAGCAAAAATATCTGCTAGAAGGTATCGAAATGAATAGTTCATATAGGGTTTGGCCGATGTATACCAAACGAATATCCAGAGGGCATTTAATGCCGAAGTTAATCCTATGAGCAGTTCTAAACCAAGTGATTTTCCAAAGAAAAGAATAGCGATTTGGAGCAGCCCAAAAACAATGATATTCCTCATGTAAACTTCAGGCTTCCCTTTGCTAATAATTAAGTTGGAAAAAACATTGCTAACGGAGTCAAATGCGGCTCCAATACAAAATATTTGAAGAAATATGGCGCTTTGTGCCCATTTGTCTGTGATTGCAATGGTAATGAAATCCTGTGCTACGGTGGTTAAACCAAATAACATGGGAAATGCCAAAAAAGCAGTAAAGGAAATCAGTTTGCGAAAAACTCTAACTTGCCTATCCTTATCATCTTCTATTTCTTTTAAAATCGGTTGAGTCACATTATTGACCATATTCGTCAATATATTCTGGGCCATAATACTCCAGCGATTTGGATTCACGGTATACCCCAGTTCCTCAGCAGTGTAATGCCTTCCTAAGATGGCTGCATATATATTTTTATTGATGTTGATAAAAATATTGGTGACTAGTATTTTACTGCTAAATCCTAAAATGTCACGAATAGGTTTAAAATCGAACTGGAAAGTAGGTCTGAATTTGGAAAAATACCAAAATCCGAGCATATTGAAACCACTATAGGAGACAATTTGGATCGCGTATGCCCAATAGGCATAATCCTTATAGGCTAAATAAACGCCGACTATATTTGATGCAATAAGAGCAAACGTGCCTGTAATGACCCTTTCTTTGATTTTTAAATTCCGGAACAGGTAAGCGTTATGTGCAATGCCAAAGCTACCTAACCAAAAGGATAAAAAGGTAAACCTGCTTAGCTCTACAAGTACTGGTTGATTATAGTATAAGGCGATAAGAGGAGCAGCAAAAAATAAAACAATATAAATAAATGTTCCAATTCCTACGCTTGTCCAGAATACCGCGTTATAATCTTTATGTTCAACTTCTTTTTTGTTGACAATCCCATACACAAACCCACTTTCTTGAAAGGCAGAAGCGAGCACAGAAAAGATGGTGATCATAGCTACTAAACCATAATCTTCTGCTGTTAGCTTACGGTTTAGTAGGATGCCAAAACCGAAGCCCAAAAACTGCTGGATGATACTGGCCATACCACCCCATAGCAGTCCTTTTGTTGTTTTTGATTTTAAAGAGTCATTTTTCGTTTGCGATGACATGCTAAATTAAATGAGCGGCAATATTAAAGTATTGCAATTGTATTCGCAAATTCTTTTAGCGAAACATCAGTTGGATTGACGTCGGTAATCAAATAAGAAATATCCCGTAACGGCACGACTTTCATTTTTTGAACTGAATTTAATTTCTCGGCGATACTCAGAATAGCTACTTTTTTTGAGCATTTAATCATCGCACGTTTTATTTGTACCACCTCCCAGTCGGAGTCCGTCACCCCGTCTTCTACCGAAAGTGAGTTTGTTCCCAGCAGACAAAGGTCCACTTTAAGATCTGCCAATTCATTGGCTACTTGAGCACCAGACACAATGTTTGTGTTACGCGAAAGTTTTCCGCCGACCAAAATGACTTCGAGATTTGGTTTTTCTGCAAGTTCCAATGCAACTAATGGACTAATAGTGAAGAATGTGCACTGCAGATGATCAGGTATTGTTCTTGCTAATTCAATTAATGTTGTTCCGCCTCCGACCAAAATAGTCATACCGTTGGATATTAAAGTGCTTGCTTTCTTGGCAATTTCTTTTTTAGCCTCCTTGGCATACACATTCCCATCCTGGAAGGGAAATTGAAAAGATTTTGATAGTGCCCCACCATAGACTTTTAACACTTTACCATTCTCGGCGAGTTCATTTAAGTCACGTCTAATTGTATCCTCAGATACATTCAGTTGGACACTTAGATCAGAAGATAAAACTTTGTTATGTAGGTTGATCTGATGTATAATGAATGCTTGTCTTTCTTCCTTTAACATTGGCTTGTGGTTTTTAATCGGAATTTAAAAATTAATTGAAAAAAATCAGTTTAAATGTAGTGAAAATTATTCTTCCTTTTTATCAATTTTTGTGATGCCCGCTTTGAACCGTGGTTTGAAGCCTGTAGGCTTGTTAGCTACGGGTTCTTGGGTATCCGAATTGTTATTTTCTGGTTCAGCGTTTAGGCTTGTTTCTGCACTGATTTCCTCTTTCGGTGCAGGTTGTGATGCTTGTTCGGAACTTTC
>JAIRVH010000185.1 GCA_031253985.1 Sphingobacterium sp.
CAGATGCGACGTGCACGTGGAGGTGCTGCAGCAAACCAAAAACCCTGGATTACAGGAGCAAATGATACCGGAATCGGTGCCGTAGTCAATCCTATATACGCTGGCGAGGATAATGTAAAACAAGCCGGAGTTGATATTACTTCGCTCACTGGTTCGGCGGGAAAAATCTCAACGAGTGCAGCCACACAATCTTTTGATGAGCCATTATCTGCAGAAGCTGTACTTAATATTGCAGGTTTATTTATTAAAGCTTAACAAAAGTCTTAATCTACCTGTGAAAATGGCCCCAGTTTGTTTAGCAAATTGGGGCTTTTTCATGATCTAAGTACCTTCATTTCAGTAAAAATAGAAAGAAAATAACATGCTAAATGCTTCCCATAACGCAGAGTTCGGTAAGCGTAGGGGCAGGTTTTCCCCCTTCATCTTCCAACGTAATGGCAAAGGCCTGTGCTTTGGCAACATCAAGCATTTTACTGGCCATCTGTGCTTTGGCAGCCACCGGAAATACACCAGCGCTGACCGGCTTGCCGTCAACCATCGCCCAGAGCTGATATTGTTTGCCCTTTGGAGGGAGAGGCATATGCTCAAGACTCAAGAATACTGCTTTAGATTGCTGATCCCAATAGACAATTGCATGCAAATCTGGTTTCGACTCTATGCCCTTTAAAGAAATCGTTTTAATGGCTGGATTTTGTACCAGCGTCCATTTGTCCTGTAACACCGCGAGCGTGGCTTGCTGTGAATCCAGTTGAGCATTAGCTTGGGCAAGCATCTGGCTGTTTTCTTTTTGCTGCTGGTAAAAAAACAGGTTGGCACCAGCACTGAGCACAAACAACAAGCTTGCCGCGATTGCCCAACCATAAGTCCTTACCGGTACCATTTCAGTGGGTTTCTCTTCAGCAATTGAGTTTGGCAGTTCGCCAACAGGCTGTTTTGTAACAGTAGGCACTATAGGGCCAAGATCCGACTGTTCATCCTCCGTAATAAGATTCTCGCTTTTTAGCCTAGTCCAGATCTTTTCTTTCAAAGGCATAGGCATTGCCACCGCCTGGAGCTCAGCTAAGTCCTCGAGCATTTTTTCAGCTTCGGTAATAGCTAGATCCACTGCGGAATTATTTTGACGAATACAATTTAGGATACTGACTTCTTCTTCAGAAGCGAGTCCCAATACGTACAATTCAATAATCCCTGACGATATGTAAGCTTCGATATCCAAAATTAACGATAGTCTTTTAACATTGTTTTTAACTGTAAAAAAGCCGCTTTTGTGCGTGTCTTTATTGTACCCAAAGGAATATCAAGCTGTTGTGCAATCTCCTGTTGAGTATATCCTTCATAGTAGGCCATCTCAATCAAAATGCGGCATTCAGGCTTTAAGTTATCTAAAATATTTTTAAATCCTATAAAATCTGCCTGTGCATTCCGTTCGTTCTGGCTTCGATCTTGTTCCTCTTCTCTATTTACGATATTTGAGAGTGGTTGGTTTTTCAACTCGTCCTTTGCACTCTTAGATTTTCGGTAGTCGAGAGCTGCGTTACGAGCAATATTAATCATCCATGTATATAACCTCCCTTTGTCTTCATCAAAAAGATCAATATATTTCCAGATCTTAACAAAGACATCCTGAATAACTTCTTCAGCATGCTCAGCAGAATTTACAATACGACAGACTACGCCATAAAGAGAATCCGCATAGTTATCATACAAATAACTAAAAGCTTGCTGATTCTTTTTTTTAAGCAAAAGAATCAATGTTTCTTCAGAAAGGTTATGTAATGGACTCAAATTTAAAGTTTATAGCATCTAATATCTTTATTAAATCCTATAAATCAAAGCTAATAGCTCAATTCACGTAAAAAAACAGTAAAACACGCTAATAGCGTATAAATACCTGGTCATAAGAAATCTTAAATATATAAATCACAAATTCAGTTTTCCCGCCCTGTATCTTATTGCGCCAAACCATTTTTTCAATAGCGTGGCGTAGACTTTCCTAAAATCTTTCGTACACCCAAAATCGCCCTCATTGAGCTGGTTCAGATCAGGTAAATCTTTGAGCAGCCCCTGCTGTTTCAAGGAGTCCGATATAAACAAAAGCTGATTGGCTGTTCCATAATCGGTACCATTGCCCTCTAAGGCATCCGGCGAAGTCATCTCCTTCAGCCCCATATCCAGACTTTCCACGATGGCCAGCCGCTGCAATTTCCCACACTGCAGATTTTTCATTAAATTTAGTCAAGTATAGTTGCATGGAAACTTTTTAGAGATCGCCATGCAACGATAACAGCAATCATTTTTAAGCCTTTTTAAATAAAACTCCAAATGATAAAATTATGCAAGGTGCTCGTCCTTTTATCCATTTCCCTTGTTTTTGTACAATGCATGAGCAGTGAGCACGACCCTTCGGACAACTTCGACTGGTTAGTGGGCAAATGGCGGCGTACCAACGAAACCCAGGGTAAAAAGACCTTTGAATATTGGGTTAAAATAAACGAAACTGAATATGCGGGCCTGGCCTTTACCCTTCACAACAACGATACTGTCAACCAGGAAAAAATGGCACTGTTGAAATCCGACGGAAACTGGCAATTAAAGGTGAAAACACCCGATGAAAAGGATTTTGTAGCCTTTGAAATGACTACGCAGAAAAACGGGCTATTCGAATGCAATAATGACTCCCTACCCTTCCCTAAAAAGATTACCTACTGGCGGGACGGTGAAAAGCTAAGGGCAAATGTAGCTGGCGACAGCCTGCAGATTCCTTTTGAATTCAGTAAAATCAAAAAATAATTTGCGCCGAATACCCGACGGTCAAAAAACCAAACGCATTTTAGATTCATTTTATGTAGAACATAATATTTACTACCTTAGTAGTCTAATGCTAACCATTTTTAATCTGTCTATGTAAAACCATGCTGGATATTCAAGAATTGAGTGCTGAGGAAAAACAGATGATTGCCATTGGGCGAGATGAAAGAATATTTAAGAAATTTTTCATTCAAAACTTCGATGGGCTCAAGCAATATGCATTCTCTTTCATCAAAGACGAAGATCTCGCTCAGGATATCTCCTGCCAAATATTATGGAAAATATGGAATCTTCAGGAAAAACTCCTTGAGATCGAATTACTCGTTCCTTATATACTCCGCGCGGTAAAAAATGGATGCTTAAATCAGATACGAAAGAAAACAATCGAGTATTCATTACACGATATGGCCCATGATAATTTTATCGATGACATATCGCCAGAATCGTTACTTATTTCCAAAGAGAAAATTGCCGAAATCGAACATAGCATATCCCTGCTACCCGCCAAAACAAAACAAGCCTTTTTATTGGTTAAAGATGAACAGCTGTCTTATAAACAGGCCGCGGCTAAAATGGGAATAGCCATTAACACGGTAGACCGACACCTACAGATTGCGCTAAAAAAAATCTATGCTCAGCTAAAACAAAAAAAATAAATTCGGTATTGGTGAGATTTGCTTTTTCATGTGTCTTATGAATAAAACAACCCCATGTCATCAGAAGATAGTTATTTTTTAGAGCTCATTCAAAAATACCTGGACAAGCGTATCACGGCCACCGAAGAGGAAGAGCTGTATCATTTGATGACTTTAGAAGAAAGTAGATTAGATCTTTATCTCTATTTGACGCAACAAAATCAATCGTTAAAAAATAGACCCATTACGCTTGACTCGTTGTTTGAATCGTCCAAAAAGAAGTATAAGACTACGGATAGTACTGCTAGCGAACGAAAAGAAAAAAGAAATACCCTGCTATCATCAAAAAACTATCAGCGTTTGCTTATTGCCGCCTCTGTTCTTATCATGATATCTTTTGGAGGTTTCTATCTCTTTCAGCACATCCTGCCTGGGCGCATCATCAAGCTTACATCGGCCAAAGGTGAAAGGAAACATTTTAAATTAGAGGATGGAACTGAAATTTGGCTCAATAGCGGTAGCCAACTCGAGTATGACGTCAAGTATGGCCTATCAAATCGAGATGTAACACTGTCTGGAGAAGCTTATTTTAAGGTAACCAAAAATAAAAAATTACCATTTCATGTAAACGCTTATGGTAATACAATCGAAGTGCTTGGTACGCAGTTTAATGTTCAGGCCTATGCAGAAGAACAAAAAATGGAAACAACACTCTTTGAAGGTAAAGTGAATCTCAAAGTTAAAGATAAAGGATACGTTCGTGAATTTATTATGCATCCTGGAGAAAAAATAGAGGTAGCGAATAGCCTAGCCACCGGCATGCATATCAGGAAAAGCAACCTCGTTAAAGAATCTACAGAAGGGGGAGCAAACTTCAGCCAAATTAATCATGAAAATACCGAACTGTCAGAAGCACTATGGACGAAAAATAAACTGGTTTTTCAGGATGATCCTATAGATATCATGAGCAGAAAAATAGAACGTTGGTACAATAAAACCATCCGAATTGAAAACAAGAATATTTTGAACCAATCCTATACAGGCGTGTTTCAGGAGAAAACAGCGCGGGAGGTTTTGGACATTTTGATTAAAACCGGTGCCAACCTTCATTATAAAGAACAACGCGACACCATTATACTGTATTAAAAAAAACTAAAATTAGAATCAAATTAACGAACAATAACGACCTGAATATGAAATAAAAAAAACAAACAAAAAAGGGTACATCGCAGCGATATACCCAAAGATGATCAATTGGCACAAAGCCCTAGGAAAGTTGTTGTGCCCAATTATTTACCTCTTATTTTTAAAATTATGAAAAAAAATTCACATGCTCGATGTCATGTGCCGATTCTTTATTACCTAAAGTGGCTCTTCATGGTAAAATTTATAATGCTGTTGATTGTAGCATTTGGCTATAACAGCTATGCGACTACAACTTCTGCACAAGAAAATGTAACACTTAAATACAAAAATATAAAACTTAAAAATCTATTGCAGCTTATTGAAAAACAGACGGATTTGAGATTTGTATACAATAATAATCAAGTAGAAGAAGTTACGATACAGCAAATTTCTACGACTAATAAGCCCTGGAAAGAATTACTGAGGCCCATTCTGGAAAAAAATGGCTTTCAGATGCAACAGATCGATGGCGGCCGTATCATTCTTTCCCAGCCGCAAACACAGGAGCTTAAATTTCAAGGGAAAGTATCCAATAGCAAGGGAGAACCGCTACCGGGAGTTTCCATCAAGGAAAAGGGATCAGACAAAGGTACCTTAACAAATGATAAAGGGGAATTTATGCTCACTGTAAAAAGCACACAAAGCAGCCTATTCATCAGCAGTGTTGGTTTCGTAAGCTTAGAAGTTCCCTACTCTTCGATATTTCAGACCATTGAACTTAAAGAGGATCTAGCGCAGTTGGAAGAAGTCGTTGTCGTAGGCTACGGTGCACAAAAACGCGTCAACTTAACGGGTGCTGTTGCCACAATTGGCGGTAAAGAATTAGAAAACCGGCCTGTTGTGAATGCTACGCAGAGCCTACAGGGTGAAGTCCCTGGTTTAAACGTCAATGTTGGAGGCAATACCAAGCCAGGACAGAGCTTCAACCTGAATGTACGCGGTGTCGGTAATCTAAGTGGAACCGATGGGCCTTATGTTCTTGTTGACGGAATGGAAATGTCCTTGGCCGATGTTAATCCCAGCGATATCGACAATATCTCTGTTTTAAAAGATGCATCGGCATCTGCAATCTATGGCTCGCGTGCAGCCTATGGTGTCATTCTGGTTACTACAAAAAAAGGTGCCGCTGGAAAGAAGACAATTAATATCAGCACCAACACAGGATTGACCTCGCCCGTAAAACTGCCCGAAATGGTCAACTCAGTCGACTTTGCAAACTTTTTTAATGCGGCGACTTTTAATGCGCTCGGAACCAAACAATATTCCGATGATAAGATCGCCCTACTACAACAATACATCAATGATCCGGGCAGTATATCGATCTTTCCAGAAGTCAATACCAATAACTATGCAAGCTGGGAAAATAGCGCCAACGGTGTCGCCAATACAAACTGGTTTGATCTCCATTATAAACCGACCGCATTGCGACAAAATTACAACATCAATATGGGCGGTGGAAATGCAGGAACGCAATTCTATGTCTCAGGAGGCTATTATAATGAAGATGGAATTCTACGCTACGCAGACATCGACTATAAGCGCTATAATTTTAATAGCTCTGTTACTTCCGAACTGTCTTCATGGATAAAACTCAAAGCTAACGTAAAATACACGCGCAGCAGCAATCAGACACCTTTGGCCGGATTCGAAGGCATGTTTTTCCATAATCTTGCGCGCATGCGTCCAAATGTATCACCTTATGATTTTTATGGCAACTGGACGGAACAGTCCATGGTACCCTACCTCCAGTCAGGATCCAAAGATCAGTTGACAGCGAATACCTTAGCGATATTAGGTGGACTCGAAATAACCCCATTAAAAAACTGGAAAATCTTTGCCGATTTGAATTATCGCTTAGATAATAGCGAAAATGATATCCTGAAATTGCCCGGAACAATTTATGGTATTGATGGCACAACATATCTGGTCAACAGGTCAGAATATAACATCCCGCTTGGTGGAAGTTTCGAACGCCGGATGAACAATAACAATTATCTAACGCCAAACATCTATACAAACTACAAACTAACTGTTGACAAACATAATTTTGACTTAACAGCTGGATTTCAACAGGAAGTAAATACTTTCAAGGAGATTTATACCTCTGCAAGCGATCTGATCAGTTTTGACCGTCCGGGCATTGACTTGTCGACAGGAACAAAGAACAGTAAGGAAGCCCGTAACCATTGGGCTACCCGGGGCATGTTTGCACGTTTAAATTACAATTTCGATCAGAAATACCTATTAGAACTGAATGGCCGATACGATGGCTCGTCACGATTTGCAGCCGGGCATCGCTGGGGATTTTTCCCCTCGATATCAGCGGCATACAATATCAGCGAAGAATCGTTTTTCAAAGATAATATTTCCTGGATCAATCAACTAAAAATAAGAGGATCCTATGGCTCTCTGGGAAACCAAGCCGGTGCCGGTCTTTATGCTTACTCCGAAAATATGAGCATTGTAGTCCCTGGAGCTAACGGTGCAGGAGGACGTTATTACTTTCAAAATGGCCGTGAAAGTTATATAAACGCACCGGGGGCATTCAATCCCCTAATTACCTGGGAAAAAGTCAGAAGTGCCAACATTGGTCTCGATTTTACTTTATTGAAGTACCGATTAACAGGAACACTAGACCTCTACCAACGCAATACAAAAGATATGCTCGGTCCTTCCAGAGATGTTGCAGACCTCTTTGGAACGACACCTGCAAAAAGCAATAATGCCGATCTCCGAACGAGAGGCTGGGAACTCAATGTAAAATGGCGAGATAAAATTGCCGAGAACTGGAGCTACAACCTCGGAATCATTCTTTCCGATTACCAGTCAATGGTGACCAAATACCAAAATCCAACCAAATTTGACCCTAGCGGACAGTGGTATGAAGGTAAAATGTCCGGTGAGATTTGGGGATACCAGGCCAATCAGCTAATCCGTACACAAGCAGAAGCCGATGAATACAATAAATTGGACCGGTCCTTTATATCTGCACGTAACTGGGTACCAGGAGACGTGATGTACCTTGACATAAATAACGATGGTAAGATAAACAATGGAGCCAATCGTTTGGGTGACATGGGCGACATTTCCATTATTGGGAACAGTACTCCCCGCTATAGCTATAGTTTCTCAGCAGGATTGAATTGGAAAGACCTTTCGATGAACATGCTTTGGCAGGGAATCGCTAAACGAGATTTTAGTCCTGGATTTGCAGATGCTTATTTTTGGGGATCGGGTGCATTGGCACAGGTAACTGTATTCAAGCAGCATCTCAACTATTTCTCAGAAAGTAATCCGGACGCGTATTATCCGAATCCATACGCCTCGCCGGTAGGTGCCATAAATTCCTACATCAATAAAACACAGCTCGCTTCTACACGCTATCTTCAAAATGCAGCTTACCTACGGCTCAAAAATCTGACATTAAGCTATAGCCTGCCAAAGAATCTGATCCAACGCTGGAAGTTTGATCGGCTGAGTGTGTTTCTCAGTGGCGAAAACTTACTGACATTCAGCAGCCTGGCCAAAATGTTTGATCCCGAAACCATAGAAGGTGGATCTGGCATGGGCAAGATCTACCCATTGAGCAAAGTCTATTCCTTCGGTTTAAATCTTAACTTTTAACTAGCAGTCATGAAATTAAAAAAATTCACATATATCGTTTTGGGACTCACTTGCAGTTTTTTGGTAGCCTGCAATAGCAATTTTTTAAATCGGGAACCATTAGATCAGTTATCCACCAGTGGGAGTCTAGCATCAACCAACGAACTGCGATTATATATCAACCAGTTTTATCAAACCCTCCCCAACCACCCGAGCACAACTGGCGGAAATGGTATTGCATTTGAAGATGCCAAAACAGATAATATGATTTTTACCAATGTCGACAATCGCTTAAATGGACAGTTGACCGTATCAAATGCAACATCTATCAGTGAGTATACACAGATCAGATCGCTTAATTTTTTCCTCAAACAATCCGCTAACGCAAAAGGAAACCAATCAGAAATAAACAGATATCTCGGTGAGGCCTATTTTTTCAGAGCTTGGTACTATTTTGAATTGGTTAAAAAATATGGCGATGTAACCTGGGTCAACCAGCTTCTAAACTCAGAAGATGAATCTACCTTTTTGGCACGTGATAGCCGAATTGTCATTGTAGACTCCATCCTCAATGACCTCAACCGATCTGCTGCACTGCTACCCTCGCAGTCGACCAATACCAGCATGCGTCTTCACAAGGACGTTGCATTAACGCTTAAATCACGTGTAGCACTCTATGAAGGTACTTGGCAACGGTATCACAAATTAAAAGCAACGCCATTTTTCACGCCGACAGTTACTGAAAACAAAATTAAAGATTACTTGACGCAAGCCCGTGATGCCGCAAAAGAGATTATTGATGGCAATCGATGGAAAATATATAGTACCGGCAGATACAACGATGACTACCGGAACATGTTCAATACGGCCGATCTCTCGACAAATAGTGAAGTCATGCTTTACCGCCGCTACAACCCTGCCGAAAATATCGGTCACGGTGTATCCAAATATTTATCTACCGGAGGTGGTGATATCGGACTGACACAGAGCTTAGTCAGTGATTACCTTACTATAGATGGAAAGCCATTTGTCGGAACCTTGCAAAACAGTATCCAACAAGTCTATGGTCAAGACATGCTGCCAACAGTCCGTGACCCACGCCTATCGCAAACAGCAGTATTGCCACAAGCACCCTTACGTCCTGATGCTGTAGCAGCCAACTTCCCTCCGATCAACCAGAGTGGATTTAATCGTTCTACTACTGGATACCCCATGTATAAATATGTAGAATACACGAATCTCGCGGCGGTTACCGATGATGGGATGAGTGCTGCACCTGTGATCTATTTCCGTTATGCGGAGGTCTTACTGAATTATGCCGAAGCGCTTGCCGAACTGAAAGAAGATCCCACTAAAATAGTTCAGGCCATACACCCCCTTCGTGCGCGACTGAATCTGCCGGATATGGATTTTGACCGTGAATATAATACTACAGCAAGCTATCCATTTTCAACGTTGGACAAATATATTCAGGCAGTACGCCGCGAGCGCCGTGTGGAGATGGTAGCGGAAGGCCAGCGTCTACAGGATATTTTCCGTTGGGCAGCAGCTGACCAGCTCATTGTCGGAAAACGTCCTTTAGGCATACTGTTCATTGGCAGCAATATTGCACAGGAAAATACGAGCACAGGATTTTACAAAGATAACTTGCTTTACTACGATAATGCTCCTGCAGGCAAAAGCATTAACTTTTTTCTCTCTGGAAATCCTGGAGATGCCTATAGATATATGGATCCCTATAAAAGTGTATTGCCCTCAGGCTACAAATTTAGGGTAGAACGGGATTATCTGCTACCTATTCAGCAACGAATGATCGAGTTGACAGGTGGAAAATGGAAACAAAATCCCAATTGGTAAAAAGTACAGGCAAAAATTAAAGATCCAAAAAACATGAAGACAGTTGAATTGACTACAAAAAATATTTTTTTCTTATGTTGCATTGTTCTATTATTCTTATTTAATGCATGTAAGAAGGAAAACCTTCCCGTAAAACCGCAGCCCGGTCCCTTTAGCGTAAGCAGCACATTGACGGCAGAAGTTAGCAAATCTGCGAATACATATACACTTACTATCGATGGTCATACCAATGGCTGGTGGATCACCCTGCCCGACAATGTCCAGTGGTATACCGTTGAACGTAAATATGGTTCGGGAAACGTAACTCAAAAAATAACAATAAAAGCCAACGACAGTGGCGCCGATCGCCAGGGATGGGTAAAGGTCAGCTCTACCTCAAAAGAAGAAACAACAATCAATTTTAAACAGAAAGCACAATGAAACTAAAAACGCTCTTATTTCTATTTTTATTACTTCCGCTATTTAAATATGCTTCTGCGCAAAAAAGGCCGAATATTGTCATTATTATCTCGGATGACCATGCCTATCAGACGATTGGGGCCTATGGATCGAAATATGGGAAAACGCCGCAGATAGACCGCATCGCGGATCAGGGGGCGATATTCAAAAATGCATTTGTCAATAATTCCATCTGTGGCCCCTCGCGCGCTACGCTGCTGACCGGAAAATACAGCCACAAGAACGGTTTTAAAGATAATGAAACCTCCGAATTCGATTTCAGCCAGGATCTCTTTGTGAAGCAATTACAAAAGGTTGGTTATAATACAGCTTGGGTCGGTAAGATCCATTTGGGAGACAAATTGCAGGGCTTCAACTATTATGATATTCTTGTTGGTCAGGGCACTTATTTTAATCCAGATTTTATCAGTAAGCAGGGACGTAAGCAAGTTGCCGGTTATGTATCTGATATCGTGACCGAAAAAGCAATGAACTGGCTAGATACCGTGGACGCCAACAAACCTTTCTGTTTGGTCATCGGTCATAAGGCAACACACCGCACATGGATGCCAGACCCCAAAGATTTTGGCACCTATGATACTGTAAATTTTACGTTGCCAAAAACTTTCTATGATAACTACCAAAGCAGAGAAGCGGCAGCACTGCAAGAAATGTCCATTGATAAGGACATGAAGATGGGCTATGATCTAAAGATGTTCAAATCATTGGAAGACATGATGGCTGACGGCAATTTCAAACGGATGAACCAAGCCCAAAAAGACAGTTATATCGCCTATTACCGTCCTATTTATGAAAGGCTAAAGCAGGATAATCTGACGGGAAAACAGCTTGCCGAATGGAAATTCCAACGATATATGATCGATTACCTTAACACAGCTCAGTCGATGGACCGCAATATTGGCAAAGTACTGGATTATCTGGACCAAAAATCACTGACTGAAAATACCATTGTCATCTATCTTTCCGACCAAGGTTTCTACATGGGCGAACATGGCTGGTTTGACAAACGCTGGATGTACGAAGAATCATTTCGCACCCCATTGGTCATGCGCTATCCAGCACTATTGCATGCGCATTCAACCATTGACGCAAAAGTTGTCAATGCCGATATTGCACCCACATTATTGGAACTCGCAGCGGTCAGGAAACCGAAAGATATGCAGGGCGAGTCATTTGTCCATGTACTGAAAAATAATACCGAGGAACATCGCAAGGACTTATTCTATCATTACTTTGAAAATGGAGAACATGCCGTGAGCCCACATTTTGGGGTGCGGGATGACCGCTATAAATTGATCCGCTATTATAAACGTGTAGAAAACTGGGAACTATTTGATCTCGAAAAAGACCCACAGGAGCTCCACAATGTATACACCGATCCTGCATACCGTGGCATCGTCAAAATGATGAAAAAGAAACTTGTCAAGCAAATGCGCAAATTTGATGACAAAGAGGCCGAAGCGATTTATCGTGTAAATATCGACCGCAAATAGAAAGTTTAGTAAAAAAAGAGGTTATCTGATGAATCAGATAACCTCTTTTTTTGCTAACAAACCTAGTATGCTTTAGCCTCTAAACTGCATTGTTTGAAGTTCAAAGGATTACCTAGAGACATAGAAGGGCTTGGAAATTCCACAGAATTAATGTATTCACTGGGCAATATCTATTTGGTACTTCCCTCCAACAGCGCATTGACGCACCACATATAAGCCGCCTGCCCGTGGTAATCGCCGGTATGGCGGGGACGGTCATAGTAATACTGTTTATCATTCTTTTTATTGGTGCCCACACAGATTTCCGACACTGCTCCCTGATCGTCTACATATTTTGCGAGCGCCAGCCAAGCCTTGCGGGCAACGGGACCATACTGTTTCTCCCCTAGCCAGCCCTGTTTCACCCCCGATATGATCGCATAAGCAAACATCGCTGAACCCGAGGTTTCGGCCCAGCAGTCTGCTTGGTCGATCAGCTGATTCCACATGCCACTCTTGCGTTGCTCTTTTTTCAGGCTCTTCATCATTGTTAGATATCCCTTTAATATACGCGGCCGATCCGGGTGGTCCTGTGGAAGCATGCGCAGCAATTCGGTCATACCTGCCGCCATCCAGCCATTGCCTCGCCCCCAGTAGTAAGGAACATCCGGTGCATGATAGAACAATCCATTGGGACGCTGCAGCTCATCGAGATAAAGCACCATTTCCCGAGCCGCACGGTCCAGGTATTCGGCTTTGCCAGTTGCTTTAAAAGCAGCGGCCTGCACGATGGTGATCATGTACATATCGTCGATCCAGAGACGCGTCTGCCAGGAGTATCCTTTTTGCGCCCAGTCCTTGGCTTCCTGACTGGCATTTTGTGGAAGCTCCCATTGTGTGTCGGCGTAGGGCAAGCCCAGGTCGAGATAACTTTTCTCTTTGGTCAGCTGATAAAGCCGCAAAGGCAGGCTACCGAACATATTCAAGTCGACGTGGTTTTTAATGGGCAGCAGCTGCGGCTCACTTGCCGTTAATTTGGAGAACCGCGCCTTCATGGCCTGCATCAACTCCTGATCGCCCGTTAAATGCGCATAATTAATGGCACCCGTCCAATAGAACGTCTCGGGATAACTGATCCATTTCCCGGCATGCAGCATATGTTTGCCTGCGATAAAGCGGTGTGCAATGCGATGGCCAACCTCCTTCGGGTCTGCCCCAGTAGGAAAATTTGCCAGATCTGTCTGTGCTGTTAAGAATTGAACCGGGAGAAACAATAAAAACAAAAAGATTTTCTTGATCATACGAACTGGTTTAATGTAATTACGAAATGGTTTTGTAGTATAAATAAGGTGTTTAAAAAATCCTGAACGGCCTATTCTGTTTTGGTTTCGTCCGCTACGGCGTCCTCCCATATATCCCAGACGGGAGTGGTGGGATCATAACCATCATAGCCATAATTTTGCTTTAGTTGTCCTTTAATATTGGAGGTAATCGCGACATTGGGGATCGGCCAGTACATATTCTTTTTATCCATTGTATATTTGATATCGCTTAGTCCAGTAGCATTGACATGAATGACGCCTTTGTTGTAGAGGCTATAATGCATGATGCGCTGGTACCAGTAACTTCCGCCATTGGCATCTGTACCGCTTTGTTTGTCAAAATTGTCCAGATTGTACACATTTCCCCATTCATCCGGTTTACCACTGCGTGCCAGGCAGAGGGACACCCGTTTCAATTCCACATTGCGCCATTCTTCCCAGTAGAGCTCACGCGCCCTTTCGTTCATAATATCACCGATGCTTACCGATCCCTGGTAGAGCTCGGTACATTTTGCACGCTGACGGACAGCATTTAAATCATCTTTTATTGTTCCATCGGCCGGATTAATATAATACTTCGCTTCGGCGCGCAAGAGGTAAGCTTCCGCCAGGCGATACAGGTACCAGTCGGCGATACCGCCGTTGGTCGCACCCCGTGAACCGTCTGAACCGCTGATATTGGCCTCACTTACGGGGTCATCCAGGAAAAATTTATAATGTGGCACATCGTACCAGCGGCGAATGGTATCGCTGCAAAGGAGTTTACCCGTTGCGGGATCTTTCAGTGTGACCGGTTTCCCAAAATCTTTGGAAGCCTTATTGTTTACTTTGTAATCTTCCATGCGCACCCAGTTTCCTACCTTTGAACTATGGCGCAGGTCGCCTTCATCCGGCTTGCCATTGACAGACCATAGCCCCTGGGTCTGGAAAGATGTAGGGCGGAAAGTCGCGATCCCGCGGCCAAAGGCGCGCATGTAGTCATATTTTGCATTGTAATCTCCACTGTTCCGTTTGATGTTCAACAGGGCCTGTTTACCATCCGTTGTCTGTATGCGACTGTCAAAGACAAAGGGATATAAGATCCGCATGGTCAGCATTTTTACGAAAGATTCCGCATCGGCACCGCGATTGGGCATGCCCATGATTACCTCGCGGTTGCTGGCAATCAGTTTGTTTTCGGGGCGGTGCATATCCCAGATGACGTTACGTGTAATGGGCCAGGTCTGCGCCTCGCCCCCATCGTTAAAGGTTCCGAAGCTTTCGGTCATCAAAGCATAGCCCGACTGGTCAATTAGGATATCCGTCTGCTCTTTGGCTTTCTGATACTCACCTATGGCCAAGTAACATTTTGCCAGCAGCATGCGGCAGGCCCCCTTATTGATCAGACCGATCAGGCTCATATTTTTCTGATCAGGCACCCATTGCACAGCAAACTCCATGTCCTTGGTAATCATCTGCAAAATGGCATCACGTCTGGTGCTCCGATAATTTTGCTTGGGCACATCGATGATGGTCGTCACCAAAGGCACGTCGCCGTATTCAAAGACCAATGCCATATAGCGAAAAGCCCGATGAAAATAAGCGCGACCTTTGTAGGCATTTCTATCCTGCTCGCTCAAGGCCTGCACCTGGTCCACATATTTGATAATGGTATTAGCATAACTGATCCCTTTGTAGGTTTCATCCCACAGATACCAAAGGCTGTTGGAGCGGTCGAGGTTCTGCAAGCTGGAGTTGTCACTTGTAGGAGTCAGCATGTTAGCCACATCCGCCAGCATGCTGCGTTTATCAGTATTGCTGGCCACCATCAGTTCGGAGAAGATATACTCCGTACCCAAGGTCAGCATCTCGTTATTGTCCGTGGCCCAATAGCCCTTGAGGTGGCGGTCACAGATAGCCATGGCCGAAAGCAGGCCCGATTCTGTATTGAAGGTTTCATTGGGTATATAGATAGATAATGGATCGGGCCGCAGAAATTCCTTCGAACAGCTGCTTATCGCTAGCGTACCGGCGAGCAAAAAGGCTACGCCCCTGCCGACGGATTTATTTTTTTTTATTATATCGTTCATGTACATCATAATTAATCGAATTATAAAGATAAATTCACACCGAAAGTAAAGACCCTTGAGGCCCACGACCCCGTCTCCGGATCGCCGTATTCCCAGTCTTTGGTCCAGGTGGCCACATTGCGCACCGTACCGTAGAGCCTGACGCGGTTAAGGTTGTACTTGGAAGTCAAGGAAACCGGCAACGTATAGCCCACCGAGATATTGTCGAGCCGGATAAATGAGCGGTCATACAGCCGCTCTGCCCCCTCCGCTCCGATTGGTCCTTTTGCCTCGATACGGCCATAGCGGTTCGTCGGATTGGCCGGCGTCCAGTATTCCTTTGCCGGCAGATTAGCCAGTCCATAAGCCATGCGCCCGCCATCATCATCGTTATTCAGGTAATTGCCCGAGAGGCTTTTGTGCCCCATGTACGAATAAATATTAAACGAAAAGCTGAGGTCTTTCCAAAGGGTAAATTCATTGCGCATCGACCAGCGGAAACGCGGATCCGTCTGCCCCAGAAAGACCTTATCATTATTATTATACACAGGCTTTCTGCTATCCCCATTTACTGCATCATCTGCCGTATATACATTGGCCACTCTCGGGTCACCAGGAGCCTGCCCGTATTTTGCAGCCTCTGCAGCTTCATTGGCCTGCC
Organism: Sphingobacterium sp.; assembly: GCA_031253985.1. GTDB lineage: Bacteria > Bacteroidota > Bacteroidia > Sphingobacteriales > Sphingobacteriaceae > Sphingobacterium. The sequence continues at coordinate 16,051 of JAIRVH010000185.1, forward strand.
AGATGCCGGTAACCTGGTAATTCCAGATTGCGCCGATGGGCTGCCCAATAAACCAGCCATTCGAGATCTCGTCCATTTCCTTGCGGCCAACCACATTTCCATCGGCATCCAGCACATCCTGGTAGTTCTTATAGAGGTGTACAATCTGATTTTTGTTGTAGGAGAAATTGAACGTGGTAGACCATTGCAGATTTTCCTTTTTCAGGTTGACGGTATTTAAGGTCAATTCAATCCCCTTATTATCCACTTGCCCCAGGTTGGTGGTGATGCTGCTGAATCCTGTAAAATTGGGCAGCTTCTGTTCCATGATCATGTCGTGAGTCTGCATCAGGTAATATTCGAGCGTACCTGAAATGCGGTTTTTTAGGAACCCAAAATCCAATCCGAAGTTCCATGCTGTAGTTTTTTCCCATTGCAAGTTCGGGTTAGCCAGACGGTCTACCATCAGGTAGCGGTATTGGACCAGTTCACCCGCCGAGTTGAGGTAACCATGCATCTTGCCACTGCCCGAATACAAGTTGGCGAGCGCCAGATTAGGATCTGCCAGCTGCCGATTTCCGTTTTTACCGTAGGAAACACGCAGCTTACCATAATCCATTACATCCGTCCATTTGAAGAATTTCTCTTTGGTAAAATTCCAAGCCAGGGCCACAGAGGGGAAAGTCGCATAAGGATTGGACGTTCCAAAAGCCGAATATCCATCCCGGCGGATCGAAGTCGTCAGCATATAACGGTCATCGTAGGAATAAAATAACCGGGCCAGCAAGGCATCCGCTGTCTGATGGGTATCGTAACTATCAAAGGAGCTGTTTTCCTTCGAACCATTTTTGGTATTGTGAAAGCCAAGGGCATCCGAAGGTAAAATATTGCGTGCTTCAATGCGGTCTTTCCAGGACTGCTGTTCCTCCGCCTCCTGTACCAAGGTTACCATCAGGCGATGCTTGTCCGCAAAGGTCTGTTCCCAGCTGATGGTGTTGTTGAGCGACCAGTCGAACCGTTTGGTCTGCTCGCGGTTCGCACCCCGGTCGGCCGGATTAGAACCCGGCAGTTCGGCCGACATAAAGTAACGGTCGTGGAAATACTGCAGGCGCGGTGAAGCGTTAAAGGAATAGGTAATGTTAAAGGGGAGTTTTATTTTCGCATTGAAAATGGAATTGAAGACCGTATAGCCCTTGTCCAGCTCCAGGTATTTCCGCTGAAAATCATAATTATAACCCCGCTGACTGAATTGCTCACTGAGCGGATATTGTAAGGGGTTGCCATCGGCATCGGCATAATCCGCATAAGGGCTATTGCGCAATGTCTGGTCTATATCGATGTCTATATTGCCGTCGGAGCGATCCTGAAAATTTACATTGGCACCTAACTCCAGCCAGTTGGTCACATGCGCGTTGATCTTCATATTTGCCCGCACAGCCTTGTAGGTATCGCTGACAACAGTTCCCTCATTTTTAAGATAGCCCATAGACAGGTAATAATTGACCCTATCGCTCGCACCGCTGATGCTCGCGTTGTAATCCTGATTAAAGCCCGTTCGGAAGGTATGATCGGCCCAGTCAACCGTTTTTCCATCCAGAAAGTTCTGCAGGGCATTTCCCTGCAGGCCCAAGCGGCGGCCCCAGATGCTCCGATCAGACTCCCCCTTCTCATTGGTCGACTGCGCGCGCCAGGTATCCAGCGATAAAGACGAAGGCAGCTGATCGGGGTTAATGTAAAAGCCATAAGGTACGGTAAGGTTGCCGTTATCGTCCCGTGTCTGGTAAGCCTCATATAATCCCGTTGTCGGATTGACGCCATAGGTATTTTTGGTATACCAGTCCTCGCGGTGCTGCAAGTAAGCTTCGGGGCTGAATCTTTTGCGATACTCGCTCAGTTGCGTTGCACCGGCATTCATAGTCATATTGATCGTCGGTTTGCCCTGTTTCCCCTTTTTTGTACTGATGATAATCACACCACTAGCCGCCTTCGAACCGTAGATAGCCGCAGCCGAAGCATCTTTTAGCACATCAATCTGCTCGATGTCATCCGGATTTATTTCAGAAAGCTCACCGTAGAAAATCATGCCATCGAGCACCAGCAAAGGGTTGTTGTGCCCGCTGTTGCTATCGTAGACCGAGCGTTTACCCCTTACTTCGATGGAGCCACCGCCTTTTGCCGAGGCATCGTAACCAATATTCAGTCCTGCCGAGCCACGGAGAATATCTTGTACGGTTTTGGGGTTTTCATTGGCGATGTGGTCTGGGTGGATCTGTGTCACCGAACCCGTCAGATCCTTTTTGCGCATGGTACCATAGCCCACCACCACCACTTCGTCCAGTTCATCAGTCGCCGGACTGAGGACCACGTTGATGACCTTGGCCGGTGTAAGCTCAATCTCTTGGCTCTTGTAGCCCAAAAGTTTGAATACCAGCTTTTTTGCTCCTATAGGCACCGAAATTGCATAGGTACCATCAGCCTTTGAGGCTGCACTGACCTTGCTGTCCGGTACGCTAACCGTCACGGAAGCCAGGGGTTGACCATTGCCATCCGATATTTTACCTGTGATTTCGCGATTCTGTAACGTCCCCTCTGTCGCCGATACAAGGGGTACATTGGCTTTTAATGGAGCGGCAGGACTAGCCAGAGCCACCAGGCAAACCAGACAAGAACAGGGTATCCATTTGCCGGCGCTAAAGCTATAAAAGCGGCTTTGTTTTAGTTTACAATTGTTTCTCATAAAGAAATATTCACTATGGGTGATTTAGTAATTTTATAATTGGCTTCCTTTGATAAAGGAATTTTAACTGTAAAAGTGAATATTAGCAATTAGAAAAACAGAACTAGATCGTATCAAAAAAGTGCTATTTTGTCTCAATAACACGATATTCAATATAAAAAAATGGGTAAGTGTATGAGGAAATGATCGAAATTAGGCGAGGGTTCCTAAAAATCACTAACAGGCGAAATTTAACTACAACGTTTTCGTAATTTAACTATAACGTTTTCGTATTTTTTATATTACAAATTTTCGTAGCCAAAAAAATCATCCTTTTTCAGAGTGTAATTCTTTTTTTATAGAAAAAAGACTGAGTTTTTCCCCTTACAGGTCGGCAACTTGAATTGCGAACAAAAGCCGGATCTTCTTCGAAGTAAATTACATGTCCAATCCTTTAGCCGTTTGGATTTTATGCATATTAAATTTACATTTGACACATCTACTGCAATAGAATACTAACAAATTTGAACAATTACCAGGCTATATCGGATATTGAACTGCTTCATCTTGCCGCACAGGATGATCAGACCGCTTTCGCTGAGTTGTTTAACCGCTACAGAGTTTCAATCTTCCAGCATGCCTTTTTATTTTATCAGGATTATGATAAAGCGCAGGATGTGGTTCAGGAACTTTTCTTAAAACTCTGGCAAAAACGGACAGAGATCAATGTGCAGTCATCGTTGAAGGGATATATCCATAAGGCAACCCGGCATCTTATCCTTAACCAGCTTGCACACGTCGACGTGGTGGAAAAATTTAACAGCTATTATCTCGATGCCCATGCTGAGGGGGTAAATGAAGTCGAAGAAAAACTGCAGGAGAAAGAGCTTCTTGAGATCCTACAGCAAAAAATAGACTCCATGCCCAGAAAGATGCAGCAGATTTTCAAGATGAGTCGTGAGGAAGAGCTTTCCCATAAGGAAATCAGCGAAAAATTGAATATCGCTCCGAAAACAGTCAGACAACAGATATACAATGCCTTACTCTTATTAAAGAGCAATCTGAAATATCTTTTTTTATTTTTTTTCCATTAATCTAAAATTTATTTGAGACAATCATCCCTTTGACCTGTCTTATAATCAAAGGGGAAAATTACGCCGCCCAAAAAAATGGATAAACACGAATTACAAGATCTATTGGCACGCTACACATCCAACTCACTTACAACAGTTGAGCGGGAGCGCCTTTTTTCCTATTATAATGAACTTTTGTCCAAAAATTCGCTTGACGATCTCGACGAAAACTTGCTTCAGGAAAAGCTGAAGCAGATCGATCTCAGCAAGATAACAGCACTTGATAAAGCCCCTCGCCCTGCCCGTTGGAAGTATGTAGCAGTTGCCGCCGCTTCCCTCCTGCTGTTTGCCTTTGTGGGTAAGATTTTATGGCATGACGCTGTCCAAAACAAAAACGCGACCAAGGCCACAGCGCGTATTTTGATGGTACCGGACCGGGCGTATGCCCTGTTGCCAAATGGCGATAGTATTCTTCTCGAAGGCCATGGCGAAAATTTAAAAGAACGCTTAGGCAACAAGCTAACGAAAGCTGAAAAAACGCAGCTCATTACGATTCGTACACCGCGTGCTGGCAGGTATAATTTTGTGTTGCCCGATGGCTCCAAAGTATGGCTCAATTCAGCCTCCGAGCTCCGCTATCCTTCTACCTTTGATCGTGTTGGCCGCGAAGTCCAACTCGAGGGCGAAGGCTATTTCGAAATTGCAAAGTTGACCCGAAACAACCTTAGGGTACCATTCCGTGTTCAATCCCGCGATCAGGAAGTGAAAGTCCTCGGGACAAAGTTCAACGTCAGCAACTATGCGAATGAACTGAACTGTACAACGACCCTCGTTGAAGGTTCAGTGCGTGTAATCAACAAAACAGACAACAAACAGACCCTGTTAAAACCCGATGAGCAATTAAAATTGGCAGGTTCGGAATCTATATTGCAAAAGGTCGACGCTGCAGAATCCATCGGCTGGAAAGATGGTGTGCTGGTACTCGATAAAATGGACTTCCCGGAGATAGCCCGTATCATTGAGCGCAATTATGATGTCAACTTTGTTGGATCCTTGCCAAAAGGCTTTAAATTAAACGGTGAACTGCAGACTAATGTTGATCTAAAAGAACTATTGAAATCACTTGAACTATATACCAATGTAAGATTTAATATAAATGGGAGGAACATTATGATAAAAAACTAAACTAACCCTGCCCTAAAAAAAACAGGGATGTTTGCCCATCCCTGTCATTAACATTAGGCATTACTCTTTTCGAATTCAAAAATTACTAACCTAATCATCAAATGTATGAATAATCCAGTTGATACTAAACGTTGGGGTGGATCTTTATACCCCGATTTTTGTAAAAACTACAGTATTTTACCTAAATCTTTACTAAAAATGCGTTTGGCCGCTTATCTTGTATTGGGAACAAGTCTACAGTTGTCCGCCAATACCTATGCCCAAAAAGTAAATCTCAAGTTTGAAAAGAGCTCTCTTGAAACTGTATTCAAAGAAATCCGGAAACAGAGTGGCTATTCTTTTTTGTATAACAATGAGTTGCTAAAAAAAGGACAGAAAATTTCAGTACATCTTTCCAATGCAAATGTGGAGCAGGCACTTGATATTTTACTCAAGGACCAGCCCCTGGAATACCATATTAATGGTAAGATCATCTCGCTGATACCGAAGGCTGGTCCGATCAGAAGTAAGGACAACCCTTCCGCTACAATTACCATACAAAAGAAATTGAACGGTTACGTCAGAAACGAAAAAGGCGAACCGCTGCAGAATGCCACTGTTTCGCTAAAAGGAACACTGGTATCCACTTCGACAAACAGCAGCGGCTATTTTGAGCTCACCAACGCGCCAGCTAAAGGCTCTTTGCTCATTTCTTATGTTGGCTATCAAACCCAGGAAGTTTCCATCGCGGCCGATCTCAACAATATCAGGCTCGTTAGCGAAACAAAGGCTTTGGCAGAAGTCGTCGTCAGCACCGGTTTTCAGACGATCAATGCCGAAAGAGCAACCGGTTCTTTCGGACGTGTTTCACAGGAGCAGATCGAAAAGCCGAGCACCAATATTGCACAGCGTATTATTGGTACCACGGCGGGAGTTCAGGCAACGCTGGATGTGGACGGAAATCCGCGCTTTGAAATCCGTGGACAGACCAGCTTAAATATCCGGGATGCTGCCGGGAATCTCACAGCCAATGCTTCGCCCTTAGTGGTGGTGGATGGCTTTGCCATACAGGGTGATTTCAAGTCCATCAACCCCAACGACGTAGAGAGTATCAACATCCTCAAAGATGCGGCAGCAGCATCCATCTGGGGAGCCCGGGCCGCCAATGGTGTCATTGTCATTGTCACTAAAAAAGCCCGGCAAGGGACACCACTCCGTGTTGACTTTCAAGCCTTCACCCAGATAGGACAAAAATTCGATCTGTCGTATGTCAATCCGCTGGCCTCTTCCAAAGAGACTATTGACTATGAAAAAATGGCCTTCAATAAATGGAGTGCGGTAGAGAATTCAGGCTCTCTGGAGTCCAATTATGATAAAGTCTGGTCACAGGGACTTGTCGCATTGAGCGAAAACCACCTGGGCTTTCTCTCGGATACAGAGCGCGATGCCCAACTCGCACGACTGTCTACACTTGACAATCGGCAACAGATCAAAGATCTGCTCCTGGCGGCTCCCAACAGTCAGCAATACAACATCAGCATGCAGGGCAGCTCGGGCCGGATGAACAATCTATTTTCCCTGATGCACGAGCGCAACCAGTCTAATTTTCAGGAAACCAAAAACCAGAAATATATGCTGAATTACCGGACTTCGGTCAACCTCTTCAGCTGGCTTGACTTCAATGCATCCACGATGTTGCAGTATAATAACTACGACAAAAACGGCGTTACACTCGCCGATATCCAGGGCCTATCGCCCTACGATATGCTGACCGATGCAGATGGTTCCTTTACCAATATCAGCCAATATTACTGGCCACTTTTGGAACGTTCTGTTCCAATGAACAAATTTCCGTACGCTGACTGGACCTACAATCCGGCCCGGGAAATTCATGCGCGAAACAAAACTTCAAAGGAGCTGAATGCACGTTTTATGGGCGGACTGACGTTTAAACTGATGAAAGGTCTGTCATTCGACACCAAGCTTCAATATGAACTTTTTAATACCAACAACCGTTATCTCTACAACGAAGATTCCTTTTATGTCCGTAAAAAGGTAAACCAGGCTACCAGTTGGGATACCAAAACAGGCACGCTGGTATCCAATTTGCCTAAAGGCGGAATTATCGAACAACCTTTAAGCAGTCCAAGCGAGTGGAATCAGGTGCGTGTGCACGCCTACAGCTTCCGTAACCAGGTCAATTTCAACCGTATCTTTAATGGAAAGCATGAGATCAATGCCATTGCGGGATCCGAAATCAGCAACCAGGTATCCGAGCAATTCTACCATCCCACCGTGTTTGGCTACAACGATGCCACATTAACCGTGGGTTCTTTTCCGAATGGCCCTGGGGGAACATTTGCGCCCATCAAAGACTGGATGGGTAAAAATCAGACTTTTACTTATAGCAATGCCTTTGGCTACCGAACAGAAAGATTCTTTTCCCTTTACGGAAACGCAGCTTACACCTACCTGAACAAATATACCTTATCGGGAAGCATACGTACAGACGCCTCGAATATGATCACCGATGACCCGGCATATCGTTATGCACCATTCTGGTCTTTGGGGGGATCCTATCAGATCAAACGTGAGCCCTTTATGCAGGCTGCAAACTGGCTGGACAAACTAAACTTGAGACTGACCTATGGCTTCAATGGTAATGTGGACCGGTCTACCTCATTTCGCCCACTGGTGGCTTTGGGCACGCTGCCCAATATTTATACCAACGATAATACAGCGCGAATCTCAAGCTATGGAAATCCGTCGCTGCGCTGGGAACGAACGGGCACCTGGAATGCGGGTATCGATTACTCCCTTTGGCAAGGCAAACTCTACGGAAAGATTGACGTATACAACAAACAGGGAAAAGATCTGATCGCAGAGCTCTCGATTCCTGCCATCAATGGTGTCACCAAGCAAAAGCTCAACAATGCTGAAATTAACAACAAAGGTATCGAACTGGAGTTTGGCACGACCCTGCCCCTTAAAGGCTCGGACATTACATGGCGCGGAAACCTCAACTTTTCGTACAACAAGAATAAGGTGACCAAATTATTTGTCGCCAACTACGTCGCCTACGATCTCTATGGCTATGGGCAGAATTACGGGGCCTATGTACAGGGCTATGATGCCAATTCGATGTGGATGTTCGACTATGCAGGAGTGCATAATAATCAACCCATGGTTAATGGTGCAAATGGGGACCGCTATGATTTCGGTGCCTGGTCTCCGGGCGACGGCCGCGATTACCTGGTCAATGTCGGAACGCGGGTAGCACCTTATACACTTGGTTTCAGCAATACATTCGACATCTATGATTTCAGCCTGTCTTTTATCCTTACAGGAAAACTGGGGCACGTCTTCAAAACCCTGCCGTTCGATTATCCTGCTGTTGGCTACGACCGTTTGCTACCAAACAAAAAACTGAGCGACGTGATCAATGGCGATCCCAATCAGATCGTTCCGCTACCACTCAACGACATCGAACCGCGTTATTATTTCTGGGATCGTTATACCCAATATTTAAGTTACCTGTCGGCCAATGCCTCGCATCTGCGCATGCAGGAGGTCAATGCCAGCTATCGTTTACCGACTAAAAAATGGAGTATACTGAAAAAGAGCGATGCGATGGTCTATCTACAGGGAAATGATCTTTTCACCGTACTGTTTAACAAACAGGGTGAGGATCCTGAATTCCCATTGGGCACCATGAAACCGCGCCCGCGTTTCACTTTTGGATTTAAGGTCGGATTTTAAGCCTCAAACAATGAAAAACATACATAATCATATAAAAAGCATGGCTACATTTGCTATATGCAGTAGCCTATTCCTATCCGGATGCAATAAATTTCTCGATGAGAAGCCTTCCAAGTCTAGCGATCTCGTGGTGACCACAACAGCTGAACTTGACGCATTATTGAATAATTACACTACATTCTACCAAGAAGGAAATCGCAGCACCATCTATGGTACCGATGACTACGGATTCACGAAGCAAATCTATGATGCCCGTCCCGGCACATTCAGTATGGCCGCGGTGGAGTTTGCATTGTGGGATATCGACTTTGTACAGGACGACACACGGGAGAATTTTTGGAAAAATGAATATAACAAGATCTTTAATGCCAATATGGTACTCGAAAACCTCGACAAGGTAAGCGGTAACCAGCAGGATAAAGATCGGCTGCGCGCCGATGCACATTTTATTCGTGCTTATAGCTACCTCAATCTGGTCAACACCTATTGTCTCCCCTATACCGACGCCAATAAAAATGAACTTGGACTTCCGATCAAGAATAGTACCTCATTCGACGAGTCTGCAGTCCGCAAACCTCTGGCTGAGGTATACCAGCTGATCGAATCGGATCTGGCCGAAGCGCAAAAGACAAGTAGCCCGCTGATTCAGTCGGGCACAGCAAAACATTGGCGTGCCAATACAGCTGCCGTAAACGGCTTTGCTGCCCGCTATTACCTGATTCGCAACAATTATCAGCTTGCGTTGAACTATGCAAATAAGGCACTGGCCGAATACAGCACCCTTGTTGACTACAACAAAGACATGCGCTATGGCCGCAGTTCGACCATCAGTATCAATACTGGCACGCCCGATGCGAAGGTGGTTACACTGCAATTTCCATACACACACGACAACAACACCGACTTCACTGACATGATCCAATGGAAAGAATTTTTATACTTCCGGATGCTTTATCATGAGTCCTGGTGGTATGTGCCAAGTCAGGAGCTGATTGATCTGTATGACCACGATCATGACTTACGGTACGAATACAACTTTGTTGAAGGCTACTCCTACGATCGCGGAATGACCAAACCCGCCTATGACTGGCCCGGCTACGTGTTCTTCTACAAAGACCGCATTCCTTCAGGCCCTACCGTGGCGGAAATGTTATTGATCAAAGCAGAAGCCCATGCCCGGTTAGGTCAGGTGACAGAAGCCATCAATGCCGTTAATCAATTGCGCACCAAACGCTTGAAACCGGGCGCATGGGTAAACCTGCAAGCCGGTAGCAAAGACGAAGCCATCAAGAAGATTCTGGAGGAAAGACGTCGCGAGCTCCCTTATACCCAACGCTGGTCCGATATCCGCAGGTTCAACAACAACGACTATGCAGGAGATGATGTGGAATTGAAACGTACATTCTATCCCTATACCGTGTCAAATGTCAGTACAACGGAGCCGACCAAGGTTTATACACTACCCAAACAGTCGCGGCGATTTGCAGCACCGATCCCAAGGACGGAGCTGATTTCCAGTCAGGGCGCAATTGTACAAAATAGCTATTAAAAATTAGAAAAAATGAAAAAAACAATACTCGCAGGTTTGGCGGCGCTACTTAGCCTTTCAGCTTTCGCCCAACAGAAAATAACGTTTAAGGGTAAAGTGGAGGATATTCCTTCGGGCTATACCGTATACCTATACAATAATGTACTCGGTGTGACAGATTCGTCGAAAGTCGAAAACGGAAAATTTGAAATAGCTGTTCCATTTCAGCATCCATCCAGGTACCTTTTTTATTCGAGCTACGACATAAAAGTAAAGAAAGGACATGTTCCTTTTGGTATTCTGATCGACAAGCCAATGACGGTAGACATTGTCTTAAAGTTGGCTGAAGGTTTCTCGACATCGAAGGTCAGTGGCTCAGCACCACAGACCTTGTATGCGGAGTTAACAGAGAAATTGGAAAAAGGCCAGGACAAAGGTGCCTTATTAGCCGACTTCGTTTCAACGCATGCCCAGTCCTATGCTGCCGCATTTGCTCTGGACCGACTCGGAGAGTATCTCCCTGCAGAACAGCGCAAAACGCTTTATGATAAATTCCCTAGCACCCTGCAACAGGGCTATGAAGGAAAACGGATTGCCGACCGCATTCATGGTGAGCTGGGATCAAAGGTCGGCGGCATTGCACCCAGCTTTATTTTGAAAGATCAAAACGACAAAGACGTATCGCTCGCGCAATTCAAGGGGAAATATGTGTTTTTAGACTTTTGGGCCAGCTGGTGCGGCCCATGCCGGGAAGAATTTCCTTTTATTAAAAAAGCTTATGTCAAATATAAAGGTAAAAACTTTGAAGTGATCGGCGTATCGACAGACAAGAACCACAAGGCCTGGATCAAGGCCATCGGCGACCTCGAATTGCCCTGGCAACTGCTGATCGACAATCCGGGCGACAAAGCTATTGCCCTTTCAAAATATGCCGTATCGGTGTTACCGACCTCCTTTCTGATCGATCCAGATGGCAAGATCATCGCCAAGGACCTACGTGGTGAGCAGCTGGAAAAAGAACTGGACCAATTGTTGAAATAGCCGTAAAAGCAAAATAATAGAAGCTACCCGTAAAACAGCAAAAGTAAAAAGGTGATCTCCTCAGAGATCACCTTTTTACTTTATATTTTCAATGCTTCCTTGATCATCAGTTCAAGCTCATCTTCATTGTTCTGATCGGTTCTGAAATTAGCAAAAATAATCCGCCCCTGTTTATCAAGCAGGAAATTTACGGGCGCCGCGCCCCTATTATCCAGATTGCCTTTTACGCGACCCTCCTTTTCTTCCAAGGGATAAAAGGAATATTTAGTTGACTTCATAAAGGGCAGCACATACTCGTTCTGCTCAGGAACAATATTGATCCCCACATACGACAGCTGATCTTTTGTAAACTTATCAACTACAGTCTGAAAATGAGGAAATTCACCACGACAAGGACCACAGCCCGGGAACCAATAGGTCAACAGCACCACCTTTCCTTTCAAATCTTCCAATTTTGTCGTTCCGCCTTCGTAATTTTTCAATTCAAAACCGGCAGCCGGTACCGCATTGCTGACGATAGCCTGCATAATATCCTGATCAAGACTAGTCTTTCCTAATTTGCCAGCTACCGCAGCAATCTTAGCACGAAGTTCGTTGGACGGGCTTTTGGCGTAGAAGCCCAGTAACTGCTCATAAGCCGCTGTACCTTTACCCTGCGACACAAGGATATCTGCCCTATAGATCGGCAACATGCGGTACAATGGAGCATACTTACTCACTTTGATCTGATCCAATAAAGTCAAAGCCTGTGCGTGGTTGCCCTTTTCAAATGCTGTTCTATATTGGATCAGCTGAACAGCATTCTGCTCTTTTTCTTTCCATCCATCCTGTCCAGTTTTCACAAGCATTTCCCCTGCCAGCGATTTTGCTTCAGCAAAACGCATCTGTCCTACAAGAAGATCAAAATAGGCATTCATACCGCTGGAAGACCAGCCAAATTTTTGTGGATCAAATTGTGTTTTTAATTGTTTAAATACGCTTTCCTTGTAATCGTCTCCGGGAGAACGGACCGCAAGCCAGTATAGTGCCTGCGCACCGCGCTCACTCGTATTGAATTTTTTGGCGACGTCCTGACTCAGTACCTTATACTTTTCCATGTCGATGTTTGAAAAAGAGCTGGCATAATAAAAGGCATAATTGGGATTGGATGGATCCGAATCGACCGCTTTTTTTAGGTAATCCAATGCCAGTTTATTATCTCCCCAGCGTTCGGCGTCTATCCAGAGTCCGCCCCAGGCCTCGGTAAATTTGGGATTGATATCCACAGCCTTAAGCAGGTATGTTTTTGCCTTTGGGCTCTCCTCATTCTCATAAGCTTCGCCCAGTGCAAACGGAATATTGGCATTATTGGGGTGGGCTTTCATCCATTTATCATAATAAGCGATCAATTTGGGGTTGCTGGTCCCCATTCCTTCGATCAGTTCTTTATGAAAACTCAGGCTATCAAAGTTATGCTCTACTTTAGTGACCAGCTCTTTAAGGATCTTTTCATCAGTTATGACTGCCTTTTTGCGCACCTGGGCGTAGGCATCGGTATGGACGGCCAGTGTTAGCGAAACACCGATTACAGCCCAGAATAATTTGTTCTTTTTGCTATTTTTCATCTTACGATTAAGTTGGAAAGTTTATAATTCATCTACTTAATAGACAGGTAAGTGAACACTATGTCTTAGATTTTTTTTAGAATAATAGATGGCATGCGGTAACTTTTCCCTTTGCATGACAAGGACTCCCCTTTTCGGATGATCAGGACAAAGTGAACCTGGGTTACAACCTGGGTGCCGTGCCAGACGAAAAAATCACTCCGATCGAACGAGATAAAACAAGAAAAGCGCAAACCAAACCGTTAACTATAAATTAAACCAACTACACATTTAATCGATATGACAGGGTCATTTTGTGCTACCCTACAGATCCAGTACAGATATAGTACAGATAAAGCACAGATATAGTACGGATATAGTACTGTTTAGGAACAAGGCGAAAGTGCCTTAACAGTGCTTTAAACCTATTTGAGAACGGGTTGATTTCGTCATTTTTTGCTCTCCAATACTTTCTGTTCAATTTAATTTTAAAGAAACTATGGATCTAATTTCAGCCACTTTCCTGGGCTTGGCCTCCAACAGTTGAGTAAGGTAATCTTCCCCGATATTAGATATCACGCTTCACATCAGGGCAACCACAGTTCCTATTTCAGATCTTTAAAACCTCCCCTTCCGCGCGTGTAGCTATGCAAGAAACTTCCGAATGCTCATCATATACCCCAAGTGTAGTCCTTCATGAAAATTGTTCCATTCGAAGGCGTCGTATATCGAAGTAAGATGAAATCCCGTCCCGGTTGTCCGTTCCTGATAGCTGACAAATTTTTTGTTGTTAAAATCCCGGATGGTCGGCTCAATTTGTTCAAGGAGCAGGCTTTTCAGCGCGTCTGCCTCCTGTTGGGATACAGGTGCCGTCGGTTTTGTTCCGGACTGGTACCTGTTAAAGATTTCTTCGGGAATATGCCCTTTTAACCCGGATCCGATATAAATCAATTTATGCTGTGTGGCAACGATGTGCCCAATATTCCATATCAGATTATTGCTGAAACCTTCGGGAATACGATTGAGCTCCTCCAATGAATAGTTATCAAAAAATCTGAGGCAAGCCTTTCGGCTCGTTTTCCATGCGCTAAAGAGTGATTCCATGTATCGAAGTTTATTTATTATAAACAGTTTTGCAAGACAACTGTATCAGTGATCAAGAAAACCATGTTAGTCAAAAATAATGAACTTTCAATAAACTTCTACGCCATTCAATTTAACAGCCATTTTAGCAAGCACAAAACAAGCTTTTTAAAATTTTTAGACCTATTTTTCCAATTACTGGAATTTTCCCGCTTATGCCTTTAACAAAGGCTACGCCGCTGTTATCGCCAAAAGTATATTAAGTTCATATTAAATCACATAAAATTTGATTTAGCAAGAAAACAAAAACAACTAAAATTTAGTTTATTATAAAGATCTTAATTTTCTTAATTGACAAATAGGAGCTTTTACCGCAATTATTTATTGTTTATTGACAAATAAAACACATTACTGAATTTAACACCTAACCTAGCTTTAATTAACGTTCTTAAAAAGTATAATCACTAAATATCTAAAAACAACGTCATGGAAACAAAGAAAAACCAAACTAAAAAACGAGAAGTGTTAAAACGTTATCTGACACCCAAAGTAGAAATGGTTACCATAGTGAGTGAAAATAGTATCGCAGCGGGTTCTACAGTACAGGGTAATATGCAACAAGAACATACAGAAGAAAGCAGATCTCAAAATGTGGAGTGGTAACCTCAATTAACCGATTTAATTATGAAACAATACTTTATTGAAAAAGATATCCGAAATTCATTTCGGATCATTTTTGTTGTGCTCCTTTTCACAGTTTTTTCCTGCTCCAAGGAAAAAAATACCCCAACAGAAAATGGGAAGACTGTTGTAAAAATCAATATGGGAGGATCCAATTTTGGTACGGACGTGGTGAAAAAAGGAAATACAGAACAGTCTGACCGCCGGATCACGAATCTTATTATTCCGCTTACAGATAAATTTGACATCGTGGCGACGTTGAGGCCTGAAAACGCAGCCCCTGTTAATGATCCCATTATTAGCCGCAAAGAGGGACTTCTAGCCGCTACCCCTGTGCTTACTCCCCTCCCCATCGGGACAAAGTACAGCATCGCGGCATACAATAACGCCGGAGACTATGTAACGCATCAAAATTATACCTATTCAGCCGGACAGGTTCCAGAACTCAGTCTCGCAGCAGGCGATTACCAATTTATAGTCGTTGCTTCGGGCAACAATACCCTTCCCACCATCAATTTCAATCAGGCGCTGTCCAGTATTAATTTTGACGTACAGAATGCCGACATGGATTTTATGTATTTTAAGCAAACTATGACGGTGCAATCGGGCCAGACAAATGAGTTAAATGTGGTTTTGAAACACCTTTTTACTCAAGTTATCATGACTTTAAACACAGAGGCTATAGGTGCAGTCGGATCTATTGGTCAGGCTACCATAACGCCAAATTATTCTGTTGTCAGCGTTTCTCTCAGCGACGGAAGTTTAAGTTATCCGCCCACCGCGACAGCCAGTTCCAAAAACCTTGCTTTTGCCAATAGCACAGGCGAGGTTCTTGTGTCCAACCCGGTTTTCATTTTTCCTAATGGCACAAGCACAGGCTCCATAACCATAGCAAATCTACAGATAGGCGACATCACCAAGCCATTAACGCTCAGCAATCTGCCTCTTCTGGATGGTGTAAAGTACAAGCTGGAATTTGTGATACAGGCCGCGGGTATCAATATCGGCAATGAAATATGGTCCGACGGAAATCTGATCTATGACCCCGGAGACAATAGATATGGATTTACCGCCTCAGACAATGACTACGGGAATTATTGGTTTGCGGGATACACTTTGCCGAAACTCCTGGACGGAACCAACCAGGGACCTAGTACAGCAATCAATGGAGCAGCCGGTGACCCATGTGCGTTAGTCGCCCCCGCTGGAACATGGCGATTGCCGACCGAAGCTGAAGCAACGCAGTTAATCGACCGCACTGGCCCCAATGGATCGGACAATCCCCACAATATCAATGCCTATGATCCGGCACGCTACGTGGATACTTTTGATGGTGGCACTTCAGCGACCAATGTGGGCATGTTTTTTGGCGTTCAGGGCAACCCAGGAGCCACAAGACACGACTACCTATTCTGTGTATATGCCGGTGCCTATCACAATGAGAATACACCCGGACCAACAATAGGAAACGAAGGCAACTATTTGTTGAGTGGAACAAGTGGGGGCTATCGCGAACTACATCTCACTGGAGCCGCGGGCGACGTTGGCTATGGAATTAATATTGGCCAAGCTGAGGCAAATACAGCCTATCAAATACGCTGTGTGAAGCAATAGATTGAAAGAACACAAAAGGACCAGATTTGTAAACTAAACGTTATTAAAAGTAAAATTTTAAAAAATGAAAAGATGCTTTATTGTTTTAATGTTTCTGTTTTGCCTTGTCTATCGCAAAGCTGATGCATGCACCAGGGTTGTATATAAGGGACCCAATCAAACTGTCCTCACCGCAAGGAGCATGGACTGGCGGGATGAAATCCCCGTGAATTTATGGGTCTTTCCAAAAGGAATGCAACGAAATGGCGAAGTCGGTCCCAGTTCAGTTAAATGGACTTCAAAATATGGCAGTGTCATTGCTAGCGGCTGGGACATGGGTACAACGGATGGCATGAACGAGGTTGGCCTAGTTGCTAATGTGCTTTGGCTGGCCGAATCGCAGTATCCTAAGTTTGATCCAAAAGGACAGAAGCCCGGCCTGAGCATTGCCGCTTGGGCACAGTATGTACTGGATAACTATGGTAGCGTTGCTGAAGCGGTGGAAGCTCTCAAGGGTGAGCCATTTACCTTGGTCAGTGATTACATTCCAGGTACGGACCGCTTTACAACGCTCCATCTATCGCTGTCTGATAAATCTGGCGACAATGCCATATTCGAATATATCAATGGACGGCTCGTAATACACCACGATCCGAAATATGTCGTTATGACAAACTCACCGGTATTTGATGAGCAGCTGGCGCTTAATAACTATTGGCGCGGAATTCCCGGTACGATCATGCTTCCCGGCACAAACCGCGCAGCAGACCGATTTGTGCGGGCATCCTTTTATATCGATGCTATTCCACAGACGGATGATGTACGGACAGCAGTTGCAAGCGTCTTTAGTGTAATCCGCAACTGCTCTGTCCCCTATGGAATTTCATCCAAAGAAGAACCCAATATCTCCACAACAAGATGGCGCTCGGTAGCCGATCACAAAGATTTGGTTTACTATTTTGAAACAGTGACCAGTCCCGGGACTTTCTGGATCAATCTAAAAGATCTGGATCTGAGCGAGAAAGGCAAAGTTCTCAAACTTGATGTTGAGCAAAACAAAACTTACACTGGACTGAGCAATGGGCACCTAAAAAAAGCAGAACCTTTTAAATTCATGGGACTGTGATCCAGAGGTCGTCGTAATTGCCGAAGTTGCTGTCAGCACTTTTTCGTATCTTATGACGATCTATTTATAAAAAGCTATTTCTGGCACCTACGCCAGAAATAGCTGATTTGTTTTTTGTTGAACTTTTTTGAAGGGAACTTTGTTCAATTCTTAAAAAAGAAGAAATGAAAGCACAAATCGGACTCGTTATCACGGCAGTTGCTGGAGCAGCACTGCTCGTATATAGACGTTGGAAACAACGTTCTGTACAAGAATCAACCGAACAGACAGATCGTAAAAACACGGGTAACCTCACGAACCCACCTTCCTGGTACCGCCCGCTTAAAATGCCCGAAATCGATACCACTGATATTGTATCTTTGCAGTATGCTCCCGCAGTGGCATCACCTGATAG
Organism: Sphingobacterium sp.; assembly: GCA_031253985.1. Lineage (GTDB taxonomy): Bacteria > Bacteroidota > Bacteroidia > Sphingobacteriales > Sphingobacteriaceae > Sphingobacterium. The sequence goes on from JAIRVH010000185.1 coordinate 33,771, forward strand.
AAATGATTCGGCGCAGGGGATTAACAAAAATATTTCTTATTACCATAAAGGCAATAGACATCAATGAGGTAGTGATATAGCTACCTCATTGATACATCACAATGATGAATAGTTATCGGCGCAGCAGCCATTTGCGCTTTTTTTATTGCTTTACTTTGAATCAGGCGCAGATGAGCTGACTACTGTAAAAACAGCCCATTACTGCTCCAGTTCTTTCAGATATTCGATCATGGCATCGAGGCTCTGCAGCAGCTTTTCACCTTCAAAACCCACCTTCCGAAAACGTATATTCCCTTTTTTGTCCAGGATCAATGTCGTCGGAATGGAAGTTATTTCCAGCTTGCTGCTGAGCTTTTTATCTTGGTTGTAATAAAATGGAAAGTCAAACTCCGTATTAGCCTGAACCCATTTGTAGGCATCTTCCCAACTATTTCCACTTCCCGAATTGAGCACAACAAATTTCACCTGAGGGTCGCTCGCGTATTTTTTATACACCTGATGTAAATAAGGAAAAGATGCAATACAAGGTTTGCACCAAGTAGCCCAAAAATCAATGATGACAATTTTGTCTTTGAGTTCCCCTTGAACTAATGGTTTCTTGTTCATATCCACTATGCTGAAGTCCTCTGGAAATGGCGCATTCCCTATTATTTTCTCAAACTCCTGGTAATACTCTTGTTTCCATTGCCTGTCAAGTTTATTAAAATAGGCCTGTCTTTCCGCGGCCTTGTCAATACCCTTTTTCTCGATCGCGCTGTCCAGTAGCTGTCTGATCTGAGGGTCAAAAGGGGCATAACGATAGGCGGCTTCCAACATCGGCATCGCGCTGTCTATATCATTCCACCGCTGATACTGCATGGCAATGGCCCTTAGCAGTGCCGCCGATCTGAGTGTAGGCATGCTTTTGGCAAACCATCCTCGGGCATCTTCGGGCCGATTTAACTGCGCGCTTATCAGTCCCTGATTGGCCATGATTTCAGCTTTTATCGCAGTGAGCTTATCGGCCCTGGCCGGGTCATGGGCAACCAGATAACCCGTCTCGGGGAAATAGCGGATTAAACTTACGGGGTATGCCGACACGCTGTCGAGCAGATATAAATTAAGTTTGGATGCATCGTGGAGCATCAGCTTATGATCCAATAGCAGCTGCACATACTGATTGTAAGCGCGCCATTTGTAGGGATCTTGTTCCCAACGCGTAATCAGGGGCAGATACTTCTGAGCCTGTACACTGTCGTGGTGCCGCACATAGTAGGTAAAAAGATATTCGTAAGCACTACCGTAAGCCGCTTCGTTATCGGCTGTTTTGAGGGAAAGAAGCTCCCCTATCTTGGCGACCACAGCGGTGGAGTCCGGCTCACGGAACAACTTATTGAGCCGATATGATATCCCGATCTTCTTGTTGGGAAACTCTTTTATCACCACTTGGCGGATGGAGTCCACCTTTTGGTTCTGTCCGAGTATCAGATAACCCATGGTCACCTTGTTGAGATTCCCTTCAAAAAGCGGATTGCTTCTGAATTTTTTCTCCACCACCGCTAAGCCTTTGTTCAACAGCTGTGCTTGCCGGGCCGGACTGCTATTTTTCATCTGCAAGACGATCAGACGAAGCTGTGCCTCATAGTTGTCGGGGTACAAGCTCAGCTCTTTTTTGAGGTAATATTCCTGTGTTGCAACGATATGATCTGAGTTTTTATCCTGGACGGGTACGCTGTACGATTTTCCCAGGTAATTACCGGCGATCAGTTTCCCCTGCTTGTAGACGTAGATCTCATACTGACTGCTATCGCTCGCCTGCTGCACAAATTTCTTGTCCCTGTCGGCGATCGTAAAACAGGAAAAGTTGGCATAAGCAGGCAGTTTAAACCGTACGCGCCACAGTCCGCCTTCCAGCTCCATGGGCATCCGGCTCGGAAATTCATAAAAATTTGAATAATTGAAATCCACGAAAAATGGCCCTGTACAAGTGAAAGCATCAGATTTACCCGGATCAAAACTGATGGTCACGGTGTCACCAGCCGCTGCTTTTTCCGGGAGGATGCTGACTTGCGCCTGCAGTATAAAGGTTGCCTGTAGCAATAGAAGCAGCAACACATGTTTGAATAGCTTAATCATTCTGTTGGAGGTTAGCATTTGTTATTAAAATAGCACTCGCAATCGGTATTTTGATGTCACTTTCACTAAAGTCTGTTTTGGTCTTTGAAAGTACAGGCAGGGCTCTGTTGGTGCGAACCAGGTCAAACCAACGGTGTCCCCATTCTCCGAGCAGTTCCAGCTGGCGTTCTTTTTCAAGCGCCAGGGCAATTCCTGCTTTGTCCATCGTTTGTGGCAGCGCAGCAAGGCCGGCTCGCTCGCGCATCTGATTGATATCCTGCAGTGCTGCCTGCAATTTATTTTGGTTCAGCCGCGCTTCGGCACGGATCAGATACTGCTCAGCAAGGCGCAGCACAGTATTATATTCGGTAACAGGTGCACCCGTGCGCAACTTATACTTGTACGGCATATAAAGCGTCTTATTACTTACCGTATAAGGTTTTAACCACATTGTTTTACGTAAGTCATTCTCTTCATAGGCCGCCACCGTACTATCATATACCTGATAGTAACTCCGTGCTGTAGCTACTGCCGGAACGATGCTGAAACCTTCCCAGGTATTGACCCCGGCAGTAGAAAGATTAACGGTCTGTAGTTGCCAGATCGCTTCTTTGCTCGTTTTCAAAAAAACAGTATTTAGATCACGCGCCAGTTCGTAGCGATTGTCGGCGATGACTTTGTCGGCCATCGCCTCAGCATTGGCCCAGTCGGCGTGATAAAGATATACCCTGGCTAAGAGCGCATCAACCGCTTTTCTGTTTGGACGGGTACGTTCGTTGCCCTGATAGTTATCAGAAATATCGACTGCCGCTTTTTTCAGATCCTCCACCATAAACGTATACAGTTCATCCTTGGAGGCAGGGCCTTTTTTATTGTTGGCATCCAGATCTTTGGTGTCCGTTATCAAGGGCACTTTATGGAACAGGTTGCTCAGGTAAAAATAATTGAACACCCGTGTAAAACGGGCCTCTGCCGATAGCTGCGCTTTTACAGTGCTGCTGAGTGCCGAAGCTTCAACTCCCTCAATAATCTTATTGCTGTGATTGATATAGCTATAAGGTTGCGACCAGAGCCGATCGAGATAAGAGGTCGCAGGACTCAGTTTATTATACTTGTACTCATCATAGCTTGTAAAAGCCGAGTTATAATCGTCGGCCAGGCTGGACAGTACAATCGTCATCAGTCCGCTGGCAAACTGGTTGTTGTAGTTATTCATACTGGTATAAAGTCCGCCTATGGTTGCTGTGGCAGTTTTTTCATCACTGAAAGCCGACTCTGCCGCCACTTCTGTCTTGGGCGGGTCGACATCGAGAAATTTACTGCAGGAAATGTTCATCAGTGGAGTGGCAAAAAGGCTGTAGATGATATATTTGTTCATGGGATAATTCTTTAGTCGTTTTATGATCATTAAAAAGTAAGCTGAACAGCAAAAGTATAGGTCCGCATCGAAGGCGTAGCGCTGTTCCGAACCGAACCAAATGGATTGACATCGGAGAGATACGTTCGGTCAAAACCGGGCATCTCGGGATCCATACCCCTGAAGCTTGTCCAAGTTAAGAGGTTCTGGGCATTAAACTGCAGCAGCGCCCGGCTGATGTTGATCTTCTGTGTCCATTTGGAGATGTCGTAACTGAGCGATACATTTTTTAAGCGGATGAAAGAAGCATCGTCCCATACGGCTGATGAATAGCGGTAGTAATTGCGATAAGCTACGTTGGCATCGTTGGCGCTGTTAGCGGTAGCGCGCGGCACATCCGTCACATCGCCCGGCTGCTGCCAACGGTTTAACACAAATTCATCCAGATTGCTTAATCCCCCAATGGTCGTTGCCTGGGGGCCATAACCTACGGAAGGTCCCTCCTGTTTGACAAACTGAAACATAAATCCTAGGCTCACATTGCCATAACTCAGATTGTTTCCGATACCACCATAGTATCTGGGCAGCAGTGATCCCAAGGTCACATAGTCATTGAAATCACTGATCTTACCGTCGCCATCCACATCCCGGAATTGGGCAATTCCGCTCTGTGGATCCACTCCAGTAAACTGAAATCCACGGACGATACGCGTAGACTCTCCGATAACGTATCGCCTCGCATCACTGCTACTCCCAAGCCCGGGATATTCCAGCAGGGTATTTGATGGAAAAGTAATATTGAAATTGGTTTTCCAGCTGAACTTTTCTTTTTGGATATTCAGACTGCTCAGCTCAATCTCCCAGCCCTTATTTTCAATCAGTGCCGGGGTATTGCCAAAATAGGAATTATAGCCCGTCTGCGGTGCCAGCACGATATTGATCAACTGGTTATCCGATCTATTGTTGTAATAATTGGCTGTCAGGAAAATACGGTCCCTGAAAAAGCCAAGATCAAGGCCCAGTTCTTTCTTTTTAATTTCTTCCCATCCAAAATTTGGATTAAACACCCGTGTCGGATAAAGCCCCGTGATGCTCTGGTAGGGAAAGCCTGTTCCCCAGGTATCCAGATACTGGTAATCTCCGATCTGGTCGTTGCCCGTCACCCCCCAGCTGGCACGTAATTTCCCGAAGCTAAGGATAGACTGATCCTGTAAAAATTCCTCACTGCTGAACACCCAGGCGGCACCGATCGATCCAAAATTCCCGTACTTATTGTTGGGGCCGAAGCGGGACGAACCATCCCTTCGGTAGCTGACATTCACAAGGTACCTATCTGCGTACGCATAATTGATACGACCAAATGCCGACTGGTAGCGGTAGTCCGCATACTGGTTGTTGCGGATCGCGATGACGCCCGCGGCAGCGAGGTTTCCCAACTGGGAATCACTTGGATAACTGCTACCGTCTATATATTTACCTTCGCTGACCCTTTGCTGCCAAGTACCGCCCAAAAGGAATCTGAAATCATGTTTGCCAATGGTTTTGCTATAATTTAATTGCGGCTCAACGATGTAGGACTGATAATCTGAATTCCCGTAAGAGGCCGTCGACCCGGCACTGGTCAATGGATTAAATCCGGCATTAGGCAGCAGGCGCGTCTGGTCCATACTTTTGAGGTTATAACCCACGCTAATTTTAGCGACCAATTCAGGTAAAATTGCGTACTCGGCAGACATATTGGCCAGCAGGGATTTGGATTTAGAGATGCTCGATCGCTCCATGTAGGCAGCAGGATTCTGCAAGCTCTGCTGAAACCAGTAATAGTCGCCCTTTTCATCGTATAAAGGATAATTGGGTGCCAGATTATAAAACTGAGCAATATCCGTCGGCACCGTATTGTTACGGTCCAGATTGAGGTTGAAACTGCTAGTGAGTTTAAATCGCTGATCTTTGGACTGCGTAGAAAGATTCAACAGCGCACCGCCACGCTGATAATTTTGATTGCCGGGCAAGGGATCACCCTGGCGATTGAAATTGGCACTGGCCAGGTATTGGATATATTCGTTTCCACCGGAAAATGACAGCTGATATGTTGAGAAAGGAGCACTTGCGCCATAAAATTCTTTCTGCCAGTCACTGTAAGCGGACTGATCCCAGGTCAGTAGGTCGGGCGCATTATCTGCCGTCGCTGTCCAATTATCGTTTTTAAATCCTTCCTTCCGGATTTCCAAATATTGAGCAGTATTGAGCATCTTCAGGTTCCGAATGGCTTTACCAGAACCAATATTGGTATTAAAATCGATTTTAAGTCCGCTCTTGTTGCCCTTTTTCGTTGTGATCAGGATCACTCCGTTCCCACCCCGGGAGCCATAAATAGCTGTGGCATCGGCGTCCTTAAGGACATCGATCCGTTCGATATCCCTGGGATTGATCAGGCTTAACGGGCTTTGGTTCCCATTGGCGGAGGTAAACTGATTCATGCTTTCGTCTGAAAATGGAATTCCGTCGATAATATACAGTGGGCTACTGCCATTGCTCAGTGAATTGACACCACGCAGTTGCACCTGAAAAGAGCTGCCCGGCAAGCCGGAATTAGATGCGATATTGAGCCCGGCAACACGGCCCTGCAATGCAGCCAATGGATCCAGCACCGGCTGCGTCTCGATCTCCTTGCCGGTAACGCTGGATACGGATCCCGTATTTTTGCGTATCGAAGATGTGCCGTAACCGATGACGACCACTTCATCCAGGTTGCCTGGATCCATCTCAAGATTTATATCCATGATGCCGCCGCCCGCGACTTTAACTTCCTTGCTGCGATAACCCACATAGCTCAACAACAAAACATCGTCCTGCTGAAGCCCATTTAAACTAAAACGGCCACTGGCATCGGTGACTGTACTGGCTACCTTGCTCTTAACATGTATACTTACCCCTTCGATCGCCGAACCGGCAGCATCGGTAACCCGACCACTGATAGTCGTCTGCTGGGGCTTGCCAATAGCTTTCCCCTGGAGCACGATGGTGTTTTTCACAATCTGATAGCGAATGCCTTTGGCCGAGAAAGCCTGTTTAAGTAGTTCGGGGATATTGGCATTGGACAAGTTGACATCGACAAGCAGATCGGGATTAATTTCATGGGGATCATACACAAAGCGATAATCGCTGCGCTGTTCGATGGATTTGACGAGCTGTTTAAACTGAACATGGTCGGACGGCTTGTCTCCCTGCTGGCTAAAGGCATAGCCATTGACATGCATGAGCATAAATAGCAGTGTTTTTACGGACTGTTTCATAGGGTATTTAGATTGAATATTCGTTTGTTTCGAGTTAGGTTAGGGAACAAGTGAGAGTCGGTCCTTGTCGATTTTATAATTTATACCGGCAAACCGCAGTATTTTAAGCACTTCCTCAAAAGACTCTTTTTTGCTGATTTTTCCGCTAAGGACTTTATTTTTATAGACAGGCGACAGGCTATAGGTAAAATTATACCACCGGGCTAGATCGGCCAAAATATCAGGGAGCGGTGTCTGATCAAATTCAAAGTAACCGTCTTTCCAGTTGGCAAGATCCGGGTTTTTATTGTCCTGCTGCAGCTGAAAGGCCCCATCCAGCACATTCAGCTGGATCATCTGTCCGGGTAGCAGAATCTCCTCGAGACCGGCATTGCTGACACGTATTTTTCCTTCGTCAAGCTGTGTCGTGAGAAGCTGACTATCGTTTGGATATAATTTCACGTTGAAAGCTGTTCCCAATGCTTCAATGCTTGTCTTTCCGACATGAACAATAAAGGGCTTGGCTTTATTTTTAGCTACTTTAAAATAAGCTTCACCGACCAGAAATACCGAGCGCTCCCGTAAATTGTATCCCGGCCCTATTTCCAGCCTGCTGTCGGCATTTAACCACACCAGCGTACCATCCGGAAGCTCCATCCTGAATTCTTGTCCTTTTTTGGTCTTTATCGCTACTTTATCGCCCTTCTGTTGCTCTAGATAGCCGGGACTGAACTGCTTCGTTTCGTCTAGGCTCACCACCTGGTTTCCGATCAGCAGTTCTGCCTGAAATTGACCGACACTAAAAGGTAGATTTTGCGGAGGTAGGTGGCGTTCAGAAAAGAAGTAAATAGCGGCGCCTGCCATCAAAAAGAATACAATACTGGCCGCGACTTTCAGATAGGCTTTTCTATGACGGTGGGCGCGCAATTCGGAACCGAAAATATGCTGTTGGAAATACCTGTCTTCGGCAGCCAGATCAAGTTCGGGAATCTCTCTTTCGTTGTTTTTCCGGCTGAGTTGATTGTACCAACTCTCAACAAGCGCAATTTCCTCGGCGCTGCACATCCCCTGCTGATACTTGTGCAGTAATTGTTTCGATAATCGTTGCTTCATAGGTTCTATCCTGTTTACAGCTTAGAAGACAGGATAGGACGGGCTTAGTGGTAGAAAAAAATGAAAATAGTTCGTATTTTTTTTTTCAAAACCGTCAAAGCATTGTAAATCTGCTTTTTGACAGTCTGTTCAGAGATTTCAAGTTCGTCGGCGATCTCCCGATAACTCCGTTGTTCGAAACGACTTTTTTTGAAGATCAAAGCCATTTTGCGCGGCAGCTTTTCGATCGCCTTATCGATCTGCTCTGCTAATTCTTTCTCCCGCAATAACTCATCGGGCATTATTTCTGCATTTGGGACAGCATGCTCCAGATAATTTTCATATTTCCGGCCCACATCCTGGCTGGCGATGCGATTAATCACCAGATTGCGGGCCGAACGAAAAAGATAAGCCTGATAAGAATGCTCAATTTCCAGTCGCTCCATGCGGTCCCAGAGGTTGGTAAAAATCTCCTGCACAATATCACGGGCCTCGTCACGGTCATCTAACATCCGGAAAACATGTACATACAATTTGCCCCAATTTTCTTCGTAAAGTTGGGTAAACAATTGCCTGACAGGTGTTACACTCATTCTGATGGTTTAGTTATTGTTGATTAATCAAAATTAGCTTTTATTTTTAGGAAAGTCAATTTATGATGGATTTCTAGTGAAACCTGTAAGATAACGCAAAAACAAGATGCTCCTGTATCCCTATCGTTTTCCGTCTAACACATTCAGTTGGCAATAGTTATTGTCTGTCGTTTTCCATTTTAGTCCCCAGTGGTGCAGGTCCAGGATAATCTTTAGCAGTTCTCTTCCTTTTTCTGTTGGTCTATAGCGGATCTGAGGCGGTACGGTACTTTCGATATCCTCGGTAAAGACCAGCGATTCTTCTTTCAGCTCCTTTAAACGTTTGCTCAACACCTGATCTGAAAGCGTTGGAAACATTTTTTTTAACGTACTAAATTGCGATACATCATCTGCAATGCAATATAAAATCTGCATTTTCCAACGCAATGATATTTGTAGGAGCACTTCATTCACATCGCAGGCCTGTGCCAAGGTCTGCAGATTTTCCGTGTTAGTCGATTGTTCTTTTCGGGGTGTTGCCATTTTAAATATCAATTTATAGCCACTCACTTCAGGATGAGTCATTGTAAGGATAAAAGCATGCCTATACCTTTGTCAGGTATTAAAAACTATCTAAAATTAAAAAAAATGAAACAATTGAACACTTTATTTCTATTGCTCCTGCTATTTGGCAGTATGCTATCAAGTAAGGCACAACACCACGATCGCCGGCCTACCTATGTGCTGGTACATGGCGCCTGGCATGGCGGCTGGTGCTGGCAGGACGTCGCACAACGGCTAACTGATGCTCACTACAAAGTCTACGCACCTACATTGACTGGACTTGGCGAACGCAAACATCTGATCGAGCCCTCAATAGATATCGACACCCATATCCAGGACATCGTCAACCTGATCGAGATGGAAGATCTGCATGATGTCTATCTCGTAGGGCACAGTTATGCAGGTGCCGTAATTGCCGGAGTTGCCGATCGCATGCCATCGAGACTGCACAAATTGATTTTCCTGGACGCTATGATCGTTGAAGACGGCCAGAGTCCTATTTCGCTGCAACCCAAAGCTGTGCAAGAACTCCAGGTCAAAAACATTCAGCGGAAAGAAAATTTCGCGCCTTTTGATGTCGCTTTGTTTGGTGTTACCGCACCCAGCATGGTCTCCTGGGTTAAGGAAAGGCTCAGCCCACAACCCTTTGGCACATTCGCACAGCCGCTGCACTTAAAAAATCAATATGGCAATGGATTACCCATGGTTTATATCGCGTGCACGGATCCGCAGCTGCCCATTATGAAAGAAATGAGCCAAAAGGTACGCGCCGACAAAAAGCTCAGCTGGAAATACCTGGAGATCGCTACCGGGCATGATGCGATGCTCACAGAACCAAAAAAATTAGCCGATATGCTTACGGAACTAGTAGATTAAATGCTGGTTGATTGCCGAGAAAATAAACTTGGCAATCAACCAAGCTAACAACTAGTGATAAAGTTTTATAGCTTCAACACACAAGTTTGGATACGCTATGATCACCATTAAGCATCAAAAATCAATGGCGATACCGTTCGAAAAACTCATAAGTTCGCAACAGCTGATCGATGCGTTGACCGACATCGCCGGAGCGTGTGATTTCATGATCTGCCCGTGGGTGCCGAACATATTCCGTATCGCGTCCCAAATATTTGAGCTGCTTGTATAGAAAATCACTCTGCACAGGACCTGTACGATTGTCCTGCTCTCCATGAAAAATAAGCAATGGTGTTTTTATGTTTTCGGCATAGGTTGTAGGCGATTGTGCTAAGAGGATATCCCGCATACCCTTCTCCCATGGAAATCCATCAAAATATCGTTTCAACATGGGCCATACATTGGCGCTACCAAAAAAAACATACAGGTCATATACCCCACGCTGACTGGATGCTGCACGGAATCGACTGTCATTCGTCAATATCCAGGTAGTTAAATACGCGCCATAGGATCCCCCTGTAATAAACAACTGCGCAGTGTCGACTATCCCTGTTGCAAGCGATCGATCAAGGGCTTCCTGGACATCGCGTGATGGCCCAGGCCCCCAGTCTTTAAAATTTGCCTTTAAAAAATCTTCCCCGTAACCGCTCGAACCACGCGGATTGGAAAACAATACCGCATAGCCACGGGCACGAAAGTACTGGTACTCGTGCCACATACTGGCGTCCGCAGGGCCGAACATTGAAGCCGGCCCACCATGTATCTCAACCAACAGCGGATAACGTTGCCCCGGCTGGTAATTTACCGGCTTCAATAACCAATAATCAACCTCAAGTCCCTTCTCATTTCGAAAACTATTTTTTTGCGCAAGACCAATATTCTTTCCCGATAGCCATCCTGAATTGACCTCACTTATGATCGTACTATTTTTAAAATTCGCATCTGCTCGATACAGTTCTGATGGATTTCCAAAAGTCGTTTTTGTATAGTAGGCCCTCTCACCGCTTACCCAGTAGTCGCCGATCCCCTCGTCTACCGAACTTAACACCTGGATATTTCGGGTTTTGATATCGGCACGATTTATGGTGCGCCCACCTCTATCAGCCGCAATAAAATAGACTGATTTTTCATCCGGTGAAAACTGCACATTGCTCAGGCTTCGGTCTATGGCCAAACGATTACCCTTCCAGTTTTGGGTATCATAGATAAAGAGTTCACCGACCGTCAATGAATTCTGTCGACTGCGATTCACGGCAACCCATTTTCCCGATGCCGATACCGCAGCCACCTGAAAACGATGTATGCTATCACTCAAGACTGCTTGGCTTTTTCTGGTGGACAGGCCGATTAAGACAAGATCTGTCGATGCCACCCGGTCTGGGTGAAGGCCATTTTCACTCTCCACGCTAAAAAGCACGTTATTATTTCCTAAAAATTCAGCTCCTGAATAGCTCCGAAAGCCTTGGGTCAATGCCACGGGCGACGTTTTCGCAGCGAGGTCAAGGATATACCAATGGGTAAATCGGATTTCCCCCGTTGTCGAATTTTCCGTCTGAAACTGCAACTTGTTGGTTACTTTGGCGATACCCTGCTGTTCATCCTGTTTGAGATAGGCAATGATCTCCGGCAGGCTGCCGTCACGATCTTCTTGTGCTGACCCGACTAGTAAGGATGCATTATGGCTATCTCCGGGTTTTTCCAAGGACCAGTGCGGCACTTGCCCGGCAGCATTGAAATCTTTACTTTTTACCAGCTCACCGAGCGTAAGGCTACTTGATAATAGTACTTTCGAACCGTCCGGGCTAAATCGTACAGTGCCCACCCCCCGCTCCAGCGTCGTTACCTGTTGAGGCTCCTGACCGCCGGATGGAAATAAAAAAAGCTGCGACTGTTTATTGCGATCTTTCCCAACAGCCCATCTACGTCCATCTGGGCTGTACAAGATTTGTGTAAATTGCGGGTCCACCTTCAGAGGATCAACCTTTGCTGTCGATATCGTTTTTTTTACATACCAGTTCGTTTCATAGTTAAAACTTGCATGTTTGGCCGTATCAACAATAATTCCGCGCACAGCATAAGCCAATTCGCTTCCATCCGGTTTCACCTGTAGATCAACAATATTTTTTATTCGAACCAGATCACTGGCCACGATCAAACTATCCGAAGCCGATGCACCGGCAAAAGCCGGCGCAATGCTTCCCAGCAGCAACAGGCAGATGAGGTTGTACTTCCAACCTTTGTATTGACTAGCTTTCATTTAGTTTCTTGATTAGTTTTTGTGCAGAAATACGGGCTTTGCGCTGGATAAAATCAGCGTCGGTATTGTCGCCAATTTCATAGACCAATGCTTCGGCGTTATACGTTTTATACAAATAACTATAGGCCGTGAATGTTGGCCCGCCTAAATATAGGGGCTTGACCAACGGTTCATACCCTGGAATAGCTTCCTTGACGCTAGTGATCCAATTGGAGACAAAGCCGGGAAACCGGCTTGGCAAAGAAGGATCCACTGTGTAGTAAATATCACTTCCTGTCGAATGAAAATCGATGGCGAAATAAAGCTCGCGGTTCTGCTGCTCAATTTCATGCTTAAAGTATTCGCGAAGCGCCACCGTCTCTGGTTGGTTAAATTCAGCCCAGTCACGGTTGAGATCGACCCCATTTGCATTGGCACGCCAATGCCCAAGGTCCACGCCATCGGGATTGACGATGGGGGTCAGATAAATACGATATTTCTCACGAAACCGTTTTGCATCCTCACTATTGCCCAAGAGGTAGTCAACAAAGCTGACATAAGCATAATGCCCTGTAATTTCAGGTGGATGCTGCCTCCCCAGGACAGCAATAGCCCTTTTGCTTTGTGGATTGCCCGCCACATATACGTTAATTGGCTTGCCAAGTGCCGTTTTACCCACTTCCTGTTTTTGTATGTGAACAGCAGGATTTACCTGTTCAATCCAGCTATATACAGCTTTTGTGGGAATATTTGCCTGGGCCGAAATCCATGTCCTCTTACTGGAGATCGGCAGGTCAAAAGAAGCACCACTGAGCTTATTCCAGTTCGTTCCGTCTATGCTCACTTTCGGATCATAGCGATGACGTACCCCAGCAGGATAGTCGAGCTGGATTTTTATCGTCGTATCGCGGGCCGACCATACCTCAAAGCCATACCAGGGACTAGGATTGATCGGGGAGCGTTCCGGAGCGATTTGTAGATGGTATACACCATCATTGGATCTAGTAAGGCCATTCAGTCTTGCGCCGTCGTAATCGTTGGAAAAATAGACCCTTTGGTCCACAGTGAAAGTGCCGCGTTCCTGTTTTACGATAACTTGGGATTGGGTCGATTCGTAACTAATCGGGTTCTGCCCTTTAAAATCCTTTTTCAGGCCGCCGATCTCAGTTTTCCCCGGATTGAACAAACTATCCAACACCTTTCCAAGTTCTTCACCACGGATATTCCTGGCAATGATGGTCCCCTTATCGTCCACTAAAAAATTGGCTGGGATGGCGCGGACAGCATAGCTGGCAGCAATCTCACTATTCCAATAGTTCAGTTCTGACACGTGCTGCCAGGTCAGGTGGTCGTCCGCAATACCTTTTAGCCAAGCTTCTTTCTTTTTGTCCAAAGAAATGGCAAAAATCTCGAAACCCTGGGATTTATATTTTTGATAATTGGCGACGATATTTGGATTCTCCTTCCGGCAAGGCGGACACCATGAAGCCCAAAAATCAATCAATGTATATTTTCCCAAATGGTCGTAAAGAGCCTGCGGTTTGCCATCAGGATCATTGGCGACAATGGCTGGGGCTTTCTTACCTACAGCTACCTGCCGCGTGACGGCAATAATTTTGCGGAGATCCTGTATATAACGCGATTGCTGCTGCCGCCCGGAGAGCAGTGCAATATTCGCTTCCAGTTCTTCCGGCGACAATCGATAAGACCATTCCCTGTAAAGGAGGTAACTTGACACGATATTATCCGGATATTTTTGAATAAAGGATCGTATATCGGGTTTGCGCTGTGCCCTATATTCTTCAAAGAGCTCCTGGCTTTTCGACCCAGATAAAGACACCTGCAATCTATTATCATCTTTAGCATCGATCGTTACTTGGTTATCGCCGGTATCCAGAAAAACATAACTTGGAACGACATCACGCTGTGTGGAAATCCCATACAGGTCAGGAAGCGGAAGTTGCTTCCGGAAAGAAAAAGAACCCTTTTTCACCTGAGCAGAATCAATCACTGTAAATATTTTATTTTCAAAGCGTTGCAGATAAACAACCGTCACATCACCGGTCTTGACCGTCCCTTTAAGTGAAAGTGTCTGTTGTTGAGCCCGTAAGGATCCTCCACTGACTAGCAGTAGAGGAATAAGGAGTTTACTTGTCTTATTCATATTGAACTAATTTAGTTAAAAAGCTTATTGGTCGCCAATTCCGTATTTGGCGCTGGAAAAATATAGTTCTGCGCGTTTGTAGGCACCGAAGGTGTCTGTATATTCGCATCGCCTTTTGCAGGCAGCTCTTTCAGTTGACGGAGCAGATCATGCCCCCGCAACCCCTCTCCGAGCAATTCGATTCGTCGTTCTTTGGCAATGGCTTCCAAGATGGCTGTTTTGCTAGACAACGACGTACCTGGAAATTCAAAACTCGCATCAGACCGCTGGTGCACAGCCTTTAAGAGTGAGCCCGCGATCGCAAGCTGTTCAGACTGCGCAGCGGCTTCGGCATAATTTAACAAAACCTCAGCGTAGCGAATAACTGGGATATAATCTATGTAAGGTGAAGCCTTAGCATACTTTTTAAGGTACTGTTTGTCAGCATTGACCTGAAGGAGACCGCGCCGTTTGTCTGCCTTCCCCCACTGCGTATCATTGAGGATACCATTTGGATTAAGATAATACTCTCTATTGACCAGATAGACATATCCTATTGCAGATTGTCCTGAAAGCGCATCCGTTGTGCTCGCCGGCATACTGAGAATGGACTCTGTTGTCGTATAATTACCTCCAAAAATAGTCGTGATATCTGTCTGTAGCTCATGAGCAACACCTTGCTGCGCCTTAAATGGTGCAATTTGCTGCGGGACGATCTTTTTTGCTTCCTCCAGTACCTTTGCATAATTACTGATGGTCAGATAAACTCTGGTTTTGAATGCCCTGGCCGTATTTTTATGTGCCCTCGTCGTATTGAGCTGTGCGGTAGAATAGTTGTCTGGCAGATCCTTTTCAGCCTCATCGAGATCGCTCAGGATCTGTTTGTACACCTGTGCAACCGTACTGCGGGCCAGATCGTTATTATTTCCGTCGACCTCAGCCTTCAGGCGTAAAGGTAGCCCAGCCGATGCACCCTGATCTTTGTTGTAGGGTTGCGCAAATACCGTTACTAGACTAAAATAAGATACCGCACGCAAGAACTTCGCTTCCGCAATATAAGCCTTGGAAAGTTCCGTACTGATGACTTCAGTACCCGGGCTAAGGGCATTAATCAGGATATTTGCGCCATTAATAGTGGTATAGGCCGCAGACCAGAGGTTGTTGACATCATTGGATCCCGAGCTATAGGAATTATTCCAGCTTTCATAGGCTGTATAGCTGTTGGCCGTGACGTTGATAAAATCCTCGCCACGGACATCCTGGTAAAGGAGATAACGTCCACCATACAAACTGGCCGCTTTTAAACTTTTATAAATGCCATTGACCACACCTTCGATCCGCGCAGGCGTATCAAAGACATTTTTATCGGATATAGATGTCGTCGGCACAGGATATAATCCGTCATCCCTTTTACAGGAGTTGAGGGTGGATACCAGTAATAATGTGCTGACCAAGTATAGATTTCTTTTCGTATTAATTTTCATGTTTTCAGATTTTTAGAATGAGACATTTAAACCAGCTGTCCAGGTACGCCCCTGTCCGATCGAATTCTTTTCTACACCGATGGAGGTATTGGAATTTCCGTTGGAAGAAGACTCCGGATCCGTACCCGAATAACCCGTGATCAAAAAGAGATTCGATGCCTGGCCATACACCCTGATACTGGAAAGACCGATCTTATTAAACAGGTTACCCCGAAATGTGTAGCCCAGTGTTAGCTGTTGCAAACGTAAGAAATCAGCCTTCTCGGCATTTTGGTCGATGGAAAATCCGGCAGAACCGTTTGAGATCACATCATTATAGACCAGCCGAGGGATATGCGTTTCTTGGCCCGGTGTAGTCCATCGATTGAGTACTTCGACCGAATTGTTGTAAAACCGCTGGTCCAGTAGTGTACCTCTCGTGCCATTCATGACTTTGTTACCACCTGCAAAGGTGAAATTGACCGCAGCATCAAAGGCTTTATAACGGAATGAATTATTAAAGCCGCCATAATAAGTTGGCAGTGCCGTCCCCAAGACCTGATAGTCGGATACGGTGATCGGACTGGCAGCGCTACCATCCAGATGCGTCCAGTTGCTTTGTCCTGAAGCCACCGCAGCACTGTATTGTACACGCTCGCCATTTTTATTGATAAATATCCGCTGACCGTTTTCAGGATTTACGCCATCCGTTACAGCACCGTACAAACTTCCCACCGCATAACCGACACGGGTAATGTTGTTGGCTTCAGTGGTGGTATGCGTATAGCCTATGATATCAGCATTGCCGTCCGACAGCGCTGTCACCTTGTTTTTGACATGCGTAAAATTAAGCGAGGAATTCCAGGTAAAATCCCTCTTTTTGATGATATCACCACTGATACCAAATTCGACCCCGCGGTTATACATGCTACCGACATTTTTAAGAATGCTATTGCCGGGAATACCTTTTGATGGTGACTGTGGCACATCCAAAATAAGTCCATTCACATTGTTTCTAAAATAATCAATATCCACATGCAGGCGTTTATGGGCAAGGTCTAAGCTTAAGCCAAAATTGGTCTGTTCCGAAGTCTCCCAGCCTAGGTTCGGATCGCCCGCCTGCGACATGCTCCATGTCGGTACCGTTCCATAGAGCGATGAGCTATAGAGATTGAGTGATTCATAAGCCGAGAGATTTCCATTGCCGACCTTACCCCAGCTCCCCCGAAAACGGAGGTCACCCAAGAGATTTGCCAAGCTGCTATTCTTATAGAAATTCTCTTCAAAAACGGACCAGCCCAGGGACACGCCACCAAAATCACCATACTTGCTGTTGGCTCCCAAAGCGGAATTACCATCTCTTCTAAAATTAGCCGTCAGGAAATAGCGCTTATTGTAGTTGTAGGTGGCGCGGACAAAAGTAGAGCGATAAAAGCGTTCAGTAACGCTGCCGCCAGCCCCCGATAGGGTTGTCCAATTGCCTTGGAAATTTTCAAAAAACGGATCAGATGCGTTGTTTTGCGATGCATTCCAGCTATCGTTGTCGTATTTTTGGATATCGTAACCTGCTAACAATGTTAGCGCATGCTTTTCGGCAAATACCCGATCATAGCTGAGGCTGTTGGTAAAGTTCCAGTTGTTGCGCAGACTGCTCACATTGGTAACCGATCCACCATTGGTATAACCCGATGAGCCCAGATTTGGGCTCAAATAAGTCTTGGTAGTCGACAGGTTACGGTCTACTGCATAGGTGGTGGTGAATTTTAAGTTTTTCAACAGACTGATCGAGGCGTGCAGGTTTCCCAAGATATGATCATTACCGGTCGTGTATTTGCTGTAGGCAAATAATGCATCAGGATTATACAGTGTATTCGTAAATAAGTTGGCTCCAGGGCCTAATAAACCTGTGCTGCTTAAATTGTAGCTGCCGTCATCTTTGTAAGCTGAAACATTTGGTGGCAACACCAGCGCCAATCGAGCGCCACCTATCAACAGTAGCTGGCTGCTTGGCAATGAACCCGAATTTTTGGCGTCATTGAAGGTATTGTTATAGGTCAGGTTGCTACCGAGTGAGAACCAATCGTTTACTTTATGCTCTATATTAAACCGCAGGCCTTTGCGGTCAAAACTGTTTTTTGCAAAAAAACCTTCCTGGTCGGAGTAATTTCCCGAAAAATAATATTGTGTATTTGCGGTGGCTCCACTTACGGCCAGGCTATGGTTGTGACTATAACCGGTGTTATAGACATGATCATACCAATTCGTTTCAACCAGCTTACCATTGACATCATACTGCGGGAAGAAAAGCTCACTGGCCACCTTATCGTTGCTAGCGTTTCCGGACAAGATCTTATTATTCAACACAGCTTCATTTTTGATAGCTATATACTGACTGGCATTCAGCAGCTTGGGCAAGCGAGTCGCCGATACCGCAGATCCCCAGACGTCGTAAGTGACTTTGGGACGGCCCTGTTTACCTTTTTTGGTCGTTACGATCAATACGCCCCCCCGCTGCCCTCGAACCGTAAATTGAAGTAGAGGCCGCATCTTTCAAGACATCAATAGATTCGATATCTGATGGATTGATATCCGCAAGTGGATTGTTGGCAACGTTAGAGGTGCCAATATTGCCCGTATTGACGGGAATACCGTCGATGACAATCAAGGGATACGAACTTAGGGATATCGAATTGAGGCCCCGCACCCGTATAACTGGGGGATTATTAAGCAATCCATTGGGTAAAGATATACTTACCCCCGAGGCTTTTCCCGCCAGAGCCTGGTCAAAACTCTGTACAGGGATATCTTTGATTGCTTCAGCGGAAATCGTGGACGCTGCACCAGTAAAATCTTTCCTTTTTTGGGTACCATATCCCACGACGACGACTTCCTCCATCGTGCGGTCCTCACGCGTCAAGCGTACCGTATCCCCCTGCTCTTCGATAAGGGCAATTTGCTCCTTATAGCCCAGGGATGATACGACGACACGTGCCGGTAGCTTTTGTCCGGTGACAAAAGCAAAGTTGCCCTTCTGGTCTGTGGTCACAGCGTGCGTAACGCCATAGAGCTTAACCGTAGCGCCTTCGATAGGCTGGCCATTCTCGGCGTCAATCACCTGCCCCCGGAAGGATGCATTTATAATCGTTTTTGGGGTTTCTTGTGCGTAAGTTAACAATGGTAGTTCTGCCAGGCCAGCCAATAATAGATAGGCCGAATAGCGTCGAATTCTTCTCTTATTCATAGGTAGAATCGTTTAGTTTAAAAAATAGATGTACTAGCCATAAACATATTATTTATAGCAAATGGATAGCGGGCAATACCGTAATTATTGCCCCAATTATCACAAGTTTGGAGAATTTTGCTAGCTACACATTCGTGACGCAGGGAACGCCTTATGAGCTGTTGGAAAAGATTGCGTATTTACTTGGAAAAGGTGGTTTAGATAATGCTGTTTCATTTTTACTTTGTTTAGATAGTGATTAAATCGTGGCCAACGCCAATTGAAACTACGATTAAACAAATGTAAGCATTAAAACAAAATAATGTATACTAAATTAGTAGATTTTTTTATTATACCCCCTTTTGATCTAAACTGTAAGCATGGTAAGAGATAGGTATTTTAACATGGCGGTGGTGCAATTTGATTATATCTTTAAACAAGATCAATCCGACCAAACCGGGCGAGTTTATCAGCCCATTTGGCACTATAGGAATTGTTGAGCTGATGGAGCTCTCCCATGGCTGATGTACGCACAGGAGAAATATGACATCGCTCAAAAACATCTTTCTTAACACTCATAAAGTTTGTTTTTTTGTACAAGCTATATTCATGAAAGAGATCCTGATCCAATATACTGACGATCCGGGCAGATTTTCCATAAAAGTTATTATCGATGCGATTGATATCGAGACTACTTTGATAAGGAAGAAATAAGCGGTCGAAAAAGCCTTTGATCTTAGAGGGAATATACGACCGGTATACGGGACAAAACAGGACAATATGCTTGGCCCAGTGGAGACGCCTCAAGGCAAACTGAAGATCAGCTTCCAAAGGTCTTGTATACAGTGAAGGAAGTTTGATATTATAATTAAAAAGTAAATCAGCAATCTGCAGATCCTGCACAATGCCATCCGCCTGCTTTACGCCAATCCGATAAGCATCCATTAGGAAATCAGTAGACGCTGTTTTAAAAAGATCCCCATTAATTAATAAAACATTCTTCATCTTTTGCTAACATAAGCAAAAAAAATGAATGATATGCCGACAAGCCGTAATAAATCTATTAATCCAGCAAAGACCAAGTCCGTCTGGTCTGTACTTCCTGAACAACCTTTTGTTCGGCAACGACAATATTTTCACGTCGTTGACCAATATATTCCAGTGTTGCCAATTTACCCCATAAAGAAACCATCACATTCATAAAATCAGTCACGCATTCCATTGCTTCAGCAATTTCAAAATGATCGTACCGCATTTCGATAAGGTTTGACAGGCGCTCTTCAAAATTACCCGGAGTTACATCTTTCCATTCATAGAAATATTTCAGCATCTCTTCACGCTCAGCAGATTCCACCAGCCTCACCGCATTAAAAAACACATGAGCAAAGTCGGAAAAATATTTTAAAAGATAAATGGGTGCTTTCTGCGGAAGAATAGAGCGGTACTCAAAGAAAGAGCTGGCCATATATTCTAAAATTCTTTCCGTGATCAGGCGGATATTGAGTCCGAGTTCTGTGATCTTGGGTCTATTCACCGTCTTGTCCATAATCCGATATGCCGCTGATTGAAACTCGTTCAATGATCGGTAAAGGCTGTTATGGAAGTCCATCAACTGTGGATGACTTTCGATATACACACTCGGCATGATATAATGTGGTACCAATACGGCCTCCTGACCTTCGTTTACAAGCTTGCCAATAGGAATAAACGAACCGCTAACCTGCCGCTGCTGGACAGCAGACTTGCTCACGATATCAATAGTATATTCCTTTTTTACAAAAGGATAACGCAGTGGGGATTCTTCGGGATTGGGTTCACCAAATGCTGACTTTTTAAATGAATGCACGTATAAAACCACATAATGTTCTCCAACAGATAGTTTGGATACGTCCATGAAAGCGCTGAAACTAGCCTCCACAGCTCCCTGTTGGTAAGCGATATTGATCCGGCTACCGTCGTTGGTCACCGCATTGCAGAAACGGACCTCGACTTCCAGATAATTCGTATTTTTTTTAATAAGGGATATATCAAAAGAACGATCATAACCCGCAAAAGCCGGTAACAATCCAAAATTCGAATGATGGATCCCGACCGAGATACTATCGCGGACAAGATCTTGCGTATATAGATCCGTGTGGACAAAATCACCACTGGAGAGCTTCATCCCGTCCACCCAATTGATACCTTCGTAATTTAATGGTTTTTGCATAGCTTATGAGTTATCCTATAGTTTCTGAAACACGCTTGGCGTGTATGGTCATTTTCTCTGTAATCTGATTGCCTGAAATATCCGCGTCGGGATCTATGTAAACATTTCTTCTAAAAATAGATCTTTTCACGACAAATATCCAACGTTGGTGTTCGCCCTGCTCATCGACATACCGCACTGGCGTATTGGGAAATTTGGTATTATAATCTTCGATAAATTTCTGAAACCAAAGTCCAAAGTTCATCTTTTCCGGTGCCTTTACTTTCACGCGCAGCGGCTCTACATCTTTGCTGTCTTTGTACAACTCCAGTTCCAACACCAGGAGTTTATCAAAATCGAGATGATCCAGATTGATCTCCTCCGGAAATCGAGGATACTCCCAGACCCGATGTATTTCCATTGGGATGGATAAGAGTGCAATATAGGTCCACCAAAAAAACATGGGTATCATGAAGATAAAAATACTGGTTGCAGCCCACCAGCCCAAACGAAATGGACTCATCCAGTCGAAAAATAGCTTATAAATATATAGTCCAAGTAAGAGCATGACAAACATGACGAAAAACACGAATAACTTTTTGTTTTCCAATGTATTTAAATCCCACTTACTCAACAGATACACCCAAAGTACCCCGCATCCCAAGGCATACATCATGGTCATAAAATAGCCCCATGGCATGTAACCAAAGCCTAAAAAACCGAAAAAACCAGGCAAAGCCAAAGCCAGTCCACCCAGCAGGATCGAAATAATAAGCTTCTTGTTGCTAAGAAGGGAATTTTTCTTATTCCAGACCGATAATACAATCGTCGAAATAAATACTAATAAAGGTGCAAGTATGTACCTAAAAAAAACTGTTTGAACTTCCATTTCAGCTGTTGCACTATTCACAAACAAATATACTATCTTTAAATAAAATAATTTACAATACAAATCAGTAGTTGAAACAATCTACTGAGGTTAACTATTCAAGAAATAATTCTTTCAATGAAAAAAAAGGACGGTTTATTTTCAAGCGGCACCACGGGCTCAGACATCAAGGCCAGCCAAAAGGCGGCTGATCTCATCCAGCATGGTGTAGATCCGGATCATATCATTTTTAACTGTGATGGTTCAAGCCGTCGCCCATTTTCTACAGAGATTCAGTCAATCAACACTTATCTATCAGAAACGAGTAATGAAGAATTTGTGCGTATCAACATGAACCGCGAGGGTTTCTATGATATGCTCCCAGAAGGGCTCTTCCACTCACTTCATGCTGGCAGTGAAATCCTCGACGAAGATGTCATGATCCAGGATGTTCGCAACAAACGGCGTCAGGAGCAAAATGCCCGCAAGTTCTTCGCTCCATTTGAAAATGAGCTATTTCATTTGCGCACCCAATTGGACCAATATGAAAGCCGTCTTGATATGCAGACCAGCTTTCAGGACATGAGTAATCTGCTGCTCTCCAATTTCCCCGAATTACACCGGCTCAGCCCACGCCAACGGGTCATCTGGATGCATTTTATTCCAGAAATTCAGAGCCATAAAAACGACATCACTTATGCCCAACAGCTGTTACGCAATCTCCTGAATATCCCGATTGAAATCAAGCAATTGACACATGACCGCAAAATCGACTGGCAAGAAATTGGCTTACCACCAAGTACATTGGGCAACTGTCAACTCGGAGTCGACAGCTTGACGAACATGGCCTATGAACTCAATGAAGCTTATCTTGCCATTACAATAGGCCCATCCTATCCTCAACTTTTAAAGAACTATCTTCCCAATTCCAAAGACGAATATATTATTCATCTGGTACTGGATCACCTATTCCCCGCTCATTTAAACAGACACCTTCGTTATGAACTTCTACCGGAGGTGAAACACAGCTATTTAAGCGACGATCAGCATAAAAACCATACGGTATTGGGGCATACCTCTTATCTCTAAGTTCTCCCCAAACGCACTAACCGGCCTTGACAAGCAAGCGATAGTGCACCTCCATACTGCTGCGTACCTGGAGCTTGCTCAATACTTGCTCCAACAATTCATCCCATTCGGAGTTTTCCAGCTCAAAAGTCGCGTTTGGCTCCACATAAATATCGGTAGTCTTTTGAAATCCTTTTCTCGGATCAGTATCCATCATCACGCCTGGCTTTATTTCAATACGTTTAACAACCTGGCCAAGTTCAAGTTTAATAAAATTAATGATATCATTCTTGCTGACGATACGATCGCCTGTAGTCACGTTGTATTTGAAAGCCTGTAAGCTATCCCTTCTATTCAGTCGGGAACGCCCACCTTTGCTGTTGGTCAAGAAGACAAGTTGTTCATAATTTTTCACTGCTCCCACCTGAATCTGCAAGGGTGTACCTACACCTATCCCATTGGCCAGCTCTGCATGTGTCATCCACATTTTTGTAAACAGAAGGTCGCCATCGTTTTTTGGATTCATGACAATATACTGTTTAAAATCATTCTGCCTGAGATGCAAGGCTTTTCCTTTCTGTTGTATCATCGCTAAGTTTTTATCTAACTCACGCAATATAGCGTTCAAAAAATCAGCGTTATAAGATGCAAAAGCAGCCTTCTCATCCCGTATCAGTTCAAACAGATAATCCAGTAGATCTTTCGCGGTGCGGTTGTCCAGCCGCTCGACCCCACCTTGTCGTACGGTATAAAAGCCTGCTTCGGCATGTACACCTGATCTGTTGTAGGGCACCTCACTATATTTTTCACCCTCTTGGTCTACAACCTCCTCTACTGTGAGCAATTGTTCAAGTTGGGCTGTCTCAATACCGACGATATTTTTGAGGGCTTTAACCCGGTGTTTGCCTTCCACCAAGCGCTTATTGACGACTGGAAAGGCATTGATCTGCACATGCAGTTCATCGAGCAACTGGATTGGCATTGAGGTCGGCATATCAATTCTGATCCAGTCCAGGTGTTGATCCAGTCTATCTGTCATCTGTTGTTCAAAATGAGCTACAACCCCTTCCGGCAAGGGTGGCTTTTCCATAAAACATTCCTCAGCGAGGTTATCGTCCAGTGTCAGGAAATGCTGCTGATAGTAACCTTCTATATCCTGGCTCAGGTTGAAGAGGTAATTTTTACGGTCAAACAGCTCATCCACTAAACGCTCATTGGGTTTTAAAAACCTATTCTGATGATGTTTTATGGGAACTCCATTCAGATGCCACTTACCAAGGTTTAACACTTTGTACATTTCCCGGTTGACCTGATAGTTTCCCCAGTCAAAATAAAAATTGAGTCCCTCAAAAGCCTTCTTCCGATCTTCCTCCATACATTTTACACCGAGGTAGATCGCATGCTGGGTGTTGATATGAATTGATTTTCCCAGCGATCGCTTCACATTAGGCTGTACCTCGTATAACTGCCTTGGTGTAGCTATGTAACGAATCTTTCCATAAAAGAGATTTACTTTTTCCAGGCTGGAAAAATTCATTTCTACCATTTTTTCTTCCTTGGATGTTCCTACCGCTGCGATTTTCTTCTTCATGTTCAGATGAAGGTAAGGACTCACATTAACCTCAGATTCACTAGGTTGATAAAGCAAAATGGCATGAGCTGGAAGAGGTGCCACCAAATAATCTGGCGCTAACAATCGGCCGATCTTATCAAAGATCCGGTTTTCAAAATCACGTACATCATTGGACACCTGAAAAATCTCACTGCTCAGCACCTCCATAAGTAAAAGAACCACCGGATCAAAATCGAAGACCTTTTGGATCCCCCAAAGTTCCTGTGCTTTCTTTATGATCCTGTTTCTAATCTCTTCTTTACTGGAATAAAAAATATCGTTCATCTCTATATCGCTCGTTATTTCGATAATGGGCTCAAAAATAATGAAGTACTGAATGCATATCGTTCACCGGTTTCCACCATTTTCCCCTCCACATAAATCATTACCTTCTTCTTAATCTCAGCCACCTTACGCTTTGGAAAAAATGTCTCCACTTCAGAAATATTTACCTTGACAACTACCTGCGTTATACGCCATTCGTAACGCGTAATGGAATCCAACAGAGACTTTCTGAACTTTTCTTCCCAAAGACTCTCACTGACGATCAATTCAAAATCCAGGTCCCAAATGGCACAGCCAAAATCTCTATTGAAGCGGTGTTCCCCCTTGCGTGTAAATATGATCAGCTCCAGATAATTCGAAATGGATTTACCCAGATCTGACTCTTTGAGCCGCTGATTTTCCACCGGAAGGTTCAGCTGCAATGGCTTATCTAGGTAAAATTCCATCCTTACTCAATTATTGCTGATTATATTCACTCGCCCACGTGGTGCTTTCATCTTCTCCTTTGTATCCATCCAATTTTACCATAAAACTTTTAGCCGGGAAAAATGGGGTAATGTGGATATCGAGATGAATTTTATCTTTCTGTTGATCGTCGCGCTCAAAACGCATGATTTTAAAGCGCTCGATTAATCTGTCCGGCCCCTGAATACTGTCCAAAAACTTGACAATCTGCGCCCGCAGATCTTTTTCCGTTTTGGTCGTCCAGTTTTCGAAAGCTCTGCGGTTTAGAAAATCGAAGAGTACTTTGGTCACATAGTCGAATACACGAACCACAGAATAAGTCTGCAAACCGATATTATCACCGTTAAATAAAGTTTTGGCAGAGAATGCCATTACTTTTCCGTATTCATTAACCATCGGCACCAAACCTATACGTTCAAGATGCGATATTTCACTTTTCTTTAGATCAAATTTAACGCCGTCTACTTCATTGATTGTACCGTGTTTCTTTCCAGCAGTCACCTGTGACATGAGTGTGTAATACATCTTGCCTGCCAATGCCGCGGATCCCGGTACAGTAAGGTCTTCCTCCTCGCCTACGGTAACATTTTTTTCGCGGCCGATCAACCAGTTGGTGGTCATGATGACATTGGATTTGTACGCTTCAGCACTGGTATAATTACCAGAAGTAAATAAGTCGATAACGTCATCCGGTTGCTCCAGATCCGCAAAATCCGTAACCAGCATGGCTTTATTGGCATTGGCAATTTTTGCCCAGCGGTCTAACACTTTGTTTGAACCCAAGTAGCCCGGAAGGACCAATAAAGAATAGTTGTCGCGCAGGTCGAGCCGGTCGTAATTTTGTTTGAATTCCTCAGACACATACTCGATAAACCTAGGATTGTCAAGGTCTGTCAGCTGATCCATGCTGGCATTCATGACGACCACATTGTCCACCTTGTCGGCCTCTGTATTCTTATAAAATAAGTGGACCGAGCGGTAAGATTGCTCAAGCTCACGGGTCGCTTCCAGAGCCGTTCCCAAATTGCGGTTTAGCGTTTCCTCGGCAACCTTCAACTTTTCGGCGCTTTTATCTACCATTGCAGCGACAGAATCCGAATTTTCCAGCAGGTCTACCCAGAGTTCCATCTTCTTTTTGAGCTGTTCCCGTTCTTTCTTCTTTTGGTCATCGCTTAAAAAAATCTGTTTCCGCGCCTTGCGTTCCGGATTTAGATTTTGGATGCCATCAACCGAGGCTTCCAACAGATCAAATCCCCCGACACGTACCAGTTTATCTAAACTTTCCTGCAAGCTTTCCTTAGCCGCTCTATCTTTTACTTCTTTATATCCGGCTGCGCTGCCCGCCTGTGCCGCTTTTTCTTCTTGTGTATTTGCCATGGGTCCTATTTATTAGCTTCTAATTCAGCGATAAAATTCTTCAGCACATTGATAAACGCAGCTTTGGTCTCTGCATTTTCAATAGCAGATTTCAAGGTTTTATTTGATTTCAGTTGTTTAATCACACTTGCAGACAGATCTTTTTGTACACTTAGATTAGACAAAAAGTCACTTTGCATCGTGAGGTTTTTAGCTGAAAAATCACCAAGGTTCTGAAATTTTAGTTCCTCATGGACGCTGCTACCATCTTCATCCTCAAAAGCCACTCCCACACTTGGCTTGAAATGAGCAAATACATCTTCTACTTTTTTCAGGCCTTCGACCTTTTCCGGACGTAAAGGCTCGTTATCTGTCAGTTTCTGAATAAACATCGTTTTATTGAACGAGATGTCAACAATGGATTCCGAGGTCTCTACTTTTCTTTCGTTTCCACCAATTTCGTACTCAAACATATATCTAAAAATTAAGTTTATACTCTAATTAACTTATCCTATTTTCCTTACAATATACTAAAATATTTCCAAATAGCCGTTGAATACAGCCCGCTAGTACACTGTATTAAAACAACATACATTCTATTTCTGTTTTATATCCCATAGTAGGTTTTCCTGGTCTGCGTTCCAATCGACCGTCAATACATCCCCCTTTTTAAGGTCTCCGGCAATTAGCATTTTTGAAATCGGCCGGCGCAGTTCATTTCGAATACCTGCTGCCAGCTGCCGGGCACCGTATTTTGGCGTGAAGCCTTTCAGTGCAATCGCTTTCTTGGCGTCCTCGGTCAGGAAAAGATCCACCCCCTGCTTTTCTAGCAACTGAATCAGCTGCTGGAGCTGAATGTCAAAGATCTTCACCACGTTTTCTTCGGAAATCGGTGCGAAGGGAACAATTTCCGCAATACGGGCTAAAAATTCGGGCCTGAAATGGGCAGTCATGACTTCCATCAGTTGATTATGCGTCGGGAAGCCCTTACCCGCATCAATTTGTCCGGCAATCCATTCACTCCCGATATTAGAAGTAAATAAAATCAAGGAGTTGCTAAAATCACCCGCTTTTCCCAAGCGGTCGTGCATTATCCCTTCGTCCAAAATTTGTAGGAACGTGTCGAATACGGAAGGATGCGCTTTCTCGATCTCGTCAAACAGCAGTACAGTGTAAGGCTGCTGTCTAATTTTATTGACCAATAGTCCGCCCTCTTCGTAGCCTACATATCCGGGAGGCGCACCGTACAAAAGTGCTGCACTGTGTTCCTCCTTGAATTCCGACATATCAAAACGGATCATTGCTTTCTCGTCATTAAACAGAAATTCGGCGATCGATTTGGCGAGCTCCGTTTTCCCCGTACCCGTAGGTCCCAAAAGAAAAAATGACCCGATGGGCTGTCCCTTTTTATTTAAGCCACTTCTTGATTCCAATATTGCATCGGCGACAGCTTTTACAGCCTGATCCTGGCCCACTACCCGTTTTTGAAGGTGACTCTCGATCTGCATCAATTTCTCTTTTTCTCCTGCCTGCAGTTTTCCCATTGGAATTCCAGTTTTATGCGCCATGACAGCAACAACGTCCTGTGTAGTAAGGGCCTCCGACAGCTGGCCTGCCTGCTCTTTTAGCACTGGGATAATGCGTACCAAAAAATCGGCGTATTGTTCAGCAAACTCAAATTCTTCATAGCGGTCTTCCTCACTTAATAAGCCTAGCAGAATCGGACTTAGTTTATTAAAAAAAGCTTCTGTAAGCCACCTGTATGCATTGAACAGGTCCATTTCACTGTGTTGCTGCTGTGCTGCTTTTAGGCGCTGAAATTCCTCGTCAGCTTTTTCAAGGATGGCTAAAGAGCCACTATGAGCTAGCTTTAGCGCGGCCATACTACGGTCCATCAGGTCGAAGGCCGAATCTGGCAGATGCCTATCCTTCATATACCTTTTTGACAGCGAAACGATTATCGGAAGAGCCGCTGGGTCCAGTTTCAATCCGTGGTGCTGCTCGTATTTATCCAGCACCTTTTCAAGCATCTTAACCGCTCTTTCCTCCGAAGGTTCCGTGATTTGCAGCAGTTCAAAACGTCTACTGAATGCTTGTTCAGGTTCAATAATCTTTCGATACTCTTCAAGTGTCGTGGCCCCTATAACCGTAATCTCACCCCTGGTCAATTCGGGTTTGAGTAAATTTCCCGCCCCCGAACCAATCGGTCCTTTGCTATCTAAAAGTGTATGTATTTCATCAATAAATAAAATTGCCTTATCAAAGCCTTTGATTTCGGCAATAATTTTCTTCAGTCGGTCTTCAATTTCACCCTTGTAACTAGCGCCTGCTATCAGGGCTCCGAGGTCAAGTTCAAATAACTGCGCCGCCTTGAGCTGCTCCGGCACGTCACCATTGACAATATCGATGGCAAAACCGTCTACTAACGCCGTCTTACCCACACCTGCTTCCCCCGCGATAATGACGTTGGGCTTGTTGCGCCGACAGAGAATTTCGAGCATCATCCGTATTTCGCGATCGCGGCCCACGATTGGATCTGCCTTTCCCTCGCGCACAAGCTGCAGCCGATCAATACAATACTGATGCAGTGCATTTTTTATTCCGCTTTGCTCACCGGTCTGGCCGATGTGGGTTTCAGCACTCCCCGATACAGCCTGCTTAATCTGATTTTGATCAATATACAGGTCATATATCTCTTTCTCTTTGATCGGAAAGGATTTTAACTGATTGACATCAAAAGCAATGCCCGCCTTGGCTATTGCGGCCAATAGGCATATGGGTGTAATGAGATCCAAGCCCAATTTAATCCGTACGAGATCCGCCTCGTCCAATAACCGGATGACAGCTTCATTTCCTTTGATTTCTTCGGCCGGCAGGAGGTTTCTTGATCGCTCCAGCTCATCCATACGTACTTCGGCCCATTCGGCGATATATTGGTCATCCTTTTGGATCGACTGCACAAATTGTCGTAAGCCCACATCTTTATGCATCAGGGCTTTTAATAGATGTGCGGGGCCAAACTGGCTCTGATGGTATTCCTCAGCCAGGGCCTGCGCAATATGAATTGCTAATTTGACCGATTCACTGAAATTACTGACCGTCATTTGTTTTCCGTTTGAATGGTGTTCATATTAAAAAAACTGCCCCGGACGCGGTAATATTGTTCACCATTAGAGAAAAACTTACCTTGGTTTTGAGCGTAAGAACGCGTCATAGCCATCACCTTTTGCAGGTATACGATATACTCTTCAAAGGACGGCAAAGACATTTCCTTTTTATTCTTCAATGCTTCCACTTTCATATCCGTAAAAGTATTGTGTAGAATTGGCAGCCCCAGCATCACCGAAAAATACTTCCCTAAAGTCCATTTGTCCACATCCCGGGCTGAATACATCGGCCACTTTTTCTTATATTCCTCGATATAGTTATCGTACAGTTTCTTGCGGAACGAATTATCATCTTTAACGAGGTTGTCTCCGGTCATGACCGAAAGCAGGCTGCTAAATTCATTAAATTCACCAGCATTAAGGATCAGATCAAAATCCAGTCCTTTTGTGAGCTGATATTGAAGGTCAGGACTGAATTTAAGGGAGGAGGCAAACTTAAAGGCATTGTGCGGCATTCCCTCTCCCACATTCCGGTTGAATTTGCCACCCAAAGATTTGGCCACACTCGGATTGACGTTCGTATTTTCAATACCCGTCAATCGGAATGCACTATCCAAGCTATGGATATGCGAACGTATGTCTTGTCGGGTTTCATCCATAAAACGGTAGAAAGCCACATTGAAACTTTTATTATTCAGTGATGCGCCACGCGTTGGGAAAACGACTCCACCCTGAATGAGGCTGTTCTTAGGAAAATCCAGATAATATGAAATGGAATCCGTCAGGTTAAAATCATAAGACTGATTACCAAAGGCCTCTCCACGAACCAATTGGAATTTACGTCGTTCGGCCGCATAATACGCTTCACTGGAAACCAACTTTCTGGATTGTACAATAAAATCATTAAACGTTGTCGGCGTGCTGTTAAAAGCCTGCAGAATCACCATACGTCCCTCTACATCGGCCACCCGACGGGCGATCGAAGAGAGTTGGCTGTTGTTTGCGCCACCCAAATTACCCGTCGACCCCACAATCACAAAGAGGTTGGTCTGCTGCGCGACATCCTTAACAAGATTTGTCGCCTGTGCGATACCTTCAAATAGCGGCTGTTCAGCGTTTCCGCGATCACATTCACTGGTGATCTTGGATTGGTCCCGTAAAAAACCGACAAGCTTCCGAAAATCTTCGGTGAGATCCAGTTTGGCACTGCGGCCACCACAGGAAGATGGATTTCTGAATACCACACTTCCATATTTTACATTCTGTTTGTTAAAGACAGTTTCGACACTATTTTCAAATCCCTGAATGGTATTTGTAAGGCTAGCGAAATGGTTGCGCATGGCATTTCCGCCGTCGATCACAAAAATAATATTAACTTTTGAACGGTTTTTGATCAGGTTGATCAAACCCGGGTAAGTCAGTTCGGCCCCATTAATGGTCAATACCTTATTATTCGTTTTGTTGAAGACATCAATGGCATAATGTGTAGCGATACCTGAATCATCCACCGCACGGACAGGCAAACCCAGCATTGTTATATTTGCGGTATCGAGCAATGGATCGATTTTATAGGGTTCTAACCCATCGACGCGATCCTTATTGATCTTTGTTAATACAGAATCTGCCTGTGGCGAAGCAAATGTATAAGGAGCAAAATAAAGGCGATGTCCCCAATTCTGTACGACCGATGCCGACACCCACCCTTTGATATATCTGGCTGCCTCGCGCGGTACAAACTGATCCGTTGAGCCGATCAGGAATTGCTTTCCATCATCAGACTTTTTAAAAATATATACATAGTTGTGTAGAGCAACCTTGGACTTTCCATTTTTAAGATCCGGTCCATCGAAGACAAATATGGAATCTTTCTTATCGAAATAATATTGCCCATTTAGCAAAGGTTCTACATCATTGATGATTGTCAGCGCTTTATTGGGAAAGCGCGTCGCCACATCGACAAATGAACGTTGCCATAGCAAAAGTTTATCCTTAGCAATCCAACCGACACTTTCTACATGCTTTTTATCTTTCAATTTAAGCCCACGGACCATATTTTCGCTGAACCGCAACAATTTTAGATAGCCATCCTTTTCTTCCGAAACATAAAAGGGCTGCATAAACGAGAGCTTCTCCATCATCAGGGTGCCACCCGGCGAGGTGGTGGTATAGTTGTCGTTTCTGTCAGAAAAAACAATCCACGGAAGGTTAGATTTACCAAAGGATTCCTTGGTTGAAGTTGACGCATTGGGTTCGAGGTATGGAACGGGCAATCCGACCACAGATCCACCGAATGATGTTGCGGACTGTCCATGTACATCATTTGCGCCGAAGGCACTCCACAACATCCCTAGACATAAGGTGCAAAACCGAAAAGATTTAACTAAATTCATACAGGACGAGGCTTTATTTTGATTGTTTAACTTTGATTAAAGTAGGACATTCTTTTGTGGCATTGGGCGTTGACGCACTTTCAACCGTAACTTCGTTAATGGTGACCCCTTTTGAAAAAGTAAGTCCCATTAGATAAGCGTAAATATCCATTTGCTTCTTCTTACCGTCCATTTCGACATTCACTTTCACTTTTTCGTCACCACAGAGATATTTAGATAAGATGTAATTATATTTTGAATTAAAATCGGCACCGTTAGCGATATCCTGGATTTTTTCTTTTAGATCGTTGAGTGCATCCTGCGCCCCTTTGCCCGGAGTGACCAGCTGATTGATATCTGCTGCGGGGTCAACAATACGAATCGTATGTGTTGCAAATTTTGAACTTTTATCCGAACGGAGCCTAACCTGATAAACACCGGGTTTGGTATAGGTATACAATGCTGATTTGCCGATGGCATCAACTTTTCCGGTTTCACCAAACCACCATTCAAATATTTCACCGGGCCCGTTTGCTTCCAAACGAATCTCTTCGAGTACAATACCGTTTGTAGAACCGCTGATAAATAATGTTGTATCCTGAGAAACGGAATGGACTACGCTATCCTTTACAGAAACAAAGAATTGCTCACGCAAATTCTCATTTACGGTGAGCCTGACTACATAGGATCCTACTTTATTAAAACGATAGGTACCCTGTTGTTTTGTGGACTTGTCGCCGTTACCAAATTCCCATAGCCATTTTTTTGCACCATTGGTATTGTCGGCGTAAATGAGATCTTCATTCAGGTAAATTTCAGTTTTATTAATTTTGGCACTGATCTTCTCTTCTGATCTGGTATAGACCTTGAAAAAATAAATCAATCCGGCTAAAATAGCGACGACCAAAAAGATAATGATAAATAAATAAATACGAGGGTTGCTTTTCGAAACATTTCTTTCAGATCCCTCTTCAATAAAATTCCTATCCATTTAGCTACAATTGATTGTTTAAAAAATTGATTTTTAAAATTAAAATTAGCGTGCATTCATCATATTGATCGTCTGCTGCAACTGTTTACGATTGACAATGCAGTCATCCAGATTTTTGGAAATGCGTTCAATATCATTGAGATTACCTTTGAGTTCCCTTCTATCGACGTAATAATTCTCATAAAATAATGCGCTTTGAGCAAAAATGCTGTATCTATTGTCGAAGCTATTTTGTGCGTATAACGCATTGATATCAGAAAACGTTTTTTTAATATCATTCTCTATAAAGACCGCTTGCACAGAAGGATCAAACCGCTTTATTTGGACTGAAACGCTATCAACATAGCGCAGCGCCAACTTTGCCGATTCTTCAAATTTCTGATCATCATGGATCCGCAAGGCTAAATCTTCCTTAGATATCGCAAATCGAGGGCCGTCATTATAAAATAATATATATCCCAAGAGGGTCATTGCCAATACAAAAGCTGCCATCAGCAGCAAAAAATGTTCACGTCTTTCAGCTAAGCTCAGTTTAATCATATCTTATCTACCTACTATCGAACCTTGGTTTACAACTTTATTAATCTGATTGTTCATTGAGATACAACTCTGCAGCTGCATTCGTTTACTTTCTATTACATTTTTGGTCGAAAAAAGAGAATCCTGAAGTCGGGAGACCAAGATAACGTCTTTATTGAGCCGGCGGTATAGCTTTAGACTTGCCCGGCCACTGTCCGCTTTCAACCCATCGATCACACGGGTTATATGTCCCGATCCTTTAGCAATTTCGTTTTGAAGGATACGCTTTCTAGCGATGGCAGACATATCCGCGTTGCCTTGACCGATATCCTTAAAATACTGATTGATCTGTGCAAATTGTCTATTGATGTCAGTTCTCGCATTCATCAGGTTCTCGACCTCTTCGTATTGCTCTTTCAAAATCACATATTCTTTTTCAGAAGCTTTGAGATAAAGAAAAAAGCTAGACAGTGCTACCAGCAATAGCAATGTAAAGGCAATGATAAATTTGCGGTAAGCCGCGTTTATTTCTTTTTGGTTTATTGGCTTCATGTATTACAATTTATTCTAAAATCACATTACTTCACAAATTAGATAATTACTAAAACTACACGAGGATAAGATAAGTGTAATGAAAACATCACTTATCCAGTACAGGCATTACAACTAATACAATAGTTAAATTCTACCGTGATTAGAAAAAGCAAAAAATAGGCCACAAATAATAAGATTACCCTGTTGAGCCGACAAAAAGCAATGCGCATGCTAATAAACGACATAACAAACTTATATTCAACAGCATATTTTCATGCTAACAGCACCAAAAAGCATTGCCTATATCTAACTATGCTACATCCGCTACCGATCTTATTATTTTTTTCGCATATTAATTTTATGTTAATTAGCGACAGTTTTAACCTTAGCAATAGGTGTTTTAGCGATTCAAGCGGATCGTTTTAACAGTTTATTAAACAGCATGCAGTTCCTGCCGTCTACAGATAACAGTAGCGCCTGTTAGCTTATTGGGGGACATGATAACCCATAACAATCCTATCATTGAGTGCCTTTTCGGTAATTATGTCGATTTTGAGATTGACAAAATCTCCAACCGGATCTAGCGTCAAGAAATACCTCACATTTCCCTTCTTCCAAAATAGTCGCTGGGGGTAGACCATTACATCCGGAATATCACCTTTATAAGCTTTCAATATACCCGGAAAGACTTCTTGCAAAGTTGATTTCACTTTATCGTTTACAGCCGCCATAGCAATACTTTCTATATGCATACTATCCGACTTTCCTAATTCTTTCACAAAAGAATTAAAGTAATCTTTCACATGCTCTTCAGGAGCTTTTAACGAGACAAAAGCAATTGTGTTGTTGTATGACATCACTTTAGCACCATAAGATTCATTTATTTCTAATCCAGCAAACATTACTTTTTGAGCGTCCTGTTCGTCGAAACTATAATTTGTCACAACCTCTCCCTTATCAACCAGATTAAACTGTCCATTTCCTACTTCGAAATGTCCTTTTTGATCACTTTTCCGGCTGGCAGCTTGTTCAATATCTTTTGGAGTTTCTTTCCCAAAGACACTGTATAAATCCATACCTTTATTTTTCCCCTTAAAAACACAACCGGAGATTATTAAGATGATCAAGGGCAACAATAGTCTTTTATTTTTATACATCGTTTTTATATTTAAACTACCGACCAATCCAGTTAGCGTACGGCAATAGTTTACTTTATAAGTTTCTGATCCTATTACCAAATTTCGAAGCTGTCTTTTCCTTTAGGAATATATAAATACAAACTTAAAAAACGCGCGAAAGTGCCCCCTTTGTCACCTTTATATTTCCCCCAGATAGCCGAACCACCGCGAAGACGTAAATCTAAAGAACTTTGCTCTAGGCAAACAAGTTTTCCGTCTCCATAAAGTTTTAACGTATAATCCTTTATAGGTTCAACTTTAAAAGTAGGATTGTCAAAGTAGAACATGTCTTCATCACCATTTTCACGGATATTATTCTCATCCTGATATTGGCTTATAATCTGTCGTACATCACTGTTAAAAACCAGCGCACTGTAAGTATCTTTATTCTTATTCTCGATCAATTCCCTAAAGTAGTTATAAGCTACTAGAGTTTTTTTTTCCAGTTCATCTTTCGGTAATTTACTCAAATCTTGCGCATTGGCTAGTGCAGGAATCTCGTAGGGTACCATAGCGTCGAAGGTTAGTGTATATTCATAAAAAGGCAATCCAGCTGCGACAAAGGTCTTGCCATCCTCTTTTTTTAAATTTGCATGATCAAGCAATTGCACCTGATGATCAAAACCACCAACTGTATCCAGATGATCTCTGGAGAAAAGAGTAAGTTTAAATCGGGTATAAGGTGTCAATTCTTTAAATCCTTCACCCTGTTCACGCTCGGTTTGCGGATATAGCCGATAGGTAATTTTTTGTTTTCCCGATTTGGCAATATAATTATTCAGGTTAATGGGCGACATAATTCCCCCCTCTTGAAAATATTGGAATGCCGGAATATCATTCACAAGGATTTCGAAAAAACATTGCTCATGATCGACATAAATGTAGTATAGAAGTTGATTCGGAAAATGCTTGATCATCTTTTCTCTTATGGACAGAGCATTACCCACCGTAACATTCGTTGGATTTGATTCGGTAATTGGTGGGTTGGTAATTTTCTCGTCAGTGCCGGTACAAGATAGTCCAAACATAATGATAAGTAAAAAAGAAAAACTGAAATCAACGTTATAGTAATTTTTACCCATAATTTTTAAATACTGCTACTTACTTTAACAATCTTAGGAATTTACGAAAACTAAAACTCAGGGTATAATTTTGAAATTTACACATCGTAGCCCCAAAACCCGAACTTTAATATGTTTTTTTGCATAAGTTCTAATTTTTAGGATATAGCATATTAAAATTGTCTAAAATGGTATTATAACTTGTATCCTGACTATTTTCCATATGGGTTCCTTTCTTTACAAATAAGAAATTAGAATTTAAGAAGCTTTTTCCATTACCATCTATAGAAGTACTTGGATAATAGAAAAGCCAGGCGTCCAAGGGGCCGATATCCCAAAAATAGCCATCGCCATTTGAATCTTTTCTTTGTTCATACGTTGGATATTTCTTCTTAAAATATTCAATTAACTGTTTTATTTCTTCCTGGTCCACCGTATTATATCTGAATCCCAGATACTGCTGAGATTTGCGATTGTCTACATACACTTCTATATTATTGTAATCCGCAGCCGCACTTTTCGGATACTTATAAGTGGAAAGGTTTACATCACCTAACCTGAATCCTTCCAATTGGTCTGTTTCATAGGAAGAGATTCCATAAACCACATCCTGGCTTTCCTTTAATTTTTGCGTATTAATCAAGTCGGAAATTGGCTGATTAAACTTCAGTGCCATTAAATCATTTTTATTTTGAGAATTACATGAGGTAACCCCAATTACACATAACAGCATCAATAAATATATTTTCATCACTTTACCAAATTTCGAAGCTGTCTTTTCCTTTTGGAATATAAAGCAATATCCTTAAAAAGCGTACACGTACACCGCCCTCCTCGGCATCATACTTTCCCCACATGGAAGACCGTCCCTTCAACCTGGTGTCTGTTGAGGTATGTTCCAAACAAACCAGTTTGCCCTCTCCATAGATTTTTGTCGCGTAATTTTCCAATGGCTCGAGCTTGAAAGATGGGGTATCAAAATAAAACAGATCATCCATACCATTTACTTTTAGATGTTCGGGTGTATAATATTCAGATTGTAATTGCCGCATATCACTATTGAACACCAATGAAAAGTATTGATCCTTATTTTTATCGCTTATTAATTTTGAAAAATAAGTGTATGCTTCCAGCGTCTTCTTTTCCAACAACTCCTTATTCATTGTTCTTAGGTCTAAGGCATTTTCGAGTGAAGGTGATTGCTCATAGGGGACGCTGGCGTTGAATTCTACCGTATATTCATAGTAAGGTAAACCTGCTCCAATAAACGTTTTACCGTCTTCCTTCTTTAGGTTCGTATGTTCCAGTATTTTGATCTGTTTATCAAAACTCGTCAGGCTGTCTACATTATCCCGCGAATAAAGGCTTATATTAAATCGGGTATAAGGCGTCAACGTTTTAAATCCATCTCCATTTTCACGGGTCGTCTGCGGGTAAAGCCGGTAGGTAATTTTCTGTTTTCCCGATTTAGCGATAAAATTGTTTAATAGCACTGGTGACATGATCCCCCCATCCTGAAAATACCGAAATGCAGGAATATCATTGACCAATATCTCAAAAAAACATTGTTCATGATCCATGTAGACATAGTATAATGGTTCTTTTGGAAAATGCTTGATCATTTTTTCTTTTACGGCCAGCGCATTTTCAGCCGTGATTACCGTCGGATTTGATTCGGTTATAGGTACTTTAATCATTTTATTAACTGTATTTTGGCATGACATCGTCACAAATAGAAATAATATCAATAGATTCTTCATTTTATAAAAATTGGATTTTAGGCATCTTAAATGTGTGCTCACCAAAAAGATTAAATTCCGTATTAACAAGATTTGCTTTTTTATTTGCGGCATCCCAAGAATCGTCTGACCCACGATTGGAATCTACGCCTAACTGCACACTGCCTTTGATGCCCGAAAAATAAATTGTATCCTGATAATAAAGCCCTTCACGGTCGCCCGCACTCCAGGTTCGGGTATGATTAAAATGCGATTCCATGCTTGCGGCGAGATAAGCATCTATACGTGTTGCAAAATTGCCGAAGTACCGTTGCGCAGAAAACGGATCAATAGGAACGCAACCGACAAGATAAACACGTCCCTTTGCTTCCAATTGGCCTTTCATTTTAATCGAAGACTCACCGATAGACTTACCAGCACTATTATTAAAACCAGATACAAGCTGATTTTTCACCTCCACCTTACCGTCATATTGTTCGTAGCTAGCCGGAGCCGAAACCTTCAACTGATATTCCTGTTTAATTTCTCCTGAAAAGAATATACTGATTTTAGCGTCTATGCCCGCCTTATCCAATAAGGTCTGAAATCCTTCTCCTATCCCATCTTTTAACTTACCTCCAAGCTTATTGCGAGCAGCTTTTTTCAAATTGTCTTTCAATAGATCATCCCGATTAATTTTTTCTTTCTCTAATGAATCGGCAAGATCTTTATCATTTTGTATAAATGAATTTGTCAGTAAATCTTTTAATGCTAATTTTTTATCAAACTTTATACCAATTACCGGATCCGCTTTGATATTAAACTGAGTCACAAAATGAACGATTTTGTTGACCTTTTCCAGGTATGAGCCATAAGTAAATGCTACTTTCGGAAAGATAAAGTCGAATCCGAGGTCAGTGACCTGCTTTCCTGCATCCTGTACTTTCTTTATCCCTTTGGCCAATTTTTTGAGCTTGGGAAGTTTTGTCGCTGCAGATTCTCCCATGGTCAATACTGCAATGATGATTTCGACAATCATGACCAAGATCGTGAGCGTCAAAATCCCTTTCTCGACCAAATCCTGGTTACCCTGTGCATAGCTTTCTTCTTTTCCGAATTTCCCACCACTAAAATTCCACTTTTTACCATAACCTAAACCATACATCTCGGCTTCGGATTTAAAATATTCGAGCACCAATTTTAAAAGCTCACCTTGCAGGGGTCCCATCAAGGGGAAATAATTAAGGACTTTGAGGTACAGATCGATATAAGGTTTGGCCTTTTCCATCAATCCTGCAATACCACGGATAATAGGCGTATCTACCGCTACACCGCGGCAATTTAACGGATATTTGCCCGTGTAATCATACACCGCGTGTATGATCCATACCGCATCCGTGAAGGCATTTACGACGATAGTGGTCTGTGATTTGTCCGGAAAATACGCACAGGAATTGATGCGCAGTTCATATCGATTTGGAGTCAATGCGATCTGTGTCGGAAACATACCTGCTTCAAAAGAAAACACTTTTATAGTTAACTTTTCGCCCGCAATGCTGATATCCTTAACCGCCTCGCGGCTCTGATTGACATTGACCAGTTCGAGGTATTTGGCCTTGGATTTATCATGTTTTTTATCCCCCTTGAATAAGCAGCCTGCCGTATCGAAACCTTTAACATACACGGACAGATCCGTCTGCTGCTCCATATTAGGAAGGATGGTGTTGTAAAAAATACGTTTTAGGTTTTTCAGATCAAAGGAAATCGCCGTCTTACGGTTGATTTTATGTATCGGTCGGTCCTCATTCGTCAGGTACTGGAACTGTTTGGCTTTTGATTCCCCATACGATCCTACCGTCAATTTATTGGTTACCCCATTGGTATACAGGTAACTCAAAATGTGATTTGCACGCTTGTCTGTTAGATTCTGATTGTAGGCTTCTGTATTCCGGATATCGGCAAAAGACTCTACCTTGGCTGGAATCTGCGGATTATTTTTCAGGAATTTAATAATATTATTGAGGATTGCCTTCGACTCCTGCGGCACCTCAAACTGATCCGTACCATAAAAAAGATCAAACGAAAAGCGATAGTTCTTTTCAGCCACAGCAAAAGTCTTCGGATCTTTTTCATTGAACAAAATGGTTACCTTATCTCGATCATGTACACTGATCGTCTCGAATTTACAGTGATCATTTTTCTGTGGTTTGGCTTCATTTTCATTTACAGTGACGACTTTATTCGTGGTTGGCATGATCGGTTCAAGCCATACCCCGACCTGATTCAGGATATACAGATGAATCGCATGCCGGACATCCCCTTTTGCGGTGGTATCCTTGATGTACTCCTTCTGCCCCTTCACCTTAACCATGATATAAAAACGTTCTTTGGGTTTCTTAAAGCCCATTTTTGTTTTCCATCGTAAGGTCTCAGAAGCTGCAATTTCCAGGTTTAATTCACCGTTTTTGACCGTCTGGGTATAGCTGCCTACAAGCTGATCGTCGGTTGCCGAAAACAGGTTGGCTTCACAATTATAAATCTCCACGATACATTCATAATCGTTAACACCTTCCAAGACCAGATTGAGCAGAAGCGGTCGGTTAAACTTTGTCGGGTTGCCATTATGAATCTGAAGATTATTATTCGGTGTATTCTCCTTCCAGTAGGATTTGACCAATCTATAAGGCGCATAAGCCCGAACAAAAACGCCGGTCACTTCCTTATCTTTAAATCCGCTTAAACTGGCCTCCAGATAAAAGCGCGTACCTCCGGCCAAACTCTTTGGAATAAATAAACTATAATCGTTGAATTTTTTCTTTTGCTTAAAATAATCAACGCCTCTATCATCCGATTGTCTGATCCAGAACACTTCGCCTTTCTTTTGGGCTTCGGACGTTCCGGGAAACCATTCCACCACCTGAAATCGCACCGATGTAGCGGCGGGTATTACAATGACAGAACTGTTTCGGCTTATTAGCGGAGTTCCAGGGAGAACATCTATTTTTTTTACACCTTTCTTTGCCATAAATACGTATTAACCATCAATAACCTGTTCTTGACTTGTCGCTGAAAGTTCATCAGGTACATCCATTGGATTTAACTGACTCTGCACATTTTCGTTTGCATTTTTTTTATTCTCGTCGGATGGCTCAGCTTTCTGCCCATGCTGAACAATGGATATGCAGTCTTTTCCACCGATAGGACAGGTCGCTTTAGAATCCTCCAAAAGAATTTTCCCTCCATTTTTTAAGGTAATATCCTCGTAATAATTGGACCATTCCGATACGGTCGCGTTACAAGGTTTATTATTGAGTTTGGAACATGATCCAAACATGTTTTTTTCAAAAGTTGGCCCGATATCAACCGTACTGGCGATACTCTTTTTAGCTGCGTTTTTATCGTTTACGAATTCCTGGGAATTCGTCATGACTTTTAATTTATCTGGGCTGGTGCCAAATTTACACATACATTGAGCACCTTGTACGACCACATGTTTTTCTGCCATTTTTAATTAAATAATTTCTTTAACAAACTCGCCTGCCTATCTTTTCCCCGCTCCTCCACTTGGCGCTGCCCCTCTTTCATCCAGTTGTTCTTCCCAAAAAGAGAAGGGTTGTCCAGCTCAAAATATTTAACTACAACACTTATATTTTTATTATACTCTTTGAGCTTCCACTCCCCTTTATAAGCCACAATATGATTATGGAAGGGGTGCAACCTGACTATTCCTTCGTAGCTACCCGTATATTTCTGTATCGTGAGTCCTTTATCTTCCTGCAGTTCGCCCCGGTGGGTCAATTCTATTGCGCCCTGATCAGTCGTATAGTCCGCAATAGTCTGCTGACTAAAAAATCCGGGATTTCCAAAGCTAGCAGGTAAAGGGAACTTTAGATAATCCATCCGCGTCCGCTCTTCACCATAATTTTTGAAAATGGGTAGAAAATAGCTCTGTAAAAACCAGTCTCTATAAAGCACTGCAAATGTAAAACGATCGATATCGAATAAGACCTGCTCAATTTTGGCGACATACTGGTCAAAAAATTCTCCCTCGAAATAATCTGATAAGTTATTTTTTACATCAGGCCAGCGTTGAAGTATGGCTGCATAATTTTCTATAGCCGTGGCTACACCAGCTGCATCTATCCGCAACAATAATGGAAAGACAACTTTTCCAGTTTCATGGGCCAATTTGTCCATGACCAAGTCCGGTTCCTTTTCATTAATCCAGACATCTGCTGAGCGGTTGATTTCAAATAAACGATCGCCCGAATCATGATCTTCCAGGCGTCTGATCACAGTCTCATATTTGATCTCATTATACGCTCCGTCTTCTGAAAAATCAATTTGTACGCCATATTTTCGCCAGCTACCAATCGGCCACTGAAGGACTAATTGTCGGAACTTGATCTGTTTTGAAATAGGAATCCCGTCCTGTTGCACAGTCGCCGCACCCAAAGGTTCCTTCTGCTCCGAGTTTGGCGCATCATCATCAAACAATAAGCTAAATCTTTTTGCCATCCTTAACTCTCCTTATTTCCACGGCCATGTACCTTTTTATTACTTGCCAAGACTAAATTGCCTTCCCTAGCTTCCACATTGAGAACATCCGCAAGCTTTTGGACCTTACCGCCTACTTGAAGATTATAATCAGACTGAACACGTATCTTGATATTTGTTGCTTGTTTTAAAATTGCCATTTCTATCCTATTTTTAAATCAGGTTTATCGGCGCTGTACTCATAGCTCAAATCTAGCACTCCCAGATCTATTATAAACGAAAATACCCGAATCAAATTATTCCTTAAGTTCCACTCTTTGCCAATCATTGTTCGGATCCATTCCGATGCCCTCCCTACGTGCTGAACGATGGAAATATCCGTAGCGCAATGTTTTTAGTTCATTTAAATTGGCAGTTGTTAATTGTGTGCCACCGTAGGGATAAGCTGCGCCGTCAAATACATAGGCGCTCAGTTTGGCCTTTGTGCTCTGGAGTACAGCATGTCCGCTGATCGAATACTTGGCCTCCATCTTGCCCCGGTCTAGCTCCGCGTTATTGTCTTTACCAAATTGTGCCATAAAATGCAGTGGTATAAAGCTATATTCTTTGTATACCATGCGCTTTTCGCCCCGCAGCGCCCAGTACCAGCCATCAGTAATGGTCAATTCACCGGGTTTATACCAACCATCGGCGATCAATTTATCCCGTAGTCGTTCCAAGGTACCTCTTAGCATGGCGGTCTCGATTTCCTCTTTGATTTCGGGGCCGCTCAGGTAGCTTCCACCAATATCGGAGTGCACCCCTGGCAGATCCTTTTCAATTCCCTTTGGCGTACGCGTGAGTGAAAAGTTTTCGCGCATTTCGTCGCGGGCCGTAAAATGCACGACATGTTGCGCCTTTCCGAGTGTATTGAGGTTAAGTTCGCCGATATCGTTGGAAAAACGGGGTACAGGAAGTTCAGAATACGAAGCGACAGTATCGAAAATACCCAGGAAATTAACGACCACATTGGCTGGATTTAAGTTGATCCCTTTCAGCTTCAATGCATATCCCAGGTGTCCACCTGCGGGCATTTCCTCCCGGGCGGGCATATTGTCGCCATCATAATAAGCCGTCATACCCTCGGCCTCTACTTTTCGGCCTTTATAAGCTGCCTTGCCAATTTCATAGACAAAATTGCGGGCTGCCGCCGCACCACGGCTAAAGCCGTACACATTAAAGATAATCTGTCGAAGCACTTTACCTGCATTTGCATCGAACACTCCCTTGATGATCTCTGCAGACTGTTCACAACCTTTTCGCACTTTAAACCGGATGCCGGTAAAGCCCGAACCAAAAGCATAGCCCATAGTCGAATCCTTCTGCCGGTCGGTGGTG
This sequence comes from Sphingobacterium sp., assembly GCA_031253985.1. Lineage (GTDB taxonomy): Bacteria > Bacteroidota > Bacteroidia > Sphingobacteriales > Sphingobacteriaceae > Sphingobacterium. Next base: position 77,895 of record JAIRVH010000185.1, read on the forward strand.
CCTATGCCCTCGATGTAAAGGCGATTGGCATTGGTGCAATTCTCCCAAAGCCGGGCGACATTGGACCAATCGTTCTGATAACTTGATTCATCATCCGACTTGCCATATTTAGCGAAAGAACTATGTCCTGTACGACGCGCATCCGTATTGTTCTTATTATTTTTCGTGCCGTCAAAAAATATGTCTATCGTCACCGTATACGGCTTTTGCGTATTGCGTGGTGGCGGATTATATTCTTTAAATTCAACGTTTGCCATACCATCTAATTATCGACCCGGACCAGCGCCGGTTCGTAGCCCACAATTTTTACTTTTTTGGAAGTTGACCGCAAATAGGTGTTCAATACATTAGCCGAAGTATCTATCTGAAATAGAAATTCAATTTTTTCTGTAGGTTCAAACTGTTCAAAAGCCTTTTTGATGACATCGTACTTAAACTTTAGATCAGCAACCCAATGTTGATTTTGCCCGTCTGTCCATTTGACATAGCTGTGCGCTAGAATTGCTTTCGGAAGATTCGTATTGGCGCTGTCCGTATTGAATGGCATATCTCTTTCGCCATTGAAGCACTCATAGAAAAAATAATCTTTCGCCCCTAGATCAATCCCTTCTACGGCAAATTTCCATGCATATTTTTTGTTGTAGTCAAGGTACAGCTGCGGTTTCGGCCAGCCTTGTCCCTCCAAGGTGGCGTACAGTTCGCCATCGTATAATTTATCAGGTTTGTAGGCTGCATCGCGGTACTCCTTGCGAAAGAAATGCGCAAACTCCTCATGCGCCGTTTCCTGGGTGATCGTGGTGTCATGCGCCTGGAAAGTACCTAATAGTACCTGCCTCTGTCCATCAGCCCATAGGGCTACATTTCCCGCGGGTGCCAGCCCAACAATTAAAGTTTCAAAATTTTCCTTTTCGCCGGTTCGCAGATTGATGCTTTCTTGCTCCCAAAGTTTGTCCATCTGCTCCTTATCGAGCTTCCAACGGCCTGTATAGAATTTTTCTTCCTGAATGGAATACCAAGTCATCTGTAATTCGTCGGGAAGCGCAACGGGTTCATCCGGTGATCCCATCCCTTTGACCGACCTTCCCCATCCCTGTTTCAAAATTCCATAAATCGGACCAAAACGGTAGGCATAATCTCCAGTGGATAATGCGCCATCGTAGATCTCCACCGGATATTCCTTGGGCGCGACAACAGCCCCGCCCCATACATATTTTTTTTCGTTCATCTTTGATTCCTGACAACTAGAAGCGATGCTCAGCAACATAAATAACAACAAGAAAGCCCTGTCTATACAGACACGACCCCTGCCTGATTCTTGCTGGCTATTTTCCATCAGACGGTTTAATTGACTATTTTTGGCTATTTTAATTTCATTCATCGTCTAAAACAGTTTAGATTTCTCGACGCTGTTTATTTCTATCGTTTTCCCGCTCTGCAATGTCATATTCTCCTTATTGCTAAAGATGGTCATTTCGGATGCTAGCTCGTTCGATGTCTCGGACTGTCTGTTGAAATCTTTGCTCGCAATTTCAGTACGGTTGTCCGAATCCTCGCTGATATCTCCTGTTGCCGTAAGAGAATAATTATTGCCCGCAGTCGTGGCAATATCTTTCGTAACAGATACAGTCTGATTGTTACCGACCGAAGTACTTTGGTCTTTTCCCACCTGTACATCCATATTTTCGGTGACATTGATCTGCATATTCTTACAGTTTAAGGTCATATTTTCCAATGCGGTGATGGTCACATTACTCCCCTGGCTGTCGATATGAACGATATTACCTTTGATATCTGTAATTTTTATCCCCTGTGTGGACTGACTGTCATCGAACTCGATCAGATGTCCCGACCGGGTTGTGATACTTTTGAGGTGATTCTGTATCTGCGGTGTACTATCTGCCGTGGTCTGGTTATACAGGCTCCCCAATACAACAGGGCGTGCGACACTCCCTTCTTCAAAGGCCACGATGACATGATCGCCGATTTCGGGGATCGAAAGAAAACCACGGTTGACGCCGCGGTCACCAGTACCAGCATTAGGTGTGATGATGCGCAACCATTCGGTTTCGTCATTATTGGCGCATTGCCATTTGAAGCGGACCCGAATCCTACCCTGACCACTCGGATCATTGTTGTCAACCACATCCGCCATCTGCATATCTGCCTGTGGCCGTATATATTCGCGCACTGGAATACGCTCGGTACTGGCTAATATGCCATTAAACCTATTGGTGTATCGCCCCACATCATCGAAATGGTGTTCGACCTCAGTAATCAGAAATTTGCCGAGTGTATCCGTTACGAAACTAAGATCCTGGCGTAAACTTGTTTCAATTTCTATCTGCGCACCGAGTCGAATGGCTGGCGAATCGCTATCGCATGATACCTGCAGCAGCTGGCCCACATTGGCTTCTTCCTGCTGCTGCACAATACGCTGCAGTTCACCCTGTGTATCCACACGGATATCCAAAGGCTGACTGAACACTTTACTGAATGTCTCCGAAGCGCGCTCCATGGCAAAAACCTGATCCGGATGACCATCTGATTTGACATTACTGGTGCTTTCGAGTAGCTGGTCATGCTGCGGCAGATAACTAAAGCGGCGATGATTAATGGGGCGTATCTGAATACCGTAATCCAGGCGGTTCACTTCGCGTCCGTAGGTTACTTTTCCAGCAGGTAATTCCGAAGGCTTACCAAAATGAAGCCGTTCGCCATCGTAATAAAACCACTCCAGGTATTCTGCCGATAAGCGGTTCAGAAATTCAAAATCGCTTTCACGGTATTGGATCAGGTAGTCGATCGGTTCAGACCTACTGGGGTTAACATTCATATGCAGGTCATTCTGCACCACATCTCCGGTTGCGAGCTTGACGATGTCACCCAGCGATTTTCCGAAATAAGAACCCAGATCTTTCCCACGATCGATCAATATGGTGGGGCTATAACCTTTAATTTGCAATACCCCCTGATAACCGTGACTTTGGGTCAAGGATACTTCCGTGATAATGCCCGAAAAATTTTGCATGCTTTGCTGCGCATAGCCAAAAGAGATCGCCAATGTACGTCCCACATAAGAGCGGCTATCCTGCAGATTAATCAATCCCGGAATCCCGAGTTTACCATGCTCTATCCGGAGCTCAAACTCGTGGTGGGCATTAAAACGCTGACGGATATTGAAGGAAAGAAAATGCGCCACTTCCTTTCCTTCAATATGCATCTCAATCAATAACTTTGGCTTATCAAAATACATAAATTAGCTGTTCATAAAGTTTACAAAAAAGACGGTCTTTCCTGCGATAGACCGTCTTTCCAAATTTCATGGTCCAAATGAGCTTTTAAGCTTTAGGCCAATCATTTTCTAGTGATGCATTTTGCATTTCCAACACCCTGGATGACAGCACAAGCGAGAGTGTCATCGGTTTATCGTTGGTCACCGAAATTCCTTCGTTATATTGGATGATATACGCATCCTGAAATTTCAGTTCTTTCATGGTTGCGTCTTCCTCACTTTTTTTGAAAGTGATCTTACCATTCACTGTTTTATACTGGTTGTTTACCATAGCTTCAATAACCGAAGTATCTTCGGTAGATTCCACCTCGACGGTAATTGTACCGCCATATACAGACGATGATGGACGTCCTTTCGAGTCCACATCACGGTGCAGTGAAAATCTGCACTGAATCACATCGTATTCTTTACTTCCTAACGTTAATCTTGTTTTAAATGACATAATCGTAATTTTTAAATGGTTTAAAAAATTTGAATTTAACTCACCTAAGCTTTTCTTATCAATACACGCTGACGCGCGCTCTGATTACGCTTTAGGCCAGTCCTGTTCGCTTGTTGCCTCTCCGATGCTGATGGAGCGTGCAGAAATCACAAATTTGTAGGTCATGGCATGTGATCCTACAATGTTGATTCCTTCTTCATAGCGAATAATGTAACCATCTTCAAATCTGATTTCTTTCATTTTGGCATCTTCGTCTGGTTTTTTGATCAATAACGTACCAGCAATAGGCTTGTACTGGTTGTTTACCATTGCTTCGATGACAGAAGTATCCTCCGTAGATTCTACTTCGACATTGATTGTACCACCGTAAACTGAAGATGAAGGACGTCCTTTGGAATCGACGTCGCGTGTGAAGGAATAGTCAGCATTCAGCACGTCATACTCGTTGCCTGAAAACTGAAGTCTTGCTTTGAAAGCCATAACTTTTGTTTTTAAGTTTAAAAATAAATTAGTGAGGTCTATTCGTGACCCCTATTTTCTCTAATTTACATCAAACAACATTCCAAATCAAAGACTTATGAATTAAAAAAATGTTAAATACCGCACAATAATGCAATTAACAGCGTTTTTGAAGCAAAAAAACGTATAAATACAGAAATTATTTTTTTTTGCAAAAAACCATAAAATGTAACAAAAGGAATACAAATTTGATATCGACGATGTAGCATGTATTGTTTTTACACTGGCATCGGAGGACAGACCAGCCAAACAATATCACCCTATTTTTTGATCGCCGTCATTACTTTATCGAGCAATTCGCTCAGCTTAATTAATTCCTTTTCCGACAAGCTTTTAGCCGCTTCTTTGGCCACTGTTTCCCTGAAATTCTCCGAGTTATCGATGATGAATCGACCTTTATCCGTTACACGCAAGTTGAAAATTCTGCGATCGGCAACGGACTGTTGTTGTTCGACCAGATCATGTGCAATCAAAAATTTGAGCTGTTTGGACACAGCGGGTGGACTGATGTTAAACGCTTGCGCAATCTGTTTGACGATACAATGCTCATGGCGGTAAATATATTCGATCATATTATAGTGGGTAGCCGTTACACCATTGACCTCGCCCCTATTCATATTTGCCAAGATAAAGCATTGTAAATCGGTAAACACTTCATAAAATTTCTGTTCCGTTTTGTTCATCGCCTAAAGATAGTTAACTTAGTTAATAATTACCAAAGTTAATGATTATGGAGCATATTAACGTTATCCATGCCAGGCAAAATAATCTGAGGAATATTTCTGTTCAGATCGAAAAGAAAAAGATTACGGTTTTTACTGGTGTCTCCGGATCGGGCAAATCGTCTTTGGTCTTTGAAACGATAGGCGCTGAAGCCCAAAGGCAGTTTAGCGAAACACAAGGAAGTTTTATCAGAAACCGTCTGCAGCACATTGGTGTTCCAGATGTGGACAAAATCGACAACCTGAATGTTCCTATTATCATCAATCAAAAAAGATTGGGTGGCAATGCACGGTCGACCGTTGGAACAGCCACCGATATCTATGCATCTTTGCGCTTGCTTTTCTCACGCATGGGAACACCTTTTGTAGGTTATTCAAATGCTTTTTCATTTAATAATCCTTTGGGAATGTGCAAGGAGTGTGAAGGGCTAGGCATTGTGCAAACCGTTGATGTCGATACCCTTGTCGACAAGCAAAAATCGTTGAACGAAGGGGCTATCCAATTTCCGACCTTTCAACCAGGCGGCTGGCGCCTGACACGATACACCCTATCAGGCTATTTTGACAACGATAAAAAATTGAAGGATTATACCTCGCAAGAATGGGATCTGCTTCTGCATGCAGCAGAACATAAACCAAAGCACCCTGATCAGGAATGGGGAAAAACGGTCAAATATGAGGGTATCATCCCGCGTATTGAAAAAGCATTCCTCAAGAAGCAGTCCAAGGAAATCATTACCCGAAAAGAGGCTTTAAATCCTATTATCATCACCAAAACTTGTCCCGTATGCCAAGGGAAAAGACTGGATGATAAGATTTTGTCCTGTAAAATAAAGGGCAAAAGCATTGCCGACTGTACCGCGCTCTCGATTGATGAGCTGCTGGAATTTGTTGCTTCTTTACACTCCAGCACTTTTGATGTCATTCTTATTGAACTGCAAAAGAAACTTCAACATATCGTCAACATTGGTCTACAATATCTGACCTTGGATAGACCAACAGACACACTATCGGGCGGGGAAAGTCAGCGTGTAAAAATGGTGCGAAACCTTGGGAGCAGCCTCACGGATTTACTCTATATTTTTGACGAGCCAAGCATAGGCCTTCATCCAAAGGATTTACAGAATATCGCTGCGATCATTAAACAGATACGCGATAAGGGCAATACCGTTTTACTTGTAGAGCACGACCCCGATTTGATCCGCATCGCTGACCGCGTCATCGATATGGGACCGCAATCGGGAAAGAATGGTGGAGAGATTGTGTACAACGGTACGTTTGAGGGACTGAAAACATCAACAGGAAAAACAGGCCTGTATTTTGCTAAATCACCCCAAATTAACAACAAGCCAAGATCCGCAACCGGGTATCTCGAAATCGAGCATGCCAATCTGCATAATCTGAAGGACATCCAGGTAAGCATTCCCCAGAAGGTGATGACCGTGGTTACCGGCGTGGCAGGCTCGGGCAAGAGCACACTGATCAACAAAGTGCTGCCCAAATACTATCCTGAAACCACCATCATCGACCAGTCTTTATTTTCCACGGGCATGCGTTCCAATCTGTTGACCTACCTCGGTTTGTCTGATTCGATACGGAAACTGTTTGCAAAAGCAAATCAGGTATCCGAAAAATTGTTTAGCCGGAATAGCCTCGGCGCCTGTGAAAACTGCAAAGGTATCGGTATCGAAAAAATTGATCTGGCCTTTATGGATGATATTGAACAAGCCTGCGAAGTCTGCGGTGGCTCTGGTTTTAAGCCAGCAGTCTTAAAATATTACTACAACTCCAAAAATATCGTTGCGGTGATGGATATGACCGTAGAAGAAGCCTATGATTTTTTCCCGGACAAGCTCTATCGCCAGTCGTTTGATATGTTACTCCAACTCGGCTTGGGCTATCTCACTTTGGGGCAACGGTCAGACAGTTTTTCGGGTGGGGAAAGACAACGGCTCAAACTGACCAAAGAACTGAAGCACTCCAATAAGATTATCGTCCTTGATGAACCCAGCACAGGCCTACATCCAAACGATACGGAAAAGCTCTTAAAATTTATCAATAATCTTGTGGACAACCACAATACGCTGATCGTTATCGAGCATAACCTCGATGTCATTGCGCAAGCCGACTGGATCATCGATATTGGGCCTGGAGCGGGCAAATATGGTGGCAATGTAGTGTTTACAGGTACGGTTGCTAATTTGCTAGAAGATACTGTCTCGTTAACGGCAGCCTGTTTACGGCAACATATCCATAACGGTCCTACTAGCCCGAAAAAAGACGAGAAGAAGCGGGCCCCTGTAAAAAAATCCCGCTCAAATATCTAAATCGCTTATTTTTGCAAAAAGATTGCTTGTATGAAATTAGCGAAGGAAATTTTTGAGGAACCCGAAGTCGCCAATTCATTTATGATCGACACGTTTGACGAGGCGATGCGGAGTGCGGCAGCATCCTGTCGTCTGCGTTATCATCAGATCTTGCTGGTAGAACGCGGCGCTGGCCGCCTGACGGTCGACAATAATACCTTTGAAATAAGCGACAATTGCGTCTTCCTGATGTCAAAAGGCCAGGTTTACACCTTTCATTCGCTCATAAATACCCGAGGATATAAAATTTCTTTTGGCGATTGTTTCTGGGAAAAGGCCCCCCAAAGTGCCAGTAACTGTAAAGCAGTGCTGTTTAACAATACAAATGCCAACCATCAATTGCAGCTCAGTCCCACAGAATTCGGTGAACTGTCCTTTCTATTCCGTGCATTGCATAGTGAGTATGGGGCTAAATCCTATATCAACCAACAAGACGCCCTCGCCGCATACTTAAAAATCATTATGATAAAACTGGCCAATGTGAGGCTGACTGAAGAAGCGACCTTTGACAGTCAGGATTATATGCTGTATCGGAACTTCATGGAGCTGCTCAGCTCCCGTTACCGCAGCCACCATGCCGTGAGCGAATACGCGACACTGCTCAATATCACTGCACGCCGGCTAAGCGAACTGTGCAAAAGATGCAGCGGGCTCGGTGCCAAAGAATTGATCAATGGCCAAATTATTGCCGAAGCCAAACGACGCCTTCAGTTTAGTTCCGCCACCATCAAGGAGATCGCCTACGAACTGCATTTTAATAGTCCCGAGCAGTTCAGTCATTTTTTTAAGAACAACGTAACACAGTCGCCTGCAGAATTCCGCTTGCGAGCTGTCGGTATTGGGGCATGATCCATGTAGGTCCCAGGTGATTTTGACATGCCAAACGTATTTATTGGCATTATCCGGTGCCTACCAAGACGATAACTTTGTAAAAAAAACAATTAGTTATGTCAGTAAACCGTTTAAAACAAGTAGCCGGTATCAACATACCGGACAGTAAAATTGCAACCCAGGCTACCGAACTTCTTTTGGAGCATGGTACAGCATTTATCTACAACCATTCGCTCCGTGTATTTCTATTTTCATCGCTAAATGCACAGCGAAATAACCTGGCGCATGATTCCGAATTGTTATATGTAGCCTCCGTATTCCACGATCTGGGACTGGTGCCCCATTATAGCAGCAAAGATTTACGGTTTGAGGTTGACGGTGCCAATGCCGCCCGTGATTTTCTGAAAGGCCATGGCATCGCCAACGACAAACTGCAGCTCGTTTGGGATACGATAGCCCTGCATACGACTATCGGTATAGCTGAGCACAAAGAAAACGAAGTCGCATTGATGTATTCAGGTGTGGGCCTGGATGTAATGGGCGAAGGCTACGAACATCTCACCACTGCGCACAGGGAAGAAATAATCAGCGCATTTCCAAGAAATGATTTCAAAAAGAATATCATCCCCACCTTCTTCAGCGGATTTGAGCACAAGACCGAAACCACTTTTGGGAATATCAAGGCCGATGTATGCGCGTTTATGATCCCCAATTTTAAAAGAAAAAATTTCTGCGATTGCATCCTGCACTCGCCATGGAGCGAATAATGTAACAATCCCATTGACCCCAGGTATAAGCACCTTAACGGTGCCTATCCCTGGGTTTTGAATCGTTGAAATACCCTATAAATTCAATTTGATGGCCGGAGTGTCTTAAATACGCACTGTAACGTATAAGTCCGCTATCCACAAAATATACAAACGAATGGCGCAGCACATCCCTTCCCTAAGTAAGTGTCTTTGAACGGGCGCTGGCTTTTTTGATAGATTAAAAATTCGAAATTATGCTTGCAATGAATTACAGGGGCCCCTATCGCGTACGTGCCGATAAAAATGCCCCACTTCCCGAGATCCTCCATCCACAGGATGCGATTGTCCAGGTACTGCGTTCCTGTATCTGCGGATCAGACTTGCATCTCTACCACGGACTGGTACCCGACACGCGGGTAGGCTCTACTTTCGGTCACGAATTTATCGGTGAGGTGGTCGAGGTCGGCTCGGGAATAGAAAATTTAAAAGTTGGCGACCGGGTGATGGTCCCTTTTAATATTGCCTGCGGGAAATGTGCTTTTTGCCGGCAGGAACTGTATGGCAACTGCCATGAGTCGAACCCCGAAGCCACTGCCGTGGGCGGCATCTTTGGCTATTCGCATACCGCTGGGGGCTATGCCGGCGGGCAGGCCGAATATGTGCGGGTCCCCTATGCCGATGTAGGCCCTGTGGTGATCCCCGAGTGGATGGACCCCGACGACGCGGTCTTGTTGACCGATGTGGTGCCGACAGGCTATCAGGCGGCTGAAATGGCTGGCATACAGCCTGGTGATACCGTGGTTGTATTTGGCGCTGGACCAATCGGTATTATGGCTGCCAAGTGCTCCTGGCTGTTTGGTGCAGCACGCGTTATTATTATCGACCAGTTGGACTATCGGCTTGAATTTGCCGAACGCTATGCGCAGTGTGAGGCCGTCAATTTCCGGTCTATAGGCGATCCGGTTGTTTTTATCAAGACAATTACGGATTCGCTGGGGGCCGATGTGTGTATTGATGCCGTAGGTTGTGAAGCTGCCGGCAATGCGATGAATACGCTTTTAGGAAGATACATGATGCTTCAAGGCGGATCTACTACGGCACTTCATTGGGCAATTAACAGTGTAAAAAAGGGCGGCATCGTGTCGATCGTCGGTGTTTATGGCCCAATCAACAGCCTCGTTCCCATTGGCAATGTGCTCAATAAAGGGATTACAATCCGGGCCAATCAGGCCTCGGTGAAGCGGCTTTTGCCCAAACTGATCCAACATGTACAAGACGGCATTATCAATCCCAAGGAATTGATTACACACCGGGTTCCACTCGAGGAAGTGGGCGATGCTTATCATCTTTTCTCTTCCAAATTGGACAACTGCATCAAGACCGTGTTAATCCCACCATTGGCTTCAACTTAAGATATTTTATTATGATAACAGATCAAACAACACCCGAAGAATTTATCAACGATAGAAAAGGACACTATAGCCACATCAAGGGCTGGGGGATTGATTTTGACCCCAGAAATGATCCGACCTTCCCCATTAAAAAACGAAATAACGAAGAACACCAAGGATACGCCTGGCAGCGGCCTCTGCTACAAGAAGAGACGGTTGAAATACTCACGTCTGTTGAACGGCCCAATCTGACAGCAGTCTATGGTACTAGCAGTCCACCAAGCGGGCTGAGCGGCGCAATCCGGCGAATCGGTTTCAAATACAGCGAATCAAGCTATGGCCGATGGCTCCCACTGGTCCTGGCAGACCGTGTCAATATGTTAGAAGGCGTTGCACAGGATATCGCAAAAGGCCATCTTCCCAATATTGCCAAAGAGCTGGGACTCGGCGCCGAATGGAAACATAATAAAAAGGCCTTTATCAGCAAATCTATTGTTGCCGGTCTTGCGATTGGGTTGGTGGCCTATCAGTTTTGCTCGAAAAGAAAAATGAAGTGATCGATGCTATCCCAGTGATCCGTCCTATCCATAGCTGTTAGCGTTGGAGCGCTGTCAAATGCTGCCTGCACGCGTTGAATACTTACGCGCAATGAATAGCAGTACAGCATCCATCACCAGAGAATTAAACGGTCGATGTATAGTGATTGGACACAAACACGAAGTCACGGGAAAATCATTCATTTTCCTGTGACTCATAACACCTTATAACTTATCAGTTCAGCTGAGACTTTCTGAATTCCAGAGGTTTCATTCCTGTCTGCTTTTTAAAAAGCCGGGTAAAATAAGATGGATTTTCAAAACCAAGTTCATAAGCAATTTCAGCAACACCTTTCTCCCTTAAGCGCAGTAAGTTCTTCGCTTCTGAGATCATAAAAATATGGATCAGCTCCATGGCTGTTTTGCCGGTTTCCTGCTTCAGCAGGTCACTGAGGTAGCGTGGTGAAACAAAGAGCTGATCGGCCAGAAAGGCCACATTGGGCAGACCGCTTTTTGCCAGCAGACCTTGATTGACATAACTCCGAAGCTGATCGTTAAACTTGGATGCCGTTTTGCCGATGACCTGCGCCCGATCGATAAACTGTCTTTTGTAATAGCGCTGCGCATATTTCAGGATGGAGGAAACATGGCTCAGCATAATTTCGCGGCTGTATTCGTCCGGATTAGTATCGTATTCGTCCTGGATTTTTGCGTAGAGCTCTAAAATTAGCTGCTCCTCTTTCGGCGAAAGATGCAGCGCCTCGTTTACTTCATAATCGAAAAAACTGTATTTTTCGATTTCCTTGAACAGCTCATGGCCATGCAGGTAGTCTTCATGAATCATCAACATATAGCCCTTTTCTTCGAACTCCAGGTTTTTCATCTCGATGATCTGCCGCGGTTTCGCAAAGAAAAGACATCCGTTATCGTGATCGTAACGCGTACGACCGTACATCAAATTGCCGGATTTAATCTTCTTAAACGCGATCACATAACAGTCGCTGGTAAATTCCCTATCCCCCAGTTTACAGTCCGAAAGACAGCCTACCATGCTGAAGAGCGGATGTTGCGGAGCTTCCCAACGATTGCCCAGATGTAGTTCTGTAAGGGTTCTATAATGTTGCATCGGTTTTCAATTTATCAAAGTTAAAAAATATTCTTCCGGATTGGACGTTTTTTAATGTCCATGCGCTGCTATGCTGACCTCTTTCCAGCCTTGGATATCTTTAAGCCTTTTCGTATACACATCGTTCATGACCTGATAGGCAATTTTACCAAATAAAATGCGTTTGGGCGGATTTTCACTATCAATGATGTTTAACACAGGCACTACCGTAGCTTCGGGGTTGCCCCAGGTATCGGGGTTATCACCAGTGGCCGCAAAGGCTGCACGCACGGGCTCGTAATCCGTAATATCCGAGGAAGTCTGAACAGCAGATGCTCCGGCCCAGTCTGTTGCAAATCCGTTTGGCTCAATCAAGGTCGTTTTGATGCCCAGGTGCGCCGTTTCCGAACCGATTGTTTCGATGAGCCCTTCTATGGCAAATTTTGAGGCATTGTATAAACCCAATAACGGAAGCGTGGTGAGTCCAAGAAAACTCGAAACCTGAATAATATGGCCGCTTTTTTGTGCCCGCATAATCGGCAATACGGCCTGCGCCACCCATAAGGATCCGAAAAAGTTTGTTTCCATCTGATCACGGGCCTGCTGCTCGGAGGTTTCTTCGGTGGTGCCAAATAAGCCAAATCCCGCATTGTTGATCAGTACATCGATGCGGCCAAAATGGCCTTTGATCCTGTTAACAGCGGAAAAAACATCTTCGCGGTTGTTAACATCCAATTCCACTTCGAGTATATTGTCGCCATAAGCGGCTTTCAGCTCTGCCAGTGCAGCAATATTTCTTGCTGAGGCGGCAACTTTATCCCCTCTTTTAAGTAAGGCCTCAGCCCATAATTTTCCAAAACCTTTGGAAGCTCCTGTTATAAAAACTATTTTGCTCATCGTTATTCTTTTTGTTTATCCAAAATTACCGTTATTGGTACGGGGAGACTAACTCATTTCAGCTGAAGAATAGCACAGATTTACGGAGATCTCATTTTGCAGCAGCCTTTGGTTTGGTTATACGCCGACCTAGGTTACCTTTGCTTCGTACCTGCTTCGGACAACCATCATCAAACATACACGGTACGCTACTCGAGGCCGATATACCTACCTACCATCAGGAGATTATGCACTTCACTTACCTGAGGTCAGCTTCAATGTTCTCATTTGGAGGAAATTTGTTTACACAATTAGCAATGAGATTTTTATCTGATTTCGCAATCGCTTCCACATTTTGCAAGATATCTTGATAATTCCTCTCATTGAATTCGCGCAAGGGACCTATAAAATCATGCTGAATGATTGTTACTCCGCAGTATTCCAAAATGCCTTTTCGTAACTGAACGAGTCCGCTGGATTTATAAACATCTTGGTACACTTCCAATGTCATATCGCCGGCCGTGGTAATGATACGTCCTGTTTTTCCTTTTAGCAATCCTTCGGTTGGTTTACTTTTATGACTTCTAAAAGTAATACCCGGAAGAAAAGCTCTGTCAAAAAATCCTTTCATAATCGAAGGCATACCCAGCCACCAGATGGGATGAATCCACACCTGATGATCACTCCAGTGAATATCTTCTAAAGCCCTCAGCAGATCAGGTTCAAGTTCCATTCTTTGCCGATAACCAAATTGTAAATTGGGATTAAAATTTAATGCTCCGATATGAAGATATCGAACTTCTGCTCCTAAATCCAGCGCTGTTTTTATATACTTATCTGCAATGACTGTGTTGAAGCTTTCTTTATCGGGATGTCCGTTTATAACGAGTATTTTTCTCATATCAATGTATCAATCATGTTCTTAAACAAGACTATCTGTTGTTTGTAAAAGTGAACGCACTATACGGACTATACAGAATGCCTTGTCCGAGCTCTTTGTCTATGTTTTTTATATAGTGACAACTACTTTCCCAACAGTTCGTCCCGTTTCTATCTGCAAATGTGCCTGAGCCATTTCATCAAAATCGAACACATGCGATACCTGTGGTTTTATTATACCTCGTTCCAAAAAAGAAGCTATAATAGCCATGTCTTTTTTACTGGAATATACCGCCATAAAATAGCAGGCATGAAGTTGCTTTTCCTTCGCTTTCTGTTCATCCTCTTTTGTGTATCCTGAATTTAAGGCTACAATGGTTCCGAATGGCTTTAATACTTGTACCGATTTTTGAAAGTTAGCTCCTCCGATCGCCTCCAGTACAAAATCAAGATCGTGTAACTCCTCTTCAAATGGCTTCACTCTGTAATCAAAACATTCATCAGCCCCTAATCCCAAAACAAAATCCCTGTTTGGGGCAGATGCAGTAGCAATTACATAGGCCCCCAAATATTTGGCAATCTGTACCGCAAAGTGACCAACACCACCTGAAGCAGCGTGAATTAATACCCTATCTGTCGATCTGAGTTTTCCATAATTATCAAAAGCTTGCCATGCCGTTAAGGCAGCCATCGTACTGGCCGCTGCTTCAATATGCGTGATGTTTTTGGGTTTCAGCGCTAAGTGATCAGCTGGAGCTGCCACGTATTCGGCGTAAGCTTTTCCATGACCTACAAAATTGACCATACCAAATACTTCTTCCCCGATTGTAAATTCGTTGACATCTGCTCCTATCGCCACAACTTCTCCCGAAATATCCCAACCTAAAATTAGCGGATCAAATTGTGCTAGATCTTCCGCCAACGGAGCCTGTCGATTTCTTACTTTATAATCTACGGGATTAATACTTATGGCTTTCACTTTTACCAAAACCTCATTAGCTCTAATTAAAGGCATTTCAATCTCTTTGTAAAGGAGATTTTCTGTATCTCCAAACTCTTTTAAAACTATCGCTTTCATTTATTCTCACGTTGAATTATACAAAATTAGACCTATAAAACACATCTTAACAGGTATATATCGAGTACATTTAGGTATATTTGCACTTATGGCAAGAGAGAATATTTCTAAATCGCTGGAGGTATATTATGAAAAAGTAAATTGTTGTCCACTTCGGGATCGACAGTTTAATTTTTTTGAATTTGTCTATGTGCTATCTGGGAATGGCGTACATGGCATCAATGGTAATGAACTGCTGTTTGAACCCGGTGATCTTTTTCTCATCACGCCAAATGATTACCATTCATTTGTTCTTGACAGTATTTGTGAATTTATGGTTATCCGTTTTGGAGAATACTATGTGCGAGAATATCAATGGAAAAGTATTGATCATATCGAATGCCTGTTATACAATGCGTCGGATTTATCTGGATCTGTGTTGACCAACCAGGAAGATAAGAAAATGGTCAGCTCATTGATTCAAAACTTGCAACAAACACTCATCCAAGAATCTGTCTATACGGAAGATCTGGTGCGGCATTTAGTGAATGCTCTGATTGTCATTGCTGCACGAAATATTGCCGTTATTAAACCCAAAAATATAAGTCCACATGCAGACAATCGTATCTTGCAGCTATTGGATTATATTCAGGAGCATATTCGTGATCCAGCACGTTTGACAATCGCTGTTATAGCGGAAAGATTCGATCTTTCTCCAACTTACTTGGGTAGCTACTTTCGTAAACAATGCAATGAATCCCTTCAGCAATATATCTCCTCGTACCGAATCAGGCTTATTGAACATCGCTTACGTTTTAGCGATAAAAGAGTGCACGAAATAGCAGATGAATTTGGTTTTGCAGACGAAAGTCATATCAATAAGTTTTTCAAACGACACCAAGGAATGAGTTTAAAGCAATACCGTGATTCAGTTGTTAAAGTTGCTGATTGATAGCAATAAAGTGCACTGCAGGAGTGCACTTTACTCAGTTAATCCCATCAAGTATCATTTTCGTCTCCTATTGTTCCATCTACCAATCAAGCTGCTTGTCAGAAAACTGACTAGGATACCAAGTGTAGCTTGTCAGTACAAAATAGTCCCTAAATACGGGGCTTACCGTATAAGTCCGCTATCCGCAAAATAAGCAAACGAATGCGTCAGCACATATTTTCCATTGTTAAGTGTCTTTGAGCGGGCACTAGCTTTTTTGATAATTAAAAAATTTGAAATTATGCTTGCAATGAATTATAGGGGGCTTACCGATGTAATCAGCGGACTGATGGCGGCTGTGGAGCGTAAACAGCATATTCAAGACAACGAGCAGTCACTTATGTTACAGGCCTGCCTGCAGCAACTTTTTCTTGTTATCCGGCGACTGATTGAAACGAGCGATGAACACGATGCAGAATCCGGATCGGCAGCAGGCCACTTACGTAAGCTAAAGCAGATCATTCAACGAAAAGCCGGCCTGGTGACCGTCGAGGAACTGGCCGTGCAGATGAACCTTTCTGCTGCTCATCTCAACCGTATTTCACGGCAATTGACAGGCCTTTCGGTAAGCGACCTGATCGCCGACCAGGTCGTTATCGAGGCCAAAAAGCTATTGCTTTATACCAACCTAACTGTCGCCGAGATTGACTATAAACTCAATTTTGACTATCCAAATTATTTTGCTCGCTTTTTTCGGCTTCATACAGGAGCTTCGCCAAAGGCATTTCACTCCAGAAAAACAACATAAAATACAATTCTAAAAAATCCCGCAGGTAACCTCTGCGGGACTTCAAGTTATTTTCGGAGCAATGCTGTCAAGAAGCCGATCCGAAGTATCATAAAACCGGAAGTGTCCCCCCATCAATCCTATAATTTGTTCCCGTGATGTATTTTGCCTCGGGTGAAACCAAAAAGCTCACTAGAGCTGCTACCTCAGCAGGTTCGGCCATTCTACCCAATGGAAGATCACCAATTTCATTTTTGATAGCATGAAATGTTTCCTCCACGGAGGTCCTGTTTTTCGCTGCAATATCAGCGATAAAAGCTTCCATCAGCGGCGTTTTGACCAATCCCGGCGAAACCGCATTCACCCTGATCCCTTGTGGCCCCAATTCGCTTGCCAAAGCTTTGGTATACGCATTTAAAGCTGCCTTTGAAGCAGAATAGGACATGGTCATTTTCCAAAGCGGCTGTAGCGCAGCGCCGGTAGATATGTTGATGATTACGCCCTCCTTCTGGGCCACCATACTCGGAATCAACGCTTTATTGACCCTAACGGCAGACATCAGATTGAGTTGTATCTCGTTATTCCAGTCTTCGTCCATTAGCGTACTGTATCCTCCGCCAGGACTGGTATTGGCACCGGCATTATTGACCAGAATATCCACTTTACCGAATTCTTCCAGAAGTTCGTCCGCAATGATCTGCCCAGCTTCGGGTCTGCTTATGTCGCCTGCTGCTATAAAATAATGCTCCGTTTCCACAGCGGGTTTAGTCCGCGCTGTTATGATAACCTTTGCACCTTCCAGTGCGAGCTTATCGGCAATTGCCTTACCGATACCCTTTGTTCCGCCCGTAACGAGCGCTATTTTTCCTTTTAATGAATTTGCCATACTGTTAAATTGATTTATGATGTTGTAAATCTAAACCCAATACTTTACATTTGAAAGTAGTTACACAAATGTAAAGTAATACCAAAAAGTAAAGTCTTACAGCAAATCAAAGCGTTATGAGCAAAAAAAAATCTGAAAAAGTTTCAGACAAATGTGTCATTCAGGAAATTTTGGATATAATTGGGGGGAAATGGTCGATGTCAATCATTTTTGCCCTTCTACAGGGTACCAAAAGATTCAATGAGCTTCAAAAATTAGTCACCAACATCAATACCCGCATGCTGGTGAAAGAATTAAAAAATATGGAGGAAAATGGGATTGTTTTTCGGGAAGTATTTGCGACGGTGCCGCCAACAGTTCAGTATACACTCACAGAAAAAGGAAGAAAGCTGGAACCCAGCCTAACAGAACTCTTGAAATGGGGCGAAGAGTTTGTAAATTAAATTCTCTGGCAAATCCATGAAACAATCTTTTTCAGATAGCGGAGTACAATCAATTACGACCGATAATCCAACTGCTCAAAAAACTGAGCGAGTGATACGGATCGTCCAAATTTGTTCAAAATAATAAGCAGGATCAAAATTATTTGGCCCTGCTTATAATTTAAACCTGTAATTGTACTATTTAAAACTGATCATTGGCTGATTAAAGTCCGATCTGTATACCTAGATTTACGACACGTTGATTCTGATACGCATCGCCCGCACTGTTAGACGTCACCTCAGGATCCTGCTGATACAAGGAATAATTCGTCCAGGTCAGAAGATTATACCCACTCAGATATAAACGTGCATTGTTAATCCTAAATGGCAGCCATTTATTGGGTAATTGATACCCCAGTTCAATTGTCTTCAAACGTAAATAGGTCGCATCAATAAGCCAGAAGTCAGACATATAGGTTGACGGGCTATTAATCGTTGTCGGATTAGTCGTTAAGCGTGGAAATTTAGCTGTAGAGGCCGTTTCCGCTGTCCATCGCTCTTGATGGATCGGTTGAAACTGGCTCTGGAAGGGCTCAATACCGCTTCCCTGAACGCTAAAACTGTACCCGGTAGTCCCCTGTAGCAACACATTGAAACTAAATCCTTTGTAACTTCCCCCCAAGGTAAGTCCAAAGCTGGTATTCGGTATATTGGGTTTACCGATCACAGTCCGATCATAGTCATCAATCACTCCATCGTCATTGAGGTCCTTATACCGCAGATCGCCGGGCTGCACCTCATACCCTCCCGATGGTTTTGGGCTTGCAGCGATATTTTCTTCCGTATAAAAACCATCGTACAGATAACCCAATGGTTGATTGATCTGCTGCCCTGTCAGCCGCAACCAAGGATAAGCCGGTGCCGGTTCATCCTGAAACAAAATCTTATTTTTGAAATACGTCAATACACCTTTAATATTATAATTAAATGCACCGATATTGTTGTTTACATTTAGTTCCAACTCCACACCCCTGTTCCGTACCTTCGCAATATTTGATGGGGAGACCCCTACACCGATGTGCTGGAAAAGTGACTGTGAAGTGACGAGCTGATCGTACCGCAGGTTATTGAAATAGTCAAAGGTCATGGAAAACTTGTTTTTCCATAGATTGACATCAAGCCCTACATCAAATGACTTTTGTTTTTCCCAAGTGACATTATTATTTCCCAGATTTCCTTCCGTGATAATAATTGAAGGCTGATGGGTTTCACCAAAAGAATAGCTTCCACCCTCGTTGTATACCTGCTGGTACAGATAACGGTCACCGGCGACCTTGTCAGAACCCACGATTCCATAGGAAGCCCGCAATTTGAATAACTCTACAAAGTTAAATGCATCTTTGAAAAACGATTCCTTTGCTAGATTGTATCCTGCCGACACCGCCGGAAAAAGGCCATAACGTTGTGCCGCCTGAAAACGATCCGAGCCATTGTATGCTGCTGTCGCATCCAATAAGAACTTCTCTTTAAAGTTGTACCCTGCGCGAAAGGTATAGCCTTCAAAATTCTGTGGAATCCAGTTGGTTTTCTTATCCCCCTTTGTTTTATAGGATTCCCGATTATACAGCAGGAGTGCTGTCACCCCATGATCCCCAAAAGTTCGCGCATAATTGAAATTGGCCTGCACATTCACCCGACTGTTGTAATCCCCCTGGTAGGCCCGCAACGTATAATTGCCCAGCACATAAGGTGCCCCACCTTTCAGCTGGTAACCGTTCGAACTCGGGTCATAACGATATACAGGTATCTCATCGCGGGCCTGCTCTCGACCATTCGACTCCACGCTGGCATAGGCCACACGGGTAGAAAATGAAAGCCCCTTCAACCAAGCATTCAATTCCTGAGTCCCGCCAAATAAAATATTGATATCGTTACGTCGATCCAAGCTATATCCAGACGCTGCCAGGCGTGCATTGATCGTCGGTAACAACTCCTGCGTATCGCTGGCATAGGCGAAAGAACCATCTGGGTTGATAAAAGGTGCCGACCAAGGTCTTATCTTATTAAAATTGAACACCTCACCAACAATATTTCCCGCCCTCGGTGAATTGATACGATTGAAGTTCGCCCGGAAATCCAATCGTAATTTAAGCGTCTTCGTTGCTTGTACATCTAGATTCGACCGCAAGTTAAAACGACGATAATAATAGTTATTGTTGACCTTGTCACCTTCATTCTCGAAATTGTAAAGGTTTCCATTTTGGGAGAAAGCCCCACCTGACACAAAATATTTAATACTCTCACCACCGCCAGTGATATCAATATTTGTATTGTACTGTTGGCTCGATGGTTTAAAGATCCGGTCATACCAATTGATATCCGGATGGCCATAAGGATCATCCCCGGAACGGAAATGTGCCAAATCTGCTTCACTAAAAGGTTGATTGGAATTGTCGCCCAGCGTATTTGCTATCGCTTCATTCCATAAGAGCGCACTTTCATAGGCATTCAAAAACTTCAATTTTGTGACTGGGCTCTGCATACCTGACTCGACACGCGCATTGATCTTTGGCCGCCCCGATTCACCCCGCCGCGTTTTGACAACTAATACACCATTTGCCCCCTTGATACCGAAAACAGCCGTCGTCGATGCATCCTTTAAGATCGAAATACTTTCGATTTCATTGACGTTGATCTGCGAAAGTTGTTCATATGTATATTCGATATCATCAACAATAATCAAGGGCTGGTTTCCTTCTGGATTCAATGAACTGACGCCGCGGATATAAAAATCTGAAGCATCTTTACCGGGTTGTCCGGAGCGCTGTACCGTAACAAATCCCGGCAATCTTCCAGCCAATGCATTCTGTACGCTCGAAGTTGGCACCTGACGGATATCCGCCCCTTTTATTGAACTGACTGCACCTGTACTTGTCAGTTTTTTGGTCGTACCAAACCCCACAACCACCACTTCATCAATATCCTGGCTACTTGATTGCATAATCACTTCGATATTTTCCCCCTGCTTTACATCACGTTGCTGGGTATTATATCCTATACTTGTAAATACCAAGACCTTAGTACCACGTAAGGCCAATTTAAATCGTCCATTTTGATCTGTTTGTGTGGCTCCACCGCCTTTCTCCTGCACTGATACCCCCAACAAGGGACCCGAACTATTTTTGACAATACCATTCACCATGGATTGCGCCAATAGTATAAATGGCGTCAAAACCATTATTGTTAACAGATATATGCTCTTTTTCATCCGTTTATATTTATTTATTCATGATTAAAGCTATTCACACTGCCCGCTTCGGTTTGCGTAAATAAACTCATTACCAGCCGGGATTTTGTACCATTTTTGGGTTTTTGATCACTTCCGAGAATGGAATTGGAGCCAGATACATTTTTGCTTCAAATGTCATTTTCAGTATAGGAACTGTTTGCCTGATCGCCCCGGTTCCCGTTTGATAAATGACGGTGGCATGAAGCTCCTTATTAAATTCCTCTTCCGCTATTTTCCATCGTCGGACATCATAAAAGCGATGCTCTTCAAAAGCCAGTTCTTTTCTCCGTTCGAGGTGGATCAATTTCCGCATTTCTGCTTTGGACAATGCTTCAGGAAGCTGATATGGATTTAGTCCTGCTCGTTGTCGTATTAGTTCAACAGCACGATAAACATTGACATCAGGTCTGTCCAGACGTTCATTTCGTGCCTCAGCATAGTTCAACAATATTTCAGCATAACGGAATAGAATAAAGTCATGGTTTACATTACTATAATTTGCCAGGGATTCAAAATTCCCCATAAATTTACGGAGGTAATAGCCCGTTTTTGTTTGCTGTTTGGATCCGCCCGGTTTATCGGATCCACCCTCAAAGGTTTGTACAGCCCGATTTAACCAAGGTGCCCCATTATAAAAAACAGTTGCGTAGAAGCGGCTGTCCCGTCCAGCATAAGGATCATTTGGATCATAACCAGAATTTTCGTCCGTAATTTTCAGTCCGTTGCTCATTCCAAAGGCGTCTACAAGTTCCTGGGTGGGACTAGTTCGGCCATTGTTCACACCGTTGGCATAGCCCACGGGACCATTGTTGTTTTCAAAGCTGGTGTTATTGCCACCTTGCTTGGCAAAGATCCGTTCATTGTTGCGTGTGATAAAGACATCTTTAAACAGGGGTTCAAGCTTAAAGAGATTGAGGTCCATCAGATCTTTGGCCGCATTCTCCGCCAACTGCCACCGCAAAGCTGAAAATGCGGTATACCCAGAGAGATCGTTCTGCCCATTGCTATTTCCACCGTTGAACAATGGACTGGCAGCATACAGGAGCACCCGGGATTTTAATGCCATGGCAGCCGCCTTGGTCGGCCTTCCATAAAAAGCAAGATTAAATGGATCAGTACGTAAACTATCTTTTATTGCATCACATTCTCCTACGATATAGTTGACACATTCTTCGAAACTTGCCCGCGGCAACTCAATATCATCGTTCAGCTGGTATACCTTATCGCCCATCAGCGGCACTCCGCCATAACGTTTGACCAATTCAAAATAAAATAAGGCACGCATAAATTTTGCTTCTGCTTTCCATACCCGCGGCATGGGGGTACCATTTTCGAGTTGTCCCTTTACTGGTACACGATCGATATTTTGAATAAAAATGCTTGTCTTTCGAATCCCCTGATACCAAGATGCCCAAAGGTTGTCCTGATAATTATCCGAAGTATAAGAACCTGTTGCCAACTGCTGTACCGATGTGTTGGTCGGATTGGAGGAAATGGCATCATCCGTGGCTGCGTCCAGGAAATCTCCACCGACCCGATTCCCTAGGCTGGGCAGATAACGGTAGCAATCGGTCAGAAACCGGTTTGCATTTACACCGGCCGAATCCCGTCGGTCAAACACCTGTTCCAGTGTCTGCAGCTCGATAGGCTCTTCCTCTAGGTCGCTTTTACAGGAGAAGATCCCGATCGCAACTCCGACTACAAGCAACCATTTTAACTGATCATATTTCATACGAATGATTGGTAATTTAAAGGCCATCCGTAAGCCCCGGTCCACTTTGGACACAAGTTTCATTTCAGACGATCTGCATGATACTTCGTGCTCCTCAGCATGTATGTGGTTTGAATAGGAATATTTCATCATTGTCGATTTCTAAGGTTTATAATTTCACGTTTACACCAAAGCTTATGATCCGCTGTGCTGGATAAGCTGTACCTGATGAGATTTCTGGATCCAAGCGGCCATAGGGGGTAAAAGTGAACAGGTTTTGCGCGTTTGCAAAGACGCGTACCGAAGATAGCTTTGCGCGCTTTGTCCAATTGAAGGGCAATGTATAGCCGACATCCAGATTCCTTACCCGAAGATATTCGCCGGAACGGGTCCAGTAGCTCGAAATATTTTGTGTATTGGTCGGATCGGGGCCCAGCGTCAGCCTTGGATAAGTTGCCGCAGTACCGGTCTCCGGTGTCCAACGTCCCAGCATATAATCAAATCCCTGTCCGTCGCCAGTATTCCCAAAGGAATAATCCGTTTGTTGGTAACTACGGTTTAATACCCCCTGAAGCAATACACTGAAATCAAAGCCTGCGACATTGAATCCTAAGGTTGTGCCAAAATATACGAGTGGTTTTGTATTGCCAATGGCCGTTTGATCGTACTGGTTGATAATACCGTCTCCATTCAGGTCCACCAGTTTGACATCACCAGGATACACCTTATTTCCCGATAACAAAGGTGCATGATCGGCTTCTTCCTGCGTCTGGATTAGCCCATCCGCACGGTAACCAAATGTCTGGCCTACGGGCATCCCCGTGCGCCTGTTCCAATTATATTGCTGAAAGACCTCGTTCATATAGAGCACTTGGGTCTTCATCCGTGAGGCATTAGCGGTAATGAAATAGTTAAACTCACCAAAATTATTTTGATAGGTCAAACTGATTTCCTGCCCTTCATACCGGTTTTTACCAATATTTTCATTCGGATATCCAATACCGATCAAGTCAATGGTCGATCCACGCTGTTGCAATAGGTCAAAGTAAGTATCTCTAAAATAGTCGGCTGTCAATTTCAGTGTCGAATGCCAGAATGCAGCATCCAAACCGATGTTAAATTTATTTCCCTTTTCCCAGGTTCCTTCAATGTTGGCAAGCCCTTTTTCGATCAAGCTATTGGTGTAAGCATATTCTGAGCCGAAATCATAGCCGTTCGCTCCGTCTTGTCCATAGGAAGCTCGCCAGCTGTAATAACCTAGGGCGGCTTCGTTGGTATTTCCCGTCCGCCCAAATGTAGCGCGCCATTTCAGTTGAGAAAGCCAATCCGCTTTTTCCTTCAGAAAGTCTTCCTGCAGCATATCCCAGCCCAACCCAAAAGCATAAAACAGGCCATATTGGTTTCCCGGCATAAAACGATTGAATCCTGAATAGTTTAAGGCTACTTCAGCAAAGTACTTATCCTGATAGGCATAGTTTGCTGTCGCCGCAAAGTTGGTATAGATCGCAGGTAAGTCAAACTGATAATTGGCCGTTTGCCTGTCCATGAACAGCTTGGCTCCGACACGATGTTTCTCACTAAGTTGTTTATCATACCCCAGCGCTCCCTGGAAATAGAAAAAATTTGCTGTCGACGTGGTCGCAAATGAATTAGGCTGGTCCGCTATCGTTCCATACCGTACATACACGAGTTCTTTTTGCTCGTTATAGCTTAAGTCATACACCGGCTGTTGGCGATTGCGGTCAATGAGGCTCGACGAGGTTGATGAAACATTTAGCTTACCCTTTGCGTACAGTCCGGGAACAAATTTGTCAAGCTTGTAATTAAAATCCAGATTAGCCAGTAGGTCTCTCGTATTGTCCAACAGATAACCCGATCCCGTAGTAAGCTGGTACAAATTGCTCCGGTACACGGAGGAACCACCATAAGATTGGTCGGGATTAAAAATTGGATACGCGTTGTTCGGTGTATTGTACAAAGTCGATAAGATCGTTCCTGTTTTTGCCCCCGGCTGTCTGCCATCCTGTATTTTTCCAAAAAACTGCAGTCCAATTGTTAAGTCATCGGTTACATCCACATCAATAGCACTATTGATGAGATAACGTTTATTCTGTACATTGGTCTCATAGTCAAATTTATCATCCGATTTAAATAGACCTGATTGGTTCAGGTAGCTTAGCGAAAGCGCATAACGTGCATTTTTGATTCCGCCCTTCACACCCAGGTTATATTTGGTGATCGGGTTATTGTCCCGCACGACAGCATCGTACCAATTGACATCAGGGAAAAACAATGGATCGGATCCATCTCTAAAGGCCTTAAAATCGTCCGAACCATACACAGGTTGGCGCCCTCCATTGAGCAATGCTTCGTTATAGAGATAGGCATACTGATAGGCGTTCAATGGCTGTGGCATTTTAAGCGATTGCTGGATACCTGTTTGTGCTGTAAAGCTGATCCTTGGTGGTCCTGCCTGTCCTTTTTTTGTCGTTACCTGCAATATCCCTCTGGAACTCCGTTGTCCCAATAAAATGCTGAACAGCGCATCTTTGAGAACGGTCACCGATTCGATGTTTTCGGGATCTATGGAATAGATATCCCGCTGTACACCGTCGATCATAGTCACCGGGCTTTGTCCCCTTAGGTTAAAGCCAATTTCAGTATTGTCACCGATGCTGGAACGATATTTCACGGCATCCGAAGGAAGAGATCCCGCCAGATCATTAGCGGTGATTGCTGTCATGCTCGGTGACCTAAACCCGCTGACTTCCTGGGTAAAAAGACCGGGCATGCGGCCTGTGAGCGCATTCAAATACAATGGTGTTGGAACATCTTTGATCTGACTGTTGTAGACTACCGAAACGGCTCCCAGGAGCTCCGAACTTTTCTTTTTGTCATAGCCAATATGCAAGGAGTCTGCGTGCTGAAGTACGGCCGGCACCAGCGACACCGATTTTTCGGAGCCTCCCTTTATCCTCTTCCTATAATATCCCGGATATTCCACCCATAAGACTTCATGCGTAACATGGCCTGTCAGAGATAGATCTCCATTTTCATCGGTCTCGCCGATAAGCTGCCGCTCGGCATCAAAGACTTTGGCACCCGAGATTGGCTTACCATATTCATCCAGAATTTTCGGAAATTTCCCTATCGCCCGCACCTTATTCCCTGAGACTGTCTCACGGAGCCGTGGATACCAGCTGGCCTGTACGGTCTGCTTGTCGGCAATAACCAACAGCACACCGACAACACTTAATTTTATATAATGATTAAACATTTGTCTTTCGTTTATTAGGTTATCAATCACAGCGGAAGGTATATTTAAAAGGCGCATCCGTATTACCATAGCCGACACTTTTAGTTCCCGTAACGTCCGAATAGAAGTATTCCAGTCGGGCGATGTGCACATCTTTGTCGAGTTTAAAAAACCCACGTGGCCAAATATCAATGCGGTATTTCTTGCCACCGATGTCCGACAATTTGGTATCCGCTGTCTGCTTCTTGATTTCGGCAATCAGTTTTCCCGACGCATCCATCGCCTTAACATGTAGATATATGGCCGCCTCCTGATCCAATATCGTATTGGTAACCCCAGCATCAAAAGTCAAGGTGATAATATCATTGTCCAGACTTTTGACCGGTTGTACAGTACCCAACTGTGGGTTGATAAAATCGATCAGATCGCCCTCACCATCAGTTACTTCAAAAGCATTTGAGAACGTAAACTTCTTATAATCGGTATCCTCCGGGCGAAGATTTTCGATGGAAGAACCGATGTAGAATCCCAAAGACAGCAACATATTTTCGGCTCCAACGTTACATTCGGCCTTCACCGTAAAATCGATATCTTCGTTATTGACAAAAGAATAGGCCTGTGTACTTCTAAAAACAATCCATTCCATATCATCCACCAGATTGGGGCCTATACCGAACATTTTCTTGGCGGCCTGATGCCAGCTCAGTCCCGATACAGGTTCGAGTTCGCTGTCGGGAATAATACGCATGGTGCCGTTTCCTTTTGGACTGGTAAAGGACATCGTCAGGTTTTTGCGTGCATTCCATCCCTTGGGCACCATTATACCCGCTAGCAGCTGGGTGCTATAATTACCTCCACCCTGGATACGGGGCTCGGCCCCGCACTTCATCGTGAACGTCACCCTTTCATTTGCTTTTGCAGATTTTGGCACCACTACTGAGATCGCCTTAAGACCACATTGGGCTAAAAATAGGGCTAAAAAGAAGCCCATTGCCCAGTAGATATATGTTGAATAATGTGTGTTCTTTTTCATATGTAAATAATTTGTTCTTTAAAGGCCATATGGAATATCCAGATATTTCATATTCCACCGTTCAAACGTTCACAATCATATTGATACGTGTTGCTGCTACAACCCAGGCTCATCACTAAACTGAGCTGGCGTTTGCCCTTGACCACAGGAAATTGGAATTTGAGGACAATGTCTGCTTTGCCTTCTGCTGGACTAAGCACAACACTAAACGGATATTGTGGGTCGTCCAAACGGTACTTTCCTGAGCCGCTGACCACAAAAGGTAGATCATCAGCAATGGTATAGGTTCCATCGGCATTGAAATCGATCTTAAAATTGTCCAATGTTAAACGCTTACTCAGGTCTTCCCCGTTTCGGCTCAGCTGAGTTACTTGCCATTTTCCGGTAATATCTTTTTCGGCCTCTTCGTTGGGGATATTGCCCAGCTCATCCTTACAGGAATTTATTGCCCAACATAGGGCCAGCATCAAGGGCCATGCGAGTATCTTGTATATTTTCATCCGTTTAGTTTTTTTAATATCCTGGATTTTGAATCAAGTCTAAGGACTTCGCAACTTCAGATTGCGGGATGGGCCAGAGGTACATCCGTTTGTCAAAGACACGTTTTCGTACGTTGATGGTATTGTAGGTTGTTCCCGCTGTTGTACGGACGGGTTCAGTCCCATGCAGCTGTCTGTTTTCCAATGATTCAGCCAATTTCCAACGGCGTACGTCAAAAAAACGATGTCCTTCAAAGGCCAGTTCTTTTTGTCGCTCATTCCGGATTATCTCACGCATGGCGTCCTTGTTTAGGCCAGTCGGCAATACAAAAGGATCCAATCCTGCCCTTTCTCGGATGGCTTCCACGGCCGCATAGACCTTCTGATCTGGGATTCCGAGCGATTCGTTGCGTGCTTCAGCATAGTTCAACAAAATTTCCGCATATCGGATAATCGGCAGACAGCGCGGCGTATAGGTATTAAACCAATCCGCCGCTACATCCCGATTGACCATCTTATAGGTATAATACCCCGTGGGCGTGCCCCGGTAAATGGCATCCTGCCCCGAAGTCACATTGTTTGGATTGGTCTTATCGATATAGATATTGACCGGCCTCCGGGCCAGTCCATCCCGATGGAAGACCAGAGACTGATCCCTGGTTACGGTATTCGCTAAGCGGGGATCGCGGTTTTTATAGGGGTTTTTCGGATCGTATCCAGCATTCGGGTCGCTGATAGGCAAACCATTACGCATCCCAAAAGCATCCACCGTTTCCAGATACGGATAAGCGCCGGGGTTGCTTACACCAAAAGTGGGCGGATTCCAGATACCTTCAAGATCCCGGTTGGAATCTTGCATTCTGGCGAGTATATATTCTGAGTTTTTGCGCAATTGAAACAGCTGATAGAAGCCATACCCAGGTTCGAGATCGTTATTGACATACAAACTGTAATGTCCCGATTCAATGACCTGCGCTGCCGCCGCTTCGGCACGCTGCCAGCGTGTTTCATCCACAACGGGATAGGCAACAACATCCTTCAAGGCTCCCGCTGTTGTCACTGGGCTTCCATTGAATAGCGGGCTCGCGGCATAAAGCAGTAAGCGAGATTTCAAGCCATAACAGGCTGCTTTACTGATACGTCCATAGTCTTCGCCGGCATGTTCCCATGGGAGATCCTGCGCGGCAGCATCACATTCAGCTGCAATATAGCTGACACACTCATCGAACGTATTACGTTTAGCTGGGATAACATCACTTGCTGCGTAAACACTATCTCCCATCAGTGGCACACCACCATAATGTTCCAATAAAATAAAGTAATAATAAGCTCTTAAAAACCGGGTTTCGGCTTTTACCCGCACCTTAATAGTCGTACCAAAGCGTGCCCTATGCAGATTTTTAAGCATAATATTTGCCCTACGAATATTAGTATAGGGTTTTGCCCAGGCATCATTGGTGATAATATTGGAGTTGACAGTACCCGTGGCAAACTGGATGAAGGTATTGATACTGCCGAGTCCAGCGCCTTCCGCTTCATCTGTACTGGCATCAAGCCCACCCCCACCAAAGCGCTTGGGCCAAGTCGCAAACCCGATATCACCATATATGCCTGACAGGAAGTTGATGGTATAGGTACTATCCGAAAAGACGACCTCTTCATTCAGGTCTGATGATTGCGTCTGATCTAAAAATCCCTGTTTACTACAAGCCGTACAGGCCAGGAAGGCCAGTGCGCAAAATGTCAATTGGCTTTTGTTCATAATTTTTTGTAAAACAGTAAAATAATTGGTTATCATGATGTCAGCAAGCCTAGCCCGCTGGCATTAATTTTTTCAAAAGATCTAATCGATCGAACTCAGGGAAAATGGCCTCGAAGCCGTAGAAATTCCCCTTTCATAATTGGGTTTATCGCCCATGACAAAATGAAGCTCGCCCCCTTTCAGCAGATCTTCATAACGAATAAAATTTTTGTCGTAGGCTGCTCCATTGAGCGTGGCAGATTGAATATAGACATGTTCCAGACTATTGTTATCCGCCATGATGGTAAATGTTTTCCCATTATCGAGACTGATGGTCACTTTTTTAAATACTGGACTCCCAAACACATATTCATCGGTTCCGGGACAGACGCTATAGATCCCCATAGCACTCAGAACATACCAGGAAGACATCTGCCCTTGGTCCTCATCGCCGGGATACCCCTTTTCCGTCGCGTTATAAAGGCGCGATGTCACCATACGAGCATATTTTTGTGCTTTCCAGGGTTGACCGCTGAAATTATATAGATACGGGACGTGCTGTGTCGGCTGGTTGCCATGCGCATACTGCCCCATTTTTGACAACAACATTTCACGCATTTCATGGATTTCCTGCTTATAGCTACCGTAGTTGACACGTTGCTCCATGGTGAAGAACGTATCCAGTTTTGCATTAAACTTATCCACCCCACCGATCAGGTTGATCAAGCCATTCACATCGTGCATCACCGACCAGGTATATTGCCAGGCATTTGCTTCGGTGAAAGGGCCACCCCATTCTACAGGATCAAAGGGTTCACGCCATTGCCCATTGTCCAGCCGGCCACGCATAAAGTTTACGGCAGGATCAAATACATTTCTATAGTTATACATCTGTCGAGCAAAGATATTTTCATAGAATTTATTGCCCGTGGCCTTTGCCAACTGATAACCACAGAAGTCATCGTAGGCATATTCCAATGTCTTTGCCGTACTTTCGTGAATATCGCCATAAGGAACATACCCCTTAGTAAAATACGCCTTCCACCCTTCGCGCCCATTTGATCCACCCCACAATCCTTTATTGGTCGCCTCATGGTAATAGGCTGCCAAAGCACTGTCGGCATCGAAGGTTCGGATCCCCTTCACCCAGGCATCCGTCAATAACGAGATGGCATGATTGCCAATCATCACGCCCGACATTCCAGGATTGGACCAGGTCGGAAAAAATCCGGCCTGCTTTTGCGCATCCAGCAGGGACTGCATATAACGCCCCTGCATGACCGGATGCAAAAGATTACTCAAGGGGAATTGTCCACGAAAAGTATCCCAAAAACCATTATCCGTAAACATGTACCCTTTATGAATCTTGCCATCATAAGGGCTGAAATAGTGGGGCTTTCCCTCCGGATCCATTTCATAGAACTTACGTGAAAATAAATTGGCCCTGAACATGCAGGAATAGAATGTTGCCATCTCCGCTTCCGTTCCCCCTTCTACGCGCACGCGGTTCAGCAATGCATTCCAGGTATCA
Organism: Sphingobacterium sp.; assembly: GCA_031253985.1. Lineage (GTDB taxonomy): Bacteria > Bacteroidota > Bacteroidia > Sphingobacteriales > Sphingobacteriaceae > Sphingobacterium. The sequence goes on from JAIRVH010000185.1 coordinate 108,726, forward strand.
AAAGCTTTCTTTTTACTCACCTCAAAAGTATTGTGTCCGTCCAGTTCGCGTTTAAAGTTAAGATCTGCCTGCTGCGGACTGATATAGGATGAAGCAATCTTCACTTCCACTTTTGCCCCCGGGCGGAATTCCAGATATCCACCTTTACCTTTCCCAGCATCATAGTGCTGTCCTGCCTGAATGGTGCCCTCCACATTTTCCCATGTCCCGTAGGCTTTAAAATCCTGATCGAAGGTCAGCACAAAATAATTTTTCATATGTTCAGGCACAAAACGGCCATTATGCACATACCCGACAATCTTGCGTTCTTCAGGAATTATCTTAATCTCGCTATCGCCCAAAAAGCCATCCAATAGCAAGAACGCTTTTTCCTTTTTCGGGAAGCTAAAGCGCATATGCGCCCCTCTTTCCACCGGACTCAGTTCCGCCTTGATGCCGTTATCGAAATTGACGGCATAATAATGCGGCTTAGCGATCTCATTTTCATGCTTAAAGGATAGCCCCCGGCGCTCCTCATTGACCTCCAGTTTTCCAATACCCGGCATCAACGAAAAGACCATATAATCCCCCATCCAGGGACTACATTGGTGAACCTGTTGAAATCCACGTATGCGATTTGCTTTGTATTGATATTTCCAGCCATCCCCATTTTTCCCCGTTTGTGCCGAAAAGAAATGCACCGCAAAAGGCAGTCCCACTGTTGGGTAGGTGTTTCCATAGGACAAACTCCATTCAGAATCCGTTCCCTGAAGCGTATTCACGTACTTTACCAGGTCTACCTGCTGCGCTTGCGCCTGACTTAGCATCGCAAAAATCACTGTCAGATAAATACATAATCTTCGTTTCATAATTACAGCTACTTAAATTTCTATCATCTTTAAAAAATGTTCTTTAGTTTCAATGTTTCCTTTTCGGCATGACCATATTGCTTCCATAGCAGCTTCGCATTTTTTAATTGCTGTGCATGGGATTCCGTAAGCCGAACAAACTTTTCCTCGCCCGGCATCAGGGTAAAATAATTATCCGAAATCATGAGCGGCAAAATGCGTTCATTAGTTACTGCATCCACCAGGCGTAAGCGATTGCCAAATGATACTGACTTTCCACGGTTAACAATGCGAAGCATAATACCTTCGCTCCCCGCTTCTTTTTTATAGTCAAATTCAAGCTTGGCTTTCGGCAAACTAGTTAAGCTGGTATAATCCAGCTCTTTTCGGCCATTTCGCCAATAAAAGTTTTCAGACAGCAAAGCTCCCTTTCTATCCTCCAGGGTAAGCTTGATGAAGTGTAGATCCGACAAGGCTGTAGTTCCTTGTTCGCCGCCAAAATTTAGACGGAAGATTTCCTTCGCCATATTAGCATGTACAGTAGCAATGGTTTGCAGACCATATTTTTTGACCTCCTGGCCATCCATATCAAATACCTGCGCCGAAATCCATACCGAATCAAGGCCCTTTAAGCTCGTATTAATGACCTTGACGCTGTTGTTAGCTGCATTCCATTGTATATGTACCGGTTCACAGGCCTTTTTCGCTCCCCAATAGGCGCCCGTTGCATCGTAATAGTAATCATACGTCTGCCATACAAATGAAGGATAGGCCGATTGGCTCATCCAGATCAGCATGCCTGCTGCGTCGTCCCAGAGCTTGTCGTTCCAGGCCTCATACATGCCCTTCATGACTTCGAGGTTAAGGTATTGCGCCTTTTCAGCAAATGCAGATAGGTCCATCGATTCGCCATACTGTTGATTGACCGCATCTTTATACTGTATCGGACTGGCATTAGCAGCTTCCTTACCAAAAAAATGCCTATTCCACACATTGTCATCTTCCGATTTGAGCTGTTCGTCCGTAGGTAATGGCCAGAGCTTGTCCTTTGGGATAAACTTCACGATACTTTCATAATTGGGAAAAGTAGCCGTTCCGATTTCCGTACGTAGGCCATAACCGTAGTCGCTGCTATAAGGGTAAGGCGGATCATTCCAGGCCAGGTTGCTTCCCGAGGTTTCAAAATGGTGCCGCGGCGGCTGGTTGCCCCACCATCCGCTTCCCGAAAGACCATCCTGATTGGAACTGGACTTATACAGCCGATCATTGTGGTCCTCCGACGCCACAATAGCACGCAGATAATTATCGAGTTCGGGTTTCGGACGCGTTTCATTGGCTCCGCACCAGATCGCGATGCTGGCATGATTTCGCAACCGTTTTACTTTATCGAGTGCATTTGCTTTAAAGTCATCATCATTCGCGACATCGTTATAGGCCACATAGAGCCAAAAATCGTCCCATACCATCATCCCATAGCGATCGCAATAATCATAGAAAGCATCGTCCGTGATCGAGCCTGTCCAGAGGCGGATCATGTTATAGTTCATATCCTTATGCAACTTGACCTTTACACCGTACTCTTCCCCTTGGCAGCGGAGCAAGTATTCGCTCATTCCCCAATTCCCACCTTTGAGATAGATCTTTTTTCCGTTGATATAGAAATTCAGCACTGGCCATCCCGCCTTATTGCGTACATAATGGTACTCATATTTACGGATACCAAACTGGAACTCCTTCTGATCCGAGATCTCATCAGCAATTTTGACGGTAAGTGCACAACGATATAAATTCGGCTCCCCATAACCATTTGGCCACCATAGTAGCGGTTGTTTGATGAGAAATTCCTTTACCTCATTGCGGGTGATATATACCTTTTGGGTGCTGTTTGCAGCGACCTTCACTTTTTTAGAAAATCGGATATCCCCAGGCATAACGATTCCTTCGAGCGTTATTTCTTTGGCCTGATCACTTACATTTTTTAGATCGGTCGAAAAGTCCAGATAAGCAAACTCATTACTTTCCAGGTCGGACCGCATCCAGGGATCTTCCATACTGACGTCGCCTGTAAAACGTAACAATACATTGCCGGTAATCCCGGCCAAGCGTCCCGGCACATAAGGCATCCAGTCCCAGCCAGCCGCAGCCAAGTACGTGGGGCTTGCCGTTACACCAAAAGGTTCTTTTGCTGTACGTGTTTTTTTCTGGTCGGCATCGGTAATCAATACCGCTATTGCATTGTCCTGTCCCCCGCGCACGAGATCCGTAATATCAAATTTGCTGCGCAACATATGGCCACTGACATCTTTGGTAGAGCCAGCTACGCCCGATAGTTTCACTCCGTTGCAGAAGAAATCAGCATAACGGTTGGTATTGTCAAAATGGATCCACACACGCTGTCCCTTTCTATAGTCTGCGGGGAGGCGGAAAGAGGTACGGTACCAGAACGGACGGTTGAATAACTGTTCATCTACGCGGTAGATGTTGTCTGAAAAATTGGGATCTGGTACTAGTCCCTGATCCACATACGCTGTGAAGACGACACCCGGAACAATACCCTGCACAGGATCTTTGATCCGAAAATTGGGTTGTGCAATTTCTTGCCCCGAATAAGGCAGATCCGATTGTGGCTTTATTTCCCAACGAATCGCAGGATTATCACTGTTGAGCGAAATCTTGCGTACTTGACCGTAGCCTACAAGTGCCAGCTGCAAGAAAAGCAGCATATATAACAGTCTTTTTTTCATTCGATCCCCCAGTCTTTGTTTGGATTAGGCCCCATATAGAGTTCCAAAGTGGCCCCGGCCACCATATCTTTAAAGTCAATGTAATTTTTAGCATAAGGCTTTCCGTTTAGGACTGCCCGCTGGATATATATATTATCCGCCGTATTATCGTGAGCGACAATGCGAAACCTTTTACCCGAGAAATAATTCGGATCCAGCTGAAAAGACAATTCCTGGAATATGGGACTTGTTATTTCAAAGCGTGTTGACCCCGGACAAGAGGGATGTATCCCCGAGGCGGCCAGCACATACCAGGCCGACATCTGTCCTACATCCTCATTTCCCACAATTCCCTCTACGGTATTACGATACGCTTTATCGCAGATGTAACGGGTCCATTTTTGGGTAAGGTAAGGCGCATCCAAATGATTGAACAAAAACGGAACTAAATGCACGGGCTCATTGGCGTGATTATAATAATCGTTCCAGCGCATATTTTCAGGTGTCTTCTCAAAAAAATCCGTTAGATCAGCTAAGGTCTTTTCTTTACCGCCCATCAACTGGATCATGCCAGGAATATCATGTGGCACAAACCAACCCTGCTGATATGGGTTACTTTCAATCGTACCATACCATTCTTTGGTTCGCGCATTTTCGGGCCACTCTTCCCATGATCCATCATTTTTCCTTGGTCTGAACCAGCCTTTTTCCGGATCGAATATCTTCCGATAAGCTTGACTTTTGGCCAAATAAGCTTGTTCTGTTTCCGTCTTGTTCAATCCTTTTGCCAGTTGTGCTATGCACCAGTCGGTATATGCATATTCCAGCGTATTTGAGATGCTTAATGCTCCGGGGCTGTAACCTAAAGAATCATTGCCAAATCTTTTGGAGGTATTGATAGCATAGGTTAATGCCTTGGATGCGTCGTAATTACGTATTCCTTTCGCATGGGCATCTGCCAATACGGATAGCGCAGGGTTACCGATCATGCAGCCTGAATACGCATTTAATAATTCCCAGCGTTCAAAATAACCCTTTCCAGATTCATCAGCCAGACTGATCAATGAATTGAGCTCATCATTTACTAAGCTGGGGTTAATCACTGTTTGCAACGGAAATTGTGACCGAAAAACATCCCACCCACTAAAAATCGTCCGTTTGGTAAATCCCTCATTACGGTGTATTCTGTTGTCACCACCCATATAACGTCCGTCTACGTCCGTAAAGATGCGCGGATCAATCATGGTATGGTACAATGAGGTATAAAAGATCGTTTTCTGGTCTTCGGTACCGCCTTTAAGCGCAATTTTGGACAGCTGAGTATTCCACATTGCTCTGGCTTCCCGACGGACGCGATCGAAATTCTTGCCTGCGATTTCCTTTTTAAAATTATTTTCGGCGCCCTGCATATCAACGAATGAAATTCCGACCTGTAGATTGACCTGCTCGCCCTGTTGGGTTTCAAATTCGGAGAACACGCCAAGGTGTTTGCCTTCCATTTCGTTTTTGCCGGGCCATACCTTCGCTTCAGCTATCCGATTTTGGTAGGGTATGGATTGTACATCGTCACGCTTACGCGTCCAGTTGTCGGGGATTTCTGCTGACCAGATACCGTGTTTTTTTAGGGGTTTATCAAAGCGTGCATAAAAGTAAACGGTATAATCTGCCTTACCTTCGCCATCGCCCCAGCCCCCACCTTCTGGTGTACAACGCATCCATCCTTGGATACTATAGTCGTCGACTTTCCGGACATATTGCTGTATCGCTGTGCCGCCGACGCGACGCGCCAAATCAATCTGGATACGTGATTCCTTGCTTTGCGGAAAGGTAAAACGAAGCATACCGCTATGTGGGGCAGCGGTAGCTTCCACGCGGATATGATACCGTTCAAGATCAACCGCATAATATCCAGCCTGAGCAACCTCACTGGACTTGTTGTAGGGAGATCGATAACCGGTCAAGGTACCATCCTCCTTACCGGCGATGGTATGCAACCTACCGGTGGTAGGCATCACCAGAAAATTTCCAAGATCGCCGTACCAACCCACTCCACTCATCTGCGTGAAAGCAAAACCTTCCATACTGCGATGCTCGTAACTATACCCAGGACTGTTATCACCGCCTGTAATCGTGTTAGGGCTCACCTGCACCATGCCATAGGGTGTTGTTGCCCCCGGAAAAGTCTTTCCCAAACCATGATACGTGCCTGCGGCACCCACACTTGTACTGGCTCCAATAAATGGATTGACATAGTCTGCTGGACTGTGAACAGGATGATATCGGCGACTAGCACACGATGTCGAAGACAGAATCAGCGCGATAACAAAACAAGATAGCAGTCCATATATTTTATTCATATTGATTTATCGTTTTTTAGGTTCTATTGATTAATCTGAAAGGTTCTGATTCCGAATCTTGGCAGCTGCACCACAAAAGCCTTCCTCTTGTCATCTACCCTACTCAGGGGAATATTCCCCTTTTGCTCACCATTTAGCAGAACTTCCTGCAGCGAAGCCGCAGGAGAGTTTATGGAGACAGATGATGTGGCCTGTTGATTGCCCGTATTAAAGAGGCGTAAGCTAAGTTGTCCATGGTCCAGCTGCAAGGCCGAGATTTCCAGGTTATTATCCGAGATTGTGATCAGCTGACGATCGCTGAGTTTCAAATGGGGATGATAGCATGCCAGCAGGGGTTCGTTCCAGGCATTGCTTCGGTCTGCGATACGCGCTGTATTCCAGTTTTTTTCATGTGGTATCAATGCATAGCGCATGTGTAATGGTCCAGTGATCTTATAATCCATCCCCCACAATCCCAAACCCGAGTATTGTGCCGTCAGACTCAATGGATACGCTTTACCATGGACGTATGATCCCGTATGGTCGGTCAGGACGGCGAGTCCATATTGGCTATTTTCATCAAAGAGATCTACCCAGTTCAACACAACGTTGTTCTTGATCTGATCCCACTGGCCAAAAAAGGTATCCTCTAAGTTACTTTCGGTGACGTCAAACGGTGCATTTTTGGCTATTTTCCCCTGTTTCAACGTTGAAGGAAACATGACTTTCAACTTATAGCGATCGTCCGTAAAAGCACGTCTGTTATCAGTCCATTTCTTTTGTTGCTTATATTCACCGATTCCGACATTGCCTTTCCAATCGATGGTCAGGTCCATATCGATGCGTTGCTGTCCTGCCACTAGAGACAGCAACTGAACAAAAGGATGCCCATTGATATTCCCTTTTACCTCCACCGTTGTTTTCAGCCCATCATCCTGTACAATAGTAAACACTACAGGGCTTTCCTTGGAAGAATAAAATTTCTCCTGCTCATAAAAATGTCCTGCGATTTCTCCCATCCGATATCCCCCGTCTTGTGCAGCGAATTCCTTATGATTTGCATATTTGGCAATCAGACTCTTGATTGTTCCACCCTGGTTTTTGTCCAGCACAATCTTGTACAATTCATTTTCGAGAATACAATTGCCTTCGGTATCAAAGCGGACGATTTTTCGCTGCTCACGCGATTTAGATTGTCCCGGCTTAATGGGTCGAGCGGGCTTAAGCTGATACGTAGCATAGCCAAAGCCATTCACCTCTGCTTCAAATTCCACGACCTTACCGCGATCCGTTTGGTAGCAATGAGCGGGCAGTACCTGCTGTTTTCCAGTCCACACAGTGGCATTATCCATATGCTTTGGCAAGAAAACCTGTACCCATTCCTTTCGGTGCCGGGCTAGCGTATTATAAACCCGGATATAGCCCAATTCCGCATTAATACTCCGCGTGGAAGAGGTATAAGAAGCATTTGCCTGCTGGATCAATTGATCCGCAATGTTCAGGGTATTGTTGGTCCACTTCTCGATCGCCTGCGCCCAAGTCTGGTCCTGATGCAACTTATTGTAAGGCACAATCCAGGAGTCGTGGTGCTGGGCCATCATCAAGGTTCGCCAAGCTTCGTCAAGGCGTTTATGATCTGGTACAAAACCATGATCCATAAAAGCCATGGCACCGATTTTTTCAGCTTGCAGTATGCTGTTTTCCGCTTTGCGCACCTGTTGTGCGATACGTTGCAGCACCTGGCTCCCCCACATTAAATTAACCAAAATGTCCTCCTGCCCCATTTTCCAGCTGGGCACAGCTCGTCCGGCGGGGACCGACCGAAAATATTCCGTCCAAGTGGTGTAAAGCACCTGATTTTTCACCTGTTCGCCCGCTCCCATCCACGGACCATTTTTCCAACCTGCATCCTGATAGCACATACCGACTGGATTCATAATTCCAGCATCATAACAACTCTTCCAATAGTCTACTGTATTGGCCCAGGCCGTAGTCTGCCAGGTGGAGTTTTTTTCAAAAGCCTCGTTTGCATAACGTGGTACCGTAAGTATTGCCGTACCATCGGGCCCTTCCCAATTCAGAAATTGACCACCATGTGCCCTGATGTAGCCTCCCCAGCAGGTATTTGGCGTTTTAAGTACCGCATACTGAAATCCAAATTGCCGGAGGATCTGGGGTAGACTGCTTGTAAAACAAGGTTCTTCCACAGCATAAGTTGTAAAATTAATCCCCGGAAAATGCGAGTGATATTTAGCCAGGCCATAAGCAAATTGGCGAATAATACTTTCACCAGAGATATTATACAGATAAGGTTGCGCATAGGTCGGATTTGTGAAATCCAGACGTGAATCCTTCGCCCATTCCTTCATGCGTGCATAGCCAGCAGGATCCTTAACCTTGACCGTATCCCAGGTCTCCGGTTCGATCTCAAGTCCAATTCGCCAGCTTGGTGATGCTTCCAGATGGTCGAGCATAAATGTCGTTACCCAAAATGGGTAGTGTCCGTAAACCCCGCCGTGATAACCATCGACAAAATAAGCTTGCTGTTGTCCCTTTAGTCCAGCTGCTGAAACCAACACAAGGACCAAAATAACTGCTATTTTTTTCACCCCGGTCATGCCATTATTTTTTCAGCTGCACAAGACGCACAGAACGCTTAACAGGTTGATTTACTTCATTCATCCGCTGCTGTAGATCATCAATTTGGCTTTGCCAGGCCGCGCGTACTTCAGGATACATCGCTTTGGCATAGAGATCTCTTTTCGCGCGCAACCAACCATCTGTGGCCACATGTTGGTCCATGACCTCGATTGCCTTTCGATTGTCGGCATTCAACAATCCTTTTGGGAGAAAAAAATTATACTGCACCCAGGCCAGATCACGGAAGCGGCGTTCGATCTCCCAGCGTTCTTCATTGAGGAACATCACTTTCAAGGCCTGCTGATATTGTGGTGTCCGTGTCTGATTGGCCAGATTGATCCCTTTGTCGAGATCCGCAGCAGACCATACACCGATTTCCTGATCGTCAATCCATAAAGTGTAGTTTCCTTTAAGTCCCTTTACCTGCAAGACTTCCTGATTCATTTCATCCATAAAAGGGACGATCTTAACGGCATCGTGCTGACTATATTTAGCCCCCCAGCCTCTAGCGACTGTATCCATAGGATAAGGCAATGCCGCCGCTAGATAATCAAAACTGAGGTTATTTCCAGCTTTTTTGACATTTTCAACCGTACAGTTCTTTGCTTCTGTCACACGTTGCTTCGAGGCGTCAATGCCCACTGTAGCTACCCCTTGACCGGCAAATCCCTGTGCTTTCAAAAATAAGTAAGCCATAACCATATGCCCGTTATTGTCGGGGTGCACGCGGTCGCTTCCCGATATGGTGAAGGTTGGATCCTTTTGCTGATAATTCGCATTGATTGCGCTGATGGACTGATTAAAATCATAGAATTCCCAGCCATTACTTTTGGCCGATTCACGCTGAAAATCTACAATGCGTTTCATAGCTTTATTTTTATTTTTAAAGGGCTTATTATCCTTGATCACCACATTTTCATCATAAGGCGTGCTTCCAAGCAAAACCAGACGGGTATCGACCAACCCTTTATATCTTTTTTCCATTTCCTTGTACCCATCATACGACTCTTTTACCTTAGTATCAGCGAAAATCTCCGGCTGATCACCGTTATATTCAAAATAGCCTGAATCGTTCATACCGAAAGTCGTGATCAATACCGTAGGCTGCTTGCTGAAAACATCGCCATCCAATCTTCTGAGCATATCCACCACGCGATCGCCCCCGATTCCGGCGTTGAATACCTTCAATTTCATTTCGGGAAAACGTGTGAGGTAATACAGCCAGATATAGGCGTGGTAGTGCCCACCATCGGTAATACTATTTCCCAAAAAGACCACGCGATCGCCATCCTTAAAAGGCGAAATTTGTTGTGCAACAGTCCGGAGAGCTGTTCCCAAAGAGACGAGAACGATGAATCCTGCCAAAAAGATTTTTCTAGAATAATTTCCCATAAGATTAAAATTGTATCAGGTTGACGATAGGTAAAACGTAAATATAGATTTATCAAATTGGTATTGGTTCTATCGGCATTCCCTTGGAAACAAATGTATAACGCAAGAGCCCTACTTGCAGCTGCAAGTAGGGCTCTTAGTAAACGATTAAAATACAGAAATCAAACTAAAACACTGAAAAACAAAATTTTACAAATAAGCAAGCAAAGTATTTTGGTAAATGATTTAGAATTGATTTGGGGATACTGCACCCAGTTTTCGTACTTTTTCTTCGAAATGTTCAGCATCATTGATCGCCTTACTCTTTACTTTGCTTTTATAGTTATAGATGGTTTGCATCGAATAACGTAGAAATATAGCGATCTGGTTGACATCAGATATTCCCAATCGAATCAGCGCAAAAATGCGGAGTTCGGTATTGAGTTTATCCTTTTTTAGCTGGTACTGTTCATCTGGCCGGAGCAGGCTATTAAATTCATCGACAAAATTGGGATATACCTCTAGAAACGTACGGTCAAAATCAGTATAAAGATCCTGCGCATATTTTTCAAGTGATGCATTGGAGGAGGTAAGTTGCTGCAGGTCCTCAAGCTGACGGCTTTTGACTTTACGGTACACATTTTTCCTGAAATCATCTAATTTGTCGAGGTACACCGCACACTGATTGAGGTAATAGCCGATATAACGTTCACGCAAGAGGTTGGCCTCGTCCAGTTTATGGTTGACGAGCGTCAGTTGCTCATTGGTCATATTGAGTTTCTTTCGAGCACGGGATACGATCCTCATCTGTTTAAATAAGAAATAGAGTGTGAGGATCAAAATAATCGCAAATATGCTGATTACGATCGCGTACAGACGTAGGTTTTTCCGTTGTTGGTCGATTTTGGCCAGATAGGTTGCTTCGATAATAGGCTGCGTACGTGCAATCACGGTATTGCGGAAGCGCGAATTGTAGTAATTGGCATCGTCCAGGGCAGCCTGAATATAGGTAAAAGCTCTGTTTACATCCCCTTTTTTGTTCAAGTAGATCGCCAAAGTCAATAACGACTCGTTTTCCTTAATCGCCAGGCGTACATCTGTTATTGCAGCCATGATCAGATATTCTTCTACCAGCTGCATTTCGCCCAGTTCTCTAGCAATCATAGCAAGACCCATGGCAGCCATTCCATAACCGTGTGTATCACTTTTTTCCTTTTTAAATAAATGCAACTGAATATCCCTAGACTCTTTAAACATACCGGCTGCTTTGAGTTTAAATGCTTTCTCCTTGAGGTACATATCCGATTTTGGATCAAGCAGTCCCATGAGGCTATTCCTAGATTTGGCGATTTCGCTTTCGTACTGCCTATTGTAATTATCGTGGTCAGTATATTTGATCAAGTTTTCATAATAACGGATATAGCTCCAGTGGTAGATGACCTTGAGGTGCTGAGGCAGCCCATCATAATCGATTTGCTTTAGTACCTCCCATGCCTGGGTAAACAATCCAGAGATGGAAAGAACAAAAGCCAATTTGACTTGGCTTTCGGTCATGAGCTTCTGATCGTTCAATTGTTTGGCTATTGCGATATTGCCACCGATATAGGTAAGGGAAGAATCGCAGTTTAAGGTTTGGTATTCAAAGATTAACTGGGTTTGTATCTCATAGCGTTGCTTGGCTGCAGAATGGCTTTTCAACAGATCTTTGATTGAATCAATCTGACGAATCTTGGTATCTAAATAAACTGTCCTATTATTTATAGCTTTATCCAAGATTTGCAGTAAGGAATCTATTTTGCTAGCCTGTAATGGTGTACAGTAAGTTATCGCAAAAATGCATAGAAGAATAAGTTGTTTCGCTTTCACTAGGTTATTATAATTGATCAACGTAACTCAAATATAAACAAAAATTTATTGGTAAAAACCCAAGCTTATATCGTTAACTTTATTTCTTTTCCTCATAAACTACTGAATTTTCTAATAATTTTTGAGTTCTATCAAGATACCTAGCTTCCAAATTATTACGTTATTTACCGATCAGTTTCAGTTGTTCCTGAAATTCTTTAAATGCAATTTTTCCAGATGCAAATTGAACCTCTAAAACAAATTTCTGCTCATTGGCCGACGATTCACGTCTATAAATCTTTTCCAGCAATTCGTCTTCATCAGTTAAAGCTTCAGTCACATCTGCTGCATTTAAAAATGCCTGATAGTATCGAAGCCCGAATTTTCTAACTGACTTCGCGTCGAAATGGATTTGGTCTTCGTTGGCCGTCAAACCTTTTGCGGTAACGAAATGACAATTACTGTGTGATGCTGCATATTCCTGTAAGGCGTTATTGACTAAATAATAATCATGGAAATATGCTCCAAACTGCCCATGGGGCAAAAAATCGCCTATCCCACCAATAATAAGGGGAACATCAGGAACTTCTAACTGATTACGTAGCTCATTGACAATAACATTAAATTTATCGACATATTTTGCGGCCAGTTCTGCAGATGAATCGTTTTCTCCCTGATGCCATAGAATTCCCGATAACTTACTGCTGCGCTGAGCAAGTTTTGCCTGAAAAATAGCATGGTCAAAAAGTTCGCCGCCGGCCTGCCAGTCGTTCAGGCTGGTACCGCCATCGGCACAAGGGATAAGACCAATTTCCTCGCCAATGTTGTCTGCATGCCACGAGGCAGCAAAAGACGATGCAAGCCCAACACCGGCCATAGGCCTGTCGTTGTGTATGGGTTCGGCCATTATCTGCCAACGACCATTACGAAGCATCTTGATTGATTCATTAATTATAGGAGGTACGGAATTTTGAATACCACGGCCCGCCATATTTGATTGCCCTATCAGCAAAAAAGACTTTATCATGTTATTATATTAAGTAGATTATCGAATACCTATACTGCGGCTGAAAGACAACCACGCAAATTTCTTAAGATCATTTGGAGCAACATCACCAGAATTTAATGCCTTTACGCTTGTCCTTGCCATGCTTTCAAAGAGATGTCTGATCCAGGGAGCTGATAAACGATTGTCTATAACATGTTTCTCCTGCAATTCAGGAACCATAGCGAACCATTTTTCTTTTGTTCGTTCATAGGCCAATATTTTATCTTTATCCATGTCTGCAACATCAACATGCTTCTCCTCCAAAGTGTGTAAGAAAATATACTTTACACCGCAGTCAATAGCAGCATGTAGCATTGCCTCCAATTGTTTGATTGGATCATTATCGCTGTTGAAGGCTGTTACCATCGCCTGATACCAATTTTCTAGCATGTCGGCATAGCAAGCTGTTATCAGAGCCTCGCGGTCTTTAAAATATCGGTACAAAGTTCGCTTGCTTATTTGAGCAACTTCGGCTACTCTTTCTAATGGCGCATGAAAATCCTCATTTAAAACTTTTACAGCGCTATTTATTAATTTGTGTTTATTCATTTGACACAAATGTATGACACATGTCTCAGATTAGTGCTAAAAAATAAAAAAAATATTTTTACGCTTATCCTCAATTTATTGGTAATACGGCCTGCGTCGACCCCCAATAATAAGACGAAAAAATTCGTTTCCATCTGATCACGAACGAATTCCAAAATTGTTAATATACGATATGTCAAAGTCTTACAAAAGTTAGGCGCATCCGTAGATACGCCTAAATTACCGCCATTCATTGCTTTCGTTTGCCCAACTTCGCCAATAATCTACTCGTAGCGAAACTGATCAAGGTGCCCAGCGCGGCTGTCAAAGCCGTCTGAAGCACATCGCCCAGCGAGATGCTTGCCCAGATGGAGCAGAGCGTACCACCTAGAGCTGATATTCGAATATCATTCCATTTCATCGGCTTCACTCCTTTCCGCATGCTGCTGCATTGCCTCGCGTTCAGTCAGGTTATCTACCCGTTCAATCGCGGCAGCGTCCCGCTCTTCGTTAGTCGGTACAGCGAAGGATTCCTCCTTTTCAGGCGGAAGTTCAGGTGGTGGCTTTCCCTCTTCCATCACTGTTTCCAATATCCCCAGGCCTACGGCGATATATTTCAATATATTACCCGCTTTACCTGGCCATTTGACCGGAGCCGCAAGAACTACCTGCAGCACCTGTCCTATTTTCTTTAAGATTTTTTTCATAATTATTCTTTTACTCGATCACTCCTTCTTTATTCGAGCAATCCACTTCCATCCCACACCTCTAGCTTCGATAAATAGGAAGGGCCAAGAATACAACATATAGCCTTCTGACTGTCAAGCTTTGACGGGATGACACTAAAGAATGCAATGATCTATTCCTCCCCCCATCACTCCTTATTTATTCGAGCAATATAGGAGGACAAAGAATTGAAAGCCTGGCATTGCGACTGCCTATCGCTGACGCAATATGACGATAGCATAAATCACTGTCCGAGCAGAGCGAGTTTGATTTATGCAGTCATATTGCTAAGAAGATGGCACAAAGGAATGCAGCGCAAATTCATGTCCTCCAAATTGCTACCGGATATTCAAATACACTTCATCCCCCATATCCCACAGGCTATACACCAGCGCTTTAAGCTTTGCTAAAGCTTTACCGCTGTAGTCCCCTCGGCCTTCACCCGTTAAGGTGGTGACTGGAGCAATACAGCCCTGTAGATCCTGGAGCGCGTTATTGGCGGCATGGATCAATATTGCTTCGCGACCGATCACATGCGGAATACCGATCTGTTCGCCATGTTTGGCATAATGCCGCTTTTCCAGCTTGTACCGCCCGGCGGGGATGCAGCTGATCCGCTGGATATTCGCCCGCTCGGGCAGCTCAATGGTATGGCATATCGGCTCGCCCCGGTAGCTGATGGTTCCGTTAGTTCCCTGTGCTCCATACTTTCGCAGGAGCAGCAGGGTGTGCTGAATAGCCATATTTAGCTGATGGTTAGTTCGCCCAGATAGATACTTGGCGAAGTTTTGACACCGTCACGGTGCCCGGTAAATACCCAGCCGACGAGCTTGTCACCGGCGTAGCTTGGCGGCAACGTTAAACTAACAGCCGCATCGGCCCTTGTCGCAGATTCCAAAATGCTGAAAAAGTTTTTGCTTTTGTTATAGATCAGCAGAATCACCGAATCATCCACAAAGGCACTGTACTTGTTGAGCTCAGGTGACCAGCTCAGGCCGATCTCCTGTGGAAAAGTCTCTTCCCATACCGGAGCCACCACATTGGACAGGCTGCCCTTAGCGATCACGACCTTTTCAAAATCGATTTCAAATGTCGGATAGGTTCCCGTCACACCACCGTTCTTCATCAGATTCTGCAGCGCCTTGTTGTATCCCGTCGCCTTGCCCTGCAGTTTATCCGAATAGCCCAGTTTGAGCAGATCCATAATGGGCG
This sequence comes from Sphingobacterium sp., assembly GCA_031253985.1. Lineage (GTDB taxonomy): Bacteria > Bacteroidota > Bacteroidia > Sphingobacteriales > Sphingobacteriaceae > Sphingobacterium. Next base: position 123,982 of record JAIRVH010000185.1, read on the forward strand.
ACAGAAAAGCCACCGCGACCGCGAATTTAGAACGCTGTTCAAGCTGCGCATCGCTTATTTTTTTCTTTGAGATTCTGGACAGTGAACGTACATAATCCACTCCACGCCAGTTGCTTCCGATTACGTTGCCTACCTTACCTGAATAAGCACCGTGTATACCTTTTAAAAATCTTGCCATGTCTATTACATGAATTTGTTAAACAATGGGACCTGCATGCCTGGTCCATCTTGCTAGCGAGAGCTAAATTAGTACGGTCCAAGCGCTTAAACGATAAATAAACGGAGATGAACGGATATAACAGTAAGGACAGTCAACCACTGTCAGCATCAGCCGGCAAGCCGGACGGTCCTGTCCGTTTGTTCGCTTTTGGTTTGGCTAGAGCCCGACACTGGTTATAGACAAGGAGGGGGCATGGTCGGCACTTCATTGGCATTCCTTTGGCTCCGCTTCGGCAGCCAGCCGAAGCCTTCCCTAAGCCGAGCCGAGCAGCAGCCGAAGCTGTTCCGAAGCTGTTCCGAAGCTGTTCCAAACAGCTGCCGAAGCGCAGCCGAACAAACACCGAAGCCGACCCGAAGCGAACGGATAGATGCCCTGGCATCGGCCAGACTGACCGGTGCCAGAGACATCCCCGGGTCCAAAAAATTTAGATTCTTCCCTTCCGCACACTCTGCTTGAGCTGCGCATCCAGATCGGACAGGTAGTAATAATGACGGCGTCCTTTTTTACGGGGCCTGAGTTCGCCGTTCCGCACAAAACGGTAGTAGGTTGATTCGGAAATACCGAGCTTTTGCATCACGTCCTGCACATCCAGCAGGGTGGAATCTGCAGGAGCTATTGTTCGTTCAGGGGCAGACTTTTCACTTAAAGATAATTCGCTTGTTACTAAGCTTGTAAGCAAATTATGATCCCTAATCTGTTTAAGTAAATCAGACATAATTTCAAGCTGCTTTCCTATTTTTTCAAGCTGGTTTAACATGGTTATGTGGGTTGCGATCCGATACCTGACCAGCAATACGGAGCCCTGGATTGTGGGACTTCCCAAAGCTTACCGAACCAATTTTTACGATGAAGATTTCTCGCCTTCGTCGATCCGAAATTTTAAAAACAATCCACTTTCGTCCAACTTCAGGAGATTACGATGTTCCCAAAAACTATAAAATTTTTCACGCGACCGACGCGACACTTCCAACAATTTGTTTAGTTCGGCCACAGGCATTACCGCTTCGATCGACGTCCGCACTGCAGCATTCAGGCGAACCATCCGCCCCCGTCCGCTGTCGCTGGATCCTTTATATTTCAGAAGCTGATTATCACAAAAAAGCATGTTGACGTACGTGCTGCTGTTTACTTTGAGCATCCAGTCTGAGGCCGTCAGTATCTGGCCTTCCCTATCCGGAACCATCTGTTTTTCACCATGGATGTTGCATATAAAAAAACAGCGGTTTTTGCGGTAACAGCAGACAAGCCGGTGCAGAGGTAGCTCACAGTTGTCCGCCCGTGTCCAGCCTACATCCAGTTCCCGGATATAGGCCAACAGCGCGGGCATGCTTCTTTGATCCAGCCAGGCTGCCAGGAGTTTACGGTCCGGCAAAGCGGGGTTATTCATACGTTCGTGTAGCAGGCTGATTTCTTCGGCTAGATCCTGCTGCAGATCCAGCAACTGATTCATTTGCTCCTGCAGTAGCTTTTCCTGCCTGCGCAGCTTGGTATTTGCCGTCAACAGGCTTTCGCGTTGTACGAGCAGCTCATCCTGCCGTTGCTCCAGATTGCGTATCGCGCTGCGCACCTGCTCCATGTCCATCATAAGGAGCTCATTCTCCTGGCGCAGTTCCAGCTTACGCTGCATCAGCAGCGCATTGTGCACCTCAAGCCTATCCTTACATTCCTCCAACTGGTCCACCCTTTTAAAGGTGAAAAGTGCCTTTTGCGGATGCCGATACAGGTATATGCCATACAGCAACATCGGTACAAAAAACACCCAAAAATCACGTTCAAAGTAAGTGTTAAAAATGCCATAGCCCTTGTGCTGACTCAAGATTGCGGACAAGAGCAGCAGCTGTGTAGCGGTTGGCGCAGCCAGTGCCAGACTGAGGAAAAATAAGCGCCTGTACCGCAAAAGCCGCTGGTTAAAAACAGCGAAGACTGACGATCTCGAATAGAAAATCAGGTGAACGATGCGTGCCATGTAGTAGACGTACAGCAACAGCAGAACCATGGTTGCCAACATAAAAAAGAGTGTATTGGGCCTTTGCAACCGTTCCATAGGATGGTCGATCGCACTCCCTATATTGATCCATATAGCATAAAGCACTATACCCAAGCCGTAACGCTTAATTTTAGAAACATTGATTTTTCTCATAAATTTTGAAATAAAAATAACCTTTACTTAAGCACAAAAAAAACCGATGAATAATTTTGAAAAGCGATTGAATAATTATCTATAGTTATTATTTATTTCCACTCATATAAGATGCAAGAAAAAAAAACACGAATTTACCGAATGTGCCAAAGTGTACACATTCGGTAAATCGCTATCAAAAAGCCCTTGACGGCGATTTAAATAGGCTTTTTCTTTGTACCTAATTTGAAATAAGCGAACTTGATTATGAAAAAGCCATTTAATACCGACGGAGTATACGGCTTCCAACAGGAATTGCTGTCTGCTTCCGAAGAGCTACTTCAGCTACAGATCCAACGTGTACGTTGTGACTTTAAAAACTTTATCCTCGACAATTTTGACTTTAGCGAAAGTCAGTTGCAGCAGATCGCCAACATCTCCAGCCAGGATTCCATAGAATTAGGTACAGCCATTGCCGACAGCTGGGCTCTGGGCCAGCCTGTAAATTTTCAGAAGGACAGCCCCATGACCCAAAAGGATACCAAAGATATTATCCTATCCGGCCCAAACAACAGGCTTACCGGACCAGCACTGATCCGGATCAGGTACAACGTGAGCGAAGCCATCAGCCGGCCCAGCGAACCTGACGCTACGGCCGGCGACTGTTCCCAAATATTTCGGCTTTCGTGATCCTGTATCCCGATCTATTGCCACCTTGCCTGATGGGTGCCTTCAGGGCGAAACCCCACCGGCAACGGCATCGTTTTAAGCGGAAATTTGCACTATTTCCGCGTATGCGGTGCGGATAGTCAAAACCGGAAGGCACCATCGGTTACATGGTGCCTCCACAAAATGAACCTTAAGCATGAGAAAAAGTAAAGAAGATCTGCTCGATCCCTTTTTTAGGGATCTCCAACCACAATGGCGTCGTGAAATCCCGGCGCTATCAGCCATATTTGAGGAGGAAAGATTTATCAAGGGTGAACAATTGATGAATAACTGGGGTGATCTTTACCTCCTTATCGATGGTATTTTTGGAAAATATGAAAAAAAATATCCTGTACGGTATGCTTTAGCTGGGGAAACGCTAATGATCCCCAATCATCGGCATTCTTATCAATTTGTTGCATTGAGTGACTGCCGCACCTATCGCACTTCGCTCAAGCAGCTAGACGAGATCAACAAAAATAATCCGAAGGTTTTCTACCTCTATGCCAACCTCAAGGAAAAGCAGCAGGTTTATCTAGATTATCGGCACAGGCTCTTATCCCTTCACAATCAGGACAAATATGATTTTGTCTTTGACAAATATCCAGACATCAGATCCTATGTCAGGCACAAGGAACTTGCCCAGTTTATGGGTATCAGTGAAGAGCTTCTGCGGCGGATGCACCGTGACCGGGAGTATTAGATAGTCAAATAAATTGGGCACGACAAAACAATATTTTGTTTGCGTACCCACCAAAGATCGTCTTCAAAATCCCACCATGGACAATGGATTGTGCTAGAACTTTGTTATAGCAGCTCGGAGAAAGCAGATCAATGCGATCAAGCTTAATCGAGGAGAGTGACATGTACAGGGAAAAATATTATCCGAATTGCTCCAATAAAAAACAAAGTTATGAAACGGCACAAAAGAAAATTTGCTCTATTCCCGCGATGTCGGTGAATGTAAAACCAAACAGGAACTCCGGCAGTGATATGCTGTTGGCTCCGCAGAAATCAAGAGAGATTCAATACCCACATAAACAGGCTTATGGAAAAGCGCTTCAATATCACAGTGTATCAACAGGATCATCTGGCAAGCTCGCCAAAACGCGGTGCTTCAATCCGCTCTGGTGCACGCTGGATCTACCGTCGCTTACCTGATGTGATCATCTACGGCTATGCCTTTTTATACATGTACACGGGATGGACCAAGTTGATGAACATGGCCGCCTTTATCAGAGGCAATAGCAAGATCCCGCATCTAGGTCAGTATGCGAAATTGATCAGCTACGGCATCCCCTCGCTGGAGATTGTGCTGGCTATCCTGCTCGTTATCCCGGTATATCGGATCAAGCGTTTGGCACTCTGGACCTCTACACTACTTATGGGAACGTTTACTATTTATTTGTGCCTTATGGTCCGATTTGTCGAGAAAAAGCTCTGTCACTGTGGTGGTGTGATTGAATCGATGGGCTGGAAAACGCATATCGTCTTTAATATCATTTGGCTGATCGCGGGAATCTTTGCCCTTGTAAGAACAAAAGTTATACATTCCAAAATCCAAAAAAATGGAAAAATTTAAAAAACTAGGACAAGTGCTACTTGGAGTAGCACTCCTAAGCGGCGCGGTATTAACGCAGTCGTTTACTCAAAAAGCGGTTAAAACAACTAAATTCGCTGGGGAAATATACGTAAATGGATCATCGTCTGGAAGCTATGAAAAACTAACTTCTCCAGGGGATTATGATCCAAACAATTGCCAGGAAACAAGCGATCAGAACTGTGCATGGCGACGCACAAGCACACCTGGAACTGTTCCTGACAACTTTGACGCTTCAACTGCATCATCACTTCATGCCGCCGGCCTCATTGAGCCCATGAATGATGATAAAGGAGTTTATATTCCTTAACAATAAAGGGGAGTTCGCTCCCCTTTTATCTATTCTATCAAAGCCTCACTGATCATTTTGATTAAAGCATTTTTGTTCTTTTCAGTGTATGGATTAGGTGGGTTCATAGCCACCACATCATCATTTTTACTAATCAAGATCAGCGTTGGATAAGAACCTATTTCATAATAACGAATGATCGGATGTTTATCATTTTGTCCGCCAGTCCAGAGTTTTACATCGGATTTATCAGTATACTCACCTTTTTGCAATGAATTCAACCAGTTTTCTCTTTTCTTATCTATTGAGATACTGACATATTTAAAATTGGGATTATTCTTAAAGTATTTTTTAACAGGTTCCATATTTTTATGTAGAGCCAGGCATCCCCTGCATCCTGTAAACCAAAAATCCAACAGGACCACCTTCCCTTTCAAATCAGCATTGGTCAACATTTTTCCATTTTCGTCTTCCAATTTAAACTGAAATGACTTCGCTCGTGTTGTTCGCTTTTTTCTCAAATCGCTTACATACTGCCTAAAATCCTCGTTTTTCATATTCCCCATTAGACTGGTGAGATACATATCATCTAAATACTCTTTCGTACCACGAATCAATAAAGATGAAAATGCAACCTGATCGTACAAAGCGTCATGATAGCGTTCTGAAATGAGTAAATCAGTAAGTGCAACATTGGGTTTTATGCGTCTACCCAGCGGAGCCATTGTTTGCATGAGATCTGTAAATGCTTTATAAGCAAGATATTTTGGATATTCATTGGATGAACCCCGATAGCTTTTCGGATCCCCATAAGATAGTTCATCCGTATAATGTTTGTTGTAGTACTTCGCCACATATAAGCGGACACTGTCAGGACTGAAATCCACCAACCAATTAATGCGATTGATTTCATCCCATTTTGTACGTCCAATAAAGTCGTAGTAAACAGTATTCACAGTCATCGTATCGAGAAGCTGGGCGTATGAGGTCACCAATTTCTTAGCTTCTAAACATGCATTCAGGTTCATTGACTTATAGGCGCTCAAGTAGTCATTAATCTGCTTTTCCGTAGTTTTTTCATCAAAAGAGCCGAAACTATTTTTTAGGGAAATAAGCCTATCGCTCAGTTTCTTTTTTAGTCTGAATAGCTCTAACTGGCAATCCAAAGAGGATTTTTGTCCTCCCGAGAAAGACACCCCATGTTGAGACAGTTGCATTTTCATGGGGGTATCTGCTTTTAGCATAAAGAAATTTCCACTATTCCCGATTAACCTATAATCATCAGAAATATCTTTCGAATAATTCTTTGGCAATCGGATAAAAGCATAAAATGTCGCCGGTAAACTATCGAGGTCTATTTGAAACCGTCCATGCTTTACTTTAACCATTACCTCTTCTCCTTTACCATACAAATTCTCCTGATCAACAAAATTAGTCGCATACCTAAAGAGGAATGAAGCAACTTTTAGTTCCTTATCAATTTCACCATTGATCGTTAACTTTTGTGCAAACAGTGCTGTTCCAAACGCAAAGAGCAGCACAAGCAATATTTTAAATTTTAACATTATCGTATATTTTGAATTATTCCACTTCTATTAATTTCATCCTGAGGTATATTGAATACATAGCCCGGCGTATTGGGCTCAAGTCTATAGACGGCATCTTCTAATTTGCGCGATAACACAATTCCTCTGCCCTCTTTGTTGAGACGTTTGATATCGTCCCAGCGCAAGCAACGCCATACCAATTCTTTTCGTCGTTCCTGCAGCACAAACTGCAAAGCCGATTGTTGATCCGCAAATGCCACATGATGATATGTACCGGTTTTATAGCGATTTAATAGCAATCGCTCCATCGATAATGAAGCTTGACTGAGTTCGCCCCGCCTCACGAGACACTCAATCTTATTGAGCAGAACTTCGTCGACGGCAAAGCCATTAAAAGGTGTTAATCCGGTTCCATTATAGCCACGCTTCACGGTATACTTGCCGCCATTGTTAATGAAATAAATCGATAAGCGGAGGTCATTTGGAGTATATAGTTTTATCAGCGTACTATCCACGAAAACCGTTTGGCTGCTATTGATCTGACCGGAATTCCGATACACGCCAGTGGTGCCATACATAATGAGTTCATCATTTGTCTTTGTAAATGGGGTATTCGAAGTTTGTGGAATTTTATTGTAATCGATCAACTTATCGTAGCGATTTAAGAGACTATCCGCATACTGCTCCGCTTTATCGTACTCTCGTCTATATAAATGAATCCTCGACAAAAGTGCAAAAGCGGCCAATTTGGTAGCCCTATTTCTTTCAGGCAAAGGTGAAGCATATGCGAGATATTCAAGAGCTTTTTGTAGATCTTCAAAAATAAAATCGTAGCAATCGCTCACCGTAGCCCGTTGCGCGGTATAATCAATCGAGGGGTCTTTTCGAATGGGAACGCCAAGATCGGTACGTTGCGTCTGTTCATCAAAGGGTACCGAAAAATTCTTGAGCAGATCAAAATAGGCTTTTGCCCTATGAAAGAGTGCCTGACCATAAATATCTCGTAATACAGTTGTTAAATCACCTGACTTAAACTGTTTTTCGACCTCGTTGATGATATTATTGGCATAAAAAATAGTTTTGTATGGCGCATTCCAGTCATTAATTTCCAGTTCACCACCAAAGATATCCTTGGCCCATATATACGAATTGCGTTCCGTCGCTGTTGCAGAAGCCAGCCAATCCTTTTCCGCGCTGATGTAATATTCATCAGCAGCCAATTGGGGCAGCACGCCCGTTACCCCAACTTGTTCCGAATTATCCAGTAAACGCTGAAAATCCTCAGCCTGTTCGGGTGTTAAAATATTACTATTGGGAATTTCTTCGAGAAATCCTTTCGAACAGGCAGTTAAAACTGCCAGCAGGACGGTTATTAAAATATATTTTTTCATACTGTTAAAAGCTAAATTTTAAACCAAGCGTTGTTTCAAAAGGAGCTGGATACCCGGTTAAAAAATTAGGATCCAGTCCCTGATCGTTTGCTTTCCATAAAAGGCCAATGTTGGAGCAGTATAGATAGAGATTCAGTCTCGAAGATTGATAGGGCGCAAATACATAGGAAATCCGTATATCCTGCAACCGCAGCTGATCTCCCTTAACAGCTAATACATCGGAATATTGATAAAAACTCTCTCTATTTGCATTGGCTGGATATACAAATGCTGGTATGGTTGTATGGTTTTCATCTCCAGCATGCTGCCAGCGTTGTCCATAGTCAGCAAATCGATATTCCCCACCGATAAGTCCATTGGAATTAAATGAATTAGGTCTTTTGAGGTAATATCCAAGTTTATAAACGATATTAAAAGAAAACTCCAAATTTTGAAACGAGACAGTATGTCGGAGACTCCCAAATTTTGTGGGAAGCCGAGAGCCAACAAAGTTGATACTTTGCCTGTCATTACTGTTGATAATGGCACTGTATTCATCCGTGATGCCATGATCGATTATCCCCTGCGGATTACCATCTGCATCAAGCCCCTTAAAACGATACAACACCAATGTATTGATGGGATAACCTTCTATCGGAACAATGCCCGTACTGGAAACAATATCCTTATTGGCTCCGGGAATCCTATAATATCGCGTCACCTTGTCTTTGACCTGATTAAAAATAAGATCTGTTCTTACCCGAATTGCCTTCTTTTCAAACCAGTTAAACCAAAGTTGAGCATCCAAACCATGCGTCGATGTACGCGCTACGTTTCCATAGAATTCGCCGACGCCAACTTGTGGTGCAACGGGGCTCTGCCCCATTAGATCTTTGCCATTTTTCTGAAAGTATTCCACCGTACCTCCGGCTCTACCTTTTATTAGGCTAATGTCTACTCCAAAATTTAAGTTTTGCACGCGCTCCCAACGCAGCGAACTATTGGGCGGGTTTAAAATGACATCCATGGGCTTTCCCCACAAATTTGTGGTTCTATAGAGTTTTGATGTCAGATAAGCGGTAGTACTTTTATCCACATTACCATTGTAACCATAGGTAGTTCGCAGTTTTAAGTAATCCAGTTTATCGCTTTTGAGGAACTGTTTAAAGTCATAAGAGGCCCCCATAGACCAAAGCGGGACACCCCTTTGATTCGCTGAGACACCAAATAGATTAGATTCATCCTTACGGATGCTACCTGTTATGGTCAGATTGTCGCGATACGAATAAGAAAATAAACCATACCAAGAACGGTTATTGTCCTGTTGTCGGATACGGCCTCCCCCCTTGCTGATCATGGAATAACCACCATTGTGGTAAAGTGGAAAAGAACTGAAAATATCCACTTCCGAATAGCTTTCCAGTTTTGGGTTATAACCGTACAAAGATCCGGGGCTGTCAAAGAGGCTTCTATCTTTACGCCTTTCCATTCCAATTAGACCACTAATCCGATGCAATCGGCCTAAACGTTCATCCCAGTCGAGCTGCACGCGTCCATAGTGAGACTGCATTCTTGTCTCACTTGAATCGAAAATATCGCCCAAAGGAATCGGCCGAGCGACAGTCTTGCTCATAAGATCAACCTGAGAGAACTGATTGATCAGATTACGCGTATAGAAAGACCGTTGATCATACAAGGTGCTGTTGTCGATCCAATTGTTGCTCATCAGAAAATCCCCTGAGATTTTTAACGAACGATATATCTTCGAGCTGATGCCCAGTTGAAATCGGAGCTGTTGATCTATACCGCGATATTGCGTCAAGCCATTTTGCACTTCTTCCAAAGGCCGGTATTTCCAATCCAATAAGTAGCCATTGCCGACGGTATCTGTATACGATCTTCTTAACGTGCTCATTGTGGCGGCTTCCAGTGCCCGTTCATTATCTGCCAGTCGTTCATACGGATACAACGGAGTATAACCATACGCTTTACTTTCTGTGTTGGTATTTTTCACATACCAGAGATCGGTACTCACTTGCAGATAGTCCTTTATCAGATTCCACTGGTTGTTATTGCGGATATTTAAACGCGTATTGTCGGCTGTCGCACTTTCGCTCAGTGAACGATCATAGGCCAAAGAGATGAGACTTCGTACCCGATCAGAACCAGCTGTAATACTAAGTTGCTGCTGATTTTGAATTTTGTTTCGGTAGAAGTATTTTGTCAGCTCTTCGCGTACATCATGCGCTCTATACCCATCAATTTCCGCTTTAGCCACGTCCTGGTCTAAATCTCCGAACCTTACTCTTTCCAAGAGGCTAACAACTGGTGAAATATTTTTATATCCCGTATTGATGTCTTTGTCGTAATAACCTCTTTGAAACAGGTCGATTTCCGAATCGATAAATTCGCTCGAGCTAAGCTGTTTTTGGTAAAACAAGTTAGGCTTTTTGGCGATCAGGAAATTTGAAGTAAAATCAATTGTCGTTCTCGTTTTACCCTTCTTTGTTGTAATGACAATGACGCCATTTCCGGACCGCACACCCCATATTGATGCTGCTGTTGCATCTTTAAGAACGGTTACACTTTCTATATCATTGGGATTAATGTTTTCAAGATCACCTTCGAAAGGAAAATTATCGACGACGATGAGCGGACGTGTACTGGAAAACAGTGTGCTACGGCCTCTAACACTGAGCCCATCAGGATTACCAGCATTTTTATCCAGCAACAGACCATTTGCAACACCATCCAACCTTGACAAAATATTCATTGCCGGATTTCGTTGCAAGGTTTTATTATCCACCTGCACAAAACTCCCCGTCGCCCTTTCTTTCGGAATCTTTTGGTAGCCCGTCGAAACTACCTCCACCTCTTCCAATTGATTCTCCAGCGGTATCAATTTAGCTTGCAGTGATACCCCAGCGATATAGGGTAGATCTAAACGCTTGAATCCCATATGGGAAAACGAAACAATTCCTTTGGGATTGGACACTTGAATAGAAAAGGAACCGTCCTTGAGCGAAGAGCTTCTACCCTTTTCTCCTTCTACTCGAATGGATACCCCTTGGATGGGTTTTCCGTCACTGGAAGATACAACGATACCGCTGACAGATAACAGCCCTTCCGCCCCGCTGTCCTTGCGGGGCGTCTGAGCTGATAAACTAAACATATTAAAACTGAACATCATAAGGAACAGGATTAGAATTGTCCTTATGCTAAACATTCCCTTTACGCTCTTTGGCATCGGCACAGGGGTACATGCGGACATCATCTGCCTCAAGCTATATACTATACAATTAAAGGAGTACTTTTTATCCCATGCATTTTGTACTTTTTTTAAATTATTTTTTTCGGCACCTTTTATAGCTGCCAGATAGGCTACCTTATCCAATAAGGCAGACATCCAGTTTGATCTGTGTTTCATCTGCTTATTGTTAAGGTTAGTCTGCTATTCTTCCAAAAAACTCGTGTATCCGCTTGGTGATCTCCAGCTCATCCAAGCTGGATAATGTTGTTTCAGCTTCTGAAATATCAATTTTACTAATGTCCATGTAGTCTTTATGCACATGGAAATAAGCAATCAGTACAGCTAAGAGGTCGAAGCCGAACACCTGCTTTTGGCAAAGTTCTATTAGATTTTCATTGGGCCAGCGGTCTGCCGACTTTTTAAGTAGTAAAGAGATGGTATTCTGGATGGTACGGATATCATACTTTTTCCAAAAATCAGCGATCTTATCCGTGGGATCATAGTTCTGATCAAGTACTTGATATATGGCCAGTTCCAGCGCTAGTACATTTGAATATTTTTGATTCATTTTTAAGGTTCATAAACATGACTTTGGCAATGTCCTTGCGTTTGAATAAGACATACCATCCCCCATTGCAAAAAATTTGCATTCCAAAGAGGTGTCATTGCAGGGAATTTTAGATCCTTGCAGTTATCACAAATTAAGAATTAACAAAATCCCGCAAAGCGCCCCGAGACGGTTACAAAGCATTGATTAGGGGGGCATTATGGCGCTTCCTGTCGGGAAAGATAAAAAACCGATCTGTAAGCAATAGAAAACTATGCTTAAATTCCTTTGATTTGTTTGCAACAATAAATTTTAAATGCTAATTTTAAGTTGTTGACGCTTGAATAGAGCAATTAAATCCATTATTAACCTGATCTAAAGGGAACGTTGTAAAACAGACAGATCGGAAAACCTTGAATAAGGGAGTACTTATTTGTATCCTATCGGCACATTACAAATTGGCGATAGCAGCCCTCACCTATTTCGGTTTTTAATGATTTAATAAACTATTCTGGCGCGCGGATAGCGTTCTTTATGGGAATAGTGTGTGCAAGCCGACGGTTTATCTCCTGGAGGTAAACTGTGGTTTTTAATTGGGTGTTTTCTGTTCGTTTTATCATAATCATTTATTTGGTTATTTATTAAAACGATAACACTCAGTAAGCAAAGAAATAGTTGGCTTGTAAAAATAATGAAGCGAACTTCCAAGCTTTGCACGTGGCGCCGTCAAGAGCCCCTAAGACCGAAATCCTAGTTCCACAAAGACTGACAGGAAGCCCGCTCCATTGAAGTGTATGCAAAGATACTAAAATCAATGGAAAGCGAACCCCATGTCGACCTACGTGGAAAATTTGACGGCTTTCGTGCGTAAGTGACATCGTTTGGAATGAATAGCATTCCCTATTGTCGCATTTTATTAACTAATACAAATATAGAGCAAAATGACGACTTTCGCAAATATAATTTACAAAAGTCGTCAAAAAAAACACCCAATTCTATGAGTACATTATTCGGGAAATACTTTGACAAATTAAAAGCGAGCAAAACAGAGGTAGCAGACATTACTGGTCTCAAGAGACAGAGGATAAGTGATCTTTGTAATAAAGATAATAGTAAGCCGACACCGTCAGAATTTTACAAAATAATACTTACCGCAATCTTATTAAAACATCTTTCAGAAATTGAGTTCAATAATGCAATAAATGAGATATTTCCAAATAGACCAAAGGAAGACTTTCTTAGAGAACTTAATAATTTACCCCCAGAGGTCAAGTTTATACTGACACATTGTTTAACACAAAAGCAAGTTGAAAAAGATATTAAAATGTCTGATGGCAAAATAAGCAGACTCGCCAGTGAAGTAGTAAAAGATCTCGAAGCTATAGAATTTATAAGCTTTATTGAGGAATTAGGAGAGAATGTTTTAGAAACTTTTAAGCGAATTTATGGCCCTATCAAAACTATTGACACTCTTTTACCAAATGCTTCTATATTAAATGACAGGACAAATAAAGTTTTCCAATACATAACTGCTTACAACAATAAGGATGTAGAGAACATGATAACTGATTTTTCGGATAGTATTGTTTTTATAAACTTTGAAGGTAACAAAGAAACGATGCGGAAAGAGGGTTTTGATGACGTGAAGAAGCAGGCTATTGAGGCACTCTCCTATTTCAGTGAGAGACAGCAAGTCATCGAATCAATGTGCCACAAACAGCATTCAACTGAAATCACTATTAAATACCATGCTATAGCAGCAATAGATTTTCCGGCGGGGAAACAAGGTGATGAGATCAACTTAGTGAGTAAATCAGTTTTTGAGTTTTCAGCCGAAGGAAAGATAGTTAGGCTGACGGATATATCATAGGGATTTGAAAGGATATTGATGGAGAAAAAACGAAACCCCAAATGGCAGCGAGACGAGCTTATACTCGCTTTGGATCTATATTTTCATTTGGAGCCAGGGCAGATACATGCTAGAAACCCATTGATTATTGCCTTATCAGATACTTTGAACAAACTGCCCATTCATAGGGATAAGGATGAATATGAAAAGTTTAGAAATCCTAACGGCGTTGGGCTAAAGCTCAGCAACTTTTTGGCTTTAGATGAGTCGTATTCCGGCAAAGGAATGGCTGCTACGAGCAAACTCGATAAAGAAGTGTTTGCAGAATTTAAAGATAAAAGAGAATTGCTAGGTAAGCTTGCCAATGCTATAAAGCTGAGCGCAATCAATCCTGCGATTAGAAATGAGATTCTTAATCTGTCTGACGGTAGTGATGATGATGCAAAGGTAAAAGAAGGAGGTCTTTTATACCGCTATCATCTGGCAAGAGAACGAAATACCACTATTGTCAAAAAGAAGAAAGAAAAAGTATTTAAACTACATGGTAAACTGGAATGTGAGTTATGCAGTTTCGACTTCGAAAAAGTATATGGGGAGATTGGATATGGCTTTATAGAATGCCATCACAAAAAACCATTATATACACTCGTTGAAGAAACCGAAACAAGCTTAGATGATCTGATGCTCGTATGTTCAAATTGTCATAGGATGTTGCATAGAGGGTGGGTTAAATAATTAATACCAGAATCTGTCAAAAATAGTAAGTTATGAAAATTGGAGATAAAATTGAATTCCAAAACAATGATAACAAATCACGGGTAAAATCTACATTTGAAGAAATTTATAAATATGAACTACGTTATTAAAACTGAAAACAACATTTCACAATGGAAAATAATACAGGAATAAAATATCACTTTATTTAATAAAATGACTGTCTATTATAAGGGATTATTATCCATATATAATTCTAATAGTAATTTAGAGGTGCAGATAAGTACTATTTAGCACTAAAGGTAACTCGGTCATCGACTAACAAATAATTTTTTAAAATAATCTTTTTATAAAACACTTATTTACTTTATGAAAATTTTAACTCAATCAATAGATCATAGAATTCAGGCTATAAATGTAATGGTAGAAATATCTATGAAAGAATATTTAGAAATAGCCGAGAGTATAATTAATGAAAATGAATTTCAAAGGAAAAAAGTAATAAACTCTCAAATATCAAAGATACTTAGGGAAGATATAACAATAGGATGCTCCGTACCTCCTTTAGTTTTAGCCTTAAAGCAAGATTTATTAACCACAGAATTTAATTACCTTAACTACCTGGATAATAGTATTATCGAAAAGGCATTTGATGAAAAAAAATTGCTAATATTAGACGGTAAACAACGTACACATGTATTTTTAAAATTACACAAAGATCTTAAGGAATTAATAAGAAAAGATGGCAGTGAAAGGGTCAAAGCTGAAAATGATCTTAAATCATTTTTAAATAACACTCTACGAATAGAAGTATATGTCGGCATAAATAAGCTTAACATTCTGTATAGGATGCTCACATTAAATTCTGGACAAACAAACATGTCTACACGACATCTAATGGAAATGCTTTATTTGGATTATCTCGACATTGATTTTGATGGCATAAGATTAGTTCCAGATAAAAATGATGAAGTAATTTCGAAAGATCCATCAGAATTTATTTTTAAAGATATCTTAGATGGTTTTACTTCCTATCTCGACAAAGATGAGAACACTCTAGAGAGGTCAGAAATATTAGACAACATAAAAAGCGCCAACAATATAAAGCAAGAAGTCTCTGATAAAAATATTTTTGAGAACTTTGTAATAACATATAAATCTTTTATTGACAAAATGGTTGAAAATTTTCAAGATATTTCAATTGTAAAAGAAGAATTAATAGACACAGAGTATGAAATAAAAGGTCCAGTTTTCGGAAAATCTGCGATAGAAATTTTTAAAAGATCTCAAGCAATTTCAGGGTTTGGCGCAGCTATAGCTGAATTAAAAGACATCAGAGATAATTTTGACTTGGAGAAAGTCCGGGATTCCATAAAAAAAATACACTGTAAAGATATCGATTATCTCACGTCAGCATTAACTTTAAATAAACACTTTGATAATATTAGAGATAAATCCAAGAAAATTGGTAACGATCAAAGGTTCTATTTTAAATCATTTTTTAGGAGTTTATTTGATCCAGAAGCTAGCTACACTTTATGTTTCGATAAATCAATAGAATATGCTTATAAGAAAACACGAGAAGAAAAATCATATTTAAAAGATTTATATAATTAAATATGGCCTTAAAAATTACAAGTGGTGGATCTTCTATTAAAATTAATAAAGTTACGTTTGATGGAGAAATAAATTCTTTTGCATGTTTTGAAAATGATGATGATGAACCAATCTTCTATTTCAAACTGCCATTTGAAATTGAGGAATTACCAAACGATGATTTTTCCGAGAAAATTTATCTTTTTAAAAATGAATTATTCGAGAATGAAAGATTAATCAAATTAAAACTGAAAGAAAAACCGGAAGATAATAAACTGGTTGGCTACATGTTTTCTTTGAGAGATCTGGTTAATCAACCAAATGTATTTAAAAATATTCACCTAAAAAAAATCGCGTTCAATACGATTAATAAACTTCTATCTGAAACGGATTTATCTCTAAAATCAAAAAAAGTAGATTATCGCTCTGATTCTGATTACAATATTTTTGATTTTTATGATGAGAGCCTGATTGTAGTGTGCGTTTGCGATCAATTTGTAAATTTTCAAAATTATAATTTTAAAGATTATTTACCATCCTTTTCTAAGTACGGCTTTAAGTTCTCTCACAACAATGAATTTTATTCAACGGAAACGAGTTGCAAGGTGACACGACAAAATTATATTAATATTGATACAGCACTAACTTTAAAAATTCCCAATAACAGTCTGCATACGAACTACTTCATAAGATCTCTTTTACAAAATGATCTTATCACATCAAATAATGAAATTGGCAGGTTCCATATTTATTATCAGGTTATAGAAATGTTAATGGAAAAAGTTTATAAAAATGAAGTTCAGGAAAAAATTATCGCTAAGTTTAATACTTTATCATCATTTGACGCCAAAGAACTTTTTCGAGAGACAATGAGAGATTCATATTCTTTAGAAAAATTGTTCGGGGGTGCCTATTCGACATTAGATTCAGATATTGTAGATGAGTTAAAAACCAATATTGATGTTTTTTTAAAATATGTCGCAGTTGATTACAACGGAAAAGAAACCTACGGTTCGATCTATAAAGTTAGAAACACTCTATTTCATGGATACAGTAAGATTTTAGAGAACTCCAGCTTGGACAAAGAGAAAATCAATTCTTATTTAAAATTAGTAAATGATTCATTCGAATATTTGATTAACGATGTAATTCTAACCTATTCCAAACCTATTTGACCAATATCAAAAGAATAGAAAAATACTCTCATTGGAGGCCTAATGGGAAGAGGTAAAATACACCAAGATGAGTTGAAAACTATTTCAATACACTTATGGATAAAAATTCAAAAAATAAAAACACTAACAATTATGCCACAAGAACAATTACTTTCAAGCATTGTCGATTATTTTCAACAAGAAATATTCGAGCCACATTTACGTAATTTACAGAATGACTATGCTAATTTTGATTCATACTCTGCGAATCCTTTTCTTTTGCCGTATCTTTCTAAAATAATAGAGGGAGAATACAGCGAAAGAGGTATTGCGAAAGCATTGTATTTGCCGAGAGTTCTTTCCAGCTCTATCACAACAGCTTTTGGAACTCATATTAAAAAGATTTTGATAAATAACAATCTAGCTGAATCTAGGTCTACAAATTCAAATATTATTTCTTTTACTGATCACATTTCAGGACTATATACCGCATGTATTCTCAAAGCTGGCCCTAACACGATTAATTCTGGAGATAAATCGCCTATTCGATCAAGTTTAAGAAGCATTGAAAACGTCGAGAATAAGGCTATTGGTATTATTTATGGGGCAGAAAATGAATTAAATGGAAGTTATGTAAATCTTCAAGAAGAGTTTGACATCTTTGTTGGCAGACAGTTCTGGCAAAGGATAACTGGATATGAAAATTTTTATATTAATCTTAGCGAGAGGTTGAGAGTCCTATCAGAAAATTTAGATACAAATGGGCGATTTGACGGGGGACTCAATAGGTTAATACGGGATATTCCTGGCGATATCCTATAATAATCAGATAGTGTTGTTTGAGAGAGCAAATATTATCCCCATCGTTAAAAATTGGATCCTTTGAATAATTATGTTAAAATTGTAACAACAACTTACTTTAAATATGACCCCAGCAGAAAGACAAGAAATAATAAATAGAGCTAAAGATTTTTTTAGAGATAGAATTGTTGGAAATCACACGACGACAGCTATTCGAAAGGCATCAAAACTTAAATCTTATAATATTAATCCTTTTTTATATAAATACTTAGCAAACTTTATGAATGGCGATGATAGTCCTGAAAGTATCGCTAAAGCACTAGTATATCCTAGATTACTTGGCTCATCCATTAACACGAGCTTTGGTATGAATATACAAGCAATGATAAGTACTTTATTTCAAGGAATGGGATCAGCTGTGCCGGGGATTGATATCGAGTTTACAGATGGTATCGATGGCAGAAAAAAATACTGCCAACTCAAGGCAGGACCCAACACCATCAACCACCATGATGTGGAAACGGTATTTAATCATTTTGATGCAACAAGAAGGTTAGCAAGGACGAACAATCTGGATATTCGTGAGTCAGATATGATCGTAGGCGTAATTTATGGAACAGCAGATGAATTAAGTAGTCACTATCTACGAATTGATGAAAGATTTCCTGTTATTATCGGAAAGGATTTTTGGTATAGACTGACTGGAGACGCCGACTTTTATTTGGATCTTATCGAAGCCTTTGGAGAGATTGCCAAAGAAGCAAATGGTACAGAAAGATTGTTACAAGCTGTTGACAGTCTTACAGTTGAAATAAGAGCAAAAATTGAAGAGTAATTTTTTTAAAAACTAATTTTGTTAGCATTATTTTTATAGTATATTTGTAACTATGTATAAGGTTGACCAATAGGGTTATTTTTCCTCGTACAAATTGACCACTTAAATTCTTAAAATAATGAAAGATTATCTAAGCATTGCTGAATTTGCCGAAAAAATCGGAAAAAGCACCGAGACACTGCGCAGATGGGATAGAGATGGTAAATTAGTAGCGTTACGGGAACCCATAAGCAATTATAGGGTTTATAGAAAAGAACAATTGGAGCTGTTTGAAAATATTCAAATGATAGAAAATAAAGAAGTTAGTGATGAATCCCCTATCCGATCGTATCGGGTGCTTGAATTATTTGCTGGTGCAGGTGGCTTAGCCATCGGAATGGAAAAAGCTGGACTTAAATGTGTCGCATTAAATGAAATTGACCATTGGGCAGCAGAGACCTTGCGTAAAAACAGACCTCATTGGGAGGTTATTGAAGCTAATATTAAGAATATCTCATTCGAAAAATATAAAGGTGAAGTAGATGTGGTAACAGGGGGATTTCCCTGTCAAGCATTTAGTTACGCTGGAAAGAAACTGGGTCTTGAAGACGCTCGAGGTACGCTATTTTATGAATTTGCCCGAGCTGTCAAAGAAACACAGCCCGCAATCTGTATAGGTGAGAATGTAAGAGGTTTACTTAGCCATGAGGGAGGAGAAACCTTAAAGGGAATGATCTCGATCCTTGATGAACTTGGCTATAGGGTACTTGAACCAAGAGTGCTAAAAGCCATCTATTATAACGTCCCACAAAAGCGTGAGCGCTTGATCCTTGTCGGTATACGAAAAGACCTTGATATCTCGTTTGAATATCCTAATGCATCAAAGACAGTTTATACATTAAAAGATGCTCTTAAAAAGGGTGAATTATTTGACTGTGATGTACCCAAGTCCGCTGGAATAAAATATCCTGAAAAGAAAAAGCAGTTTTTGGATCTAGTACCCCCGGGAGGATACTGGCGCGACCTGCCATTGGACATGCAGATGGAATATATGCAGAAAAGCTTTTATCTAGGTGGTGGCAAAACTGGTATGGCAAGACGTATCAGCTGGGATGAGCCTTGTCTTACACTGACTTGCAGTCCAGCTCAAAAACAAACGGAGCGCTGCCATCCTGACGAGACGCGCCCATTTACGGTACGTGAATATGCCCGCATCCAAACTTTCCCAGATGAATGGGAATTTGCTGGGCCTGTATCCGCTCAGTACAAACAGATCGGAAACGCAGTACCCGTTAACCTAGCTTATGCTGTGGGCAAGGAAGTAATAAAAACCCTGAATCAAATGGAAATGAATAAGAGTCTGAGAAAGCAGGCGTAAAAGCAAAGAGAGAGGCTGACAGCCTCTCTCTTTGCTTTTACGCTGGGGTTATTATTTCTTATTCTTTTTCTTTCGGCTTCGCTCACGGCGTATAATTTTTAGCATGGTCAAAAATTTACGATCTATTGTAATAGTAATATTTAACGCCTTCCTGACGGCAAAATATAACTGACTTATCAATATCATGGAGGTAAATGAAATTACCAAAATTATAATTTTTAGTAGGTTGATCGTTGGAAACTGAAAAAGTTCCTTAAATAATTCAAATAATAAATTTAATAATGCGCCTCTAGAATGTGTCGAAATTTCACTTTCGATGCGGGCTCCTTTTGTATTATCCAATTCAAGAATTAATGACTTGACTTTCTTTTTTGAGAATAGATTGTTCTCCTTTAAAAATTCTATCACTTTTCCAATCAAATAGTCATTCAACATTTGATAAGTAAAAGGTTCTTCGATTTTTAATACTTTATTTTTCCACTCTTCCAATTTGTTCCTTCTCTGCTCAAAAAAATAATGAAAACCAGAAATAGCGTTGATCAAAATGACAAAAAATAGGGATAACTGCAGCCAAAATGGAATATTTAACCATGCGACGAGCATCAGGCCTATCCAGGTAATGCAATAAAGGGTCATAAACGGCAACACTTCTTTCTTTTTAAATTCCCGTGGAGTCATTCCATAAACTTGGTTCGCAAATGACAGCTCGACAGCAAGATATTGCCTCAATTGCATAGTGTTTTGTAAATTTCTCATAATTTTCTATTTAAATGTTTAGATAAATATTTTCAATAAATTTATCTAAAAAAAAAGAACAAAACTACAAATATTAGTAAAACAAACTCGTCGGGAAGAATGTCCTTTAAAAACTCCGATATGGGCTGCATTTGATGATTTCTAGCCCATTGTTCTTAGATTTGAATTATGGCAGATTACAACGACGAAAACGACAGAATCCATGTTCCTCGCTTTGAGGAAGCTGCGGGTTTTTATACCAGCCCGAAGCGGAGCCGCATGATGTCCAGGATCAGGAGCCGTAATTCCAAGCCTGAACTCACCCTGCGAAGGGCGCTATGGTCAAAAAATATCCGTTTCCGCCTGCACGACAAATCGCTTCCGGGAACTCCCGACATCGTAATCAAAAAATACAAACTAGCGATATTTGTGGATGGTGAATTTTGGCATGGATTCGACTGGAAAAATAAGCGGGAAACAATCAAATCCAACCGCCTATTTTGGATACCCAAGATCGAGCGCAATATGCAAAAAGATATACGCGTCAATAAAGCCTTACGCGACATGGACTACGTCGTATTCAGGTTCTGGACGCAAGATATTCTTAAAAATTTACCGAGAGTACTGAATCAAATAGAACTATTCTTAGAAACCAGAAAACTCTGGAAATAACTAAATCATCCTTTAAAAACATTTTTGCGATGCCAATTTAAGTTTTCTTGCGATGGATAATACCGTTGTAAATGAGGAAGCAAAATTGATTGCCCATTTAATTTTGATAAACTATAAGGATGATCGACCAGCTCATTAATATGGGTGGAAACCATAATGGTGTAGTCCTCATCCACACTGACCAATCCCCTGTCAAAAGCACGGTGCAGATTTGGACAGAGCGCTATGCCATTCGTCACCTTGTCATCATGCGTGATCGCAAAAGGCACAATATGACATGCATCAATAAAGTTGTACTTAAAAGTAGACCGCATCCGCATGCCTGTCATAGCGCAGGTGTCCTGATAGAGCTGCGGGATATAGCGTTTGAATAATCTGGATCTGACAAACACATCTTCTTCGGTCTGAATAGAAATATGTTTGTAGTGTGCCTCGGGCTCGTTCAGTACCAACGATTGTACTTCGTGGTAAAAGCCGTCATTCAATTGTTTATGGCGATAGTATGCTAGACGCTCATCCGGAAAGTAAACAGAAAGTAGCTGATCTCGAACTGTGGCGCGGTCCAATGGATCACTAAGCAACACTGCAAGCCTATCATCGAACGAACCATATGCCACCACTTCTGAGAGTATCTTGACACTTTTGATATGTGCATTGATCTGAAACCCAGAGTTTGGATATAGACGCCAGAAATTTCCCCCTGCAGCCTTATCGGACTGTAGATAATAGAAAGGCTGCGTAAAGTCTGGCTGATGTGTAGTACGTACCAGCAAGCGCCAGTTCTCCTGAAATAGCCCAACCAGATCAACGTTAACTTCGAAGCGATTGTCGATCACAATACCCTTTTCAATAAGTTCGACCAAAGTCAAGAGCAAGATCGGCTTATGTGGTGCCAATCCATATCTGGTATTGGCTCTCTTGACATGGGCTAAGGCGCTGAGGTATGTATCTAGCCCGGCATTCATAAACGCAAAATAGGCAATCTTTTTAAAATACGTACAATCAGGAACGACTAAATCTGATCTCTAGGCTTGGATACCGACGTTTCATCGATTGAACAGCGAATTCCCTATTCTCAAACTTACCTTCATCCCATTTCCAATGAACCGGATACAGCTTCTCCTTGGGATCGATGAGTACCCGCCAAGCTTCAAACCTTGTGCCGTAAGCTTCCCTAAAAATTTCGATATGTTCTTTAAATTCAATCATATAGTCATTAGATTTTATGCTAGTTTAACAAACATTAAACATCCCCTCCTGTACAAATGAATCCAATAATTCCTGTCGGGTCAACTAAATTAGTACTCCCCGTGATTGCAATTCGAATTCTTAGCGAGGTAATTGTCTTAGCAAAAACATATGGAAACTCCATTGGATTGGATGAAGATAATGCGACAGCGTAATCTGCCCTGGAAAAGGGTGATGAAAATTGCACACTAAAGTCGCCAGAAGAATTTCTTATGATAGAGGACACATTAAAGGATGAAGTATTTATAAGAGTGGAAGTATTTAGATTCCCGTATGCTCTAACCGCTCCAATATGTCCTATAGCATCGTTCGACTTTCGTTTTGTCAGCGTTAACCTTCTCGAAGATTGAGGTTTTGAATTATCCATCGTAATACTTAATCCATTATTAGGACTATAAGAATCTTTTGCTACACTTGGAATAAATGAAACTGTTGAATTTACTAAATTATCTTCTATATATTGACCTGCAGATCTAGTAGGTGCGACTGTCAGTTCTCCGGCAATACTTAATAAGCTTCTGTTCTCATACGGCGCAGTGCCAAATCCCCAATAGCCCTTCATGTCATCAACAGACATTACTTGTAAAGGAATATTTGCACTGATACTTTGATTAGTTATAACCGTCGAAGAGTTTTCTCCATTTACAACGACAGACTCTCCGTTAATAAATTTAAATCCCTCTAAAACTATAACAATACTTGATGGCTCAATAGATCTAATGATACCATATCCCTTGGAGGTGCTACCAGTTACCATATCACCTATTGCTATCGTATTAATAAAAGATGATTGAGCAATTCCATGCAATACCACTTCGCTTCTCCATGGCTGAAATGTCGTCCCATTACCGATAATGTTTGAGCGGTCTTTAGAATGTTGATACACGATTCTAAATTTATTTACACCCTGCCTTCTTATATTGTAAGATGCTCTAGACGGATTTTCTCGCTGTTGATCAATGCCCAACCAATTATCCTGTCCCGTTAAATCATCTCTTACGTCAACCACATGACCTGGATGAAATGCAGCTGATAGTTGATTTTCATTCACAATGCCACCATTATTGGCATTCGCCAAAAACAAAACTTTTTCATTAGTGGCACTTGAGACAAGAGACGGCCTACTTCGATCATCGGTTTTGGAAAAAACTAGGTTTACTTTAATTGTAAATACTAGTCTATCCAAGTAAAAATAACAACCAATAGGGATATGAATGGTACCACCCTTTGACGTTAATGTATTTATACATTTTTGTATAACGGAAGAGTTGTCAGTTAACTGATCTGATTTTGCCCCGAAATAACGTACATTTACCTCAACATCAAAATTGTGAATTAGCTTTCCTCCAAGATCGAGGACAATAATACTTCCGCCATTATCGGAACCCGGATCAGGGTCAGTTAGTGTATTGACGAACTGATAGATGATCGGTGCTGGTGTATCCCCTTTTTCGTGATAGCCTAATAATTGGACACCTGCATAGGTTCCGCTTTCCAATGCAGCGATTTCAGTCGAATCCAGTGCCTTCATGTCCTGCATCGTGTTTTTAATTAAAAATTGATTTGCCATATTTCTTTTGTTTTTATGTGTAGAGCAAAGGTATAGTGGTAGCTAGGTCTATCAGAGGGAAACAAGGTTTATGTAAGCGGTATGTGAGAGATACCGAAAAGTCGGTTAGAAACTATAATGTGGTTTGTTTATAGAATATCGCATCCGATTTGATAAACAATCTTAGCGTAGTAATGAAATAGCCAACTTAATAAAAAGCCTCCCTTATTAACCGTTAAGGGAGGCCGTACTGGCTGGATGCTAACCTAGAGCTTATTTTAACCGACTCGGGGTTTTGATCTAATTCAAAGTTCGTAAGATTATTTCGTACTAGAGTTGTTCGTTTTCATCAAAATGTTGTTCAAATGATGACTAAATTGTTGTAAAAAATTGATTTGTTACAATCTTATTAGCTAATCGCATTATTATCCTGTGGCGATATCAATCCAAGTAGTACCATTCCAAAAAATTGGCTTATTAATCGTCGAATCATACCAATAAAGAATTCCAGCTGTAACGACAGGTCTATTTGCGGCTGTCGATGATTTATCATAACTTGATTTAACAATTTCCCAACCATTAATTGTGGCTTTAAGTTCAAGATACTGTCCGATTTTACTTAAGGTCAGGGAGCTAACTTTCGCGCCATCAATAAGAATGGATTCGCCAGATACTGGCACTACTACAACAGAATTGGAAATACTGCAATTGACCTGATATATATTTCCTTCAAAAGATACAAAGCTTGGCAACGGAACAGTCATTGGTGCAAGGACATTGATGATACCTCCTGATCCCCTTACTGAATTACCTACTGATAGTGCGGTATCCGTGTTATAAACTGGTTTTTTAGCGTATTTTATTAGGCCTTTAGCATCTTGTAAGACGGAATTGAATATTCCATATGCAAATGTTCGCCGATTATCCGTATCAATAGCTATATCATAATTCACAATTGCCTTTACCTGATTTGAAAAATAAACGTCTGAATATGTCTTAGCGACATCCCTTGTATCTCTTATGATTATTTTAGCTTCTATATTACCCACATCAAAAGTAGATCCCCCTCCTGCATATATATACATTCCATTTTGTTCTGTATTTAAAGTACTTCCGCTGCCGACATTTTCTACATAAGCATCAATGTTCAAAATTGGTGTTTTACTAACGTCAAAAGCCGAAATTGATATACCATTGCTTTTGGAATTAAATATTGCTCCATCGTATTTAAGGTATCCGCTAAGCTTATTATTCCAGGGATGTCCGGACCCCTTGCCTCCAGCTGAAAATCCTATTCCGTCACTAAAAGACCTGTGATTTGAAACTAAAACATCGGCTGATTTCTTAGCGTTATTGACATAACTTGCCAGCGCAAATAAAACACCACAACCAGTGCAGTTTTTAGTCGTTGGATTGATAACTTTAATATCCTTTAATAATTCAAATGTCCCCTCATTTGGTTCGATATCTATGCCTGCCTGAGGAGAGGTACCATTTACATTCTGACATAAAGGGTTGTACAAATAGATAGACTCTCCATTGATAACCGAGATGCCGTTTCTATAACTGCCGTCGGAGATTGTAGATTCCAATGTAACTCTATAAGGCATTTGCCCGTCGACATAACTGCCAATATAAAATCCATCGCCACCGCCCCCACTTACTTTTAGCCCTTCAATTCTAAGGTTTGAGACATGGTTTATATTAACTATATGTCTCCATTCTCCAGTAGTGTAGGTATTCGGAGCAACCAACTCTGCACCATACCCTAATATGACCACGTTATCCAAACCTCCAGTTAACGTCAATTGCTTGTCCTGTTCATTTGGAAGTACAGTTATCAATTTAGACCCTGCTGTAATTATTAATGTAAAATCACTTTGGGTAAAGCTCAACGGAGAATGAAAGTATTTACCGTCAATAGTCAGCGTCCCCTGTACCCTGGATACATAGTTAATAGCTCGATCTATAAATATCTTGTTGTCCGTACCCGTAAAATTAACTTCATTCCCATCATTTACACCTCCAAAATGCTTCAAAGTAATTGTTTTCTTAAAAAATTCAAGCTTAATGGTATCGACTTCAATAACGCTTCCTCCATCATCATTTAGGACTGTGGTACTCAGATAGTATACAATCGGCTCAGGAATATCGCCCTTTTCATAGTAGCCTAATAACTGCACACCTACATAACAGCCGCTCTGTAATAGCGTGATTTCACAAGTAGATAGACCTCGCATATCCGCCATCGTGTTCTTAATTAAAAGTTGATTTGTCATTGTTTTCTCTTCTTTAAATATTTAAAGCAAAACTATGCGAGTGACGGTCGTTATCTTTGATAAAAACAGGGTATTTACGCGGTAATTGAGAAATACCGAAAAGTCTGTAATTTTAAATTGTTAAAAGAACCGGATATATCGGTTAATTAAAATTTACCACAATTTAATATAGATTGTTTCACACTAAAATAGTATTTTAGTTTAGGTGATATTAACCAAAAGCCAGGCGATCCCTGCTAAAACATACTGGATTTATACTTAAAAAATGGAACAAGACTACGAGATCAAGGAATATGATGATGGAACTGTTATTTTATATTCGTCTAGGAACAACTTAAATATTCCAATAATCGGTAAGAATGCGCCGTTTAGCGCGGTGAAGGTAACTCAGTGGTATGACGGCTCTACGATGGATAATTCAAAGGCTGACGGTAAAATATATATCAAGTTTGAGGAACCCGGCCCCTATTTCGGTAGTTACTTCAACGTAAATCTCCCTAATTTTGGAACCATATATCTTGAAAAGGAGACAATGATTGAGCTGCGGTCTATATCCGCCGTAGAAGTATTATTACTCAAAATGGGATATTTTAAAGGTATAAAACTAAACGGATATTATGCCAGTGGTGATATGGGGGAATCTATCCTATATAACATAAGTGAAACAACATTACCAGACAATGGCGGCTCAATTATTGGAGTCGGGAGTCTAAAGTTTGAATATAAATATGTGGGAATTCTAAATCTTCTAACATTCGGCTGTAAGCCCGATGGTGTCTTCGATAATGGTGATATCATTCAAAAAGCGATTGACTATATTGCACCAAAGGGCGGCAGACTAATTTTTCCAAGTGGAAAAATCCTGACAACAAAAGGCTGGAATTTCTCATCTATTCGCCAGGTGTCAAATGCAGATGCCTTCGGCTTGGAAATATGTGGGTCAGGGATGAGTACCCAGATTATATTTACTCCAACAACGCAGCAAGTACTATTTGATTTCTTTACCGTTACTAAAGAAATCCAGGTAAATTTCTCAGGAATATTTGCTTACAATACAAATTCATTAGGATACGGTCTAAGGCTAGGTAGAATCGGCAGATATTCGACATTTTCAAATTTTAGACTTTATAACTTTGCTAGAGGCCATATCTATGCTTCATATAGTTATGGCTGCACTTTTAATAACTGTTATATAAGGAGTTGTAATTTTGAAGCCTTATACGTCGATGAATCTGTTTTAGGAAACAACGTGATTACGGAATTTAGGTTTAGGGACTGCTATATTGATAACAATGGAAGAGGATTGCACACTGAAAGTTCTTCTAGATACTGCGTCAATTTATACAATTGCCAAGAATTTAAGTTTATAAGTACCGTTTTTGAAGGTAATTTTTCATTTGGTATTGTTATACGCGGCTACAGTGAATCTATCCAATTTATCGGCTGCAGAATGGAGGAAACAGAAGTAGCAACCATAATTCCTAGCGGTCATATAATGAGTATCCAAGCAAATGTTAAGAATATATTGTTCTTGGGAGGTGAATATACTTACAGAAATAAGGGGGTCACAGGCGACAAAAACTATTCGTTTCTCTCTGCGATGACGACGGATCTTGTTATATTCAAAAATGCACAAATAATTGAAGCTAGCGACGTGAAGCCTACAAACTTTTTAGGTAACACCCCTAACATCGGAAATGTATTTTTCGAAGATTGTACATTTGGCATGTCGAGCGCCTTAGATCCTGATTATAGAAAACCTATCATAAGTCCAAGACGTTTTTCAAAAAGACTTAAGAACGGTTACATTTGGGAGAATACAGGAAATATTTATTTTAAATCAACCTTTCCGCTCTCCGACGACGATGGGCAGGTAATTAATTTGATTAAAAATGTCAAGAAACAGTCTTCGGGTTCTACAATAGTGAGTACTATTGGTGATTTTGATCTATATATACGAGATAACATCGACAGTACAAAATTCCTATATGCGAAAGGCACCTATGACGGCATTAGCTCCCCCCTTATCAATGTTATCAATAGTAACGGAATAACTATCCAATCGACTGATGCCACTGGGTCAATTATCTTTTCGGGGACTTCTAATTTTACGGTACGAGCAATTACCATCTGAGTGAAATGGCTTTTACTACGTTTGCTTATTTGCAGAATATATCGTTGTATGAAGAAAGCTTCCCCTAATATCAGAAGGAAGCTTTTCCATTTCTCATCTACGATTAGGCTTGTTGACCACTTGCCCTATCGGCAACTAATTTAGCATTCAGCGAACCTCGGACTTCACTAGTTAAATTACGGAGCTCATTGTATTTTCCGATCAATGTGTTCAGATCAGTGGCCATTTGGGCTAATGTAGTCGCTACTGACTCTGAAACTGTGTCAGGCAAAGGACTTGCTGAACCTGCTACTCCCGCCGACTTTTTCACTAGCCCCATTACGGTATTGTTGGCCTCCAAAGTAATATTTTGATCCAGCACCTTAACAGACGCTCCCGACTCATTGGAAATACGTTGAGCAAACTGTCCAATAAGTGTATTGTTTTTAATGTAAGTTTCGGACAGTGTCAACGAAGCCCTGATACCAATAGATAAGGCATTAGCTGATTGTAATATCGTATTATCCTCTACCACGATATTAGAACTGGCTGTAACGCCCGTAACGTAAATACAGGGACCATTGGTCCGACTGGAGGTATTGAAATTGTTAATAACATTCCCCCTCACTATACAATTGGACAACATCCCACTATTGGAGAAGAAGCCCATACTCAGGTTGGAACTGTAATTATCATATATGAACAAGTCGCTACAATTGCTATAATTATAAGCCATCACCGAGGTGCCTATTTGCTTATTAATGGTATTGGAATAAATTTTAATCCCGGAACTATTACCAGCTGAGACCATGGCATGCATCAATGTGTCCACAGTATTGGCATGGACTGTGAGTCCCCGCACTTCGGTCTGACATAGCACAAAATGGAATGATCGCCAGGAGAAATTGGATGCGATAAGGACATCAGACACCGTATCAAGCTTAATTGACGTGATATCAAGACTGGTATTAAATGTATTGCTACTTATATCAATAGCTCTTGCAGACCCGTAGCAATAGATAAATGTTGTAATCGGGGTTCCAGTAGATTCATAGAGGAAATGATTATTTTTAATAGCGATGTTCTCCGTCAACATATCTTCTTTGAATCTTTCGGCATTAACCTTGACCAATGCACTTACGGTTGAGGCTTTTTGTTTGGTAACCTGAATCGTGTTATTATAAAAATTCACGTTCTTAATCTCTGTATTTGTCCGCATGCAATTGGCCTCGAATTCATGGCCAACATTGTTCAGAAAAGTATTGTCATAAATATTGACATTAGACACGCGATTATTTTCATTCGGTTCGATGTTAAGTCCATCCATCGGGAATTTGCCCCTATTTATTCCCGTATTGCTGATCTTGGACTTCGAAATACTGATATTGCTTCCTTTCGTTACTGTGATACCCTGGCGTCCGTTACTGTCAACGACGACATGATTTACCGAAATATTACTGCTGCCATTGTCCGCGGTTTTTTCACCGCCTACACATATCCCATCGCCCCAACAGTTCTCAATCGTAATGTCTTGGATACTGATATCGCTACAGCCATCGACAATATTTACGCCGTGTCCCCATTCCCCAGCCGTTCCGATATGTGTTGTATTGTCGCCCAATATTCGGCCTCTACCAAAAACACCACTATCAGTAACACCTGAAAATAGAATAATTGCATACCGTGGATAATCATTAGCGCGGATAGCAATCGTAGCATTAAGTTCCAGATAAACATGCGACTTCATAAGGATACCGGGAGCAGAATAGTTCGCAGGCAGGCTCAGGAGCACATCTTGACTGATTTCCACAACTTTTACGCTATGGGTTTGTGCATATGTTATGGCACGGTTGATTCTTTCGAGGCAATCTGCGACAGCACCTATTGCTCCAAAATAACTAACGTCCACCCTATCACAAAATTCATGGTTGAGGCTAATTCCCCCTACTGTGATCAGGCTCCCGCCATCATCTGCCCCTGGAACTGGAGTGCCTGCAACTAGATAATACCTTCTCGGTACCGGTGTATCGCCTTTTTCATAATAACCCAATAGCTGTACTCCGGCATAGGTTCCGTTTTGCAATGCAGCGATTTCAGTAGAGTTTAACCTCCTCATCTCTTGCATCGTGTTCTTAATTAAAAATTGATTTGCCATATTCTTTTGTTTTTATGTATAGAGCAAAAGTATAGCTGCAGGCTGTGCTATCTAAGGAAAAGACGTTGTATATAAGCGGTATGTGGGAGATACCGAAAAGTGTAGTGTTCTGTTGAAGCAGAAACATATCTTACAAAAAATGGGCTGTATTGAAAAAAGATGATACAACCCATTATTGAACTATTAGTGTAATCTCACCCTAACTAGCTATGTCCAAAACTAAATAATTCCAATCAGATTTATTGTTATTATCTCGTTGGAAAGTTGGGAAATTCTCCTGTC
Source organism: Sphingobacterium sp. (assembly GCA_031253985.1). GTDB lineage: Bacteria > Bacteroidota > Bacteroidia > Sphingobacteriales > Sphingobacteriaceae > Sphingobacterium. The sequence continues at coordinate 154,971 of JAIRVH010000185.1, forward strand.
TCCCATATTTCAATAAAAATTCTACAGGTGTAAGTTGTCCTAGCGAAGAATGTGGTCTAACATTATTATACATCCACGCCCAGGCATTAGCGTATTTTCTGATCGCATTAAGGTTTTCAAACATATAACTGTCCAACACATCCTGCCTGAACGTTCTGTTGAACCTTTCGATAAGACTATTTTGGGTAGGTTTACCTGGTTGGATATAACGCCATTCAATGCCGTTTTGAGAACACCATTGCTGTAAAACCTCGGCTAAAAACTCAGGCCGTTATCTGACCGTATGCTTTCAGGCTTTCCCCGCCATTCTACCAGCTTTTCTAATTCTTTGACCACCCTGGCTGCCGGAAGGCTGGTGTCAACTGTAATAGATAATGCTTCCCGATTAAAATCATCTATAATGTCCAATGTTCGGATGCTCTTCCCCGTAGATAATGTATCGTGCATAAAATCAAGACTCCATGTAATATTTGGCCCAATGGGACACAATAATGGAGCTTTTACTCGTGCCGGTAAACGTTTCTTGCGCTTGTTGCGTAGATTCAGCCGCATCGAGGTGTAAATACGATATACCCGCTTATGGTTCCACATAAACTGTAGCTTTCTTAAACGATGAAACATCATCCAGAATCCCCAGGTACGATGGAGATCCGCAAGGATGGATAATTTCTCTATTACTTCACTGTCATCGCTGCGCTTGATAATAATAAACCGATGTACTGATATTAAACAACATACATGCCTGACGAAGACTGGTTCCAAACTCCTCACGGGAGTAATCAACAAGCTCGCGCTTCTCGGCAGGCCCTAGAGCTTTTTTTCGATGACATCTTTTAAAACTGTAATCTGCAGAGCTTGCTCGGCAACTATCTTTTTATATTGAGCCAGCTCGCGCTCCATATCCTTCATCTGTTTGAGCTGAGATGCCTCCATACCGGAGTATTTACTTTTCCACGAATACAATGTTCCTTGATTGATGCCATGTTCACGGCAGATCTCTGATACCGATTGCCCCGACTCCTGGAATGATAAGAACTTGATGATCTGTGAAATGGCTTGGAATTATCCAAATTACTCTTTTTCGTCATATACTTTACAATTTAGTGTAAAGCTATTTCAGGACAAGACAATTGGATATCAACCAATAAAAACATAATTCAAGAACATTTAAAAATTGTATTTAACAAACAAGATATTAATATACAAAATTTTGATATTGAGGGGAAATATGAATACCCAGATTTATATATCATTGAGGAGGATATACAAATGCTTGTTAAACATCCAAATTGAAAAAGACCTTCACACTTACCTTTTAGCCATTGACCACTCTGTCAATGGCATTTTTTATATCATTGCCAATCAATACATATTTTGAGAAGCCAAACCCCGATAGTTTATTGATAATTTTTTCATCATCCGTGACGCTGTGAGCAATTAATTTCAAAGTAGGGTATTTACTTCTTAACTTCCCATAATTGCTGCATTATGCCTTTATCGAAAAAACCAAGGTCGATTGGGGAAGATTCTATTGCGGACGCTGTATTGGAGCGGATTGTACATACTTCACACCGGATTGAACTTAAGGGTGAAAGTCTAAGAAAAAAAGATAATATTGTCAGTATATTGTTAAAATCTCCAGATAACCAAAATCTGAGGGGTCAGTACCGCTGGAAAGGGGTCAATATCACCTGAATATGCATTAAGAAAATAATAATGCTTAATTATTAATCATCATTAAAAATTCTCGCTTATAAAACACGGCATAGCTACTGGTAATCAATCTGAATTCGGAAATATTAAACTCGGTCATCGCTTTGTACAAGTCGATAGAAGAACTTTTCCCCACTTTATAACGCTCACTGATACCTTCGTAATTAATTTTGTTTGCCTCATAAGTAGCTAAAATGGCTGATCTTTCTTCAATTGCTGCCTGATACTCCATCTCTCCTTGAGAAATGACCTGTAAACGCTCTCTTTTAATCTTCTCTTTTTCATAACGGAGACTCTGTTGATTTAATTTTGCATTCCTGATCGTAAACTTTGTCTTGAGACCATCAAATATTGGAATGGAAAGTGAGAGGCTGCCTGAGAGTGTCCTGTTTTGGTTAAACTGATTCCAAAAAGGGATGGTATTGCCTGTCAACAAATTCTGGCGCTGTGAAGAATAATTAGTTCCATAGCTTCCATTTAAAGTAATCGTCGGAAAATAGCTACTACGTGACAGCTTTACTTGTGCTTCCCCAATTTCTATTTGCTTATCTAAAACTTTTAGATATGGATCGGAACTTAAATGATAGATAGGCAATACAGAATTGACCAATAACTTTTTAGGAGCTAATACCTCCAATTCTTCAGATAAATCCATTTCCAAAAGTTGCTTCAACTTCATTAAAGAAAGATCGAATGCATTTTTTGACGTAACTACATTCAACTTATCATTGGCATATTTTGCTTTGGCTTGCGAATAATCTATCAGCGTACGCTTACCTATATCCATCAAAGTTTTCTCCTGCTGGAGCTGCTGTTCAGAGAACTTCAACTGACTTTTACCAGCCTCCCAAAGATCATGGTTAACAAGTACCTGGATGAAAATGGCTAATAACTGAAGCTCTAACTCTCGCATCAATCTTTTATTGTCTAATGCTGCGAGTTCGAGTTTTAATTGCTCGATCTTAATTCCACTTTGCTTTTGCCCACCTTGATAGAGTATAACGCTGGTACCTAAATTACCAGTAGCATAGTTTGACCACTGGTTACCAGTAATAAGTTTGCCAGAGATCTGATCAAATACCATCCCCATTGTGTGTTGGTTATTAGTATTAAAAAAAAGATTGGGGTAAATTCCTCCCTTAGCAATTTCAACAGTATTTTTAGCAATTTGCTCTCTTAGTTCTCCTTGTTTCAAGGATATGCTATTGTCGTGCAGCAACTGCATTGCATCTGTCAAGCTTATTTTTCTTTGCCCAAAAACGGAGGTACAAAAACATCCAAATAGAAAGACAATAAATATAATCAACCTTTTCATCACTTCGAACGATCTATATATTTTAGATTATCAAAAAAGCGCTCAATAAGTCTTCGTTCTTTTGTAACGATCTCGGCAGAACCTTTGGCTTCAAATTTAAAGTCTAACTTACTCCCATAGTTTGTCGTGAGTCCGCTCGGAAAAATCAATGTTACCAAATAGGAATCAACTTTTGAACCATTACCCAATTCAAAAGGACTGGAAACAAGTGATATATTTTTAACTTTTGCCTCGATATGACCATATTCCATGTAGGGATAGTCAACCATTTTTACAATAACACGTTGGCCTACCTTGACCTTTCCCGCGCCGCTCACAGGTAACATTACTTTACCAACAGCATCGTGTTCTTTGGGAACTATTGAAAACAGTGGTTCTCCAGCCTGAATGAATTGATTATCATTCCAGAACTTGAGAAATTGCGCTCTACCACCAATAGGTGATGTAATAAGATATTGCTTTTCCCACTGCGTAATTTTATCTTTCAGATTGTTATAAGCAGTAAGAAACTCAAGATCAAGCTGGAGTTCTTTTTCTGATTTACTAATTTTATTTTGTTGAATTGAATTTTCTGTATTGCTAATCTGTTCACGCACAGAACCGGAATTTCTTTGCGAACTCCTCAATTGATCTTCGGCATTTAAATGCCCCGAAATTGACTGTTCATATTCTGCTTCACTGATCAATTTCTTGGCTAAAAGAACGGAGTCTCTTTCGAGGTATCTGTCCGAAATCTTTAAGTTTCGCTGACTTAAAACTTCCTTAGCCCGAAGTGTATTTAACGCCGAATTCTGTTCATTCAAAATCTTTGCTAGCGATTGCCCCTGCTGATCATAAAGTTTGTGATCCTGATAGTCGGCAAGCTGTTTTACACTTGAAAGAAAACTGGAATAAGGTGCTGTTAAATCACCCAGATTTAGGTCTTTAGGTAACATGTGGTATAATTTTCGTGCACTTGAGGTTTTAAAATTCAACGAATCAATAAGGCTCTTTATGCGCAAAACCACATGTGGCTGTGCTGCATTATCTATCCAGGCCAACAACTGATTGGGCTGAATAATATCCTGAGATTTTAGTGTGTTGATCCTTATCCTTCCGCTCTGAAATGCTACGAGCTGTAACGGAGCCTGTTCTGCTGATATTGTTACTTCCCCAGTGACAACATCTGGATACTTGACGACATAGCCAAAGAATATTAATAATCCCACAATGAAACAAACCAATAAGCTGATATTGCGCGCAAAAGTATCGGGCATACGTTCGATAATATCCCTTACCTCCTCAGTACGTTGATCAATGACTAACTCTTTTCCTTTCGTTTCCATAATGATCAATTTGTTAATACCCTTACTTCAGATTGGCTATCGACCAATTGATGATAGCGCCCTCTCCGCTCCATGAGTGTCTCATGATTTCCTATCTCGATAACCTGGCCATCCTTCATAACAACTATTTGATCCGCCTTGCGTATAGTGCTCAATCTATGGGCCACAACAATGACTGTTTTACCCGAAAAGATATCATCTAGAGCTGCTGTGATTTTTTGTTCATTTATCGTATCCAATGCATTGGTTGCTTCATCAAAAAATAAGATGTCGGGATTTTTATATAAGGCACGCGCGATTAGGATACGCTGCTTTTGCCCTCCACTCAATCCTCTGCCATTTTCGCCCATTTTCGTTTGGTAGCCTAAGGGCAGCTGCTCAATCTCATAACCGATGTTGGCTGCTGCAACAGCGCGTTTTAACCTTTCAGTGTCTGGCTTTTCATCATCAAGAACAATATTATTCAAAATTGTATCATTGAATATTTTACCATCTTGCATTACCGCCCCACATTTGTCCCGCCATTGACGCAAACTGATATTATTGATATTCATTCCACCAATAAGTATCTCCCCGTAACTAGGTTTATATAACCGCAACAACAGTTTTAATAAGGTGGACTTGCCTGAACCACTATCACCCACTATAGCAGTGACTTTACCTTCCGGGATTGTGAGGTATACATTCCGTAGAATAACGGGAGAAACATGTGTATATTGAAATGAAAGATTTGTGACAATAATATCTTTGTTGCCGGTAAGCTCCATATCGTTGTTTCCGGTATCCTCATCCTCTTCTTTAAGAGACTGAACTTCATTTAAACGCAGAAAGCTAATCTGCGCAAACTGAAATGAAATCATAAACATTATAAACTGCTGTACAGGTCCATTAAGCATCCCGATAATGAATTGAGTTGATATCATCACCCCAAAGGTTATATCTCCGGCAATAACAGCCTTAGCGCAGAAGAAAGTAATAAGTAAATTTTTCACACTGTCTATAAATCCGGCGCCAAGATTCTGCACATTGTTTATACCCAACATCCTCAGATTTACCTTAAATAGCCGGGCTTGTATCCCCTCCCACTTCCAGCGTTTTGCCTGTTCGTAATTATTAATTTTTATATCCTGTATAGCTCCTATCGTCTCTACCCAATAACTCTGATTCTTGGCTGTGAGCTCAAAATAGTCCCAGTCCAATTTTTTACGAAGTTTGAGAAATGCCATTATCCAAAATATATACAGTGCACTGCCGCCAACGAAAATGTAGAAAATAGTGGCATTATATATTAAAAGAACGATACTAAATATTAAAAATGTCAGCATAGAGAATACGAGGTTGAGCGAGTTGTTCATAATAAAACTCCGTATCCGTTCATGATCATTGGCACGTTGTAGAATATCCCCAAGCATTTTGTTCTCAAAGAAAGAAACCGGCAGCTTCATCAATTTAATCAGATAATCAGAAATCAGGGCAATATTGATACGTGAAGACATATGTTGCAGAATCCAATCCCGCACAGCTGAACTGAGGGTAATACTTATGATTAAAGCTAAATTGGCTATCAATACGATATTAATAAAGCTAATGTCTTTGGTTTGTATCCCGACATCAATCACGGCTTTGGAGATAAAAGGTAATACCGCCTGCATAGCCGTAATCAGTAGCATAACGATACCCAAATATCCAAAGCTCTTTTTATAGGGTAAAAAATAACCCAATATATTTTCTAGATGTCTTCCTCGTTCCGCTTTCTCTCCAGCCTGTCTTTGTTTGAAGTCCGCTTGAGGTTCTAGAAGCAATGCTATGCCTGAAGTTTTGTTCTCGTTTCTTTTAATCCATTTCTCCTCGAATTCATCCTGGCTGTAGACAATTTTCCCCCGGGCCGGATCTGCTACAAAAAATTTAGACTTTCCTCCTTTCTTTGCTTTAACCTCATAGAGAACTACAAAATGGCTATTATCCCAGTGAATGATTAATGGTAACGGTACCTTTATAATCAACTCTTCGATTGAGCAATGGGCAGCCAATGTTCTGAGACCTATCGTTTCAGCAGCATGGGAAATACCTGCCAGTGAGACACCTTCCCGGGTATTTCCGCAGAGATCACGAAGATAGGGCAATGAATAATACTTTCCATAATATTTTGCAACCATTTTCAAACTAGCCGGACCGCAATCCATAAGGTCAAGCTGTCGATCTATAGGAAATAATTTCAAATTCATATTTACTAAAATTGTATCGGCGTAATAATGGATTCTAGGCCCAATTCATATGTCTACGGATATCTATTCCTAGATGTTTTTCCAATTTATTTATCCATTTTGTTAAGGAACCAGATTTAGAGATAAACTGGGTATTGGAAAAATTCAACACCAGAATTGCCTGCAAAGCAAGTTCCTTTTCCTCAAAATCGACACCTAAATGCTCCAATTGAGTTGAAATTAGCTGTATAGTCTCCTCCTTACAGTTGGACTCCCTATTAGTCATTAAATCTTGAAAAACATTAAATTCATATGCCGGATACAACCTTATTTCATCTATTTCGAGGAGTTTGGCCCAACACAAATGGTGTATACCCTTAACAGGTAACTTTTTAAGCCTAGCGGTATTAAAGATAAACCCATTGAAATTGTAGGGGACAATTGTTTTAATCAACTTTGAAAAAGTTATGGTATCCGTCGGATGTGTTCTATCTACAATCTGACTGTTGGAATTAACAAAAAAATTGTTTGATACAATTAGATTTGTCGCGGGATTCTGCTCTAAGAACACCAGTCTATTTTGAAAACTATTTTTGAAGTAAATACAACTCAGATTACAAAATGCTACATATTTACCTAACTCCAGTTTATTTAATGCATATACAAAAGCTTCGTCCGCGGTAATCTCATCTTTCATCTGAACGATTTTGCTTCTAACATTGTGACCAATCGTTGAGTTCAAAAAATTACGAACTACTGCCTCGATTTTTGAATTGACCAAAAATAGAACGTCAATATTGCTATGGCTTTGCTTAATCAGACTTTGCAATGAAAGTATTTGGGCTTTACTTAAATGCTCGGTATTAGCAGGAAGAGCGACGACAACCGAAATCTTTTCTATAGGTGAGGCCGAAGGACATTGAGCTTGAATCTCTTGATATTTCGAAAAAGTTTTTTCAATCATAGATTCTAAACAAAAGTTTTCCTTTGCAATTTTCGTTGCATTTTTCCCCAATATTAATCGGCGCTGATTATCCTCGATCAATTCAACGACTTTATTTCGCACATCATTGAGATTGATCTCACATCGTTCGTCATTGAAACTAACTTCTACTAGGCTACCATTATAATTTTCCTGAACCATTTCATTTAATCCATCGACATTGGATACAAGTAGAGGAATGGCATGATGCATCATCTCAAGCGCCGCATAACTACACTGCTCAGCATGTGACAACAAAAGCCCCAAATCAGTAAATTTATGAAAGTCAAAAAGTGTTGCCTTATCCACTGTCCCTAAAAACGTAACCCTTGACCAAAAACGCTTGAAACGTGAAAATAACAAATCAAAAGATCCTGAACCTGCAATGACCAATCGTAAAGAATCATATCGCTCACAGAGTTCTTCAAAAACCGGAATAAAATCTAATATTCCCTTTCTTTGATTAATAGCACCAACATAAGTAATAATAAAGTCCTTTTCCGAAAATCCAAAATGAGATTTAAGATCTTCGCCGTTAGTACATCCTAACGGTTTTGTCTCAATACCATTAAAAATTTTTGAAATCTTACATGCCTCAATGCAATAAAGCGACTGCAAAACCCGCGCAGCATCTTCAGTAACAGTTATAAAATGATCGACATTTGCATAATTCAAATACTCATGATACATTTCTAAATCTGCTTTTCTTGGAGATGCGATTTTGCCTAGATTATTGTGATAATGGTAAAAGATATCATAGTTAGTGGAAACAAAATTCCTATAAATAATATAGTGTTTGGTGAGCACTATGCTACAGTTTATTTTGCTTTTGAGAAAATATGCAATCTCGGCATGAAATATCCAATTAAAATGGAATAAGGGCCTCTCCACCTCTCCTATCCATTCAATTATCTTATCTGCGTAATATTCACTATATGCTTCCTTTCTCAAATCTGGTGAACCCGAAATATGAATTTCATTTACACCCTTATCGTTCTTGATACAACTTTCGTTTTCTTCAATATCAATAAAAGTTAAATGAAAATGATCTGGTTCACTGGATCTTGCAAAATCTCTTATTTGGTCAATATAAGTTCTAACTCCGGTTCCATGAGAAGCCCTTTTTGAGTCAATGATATAAATATTCAAAATGAAGGGGTTATTATACTTTTTATGTTATTATTTCGGGATTGGTCAAGAGCATATCAATTAATAGATTAACTGATATGCTCATTCATTACTAAAACTCAGATAAAGAATATTTTTCTTTTTATCAAAAAGAAAAATACCTTTTTCAGAAAATCCAAATTCAGTCTTACGGATTTCGATGCTATAATACAAATCCTCCAGCCTGATTCCTTTCAGCATTCTACTCAAAAAAATCTCCCTGTAAATACTATTTCCATAAGCAACCTTAACAAGCTGTTTTTCTTGATCAAATATTAATACTTTGGACGGAATTTGGGCTCTACCCAAATTACCTGTTGTATCTATTGTCGCTTTTTGACATTTGATCCATCGAATATTTTTAACATAATCTAATGCTTCATCACTTCCCAATTTTATTGCGATCGTAGACTCCCCTCTATTCTCATCGCCAAAGAACTTCCTGTATTCATAAATAATGATGTCTTGTTTCTCATCTAACTTCAACCCAAAGATAGTTTCATTATAATCGGCCAATGACATTGTCCTTAAATTATCGTTACAAGACACAATTAAAAAACAACAAATTAGCCAACAATAAAAGTTTCTATTTATAACATCCATAATGTTCCCTTCACAGCATCAATTATCAAATATTAAAAAGAGAATTTCGTTGGTTTTATCATATAACAAAACCCTTTTTTCAATATTTCCAAATTGATTAGATTTTGACTGAAATTGATAATACATATTAGATGTTGGAATATTAATTATTTCTTTTAGATCAACATATCTACCGATTCCTTTTCCATAAGCAATATGTACATACTGATTTTTAGGATCGAAAATAACGGGATATGTTTTATCCCTCTCACTAAAAATATATTTATCTGGGTTTAATAATTCCGTCGGACATTTTGTCCATGCAAGTTTTTGGATATATTCTTTGGTAGTTTTACTTTTCAATTGAATGACAGATGTTGAAGTCCCACTATTTTCCCCCGCAGGGAACTCCCGAAAATCTTTTAACGTACTATCAACCTTCAGATCTAAGGGTAAATTAAATACCTCATCAGATAGCTTGTCTAAGGACATTTTTTGAAAATTATCATCACAGGAAATTGTTAAAAGACAAAAAAGTGCACAAAATATCTGAAAATAAATCCTATTCATTGGTTATTATCTATTTTTAAGTTTATCTAATATTTCGGGTGGAATATTTCCGAAACTAATGTCAAAATTGGCAGCACTTTCAGGTGCCATTTCATTGATTAATCGTGTTACATACTCACTCCCAAATGATCTTGTCCCGTTGTCAAAATTATAATAATCATACATACCAACCATCTGACCCGTAGAATCATAAATACCTGTAAATTTTCCCAATGCTCCCTTATACTTATCTATGATGGCCTGGTTATTCGTGTCTGCTTCGTAGGCTCCTAATTGTGCTGTGTAATACTTTTTACCATCATTTGATTCTAAATAAACACGGCCCGATAATTCTGCGGGGCTTAAAGATGGTTTTAGTGTTTTAAGTTCATTAAAATCGCTTTGAGACATCGCATAGGACCCGTTAGCAGCTTTGCCATGCCACCAGATATCGAAAAGTTCCTTTTCAAAATTAGAATCTAAAAATCCAGCCATTGAGCCAGCAATATTTATATCTGTCTCATCAGAAAGCTGGCCTAAAAGAGGAACAAGACTGCTTAAAACGCTTTTAAATTGCGCTAAAAATTTAGTGACAGCAACTAAATCATCAATCAATTTGTTGCGATCAATTTCAAAATTATAATTATTCGAATCTCTTAGCACACTGTGAACGTTAATATTTAGTTCAGAAGCTAGCCGGCCCTCTAAAAGATATGTTAAAATGGCTCTATTGTTGTCTCCATAGTGCTCATTTAAAAATTGAAATTGTTCCAATTCTGTGTTATATCCTCCGAACTGACCTGTCTGATAATTTAATGATTGAAGTGACTGTGTATCCTTAGAAGATACAATGTAGTAGATTCCATCACCATTTACAGAATTAGCGGGGTTGTTTTCTAAATAATTACCACCTTGGCTTGTGTTATTCGGATTATAAAGAGTAGTTCCTCCTCCAGAAGTATTAAACTTACTCATGAAAAAACCTTCAAGATTGAGACCAGATCCGTCCTGATTATTTTGAATATATTGGTATATTTCTTTTTGTATTAGAGACATACCTTGCGTAGGGTCTGAAGCGGTATAACCACTATATCCTTGTTGTGGATTTTGGCCATTATAGTTGTATGACCCACTCCCAGAACCATTATAATTGGTTGGCTGATTGCCTTCATTAGTTCCGTTTCCTGGAAAACCACTATTGGAATCGCCATTTCCTCCAAAGCCATATCCGCTATAACTATTATGATGGCCATTAGAATAAACATCAACGGTAGGGATAACTATATGCCATGCAGAATTGCTCATGGACGAATCCATTGGAGTAAATGTTCTTGTATTAAAATCATATCTTCCACTCGGGATATCGGTCAGGTCGCCATTGGCTAATTTATTCCAGATATCGTTAAATGATCCACCTCCTCCACCCGTTCCTCCCAGTGTATTGTGCAACTCGATCTCTCGCAATAGATTTAGCTCAGAAGACAGTACATCGAGCGTATATTTATTTATTTTCATAAAAATAGGACTATGGATTTAATAATTTTTACTAGTTGGCTCTAAAGTAAATAATTTTCACAAAACCCAAAAGAAAAAAAATAACGCAATCGATTGTTTTATTTTTAATTCGTAATTAAAGCACTATTTAAATTTCCACTTGTCATTATCGGTGAGCTTCGCAAATCGACATCCAAGATCAATAATATGTCTTCATAATTGATTTATTTTGACTTTCCTTCATTCAACATTTCCCCATAGTATTCTGCAGCACTTTCTTTAGTCAGTATTTTTCCGTTTAGCGCTAGATAAATCAAATGATGTTCCTCAGTTTTACAATGGTTTTTCAGATGCTTAATATAAAAACAGCTACCTGAAAATGTTAGTTTCCGGTATAGGAATAAAATTTATTTTCTATTCCAATAACACGTTTGAAATCATCATAAGAAGTAGAAACAGAGAGCTCCCTGTCGTGAGTAGATTCCGGATCTAATAAAAATATAAGAATTTCAGAAATTTTATTCTCGCTCCACTTGACAAAATTCAGTGGATTAAAATCTAACGTTAAGGTCTTTCTATAAGCTTCATTAAGTTTGGACTGAAGCTCATTTTTATTTCTCACTTCTCGAAAGAAGTTTTCAAGATTGGCATCGATCATTTATATTATTTTATATAATTAATTCCTATGAATAGACAGGCTTTAAAACCAACAGAAAAAACCATTTATTGTAACTAATTATTAGCTAATAACTGTAATATATATTTGCCCAAATAAAATCGATTCAATTCTTCTTAATCAAAAGTATCTTTGGTTAATTCTGGCTGTATTCCTCCTATTGAATTAGGCTAATACGCAATACATCAAATCAAGCGGATACTCGAAAGCGATCCGCCAATTTTCCAACGCAACATATGGTCTTCTTGTGCGAGCATGTTGCTTTTTTGCTTCGATTGATACATTTGCGCAGACCAACCCTACAGATGGCCCTCAACAGCAGCAGTTGGTTCCGCTAAAATCACTTCAGGGCTACTACCAGCTACCCAATAAAGTAGCTTTCATTGCTTTCGAGGAGCAAGATAATAACCTGTATGCCACACAGCTGTGGGATCATAAAAAAAGATATCAGCTGGTCCGTAAAGATGACACGCATTTTGAATCCAAAAATGAAGGGTGCTAAAGAAAAAATCTCTTATGATCAATTAAAGGAAGTGAAAATCTATATCAGCATAAATGCCTTATATAATCCGGAAAACTGGAAATTACCCACCTACTCTGCCTTTACAGATCGGGAGATAGAAATACTTCGTCAATGGGTATCTGATGGAGGAAGCTTATTTCTAGTCACCGACCACATGCCTTGTGGAAGGTCCATTCAAACTCTTGGCGCAGCATTTGGCATTCATATCGTAAACGGTTTTGCCTTACCTAAGAATGGACGTCCCGAAATCTTTTCAAAAGATAGAGAAACACTGTTATCCAACGAAATAACCACTGGATCAGGTAGAGAAATAGACAGTATTATGTGCTGGGGTGGGACAGGGTTTATCATCCCAACGAACGCACATATTATTTATCTGTTGAACCAAGAATATGAAATTTATCTACCAAATGATGCTAATCAAATAAAAAGGCCTATTCCAGACAATATTCCCCGATTGTCGGGCAAGGGGTTTGCAAACGGTGCTTACCTGCAGTTCGGGAAAGCGAGAATTGTGGTATTCGGAGATGGTGCTCCTTTTTCGGCACAGCTCCATGGCATCAAAAGTGAAAAAAGAGGAATGAACCATCCGGCCGCAACACATAATGCCCAGTTTTTGCTCAATATCGTTCATTGGCTCGACCAATGAACGATATATAAAATCGGAAAAGGAAAAACTCCCGATTTAGCTCTTCGGTTTTTTCTTCGTTGGCTAATATAATTTGTGACCCATGTGATTCAGTACGGACAAATGCCAGATTATCTCCCAACGGTACAATATCCTCAACCTTGAAATGCACATTAAGTTTTATAGCTTCAATCGTTCTTTTACTAAATTAATTAGTATTTTTGATCCATGAAAACTCTTGAAGTCTTTTGCCGAAATCGCGTTATGTATGTCCAAATGACTGTGCATGATAAAAGCATGGGTATGAAAGACTATCATCTTTACAACAAAAATGGGCTTGATTTTTACGTTTTCAGGAAGTCTCAGGGAGTTTGGGAACTTGCGTTTGGAGAACTTGCAGATGATATAAAGGAAGCATGTATCGATGCACTGATCCTGCGATTCGATAGCGATGTGCCGGAGCTATTTTACCACCATGGCGTGCGCCAGGTAGTCGAGGTACGCGCGAAAAAATACAGTCTTTGGCACATTTATCTGAACAATGCTTATGTAGGCAGCATCCAGCACGACAAGTATACTAAGAATTTCGATTATCATATTGAGGACAACAGCCTACTGACCGACGACCATGTTCAAAAATACATCGGAATGATTCAACACGGAGAGCTAAAATGGAGAAAAGATGATAATAGATAATTTCGAGGTTATTGGTGCGTTTAACGCTGCTTTTTTAAACGTTTTGTCGGTTTCTTTTTTTGTGGCTTTGCAGGTGTCTTAATTTTTTTCTGTACGGTCTCCATTCGTTTCCTCCAGCTGATGATCTGAGATTTTTCATATACAGGGAGGCCTTTATCGTTGAGGAGGCCCATAGATTTAGCTAAATTAAGACTGAGGCGTGCGGACTTACTGTTTGCTTTCTTCCAGGTCTGTTGATCGTCTTTAAAATCCTTCTCATAGGCAGCAATAGCCTGCTTAATAATGGCTAGCTCCTTCTTATATTCTTTGAGCTTTCTATAGAGAATCATTAATCTGTTATATGCCCCTGCTTGCAATGGGTCTTTACTTATAACCAGGTTGTAGCTTTTGATGGCATCTTCGGTTTTACCTTCGAGCTCCTGCAATCGTGCCTCTTTTAACAGCTCATTTTTGGATTTCTTAACACCAGTCATATTTATTTTTATCTTTCAATACTATTCATACTGGTGCATGGTCAATACTTTAAGGGGCAAATTCCCGCTAATAAATAGTAGAGTCCCTGTAACCTGAATATCATAATTAAACTTGAAAAAAGTAATGAACAAATTAGCTAGCTCAAAGTTCCATCTCGGTTTCGGTCTATTTCCAGTAAAAGAAGAAGTTTGGCAATAGCGGGTTCCCTCCATTCTTCCGCAAGATCGCCCTCTATAAAACCAAAATCTTCATCTAGGATCAGCTGGCACCCATCCATCGTAATTCGGGCATATGGTCCGTTTTCCCCTTCCTGTCCTACTTCAAAATCACAATATTTTTCTACTCCTGTGTTATTTGTCACCGGAATTCCAGTGAATGTTGCTATAGCTGCCATATTTTCATTTTTTATTTTTCAAATAATTTTTAACATCCTCACGACCATTGCCAACGTTTTTGATTGCCTCTTCGACCTGCTGCCGGGTTACGCCAAGTTCTTTTGCCAAATAATCTACCTCATAGGATTCACCGCCAGCTACCTGATTGCGGTCCCTTGCATCTTTTTTATTTTTATTGTCTGTCATAATAAAGTTTTTGGAATAGAACAACCGCCAACCAATAGAGTTTGAAAACTATCACTATTCTGATGTTGTTCTAAATACAAAAAGGAGGAATTATGCCTTGGTATAATGGAGATTATCCACCATCATATAAAAATCAACCGGTCAACATCCGGGAGAAAGCAACCGAAATTGCAAATGCTTTGCTTGAGGAAGGCGCCGAAGAAGGAATTGCTATAGCTACCGGTCTAAAAAAAGCGAGGGAGCATTTTAAAAAGGTAAAAGAAAAGAGTAGAAAGAAGCACACAAATTAATAAAATCGACGACTATGCCAGAACTACCAGACCTACAGGCCTTCAGCAAAAATCTCACAAAAATGCTTAAAGGTAAAGTGCTTGAAAAAGCTACCATCCACAACAAACAAAAAACCAAAGTCAGCCTGAATGATCTGCAAACTTTAGAGGGCAAAAAACTCTTCAAAGTTTACCGGGAAGGTAAAAGGCTTTTTTTTGATTTTGGCAAAGATGCTATCTTGTCAATTCATCTCATGCTGCATGGCAAACTGATATATTCGGAGGACGAAAACCCAAAGTATGCATTAGTTTCCTTGAAGTTTAAGGATGGTGGAACGCTATCCATAACTGACTTTCAGAAGATGGCACATATAGAATTGAATCCAGAACATGCAAACGTGATGGATGCACTTTCTGACAAGCTAAATCCAAAATTACTTTCCGAATTATTGCAATCGAGCAAGGCCAAAATTAAAACTCTCCTGATGGACCAAAATGTCATTGGTGGTATTGGAAATGCCTACGCTGACGAAATCCTGTACGAAGCAGGGATATCACCGCTTTCAATTTCAAACAAAATCCCCGAAAAGCAGGTACAACATCTTGCCAGAGCAATTAAGGAGGTACTGGAAAATGCCGAACAGCAGATTCTAAAAGAGCATCCTGAAATCATTAACGGTGAGATAAGGGACTTCTTGAAAGTACATAACAAAAATGCGAAGGCTGATGGCAAGGGTAATGAAATATTACAAACCAAAATTAGCGGCAGAACTACTTATTACACAGAGCAACAAAAAGTTTTCGAATAGCACAGGATACGACTAGAGAATTACTTATCTCATCGGTTATCGCAAACCGAATTTCCCCAACCTCGACTTCCTGATTCACAGGCGAAAAGTATACGTACTCCTTCGCTCGCTTCTATTTCCATGAGCTTCTTAATGATATGTGCTTTCATTTCTTCATGCTTTTTTAAATTTTCATTAATACAAAGGTCGATTGCGCTACTGAAGCCTTTTTGCGCATTAAAAAAAGAGCATAAAAACAATGGAAGACCTCTTATTATCAGGCAGATAATTTTCTTGAAAAAAAATTGAAGCTTGCACAGGAATATAGAAGTACGTAGATAGAATTCGTATTACGGAATTACTGAAGTCGAGGTTCGCGCAAAAGACGGAAAGCGGCATTACACCAAAAACTGAAATGAAGTTATTTGGCACAGATTTAGTACGGAAATAGAAACAACTAATTGTATATGAATTATCTATATATTATCTTCTTTTTTTTGGTTCTCCAGGGCTGTACAATGCGTAAAAGTACAATGACACCTGTCCAAAATAATAAATCCAAAATATACAATGACAGCTCAGTGCAAAAAGACTATGTTTCCATTGTAGAAACAATTTTGTCTGACGATTCGGCTGGTATCAAACTGCAACGTGAAGGAGAACGAAGGGCGTTCATTCATAATAAGTTTATGAGAGATTCTATCTCATCACTGCATGACAGGAATTATGTTTTTTACAACGTCGATCCACAGAAGCTGATGAAAATACTGGATAACCAGCTCAAAGACTCGCTGGATATGCTTAATCAGATGAACGAAAGGAAGGCAATCATCCCGATTCCAGCCGCTATCAAAGCAGCGTACAATGTCGATGACGCCGATAAATACAGGATGGACCGCAACCAAAGCATTTATTACTTTCATCTTCCCATTATAGGGTATAACCGCAAAAAAGCATACGTGCCGGTCGACTATATATGCGGTCCTTTATGTGGAAACGGTGATGCATTTTTGCTTGAAAAAGTGAATGGTAAATGGGTAATCATACAACGATTCTTTAACCTCTGGATCTCTTAAAAAAAACGTAGCCACAATAATTTTTAAACAGAAGATATTCACTCCAAATAACGAAGTGGATTTATAGACTAATGGATCTTACCACCGAAAGTCATTCCATTGCCACCATACCCAGTGGCGATGGAAACATTGGACTCATCTGGCATTCTTCCGATATAAGATAAGCCACCAGCTGAAATATAATACTGGGATGACCAAGTGCAGATGCCCGCGAAGCACAGAGTTCTGTTTACGTCTGTTCAAAAGGCGGCATCCAGGCATTTACCGAATCTTTACGCAAAGAAGTTAATCCTAAGGGTATACAGGTTTCCCTTATTGAACCAGGGGCAGTCGGAACCGATATGCAGCCCTATCCGCCCGAAGAACAGCGCGAAAAAATCGGAGCTATGGAAATGTTATATGCCGAAGACATCGCTCGATCTATTGCTTTTATCGTATCACAGCCACTCCGCTCTTCAGTAGTCAGTATGCAAGTTAAACCATTATTAAAAATTATCTGAGCATTGGCCATATTTCTATTTTCGTTTTATTTTGCATTGGCGAATTTCATATTGTTGTTGATGTTTTTTCCTTCCACAAGCGAGAAGAAAGAGCAATGTAAAATTTAATAATTACCGGATTGACTTACACCTGCCGCAAGCGAAAGAAAAGGCAGGTGTAGATCATTGTTGAATACCCCACCACCCGATAGATTAAACTACGCGCTGTTAAAGCCATTGGATGCCGAAATACTAATTGATCCATTTGGCATCTCGTTGCCGGATATCAGAATTGACTCTTCCTGTCCGGTAACACCGCTCTGCCGCCAATAACCGATTCCACCGTACATGCCCCCGACAAGTGAATCCATATAAATCTTGTTATCTGTGACCTGAACATTTTTTAGATACTGATACGCAGAAGGTTCTATATAGATATAAAGCAAGATCCCCGAGTTATGGAATTCATTGTTGAGAATGGACAGGTTCTGGCCATTTCTAGCTTTGATAGCACCTCCACTTCCATTCGCTGGCCAGCCCTTGATCACATTGTTCTGTATGGTCAAACCATTAAAACTATGAGCATAAATACCGTGATCGGTATTGGCATCCTCATTATTGAAAGAAACATTGCGTAAAATGGTATTTCCACTGATCAGACTATTGCTTTGAGAATTATCATTTATCGCTGTAATAAAGTATCCCGTTGATCCGCCATTTCCAAAAGTATTATTCGTAATTTTTGTATTTGTACTGCCCGATCCATTCCAAACTCCTCTTCCGCTGTTTCCTTGTCTTCTGGAAAAGACACAGTTTGAAACGGTGGCTTTATCCGTGCCGATCAGGCGAATGTAAGCATCATGCAGATCATTCGATTTGTTACTGCCTGCTTTCTTAATGCCATAGTCAAAAATACACCATTTAAAAGTTACGTCAGACGCATTATTGATGTAAAAAGTCAGATTCCAAAATGTAATGCCCGAGAATGTACAGCCAGCAACATTGGCCGCACTGAAGGTCTGCCGAAGTAGCTGACTGTCCGATGCCCGGGCATCAAATATGGGGTTTGTATTTCCGCTTTTCATCAGCGTAATACCGGGCTTCATTAGCAGGGCACCATCAATAAGATAAGTCCCAGCTTCCACCCATACGGTATCACCGGCATTTGCCTGTGCGATTACCGCATTGATTTCTGCCAATGTCATCCCGGCAGAAATTGCAGCTAAGCCAGACAAGCGGGCTGTTGTTGCCGAATTACCGGTTAACGAAGTCTTGCCTGCTATTGCCGGATCGAGCTCTTCCAGCGGACCGGAACAAGAATGCAGCAGACAACCGATTGCAGCAAAATTTAATATGGTCTTTTTCATCTGTCTATTATTTAGTTGTAAATATCAGTTCTTAATTTTTTGTACCGTAGCAATGCTTCTAAAAAGTAGTAATCTGCATAGATGAGCGGCACATCTATTTCACTTTTATGTGGAAAGCTTCCTGTTGAGTGCTTAAGGAGGAAGCCTCCATTGGTCCCTTTTTCAGCGAGATATTCATTGGATGAAAGCGATTTTAGCGTGCTTTCGGCAAACTCATAATAACGTTTGCCATCTGCACCAGCAGTGTAGGTAGACAATTCGAGCAGGGCTGAACTAACCAGTGCTGCCGCAGAAGCATCCCGCGGTATATAGTGCAGCTTTCGGTTTGCATAATCTACATCCGGTTTGTATCCTTCCTGACCAGCATTAAAGTCCCAGTAGGGAACCTTATCCTTTGGCAGGTTGGGATGATTGATATAAAAATCTGCCGCTTTTTTAGCTGCTTCCAGATATTTACTGTCCTTGGTCTCGCGGTAGAGCAGCGTATAGCCATAGACTGCCCAGCCCTGCCCTCTAGACCAGGTTGAATTGTCTGCATAGCCCTGATTGGTCTGCTGATGCAAGACCGCTCCCGTATTGGGATCATAGTCCACCACATGGTAGGTGCTGTAATCGGGTCTGAAATGATTCTTCAGGGTATGGTCGGCATGACTGATTGCGGCATTTTTGTATTTGGGGTCTCCAGTTAATGTTGATGCAAAAAACAACAGCTCCAGGTTCATCATATTATCGATGATCACCGGATATTTCCATACCGTTTTTCCGTCCCAGGATGCTTTTTCATTCCAGGATTTGATCAGTCCAACCTTCGGATCAAAGCGCTTCAGGGCAGACTCTGCTGAATGTACGAGGAGTTGTTGGTATTTTTTGATCTTTGTAGAATCGTCCTCCAGTCGCAAAGCGTTGCCATACGAACAGTACATCACAAAACCAATGTCATGATGTTGGGTCAGATCCTTCGCCTTTTCCAGTTTTTCGGTCCATGCTGTGGCCTGAGCTTTGACATCGGGATCCTTTGTATACTCGTAAATATACCAAAGCCCGCCCGGGAAAAAGCCACCTGTCCAATCCCATTCATCAGTTCCCACGACATGGCCTGTTGTATCTAGCGTCCGAGGAAAGTTGCTGTTATCAACGAGCAGGCCATATTGCGCTCTGGCTCGCGTAAAGCCGGCAGCCACAAAATCGGAACTGTTCTGCTTGCTGTGCTGCTGCGCATAGGAAAAGAGGTTTGTCAAAAGAAATAAGAATGTCATTTTAAGTCCAAAAGAATAATGTGTCTGCTTCATAAGATTGTATTTACTGCTCTGTTGATTCTTGTATATTATATTTTTCGGGGAATGTCGGATTATTTTTTCCGCATGCACCGATTTCATTCCGCCACTTTCAGTTCGACTGTTTTGACTACTAGAGACTCTCCATACACATTGCTATTACTGCCAACGAAAGTAACTTCATAAGTCCCGGGAGCTGTGAAAGTGTAAGCATAGGTATCCATACGGGTGCTCATATTTTTGAGCGCTAATCCTTTGTCCGGTGTCACACTGGTTAGATCCAGCGGTTTTGAGATAGCCCACACCTGATTGGAGCCTATTGTTGCTCCGCCCCCCTGAAAGCGTAAGCCCGCGCTACTTAATAACCAGGAGACAGGAGAATTTTCCAGACCGATTGAGGTCCAGGCTGCACCTTGCAGATTTGCTATCGGCAAGGTAATTCCCTCTGTTGTTTCCGTATTTAGGCTGAACTGGTTGATCCACCAACGGGGCTGTGTCGATCCGGTATTCCCGGAGTATTTAAAAGCAAAATAAACCATGGCATCCGCATTCAGATTCAAACCCGACGCACTTAATTTGGACAGATCAACTTGTCCCGAGGATACGTAGGTAGCGTCATTGGCCTGGATGCCAGATAACTTAAATGCGGCGGTAATATCCACCCAGTCGCTCTCCTTGATCGCATCAGGCTGATAAACTCCTGCAAATTGCTGCGATACAAGTAGGCGGAGAGAATTGGGCTGTTGCGCATCTGTACCATAACGACGGTTGCTCGAAAACTCGAGTGTCACAGCCTGTGGAATAGCTTTGGTCCGCTCGCGGTAAACGTACTTATGGCCTTCTTCACCAGAGAAGAACGTCAGCTGGTCGGGATTGCCACTGATATGGAACAACACTTGCTCACCAACTTTATAGCTATTTTTATCCGTATGGATTTTTAAGTTCAAGGGGATGGCCTCTTTTTTCTCGCATGACTGTAGGATCAGCAGTACGAGAAGCGATGTTATATAAATATATCTTTTCATAATTTTCACATTATTAGCTGGTGTTACCATGCTGGATTTTGTGTCATCAGGTTATTCAGGGATAGTTCGTTGATTGGAATAGGGAAATACGTATCGCGATCACTGACATTATTGAAAGCCAATGCCATGTACCGATAATCGGCCGGCGCCAACTGGTTATACTGTTGGGCAACCAGTTTCATTTCGGCAATGAAAGTACCATAACGTACGAGATCAAATTTCCGCAACCCTTCGTAGCATAATTCCCGAAAGCGTTCCTCCCGTATAGCTATTCGCATTTCGCTTTCATTGGTTAGCTCATTATTCCGGTTTGAAGCATTTGCACGGTCACGTACTTCCTGAAGTGCATTTTTGGCACGAACCGTGGGGCCATTCACTTCATTTTCGGCTTCAGCAAACATCAACAGGACATCAGCATAACGTAATAGCGGAAAATTAATTGGTGTATAATTCCTGTTTTTAGGCTTTAAGGTCTCGTAATCTCTTCTAAATTTGGCGGCATGCCTACGCTCAATTTCCGTTGCCGTATAGAATACGGAGTCTGTGATCAAGTTGTTGGCATGGTTGTACCGATAACTGGCGATATTCCAGTCCCGGCGTTTGTCCGTGGGTTCGTAAGATTCAAAGAGCTTGCGCGTGGCAGCCAACAGACCATAGCTAAAGCCTTTGGCCTCATCGCTGGTCTGTATGCCACTTTGATTGCCAATGCGCCCAGCCTCAAAATCACCACTACGATTGCCGTAGAATTCTACCTCCCAGATGGATTCGCTGATATTATACCGGTCTGCCGCCATATCTGTAAAGATCTTTTTGTAATCTGCGACAAGGCTATGTTTATAATCTCCCCCTTGTGGAAAGACCAGTTTGCTTGACCATTCCAATGCTTTTTGATACTTGGATGCGTCATTGAGCGGAGCTCCGGCCATTTTTAAGTATACCCGGGCCAAGATGCCCCGGACGGCAGATTTTGTAACGCGGCCAGCATGACCATACGCCTGAATGTCCTTGACCATGGAATCCGCTGCTTCCATCTCCTGCACAATAAAATTATAAACTTCCGCCTGTGGCGTACGTGCGATATTGACATCACTTACCGAACTTGTAGGCGCTGTTTTCAAAGGAACGTCCCCCCAGTTGCTGACCAGAATAAAATAGTAATAGGCCCGCAAAAACCTGACTTCACCTATCACAGCTTGTTTATCAGAAGCAGCCATCTGTACGGCCTCAATTTTGCTCAGAAAAAAATTGGCACGCTCTATTCCTTCATATAGAAATCGCCAGATATCATTGATTTTTGGATTAGAAGCGTCGTAACTATAGATTTCTGGTCCAGCAAGATAAGATGAGCGAAAATAGGCCCCCTCATCACCCAGGGTCAGGTAGCTCGAATAGGTTGATCCGTAAAAGTCTTCCCTGCCGAGAATATCGTAAACGCCAACAAGTCCGGTCATCACCTCCTTTTCATTCTGATAATAGTTTTCCTTGACCACATCAAAGGGCTGCTTGTCCAAAAATTTAGAACATCCCGAGAAAACTGAAGTCGAAGCCAATAAATATAAGAGGCCTAATTTTTTATATTTTTTTGTTAATGCTATTTTCATAAGATTACAGATTAAGGTTGATACCAAATACAAAGGTCTTGGGTCTTGGGTAAGATGAATAGTCAAAGCCGGGCGTCAGCGCCGAGTAGTACACAGCAACCTCGGGATCATATCCTGAGTAATTGGTGAGCGTCCATATATTCTGTACGGAGCCATAGATACGCAGACTTTTGATTTTCCACTTGTCTAAGAGCCCTTTATCAAAAGTGTAACCTATAGATCCTGTTTTCAGACGCAGGTATGAGCCGTCTTCGATAATGCGGGTCGAATAGACATTAGGCCCTTGCCCCCCCACACGAGGCATAGTAGAAGAAGTGTTTTCCGGTGTCCATCGGTCCGCATAGCTCGCAAATTGATTGAGATGTGCTTTACTGCCATTTTCAAACAACAGCCTATTGGCATTGACAATATCGTTTCCATAAGACCACTGGAAAAATAAGTGGAGATCAAAATTCTTGTATTTAAAGGTATTCGCAAATCCCCCCTGATGAATGGGATATCCACGTCCGATCACTGTTCTGTCAAGATTATCCACCACCAGATCCCCATTGAGATCCTTATACTTCACGTCGCCGGGGCGAATCGAGCTACGTGTATTGCCATTGGTCGCCACCGTCTGTTTTAAGAGGTAACTGCCGTTGGGCTGTTGGTCAAAGTCTTCATATTGATAGACACCATCCCAGAGGTATCCATACATCTGTCCGAGCGGCTGATTGATTTTGGCAATATACAAGGGCGTAGTTCTGTAATCCTGATCCCAGGCCAGTGCTGTCGTTAAGCTTTCTTGATTTTCGGTAAGTTCAACCACTTTATTTCGGTTAAAGGAAATGTTGAAGGAACTATTCCAGCTAAAATTGGCTTTTTGGATAATATCTCCGGATAAGGTCAATTCAATCCCCTTGTTGCTGGTTTCTCCAATATTTTTAAAGGCATTGCTATAGCCCGTGGTGGAGGGTAATGCTGCATAGAGCAGGAGATCGTAGGTGCGCTTGTGGTAATAATCCGCCGTCAGCATCAACCTGTTTTTAAAAAGCCCCAGATCGATGCCGGCATTGCGCTGCGCCGTGCTTTCCCAGCGCAGATCCGGTGTTCCGATACCAAGGTACATCCCTTGTAAAAGCTCATTTCCCCAGGAGTAGTAACCGTTGGTGCTGACATTGGTATTTTCAAAGTACACAGGCGAAAAAGAAGCATATTCACTCACCCTGTTATTTCCTGTAATTCCATAACCCAGTCTCAGTTTCGCATCCGAGAAAAGTTGCTGATTTTTCATAAAGGGTTCATTGATCAGTCGCCAAGCAAATGCAGCAGAGGGAAAGTACCCATATCTGTTATTGCCAACGAACTTGGATGATCCATCTGCCCGAAACGACGCAGTCAGGAGGTAGCGGTTTTTGTAATTATAGTTAACACGGCCAAGATACGAGAGCATGGACCATTCTGATTGCAGGGAGGTGACAGGCTGAGGCACCCCTTCACTCAGGCCGGCCAGTCCTTTGATCTCGTTGGGAAGGTGAATAGCTGAAAAGCCATACCTATGGTACTTGTTTCCCTGAAAAGTGATCCCAACAACCGCGTTCAGGGAATGGTCTTTAAATTTTTTGTTGTAGGTCAACAGGTTTTCATTGAGCCAAGTATTGCTCTGCGTGTACAGAATCGAACCGTTCACGCCATTTGTGCTTCCGGCGAAACCGTACCGGGTACGTGAATTGTTGTATGTGTCCAGCCGTGTATCCGAATTGTTAATACCGCCATTAATCCGCAGTTTTAGCGCCGGCGAGAACGCATATTCGGCATAACCGTTCACGATAAGCCGGTTGTTATAGTTTTTGCGGAGCTCATTCTGAGCTGAAAGTATGGGGTTGAACCGATAGTCGTTAGTGGGATTAGCGAGATCGTCTGTTGGATCATTCAAAAGGTCTTCATCGGCAAAAGCAATGGGACGGTAGCCCCATACGCTGTACATCAGGTAGTTCATGGCGGAGAATGCCGATTCAGGAGCCGCGGGATTGCTGCCATCAGTAAGTGTGCCGGTATACAGGGCATTGATACCGACTTTTAGTTTCTGAAAACTTTGATCGAGCGTGATCTTCCCTTGTTTGCGGTCAAATCCCGAATTAATGATAATACCCTGCTGACCAAAGATATTACCCGAAACGGAATATTTTGTGTTGCTGTTGCCGCCCATCACCGAGAGGCTGTGGTTGTGCATCACCCCATCTCTAAAAATATGCTGCTGCCAGTCGTTGCTCGGTACAGACCTATAGTCTTCTAATGTCTTGCCATCGTTAAAATAAGTGAGCTGCGAGCCGACAGGATCGCGTTCCGCCTGCAAACGGACAAATTCATAGCCATTCATCAGCTCCATGCTATTGATGATCTGCTGCGATCCTATATAGCCACTATAACTGATCTGTGGAGCTCCTGCTTCGCCCTTTTTTGTCGTGATCAAAATAACACCGTTTGCACCACGTGCACCATATATCGCAGTGGCAGATGCATCTTTCAGCACTTCGATCGAAGCGATTTCATCCGGATTAAGGACATTACTGTTCGCATTTTCTATTGGAAAACCATCGATGACATACAGGGGTGAATTATCCTGTGTCAGAGAATTGGCTCCACGGATCACAATGTTCATCTCACTGCCCGGTTTCCCGCTTTCTGATGTGACCTGTACACCGGCTACACGACCGGCCAATGCTTCCAGTGCAGAACCAACGGGAGCCTTCTTGATATCCTGCATATTGACTGATCCCACCGAACCTGTAAGATCTTTTCGTTGCACTTCACCGTACCCGATTACAACAACTTCATCTAAGGACTTATTGGTCTGTACGAGTTTTATCTGCAACACTTTAGCGTCTTTTACAGTAACTTCTTGTTCATCATAACCGATAAATCTAAAGATAAGGACAGCTGAAGTGTTCGTGACCTGAAAAGAGAAGCGACCATTAAGGTCCGTAGTTCCTTTTGTACCGGAGCCTTTTTGCAAAATACTTACACCTGGCAATGGCTTTCCCGTAGCTATATCGGTTACTGTTCCACTGATCTGCTGATTTTGTGCGTAGAGCTGCGGAACTTGGAACAGACAGGTCGCTCCCAATACGATTGTTTTTAGATTCGGTATCATATTTTACATTTAATAAATTGATTGGTTTTCGGGCAATCCAACATGAGGTAGTATTTGCCCGTAGCTTTTTTCTGTAGTAGAAAGAAGCTTGACAAATATTTGAATCTTTATGGAAAATGCGGGGGTAAAAAATCGGAAATATAGGGGTAAAATCTCTTAGCGCAAGCTATTTTCTCTATATTGAGTGGGATTTACACCAAACTTCTTTTTAAACTCTTTACTGAAATACTTTCGATCGTTAAATCCTACGGCATAGGCTACAGATGCGACCTGATCAGACTGTATCAGGAGATTGGCAGCGACATTCAGACGGATATCTTTAATCAATTCGGCAACACTGAGGCCTGTCAAGCTTTTCACTTTCTTCAACAGCGCACTTTGACTCTGTCCCATATTTTCTGCTAAAGTCGCAACTGAAAACTCAGTTTCGGCTAGATGTGCTTCGACCACCGTTCTTAACTTATCCAAATAAGCCGCAGCAGCATTGCTTATGTTTTCATCACGTTTCGATAACAGCAAATAGCGTCGGTTACGTTCTTTAACCAATTCTAAGGCTGATATGGTGTTGAAAATCTGAAGATCTAAAACCTGTAAGTTGAATGGTTTAGTTACATAATTGATGATGCCACTTTGATAACCAATGATACTATCCTGCTCGTCTCCTTTGGCTGTCAGCATAATTACGGGGATGTGAGCTGTATCCGGATCGGCTTTGATGGATTTCACCAGCGTGTAGCCATCCATCTGGGGCATCGCGATATCTGTTATAATCATATCAGGCACATTATC
The DNA here is from genome assembly GCA_031253985.1 of Sphingobacterium sp. Classification (GTDB taxonomy): domain Bacteria; phylum Bacteroidota; class Bacteroidia; order Sphingobacteriales; family Sphingobacteriaceae; genus Sphingobacterium. The sequence continues at coordinate 181,681 of JAIRVH010000185.1, forward strand.
GGCAATTGCCACAAGCGCCTCCTTTCCATTGGCAGCAGCACTTACGTTGTAACATGTCTGCAGATGGTTCAGTAGAAACGAACGGAGTTCATCATTATCTTCCACGATCAACAGCTGAAAATCCCGGGCCGAGTCCGGAATGCAGGCCGCGGTACTGTCAGCCGTGCTTGTCTTCGAACTAATTTCCATCGGTATCCCCTGCTGCTGCCGGATACATGCCGGCAACAATATGGTAAATACGGTGCCCTCTTGTTGGCCTAACTGCAGCGCATTGTCAAGATAGAGATTTCCTTGATGCAGTTCTACGAGCTCTTTAGCGAAAGACAACCCGATTCCCCATCCCTCCTTCCCTTTTCCCGCATCAGCTTGGTAAAAGGTATCGAATATGCGCTCCCTGTCTTCCCTTTTTATACCCTGACCATTATCCATCACATGGATAAATAGATCTTCGTTCCGCTGACGGATGACAAGTTGAACCGTTGGAGTATCCTCGCGCCGAAATTTAAAGGCATTGGAAAGCAGGTTGAGCAATACTTTTTCCAGCTGCTGGGGATCAGCCATAAAAGAACCTTCAAATTGATTGTCCAAGACATAGCCTATCCCCGATTCTTCAGCTATCACAACAAAGGATTGATGTATATTCTCAAAATAACTTGTTGCGTCTATAACAACTTTATTCAAGGTCAATTTTTGGGCATCCATTTTATTGAAAGACAATAGTTCTTGCGTCAAATGTAGCAGCCGCTTAATATTACGCCTCACCTGTTGTAACTGCGCATTCACTTGATTGTCGAGCCTTTTATCCAGCAATATTTTCTCTATCGGGGCATGGATTAAGGTCAGCGGGGTGCGGATTTCATGACTGATCTTGGTGAAGAAATCAAGCTTTGACTGCATCAGTGCAGCTTGATCCTGATGTAGTTTTTCCTCATAATATAACTTTGTTTTAAGCTGCTTTTTATCCAGGTTATAGCGGTAGAAAAAATAGACAACGCCCATCAGTAGCAATGTGTACACGGTATAGGCCCAGATAGATTTATAAAAAGGCGGAGCAATGTTGAACACAACAGATTTGCTCACGTTACTCCATATTCCGTCATTATTGGCCGTCTTTAACTGAAGCGTGTATCGTCCGGGGGTCAGATTGGTATAAGTTATGGAAGGCTGATCGGTCAGATTCCATTCTTTTTCGAGTTCTTCAATTTTATAGGCATAGCTGTTTTTTTGCGGATTAATAAGATTGTCTGAACTAAAGTCGATCGTAAACGTATTTTGGTCATGTTTCAGTGCAATTTCCTTCGCCCGGTCCGGATTTAGATAGCCCAACACTTTGTCGACACTCGTCCTGGTCAGACCGTTGATAGAGAAGCCCGAGATCAACAACTTGGGCACCCCCTCATTTGACTGGTGATGAGACACATCGAGACTGATCAAGCCTTTGTGCGAGCCGACGAGCAGCTGCCCATCCCGGCAAAAAATAGCATTTGGTAAGAATTCATTTGTTGGGAAACCATCCTGAATATCCATATAGCGTTTTGCTCCCGTCAGCTTATTGTAAAACACGAGTCCATTATTTGTGGAAATAATAATTTCGTTGGCGTTGTTTTCGGCAATCCCCAATACATGGTAATAGCTACGCTTTGGGAATAACTCCACCCTGTTTACCATTCCTGTTTTCGGATTATAGTTATAAAGCCCCTTTTCTTGCGTCCCAATCCATATCTGTGAAGTCCTATCTTCAAAAAGCGTGTTGATATAATAATCTTTCATAAGATCCTCAGAACGATAGATTCCTTGTTGTTCAGCACTATTGCGAAGTTGACCAAGCCCCTGAGCCGTTCCAATAAATAGACTACCGTTTCGGCTGGCTAAAATATGCTTGATATAATTATTGGCGGTATTTTTTGTAAAAGTGCTGGTAGGTTGAATAGCAGTCGTAAACTGACTATTGATCATTTGTAAGCCTTTGTTGCCGGTCCCGATCCAAATATTCCCGCGGCGATCCCGGTTAATGCTACTGATGTAATTCTGGAGCAGCGTAACACCATTTTCGCCGGTAATATTGTAATAGCGAATATCTGAGGTATTTTGGCGGTTGATGCGGGCCAGCCCTGCGCCGAACGTACCCACGTAAATATATTTATCATCTGTGAGCAGGCATTTGATCGTATTGGACCGAAGCTCTATTTTCCGATATACATCACTACCCTTTTTGCGAACGTTCAACCCGTCCCGTTCTGTTCCCACCCAAGTATTTTCATCATCGTCAACAGCAATGGCGCTGACCAGATTTCCGCTCAGATGTTTGAAATTGCCGTCTGCCAGATCTACCTTAAAGGGATATACAGATGGATGATGATAGTTTATTCCGCCAAAATTTGTCCCCATCCAAACAATACCCTGCCGATCAATATAAATCGTCTTGATGGAATTATCATTGATACTGAAAGGATTGACGGCACTCGATTTTATCTGCTGTATCTGACTCCCGTCGGGCTGCAGCAAATTGGCCCCTTCCATTGTCCCCACCCAGATATTTTTGGCTTTATCTATCGCTATCGCTCGCACATAGTCACTTGATAGTCCCGTTTTACCTGTATAATGCGCAGTCTGCTGAAATAAGATGTCCAATTCAAAAAGACCATGCCCATCCGTGGCAATCCAAATTTTATCTGTAGCCACTCGCTTAATATCCTTCACGGATATCGCTGAGCTATTTGTATGACGTAGTTTAATAGGTTCAATTGTTTTTTGATCCCGCCAAAGATATAATCCCCTGTTGGTCCCGATCAAGATATTTCTTCCCAGCTGTAATAAGGAGTAGATTTCCAGTCCGGGGAGAATATTCACGTTTTCTATCTTTGGATAATCGGCATTTTTAATGCACATCAGACCATTATTTGTACCGAGTAAGACGCTAGATTCAATAAAATAAATTGCTAAAACGGCAAAATGGTTGCTATTTTTAAGTTTGACATGCTCAAAGCTGATTCGCTGAAAACGGTCTTGTTTAGGCTGATAAATATTTAGGCCCTGCTGTGTTCCGATCCAAAGGGTCTTTTGGCGCGGATGTTCAACAATGGTGTAAATATAGTTGTTTGTGGAAATGGTGTTAACATCGTTATTATCCGAACGGTATTGTTTAATGCGTTCACCATCGTATCTATTAAGTCCGTCCCTGGTACCGATCCAGAGAAAACCTGCATTGTCACGGCATATACTCAATACGGTGCTATTCGAGAGCCCTTTATCATAAGTTAAACTACCGAAATGATACTGGGCTTGGGTATTTTGTGCAAATAAACAGCAGATTAGCGTTAAATAAATAATGCATTGGACATATCTTTTTGTCATTTAGATCCTTCAACTGGTAGTAGAGACAAGTATACGATTTTCTATGCAATGAATGAAAAATTACGTACCATTAATTAGACCACAAATAAAATATTTATCGCGTATATTTTGGGATTTGCGTACGCTTTCGGCTCCCAGCATCTTAGCCATCGTTCCCGTAGCCATAATCGCAAGGAGACCCGAAATTGCGCCGCAAGCAATCACGCTATGGAGAGCATCTGCGATATGAAAAGGTTTAACACTTTTCATTGTATCAAAAATTAAATAGGTAAGCAATATTCTCAGTCAAACTGGTTCTTCCCCACTTTTGGTGGTAATACTATCATATTTGTCTTCCTTTAGCGTTCATATTTTAATGAATGCATCAAAACTTGTTTTTTCGTACGATGGTGATAACTTCAGGGTTATATCAGTAGATAACCAGCAAGATGTACGGGCAATTTATGTGTAGAGTACCACCCGCTCTGCTGCATGTCCAAACTGCTGCATAACTTCGAAAAGAATCCACAGCTATTAGACCCGCAAGATCGCAGACTTTCCTGTCTTTGGTAAAACTTGTATGATTTCCAGAGATTGAAAATGTAGTTGTAGCATTTGTTTGCACAAAAAAGCCGGATGTTTGATTAGTATAATCTCTATTATAGGAGACTTAGTTACTCTCCATAGTCACTGAATTGGTGAATGATATGGATATGCAGGTAATTAAATTACCAATGAATAGATTATTTCTAATATTTGCCTTAAGCAAGATCCGCTGTAATTCAAGGCAATATTTGAGGACACCTTACAATTTCGCACCGTACCTAAATGACTAGAGATTAAATCACTAAAGCCTACAGATGACTTAGATAAAAAATGACTAACGAACAATTATTTCATCTTTACTTCGTCAATCCGCAATGCTATTCATACTAAATATTGAATAGTCTAAGACGGACTAAGAATTTATTTTAGCCCGTTTTAGACTATTGATATCCTGAAGAACACCTTCTATACTATTTCTATTTACTTTTGAAAGTACAGGCTTTTGAAGCTTTTATCTCCGTCTTCTTTATACATATTAGTATGTTTTGGCAATAAAGTACCTTTTTTAATGACATAGGTTTTTATGAGCTTATATAATTCCAATCGGTCTATAAAGTGCATGTCCGGATCAAATGGCAAAGCGGTATCGACATAATCATACAGTATTCTTTTGGGTCCGATGTAACCACTTTTTCCTGAGGCAATAGCATTATTGATATGTGCTAGATATTTCGGGTCTTGGCGAATAGATTCTGCTTTTTGCGTATACAACTTGTAAAGTGAGTCTCGTTTTGGATTCCATTCAGAACTTTTTTTAGATAAGCTATCAAATTTTTCATAGTCTCTTTTATGTGACAATAAAACATTAAAGTCATTTTCAAGCTGAGTAGGTCTTTCCACAATTCCTTGTGAAAATACAACCGAGATACAGGATAAAACTATTGTAATTATAAATATATATTTCTTTTTCATGATCTTCAATTTTGTATTTTTATCTTCTTCTATAATATATTCTTGACAAATAAGTTTGCCCACCAGATTGGAAGGTTGGGCTTGTTGGGCCATAACTCGAAGGAACATCTCTCGGGTGATGGGTTATGATCTCATACTCCCCCATTTTACTTGTTATTTCCGTAGCAAATCCTTGTGCATCTACTCCAGAAACTATACCAGAATGTGAAAGCCCCGCCCCTCCATTATAAGGAGCTTGATAAAGTATAATATCTCCAACTTTGACATTGCTTGTAACCTGAATGAAATTTGCGTCCTTGATATTTATTGAAACGACCCAAAGTGGATTTCCATCAGAGGCTAATGTTTCAGTTATGGCACTTTTATCTGTCTTACTAAAAGTATAATAATGGCAATTATAGGCATCTGGGTTGGACTGGTCAACTGCCATCCCACCTCCGAGATCAATGGTTTTTACCAGCGGAGTGGTCATTTTTAGATATTTTGAAAAATCTTCGTCAAGTTTACTTCTCCAATAGTAGCTGGCAGGCTCTTTATCTGTATTTGTAGCTGTCTGAATTGGAGTAGCTGTCCAGCCTCCACCAGAACCACCTCCATCAGTGGGGGCATCGGGCACCCAAACATTCTCGCAAACTGTATTGTAGATCATCCGATCATTGCTCCATGATACAGTATAATCACAGTCTGTATAGTCAGTCGGATAACTACAGGTGCCGGGATAACTCGTAGATAAATACCCTACCCCATTGCAATATGTACTCCATACACATGTGCCTTCTTCCCTGCACCGAACTTCGTAGGCAGCTTTTTTGGTATAACCTTTTGCTGATTTAAAAACTTTAGGCGCATTGTAAGTGCTTTTACCATTCTCATAACTATATGTGAACAAATTTTGATTGAGAACATCTATCATGGACAATTTTCCATTTTTCAAAAAATTATTATCGCTTTTTTTATCAGGATAAAAACGCGAAAGATAAAATTTTTCTCCAGTAGCAACGACCAAAAAGGGTGTATTATTAACGGTCTGTACAGAAATTGCTTTTTCATTAAGCTGCCCTACCGCAATCAATGGAATAATAGTATATTGAATGGAATCATTAATTTGGGAGTATTTTGCATTTTCCCATTGTGGCATGTACTTAATAATAAGCCCACTTTTTAGGCTATCACGCGTTTTAGACTCAATGGCTAATTTCTCGTAGCTTTGTTTTAACTCAGCTAAACTCGCAAAAGTATGAGCCTTGGGGCTGTCGAGTGCGCTATCCTTCCTACAGCCCTGATGTGCAAAGAGAGAAAGAATAAAGAGAAACAAAATAATACTTGTCCTCCAATTAAATGTTGCTTTTAGAAACTTCATTTTCTGTACTGATTAACAATACAAATAATGCAGTTTAATATTAAGCTAATGTATAGCTGTATTTAATTTTCTATTATATTTATTTACAATAAAACAAACAGCTATAATCCTGCCTTCCTAACGAAGTCCAAAACTAAAAAAATTCCATAGCAATAAATATCCACGCAAAACAATTGATAACCAAGCAATTCTAGCCCAACATAGGTTCCGTCTTGCAGTGCAATGATTTAAGTAGAATCCAGCGTCTTCATCAACTGCATGTTGTCTTTAATTAAAATTTATTTGCCATATTCTTTTGTTTTTATGTATAGAGCAAAAATATGACTCTGTGATTGGCTTTCTGAGGGATCATTAAGCCAGTACAATCTTTCGCCTAAGCACGCTATAATTTTTGGAATATCAAGTCACTTTCCAAATTTGATTTGTAAATAAAAAACCTGTACATTCAATAGAAATTAGCCTCGTTCAACTATGCAAAGCAACAATTGGTTCAACCAGTTTAAAAACATCCAGCGAAAAAGAGTATTTTTGTTAATCACGCTATTGACTATTTTTCATCACACAAGCTTTGCGCAAAAAGATCCGCAGCTCAGGGAAGCTCTGTCTATCATGACAAAAGCATCTATTTCCGGAGATATCGAAGGTATTCTAAGTCAAACCTCGCCCCGCATAATTGAAAGCATGGGTGGGATCGATCAGGCAACAAAATTGACCAAGGAACTCTATTCTTCTCTTATAAAATATGGGGTTAAAATTGATTCCACAATCAATTATGTCGATATGGATGTCTCAAAAATTGATGGGACAGCGTATTGCTTTATCCCTCAGGTATTGGTAATGTCTATGCCTGAAAAAGGTAAAATGGCAATCACCTCAGCTTACTTATTAGCGTTAAAAGAGGACGAAACAAAGAGATGGACTTTTATTAATCTCAATAAAATGGATCAGGAAAAGATCAATTTGTTTCTTCCTGAATTTAATGGCAAGATTTCTCTTCCTCCCGGTCTAGAAAAAAAAACATTAGTCGTGAAGAAAGAAGAAGTAGCTAAAACTGTCGATCATCTAATGAAACTGATAGATGAATCAGTTAAAAAAAATAAATAGTTTTAAGTCATTTCCGGGAATCTTCGGAAATTCACTAAAGCCTTCGATGATTTTTTCGTTTCACCTCAGCTCCCAATTGCTGAGGGAAATGCCCTGTAGACTCCTCCGGAAAATTCATCTTATGCTCAGCTAAAATCTGCGTATTTTTAGGATTAATATAATTCCTCCCATCGCATGAAAAGAGGAATCAAAAAGACCTTTCCGCAGTTGCGGAAAGGTCTTTTTGATCACCTTAATTTCGAAATGGAGATTAATATTCCTGCATGTAAGGGAATCCACTCTTGTTTGGCTTTATGTCCCTCTTTCTACTCATACTCCTTTTCACGATTTTATAGGAATCTAACGTCTTCTTAAATTTTTCGCACACATACTGCCTACCCTAAAAATACAATTGAAAATAAAGGGCATTCGGATGAAAAGACAATTGAATTAAATTCCAGCTTCTTTATCAGTAAAAATCTGGACTCCTGCTTTCTTTTCAATTAACTGTAGCGGATATAGTTCAGGATTATATGCACCATTGAGAACTTCATTCAAAGCGTTTTTCTTGGATTTGCCAAATGTAACAATCAGAATATTTTCAGCTTTATTGATGATAGGTTCAGTCAACGTAATTCTAAACATTTCCTGTGACTTTAGATAGTAGGCATCAACCCATTTTTCTTTTTCGTGTAAAATCTTTTCACCTGGAAAGAGAGAAGCTGTGTGGCCATCATCCCCCATTCCTAAAAGAATGAAATCAAAAATACCGTCAGCTCCCAAAACATTTCTGATTTGAGCTTCGTATTCCTTAGCATAATTTTCAGGCTCAATTCCGTCTTTATACATGGGGAAAATCTGATTTTCATTGACTGGAACTTTATTCAAAAGTACTTCCAAAGTCATCTTAAAATTACTTTTCTCATCTTCAAGAGAAACCCATCTCTCATCTACCCAAAAAAAATGGATTTTCTCCCAAATTATTTTATCTGCATATTCGGGAGTAGCTAATAAACTAAAGATGGCCTTCGGTGAAGAGCCACCACTCAACGCAACCACAAATTTATCATGCTTCTGGATTGCTTGTTTCGAAAGCTCAACAAATGTATCAGCTGCTTTTTTATACAAAGCATCCAGATGATCAAATATTGTAATATTCATTTTCTTTTAATTAGATTTTAAACCCACTGATGTCCCTGCCGCTCTACCAGTGCATCGCTGTCATCAGGACCCCAATTGCCTGATGCATAATTTGGGAAAGATGGGTCTTTGGTTTTTTCCCAGGTTTCCTGAATCGTTTTTATCACATCCCAAGCTTCTTCTACCTGATCAGAGCGCATAAACAATGTAAGGTCTCCCACAAGCGCTTCCAATAAAAGAGTTTCATAAGCTTCGGGAGTATCGGTCTGACAGGCAAAATTATCGAAAATCATTTCCACAGGTTTAAGCGCCAAAGACAAGCCCGGCTTTTTAGACATAAACTGCAATCTGATGTCCATTTGTGGCTGGATATTAATAATCAGTCGGTTTGCCGACAGAAGCGAGGTGCTTTCTGAAAACATAGAATTTGGAAGTGGCTTAAACTGAATCGTTATATAAGAATGCTTTTCTTTCATCTTCTTCCCGGTACGGACATAAAAAGGAACATCCTCCCATCTTTCATTATCCAGATAAAACTTAATAGCGACAAATGTTTCCGTATTGGAATCATGAGCAATGCCCTCTTCCTGGCGATAGCCATTTACTTTTAGTCCATTTACTTTGCCTCGTCCGTACTGTCCTCTTACCGCATAATGATCTACTTTTTCGGGAGAAATCCTACGGATGGATTTTAAAACATCAACTTTACGATCCCTGATCTCACCTGATTCGAGTGAGGCCGGAGGTTCCATGGCAACCATGCAAAGAATTTGCAAAAGATGGTTCTGAATCATATCGCGCAAAGCTCCTGTCTGCTCATAAAAACTGGCTCTTGTTTCCACTCCTACTTCTTCGGCGACCGTAATCTGCACCGATTCTATATGTCTGTGGTTCCAAAGAGGTTCAAAAATTGAATTTCCGAACCTGAACGCCAAAATATTCTGAACTGTTTCTTTACCTAAATAATGATCGATACGATAAATCTGTTCTTCCTGAAAAGTTTGTGAAAGAAGATTATTCAGCTCAATGGCAGATTCTTTATTGTGACCAAAAGGTTTTTCGATAATAATTCGATCTGTCGCAGGATCAGATGCTATTGATGTATTTTTAAGATGGTTTGAAATTACCGATACAAAGTTTGGTGCAATGGACAGATAGAAAAGCCTGTTTCCTCTCATTCCGTACACTTTATCGAAATTGTCCAGTTTCTGATACAAATTCTGATAAGAGCTTTCTTCATCAAGCTGATGCTGAAAATAGCTGATGTGGGCCTGAAAACCGGCCCAATCTTCCTTGATTACAGTCTTCCTGGAAAACCTCTCCAGATTTTCTTTAATATAAGCGCTGAATTTTTCATCCGTATTTTCGGCTCTTCCTAAAGCTAAAATATTGAAACCTTTTGGCATTCTGCCATCGATATATAAATTGTAAAAGGCAGGAAAAAGCTTCCTTTTTGCCAAATCCCCTGTTGCACCAAAAATAACGATCGTTGTTGGGTGCAGGACTGTATTGTCGCTCATTGTTAGGATCTAGTTATTTGGGTTTTGCCATGAAGTATGAAAGACTCCTTCTCTGTCCGTTCTTTGGTAAGTGTGCGCACCAAAATAATCACGCTGAGCCTGAAGCAGGTTTACAGGCAAAGATGCTGTGGTATAAGCTTCAAAATAGCCTAGAGCTGACTGAATTCCTAAGCTTGGAATTCCGTTTGATACAGCAAAAGCAGCTGTTTTTCTTAATGACGAAATTTTATCTTTTACAATTTCTGAAATTTCCTGATCCAATAAAATATTAGATAAGTTCTCGTATTTTGAATAAGCCTGATAAAATTTTCCCAATAAACCAGAACGGATGATACATCCACCCCTCCAGATTTTAACAACATCTTTTAAAGGAATTTCAAACTGATATTCTTCAGAAGCCTTTACCAATAATGCCAAACCTTGAGCATAACTGATTAAAGTAGATAGATACAAAGCATCCCCCACCTCTTTGATGAACAATTCTGTATCTTCAGGAGTTTTTATTTCTTCTTTAGCATATAATTGAGATGCCTTCACTCGCTCATCTTTGTAAGCAGATAAAATTCTTGATGTTACTGCAATATCGATGGTTGGAATAGACACACCAATTTCCATAGCCTCCTCGGAAGTCCACTTTCCGGTTCCTTTTGCCCCTGCTTTATCTAAAATTTTGTCGACAAGAAAACCGTCTGTTACATCATCTTTTTGCTGGAAGATATCTCTTGTTATTTCAATAAGGAAAGAGTTCATCTCGCCTTCATTCCATCTTTTGAAAACTTCATACAATTGCTCATTGGTAAGATTAACTCCTTTTCTCAGTAAATCGTATGCTTCACTGATTAATTGCATGATAGCATATTCAATTCCGTTGTGAACCATTTTAACATAATTCCCTGCAGCTCCTTTTCCCATATAAGCGGTGCAAGGTTCCCCGTTTACTTTTGCCGAAATAACTTCCAGCATAGGCTTCACCAAATTGAAAACTTCCAAATCTCCACCCGGCATAATACTCGGTCCTCTTCTTGCGCCCTGCTCTCCTCCAGAAACTCCCATTCCCATAAAATGAAGGTTTTTAGAAGCTAAATCAGCTATACGTCTCTCGGTATCCTTGAAATAAGAATTTCCTGCATCAATTACAACATCTTTTGGACTCAGAAGCGGTGTTATGCTTTCAAGAACAGCATCAACCGGTTTGCCTGCAGGAACCATCAGAATAATTTTTCGTGGACTGTCTAAACTTGACACAAATTCCTATAGAGAAACAGCTCCAACAACCTTTGTACCTGAAGCCACTCCTTTGCGGAGTTCTATTACCTTTTCTTCATCTAAATCGAATCCTACGGTAGAAAAACCGTTATCGGCAATATTATAAAGCAGATTTCTTCCCATTACACCTAGACCAATAACCCCGTAATTATACTTTTCCATTCTTACTTAAAGTTTATGTTATGAATCAAAATTACTGAAATGCATGCCAGTAAAAAAATTATCTAAGATTTTCTTTACCTATTGCTCCAAAATAACTGACATCTACCCTGTCACTAAACTCATGGTTGAGGCTAAAACACTATGATATCAAATAACGTCAATGGCCCACCATTATAATAAAAGCCCACTATTGTTATCCACAAGGTTATGGTCTTTTAATATTCGGCCTTTCCCGGCTGCATCGTTCAATTGTAATGCTCACTGTACATAAAGGCAATTTTGAACAGCCGCTCGCGGGAATCTGTACAACTCCAATTTGGGAAGACGATTTGTTGTCAATCGATAAATAATATACACTTCATTGGGTAACATTTTCGCTATAAACAAATACAAAGAATAATGCAATAAATAATCTAAAAGCAGCGTATTTTTTAACAAAAACATTATTTTACACACTAAAAAACAAACTTAGCAGACTTCAAATACATTAAAAAGTCTATTTTTTGATAATTTAAAGAAAATTAAATAGAAAATATTTCTTATATTTAATAAACTAAAATCACAATAAATTAATATTTGATTAAATCATAATTATGAAAAAAATACAATTTCCTCTTATTGCCGTATTAATATTATTACTAACGTCATGTTATTCTTCCTATTTAACAACTGAAAAACAAAACTCGCAAAAAACTATCCAAAGTAAATTCGCAAGCGGAGAATCTATAGGTATGAAAAAAGAAGATATAATAAAAACATTTGGATTACCTACTTCAACTTCTATCGAACAACAGAAGGATGGTAAAAGTGAGAACTTGTATTACATAGAAATTATTGATAATATACAGATTGTAACTGTCTTAGCTATAAAAAATGGCATTACAATTAGCCAGAAAGTAGATCAGATAACATCTAATTATGACGACCGCTTCAAAAAGTTAGAAAAAGATTTGAAAATCTTACAAACACCAAGACTCTACAACTAATCATATATACTAATTATTATGAAAAAAACATTTTTCTTTAAGGCAATTGCTATAACAGTAAGTGCCTTATACCTATTTTCGTCCTGTAATAAAGAAGGAATTACAAAGGAAACAGAAGAACAGGTGGTGACTAAAATGGGAAAAAGTAAACATCTTCTGAACGATACAATTATTCAGCTTGACTCTACAAAATTCCCAAAAAGAAAAACTGCTAAAACATTTGCCAAACAATTAAAAATCACTCAAAATGTTCCGTTCAGTGCTTATAATTGGGATGAATTTACAGCATTATATCAACTAAACAATATTCCGTTTTATATAAGAACCCTTAACACTTCATTAGGAAATACCAATTTAACTACGAATGGACAAAGCCAAGAAATCACATTACAACCTTATAATGGAAATGTAGAACAACAGTTTTATTTTCAGTTTTTACCAGCATCCTCGGGAATACCTTTATTAATAAGATCTAAGAAAGAAGGAACACCGATAGGTGCAGGAAGTTATGCAAGTTCACCCAACAATTATGTTCTATTTACACATGGGGCAAGCAATAGCCTATATGGTGCATCATGGGATTTAAAGTTTAATAGCGACTCCTCAGCCTATTATATACAAAATCAAGACCTCTTAGGGCAAGGACCGGGAGGAGTTTGGGATATATATAACTATGTATTACAAGCATCTAACGGCAGTATACAGTTTAGCAGACTGAACTCATCTCTCACTCAACAATTCACGATTGTGCCAGTAGGTAAATATACAATAGGTGCAATAGACTTTGATTACGATAATGGAATTATTCAAAATGCGCAAGATGTTTCTTTAAGAACTAGTCAGGTCCCCAATTATAGTTATGACACTCCCGATAATGCAACACTTACTCTACAACAATCGACATCTAACACAAGTTCTTTCAAAGAAAGTAGTGGTATAACAAGAACTTCAAGTGGGGGGGCGAATACCTCATTCTCAATTCCCGGTATATTTTCCATCGGCGGCTCTATTACTCTTGGTGAAAGTAATACTACTTCTAATGAATACTCTACATCGTCAACACATACAATTTCTTTTACTGAGACTTATAGTTTTCCTATTCCGCCACGCACAACATTAAAATATAACTGGATTGCAAAGAGATATAAAATGCTCATACCATATAGGGCAAAATGCGTTAGTGAAGATGGAACAACATTCTTTTATGTTAGTGGAATGTATGAAGGCGTTAGCGCATTAGAAACCATATTAGAAAGAGAGTTTATCAGTATGGATAATCCGGCAAACATCTTTAAAGCCCCAACATTAAGAAATACAAATAAATAAATTTAACTCAATATTGGTTGTAGGTAATGGAGGTGCTCCCAAAGCACTTCCATTTTGTGTAAAAAATAAAGAATTTGTAAACCAACAATATGAGGTGTAACGCCGACTGTTTCTCGGTCTTATAGATCCTACAGGAAAAATGCTTGGGAACATCATTTTTTGACTTTCTTATTTAGTTTTGATACCAGTTTTAGTAATATTTTTTCAAATCACTAATCGTTTCAATATGAAGTTCTTTGGCCTGAGACCGCCGCATCATTAGCGCATAAGCATTATTAAATCCTAAAGGTTTTAACCACTTGATGCCGTACAGCTTCTGAAATTCATTGTTTACGTAATTATAGGTATCGGAAGGACTTTTGGATACGCTTCCTAAAATCTGCTGATTTGGTTTTAACAACACCAAAAGGCCTGTTCCGGTGTACTCTACATAGCAATCAATGGCATCGCTCATCAATGCATCAAAACATATTTTGGTCCCACCCAGCCCCGTCTTTGTATCTACTTTATAATCGGTATGGCCTTCGATCAGAATTTTGTATATCGCAGCCAAAATATATTGCTCTGCAAAAATTTTTGAACCTACCCTGATTGTACCAGCGCGCCCGGAACCAGATGGCTTATAAAGATTGTTGTGCAGTAGAAAGTCCTTTGCAATATGTTCTGGCGTCTGCTTCAAAAAATCTGCTCTATAATTGAGCTCGGTCATAACCGAATCATTGAACTTATCTGCCAGCAGGTTCATTGTCTCTTCCAGCTTGGGGAATTTCTGAAGTGTGGCCGTCTTGATGATCGGTGAAGCAAAATAAGGTGGGAAAATCTTCTTGTCATCTGCTAGCACAAACAGATCGTACGCCTTGATCCGCCCGTCAGTGGAATATCCGCTAATGAGATCAAGATCTTTTTCATAAGCGGCTTTATACATAATAGCGTCGCTTACAACAAGTGGGTTGACCTGAAGGCCATAGATACCGCGAAGTCCCAGATCACCGTCCTGACGTCCCATAAACTCTGGTGTGAAACCTGCCTTGATGCGATTGTCATTGGACCTCATACCCATATAAAGCATACTTAAAATGCAAACAGCAGTGAATATGCCCAATATGATATAGGCCTGCCGACTTCTGATATGTACCAAGGAATATTGTATGAGTGCAATCCCTTTGTCCAAGAGGATTGCTAGTAATGCTGCTGGAATAGCGCCTGCCAAGATCATGTTGGAGTTGTTAAGGGATATACCGCCGAAAATAAATTCACCCAAGCCCCCGGCGGCAACAAATGATGCCAAGGTAGCTACACCAACATTGATCACTGCCGCTGTACGTACGCCTGCGATAATCACTGGCATGGCAAGTGGGAGTTCTACTTTGAGAAGCAGTTGCCAATTGGTCATACCCATCGCTTTGGCTGCCTCCACGATACTGGAGCCAACTCCTGTAATGCCGGTAAAAGTATTTCGGATGATGGGTAAAAGTGCATAGATAAATAGTGCAACAATGGCGGGGATGGCTCCGATACCCAGCACCGGAATAAGAAAACCCAACAATGCAATACTTGGTACGGTTTGCAAAACACCTGCAAAACCTAAAATAATAGCAGCAAATTTTCTTTTCCTCGAGATCAGTATCCCTAGTGGCACACCAATAAGAATGGCAAATACCAAAGATAAAAATGTAAGCCCAAGATGTTGGCCTATCTGGGTCAATAGCTTGTCCTGTTGTTCGACAATAAATTGCCAGAGACTTTGCGCTTTCATACCACTTGTTGTTTTCGGTAGTTGTTAAATGCCCCCACTAGCGTTTCATAGGCTTGCGCCGTATCTGTATGCATACTCAGAACTTGGGTGGCATGCCATAAATCTGTGCTCAATGTAAATCCATAACGCGAGATAAAAGGATCGATAGCCGTAATCCCTTGTAGTTCTTTTAAGGTAGTCACTTTATACTCCAATAGTAAGCGATTTTCGGCGAAGAAATTGGCCACGAATTCACTCGCAGGTCTATATAACAGCTCTTTTGGCGTTCCAATCTGCACTATTTTCCCCTTGTCCATTAAGCAGATCCGCTGCCCAAGTTCGAAAGCCTCCGGCACATCGTGCGTGACGAGGATGATCGTCTTACTGCGTATCTCCTCCAAGGATCTGAACTCTGAGTGGATGTCTGCTTTGGTTATATTATCCAGCGCTCCGAACGGCTCGTCCATTAATAGAATAGGTGAATCGGCTATCAGTGCCCTAGCAATGCCTACGCGCTGTTGTTGCCCTCCACTCAGTTCATGGGGATAACGTTGGAGGATCTCTTCGCCCAAGTTTAATTTGTGAAGTAGCTCCACAGTACGCATGCTTATTTTCTTTTTTTCCCATTTCAACAATTCTGGAACTACAGCAATATTGCGCGCAACGGTATAATGAGGAAAAAGACCGGCATGCTGCATGACAAAACCAATTTGCCTACGTAAATCCTGGATCTCTCTTTCCCTGATATCTTTGCCAGCAATAAAGATCTGACCCCTCTCGGGTTCGATAAGCCTATTGATCATTTTTAGGGTTGTCGTCTTTCCACAACCGCTGGTCCCCAGCAGAACAAGAACTTCGCCTCGCTTGGCCTGAAGGGAAATCTGATCGACCGCAACCTTTCCATTAAAGAATTTTGAAATAGAAACGATATCTATCATATTATCTGGCGAGTCTAATACCTGTAAATTGCCACTGCAGTGCCGTCTGAAAAAAGTTTCGGTACGTTTTGCGGCTATGATCTTTAGGTGTTGCAATGGAGGCTCCACGCAAAACCATCTGGTTAACCATAAATTTTCCGTTATACTCACCCACGGCGCCAGCTTCCTTTTTAAATCCGGGATAGGGTAAATATGCAGAATTGGTCCACTCCCACCGCTGTCCCCAATTGAGATGGTCTGCCGCAACTTCCCACTCTGCCTCTGTCGGAAGCCGCATTCCCCTCCAGGCTGCAAATGCGGAAGCTTCATAAAAGTTGACATGGCAAACTGCCTCCTCGAGGTCTATTTCCCTCAACCCCGCCAAGGTATAATTCATCCATTGTCCATCCATCAAATGCCAATATAAAGGAGCGTGAGCCTGATGCTGTTTTACCCAATCCCAACCTTCGGCATGCCAATACCTGAAATCAGCGTATCCACCAGCTTCCATGAAAGCCATATATTCCTTATTTGTTACCACATCACCCGCAATTTCAAAGTCATTCAGATAGACCTTATGTCTTCCTTTCTCATTGTCAAAACAGAAACCTGAACCTTCATATCCGATTTCATAAATCCCAGCATCAAATCGGACATACGTCGATTCGGCAGCAGCGTAACTAATAGCGGCTTTTGTACTGCCGTATGCGGGAAAGAGTGGATTGTGCCCCAGTATATATTTGATATCTGTAAGCAGCAACTCTTGATGTTGCTGCTCGTGATTTAATCCTAGAACAAAGATGTCAAGTAGATCATTTGTCAAAAACCCACCATCCAAAAATTCAATCATGTACTTGTCCACACATTTGCGGTATCTATAGATGTCTGCCACGGACGGTCTGCTCAGATTTCCTCGATCTGTACGAATCACCCGAGCTCCTATTGTTTCATAGTAACTATTAAACACAAAATTGTATTCAGCGTCGAATGGCTGATAGTTTGGCAGATACGGAAGTAAAATAAATGTTTCGAAAAACCAGGTGGTATGTCCAAGATGCCATTTCGGAGGACTAACCTCTCCGATGGGCTGAACCACATAATCCTCGGTTTCCAACGGTTGGCAGATTTCTTCAGAATAAGCCCGTATGGCGAGATAGCTATCGATCCATTTTTGCTTTTCGGACATTTCGATAAGCGCATTTTGTATATTTTTCATAAATAAAACTTATTGGGACAGCCTCCATACCGAATCAACAAACCATCCTTTGCTGTCTTCAACATTTGCAATCAGCTGAAATCCTGCCAAAGAGGCCAAACGCTGTATTTCCTCTGGAGCATACTTCTGAGAAATTTCCATGTCGATCAATTCATTTTCCTTAAAAAATATGGACTCGCCCTTGATATGGACATGTTGATTGGTTAAACTGACCAAAAAACTGCGGCAGGCTCCGGAAACTGGATCGTATGATTGGTAATGCTGAAAATATTGGGTATCGAAATCAGCTTCAAGTTCCCGGTTGATGCGATTCAGTAAATTGATGTTGAAAGCCGACGTGATCCCGGTTTTATCGTTGTAGGCAGAAAGAACGGTGTGTGGATTTTTTTTCAGATCAAAGCCGATTATAATAATATCACCGGGGCTTAGTTTACGGCGTATTTCGGCGCAAAAAAGTTGGGCTTCGTCCATATCCATATTGCCGATATTACCGCCTAAAAACAAAACTACTTTTCGCCGTTTGGAAATTTTCATCGCCTGATCTAGCATTTCAAAGTATTCCCCCTCTAGCGGTACGATGTCTAAAGTTGGGATTTTACGATGTAATTTTTCGCCTAATACCGCAAGAATATGGCCCGATATGTCGATAGGCATGTAGGAGTACGTGTTATGATGTGCACTGAGATGGGTTAATAGATGACTTGATTTAAGGGCATCACCTGCGCCCAGTTCTATCAGGTCGAAGTCGGATTCGTCAGCTGCGATGAAATCCGCTAACTCTGCCGTTTTTGTGCGGAAGATTTCAAGCTCGCAGTTGGTTAGGTAATATTCGGGCATCTGCATGATATCCTGAAAAAGTCGATCGCCAATGGGATCATAAAAATACTTTGAATATAATTTCTTCGGATAAGTATTTAAACCTTCTACCACGTCCTTGTGAAAAACTCCTTCATACTTTTCGATCTCAGGTGCAGCACTCTGTACTGCAAGAACATTATTTAATTGTAAACTCATAACTCTATGGTATTTGCGGTCTTTTGTTACAGGAATATAACAGGCAAAATGAGCGAATAGTTTCGGAATAATTCAATCTGTGAGAATGGGCCGAAACAGTAAATGGCCTGTCTGGACTAAGGTGGCGGCGCTGTGCTGATTTTACTATTGAATTTATCGATCCGGGCGAAATTAAGATCATAAACACAAGTGGAATAGAGCTATTTTTTGCTTACCTTCGCTCGGTAAACATCGCTAGCAAATTATCAAGTCCGTCTTCAGCGTGTAATATTTCCGTATTTTCCAATGTGTCTTTTGTTATTACTGCCGCTCTTGCCTGCATTTGTTTTTCATACTGTGAAATTGCTGTCTGAATATCCGGGAAATGGTCGCTGGTCAGATTTTCGGCCAGTTCAAATGCGTCCTGCATCGCCTGGTTTACACCCTCACCAGCATATGGCGGTATGCGATGCGCGGCATCACCAAGCATGGTCAAGTTGGGTAATGTGGTCCAAGTCTGGTCCAATGGAAAATGATATTGCGGGCGTGGCATAAACCAAAGATCATTACTTGCAAAAAGTTCTTGCCATTGTACGCTCCAGGATGCGAACGCAACTTTAAACCAATCAAAAACCTGTTGTTTGTTATTGAAGTCAATTCGGCTTTGCTTCACCCAATTTTCGGAAACTTTACAACCGGTATAAAACGATAAACTGCCCTCTCCTTTTGCACTTAAGATAATGGATTGTGCGTTTCCAAGCGCAAAGACTTTTCCACCTTTTGTGATGTCCCAAAGTTTCGGTGCGTTTTTCTCGGCATCGTAGATATTTCCTTCAACAATCGTAACGCCAGAATAAATCGGCTTAATATCGGTGAGATAAGGGCGGATTTTTGAGTTTGCACCATCGGCTGCCACGACAAGGTCAGCGTAAAAAGATTTTCCGTTTTTGAAATGCAGAAGCCAGCCATGATCCTGTTTTTCCATTGAAACAAACTGACTGTCCCAGATAATGGTACCTTCATGCAATGCATTTATTAAAATATCACGCAGAGGGGCACGATCAATTTCAGGACGAGCTTCCTGATTCTTCTGTTGAAGCTCATGCTCATCCATTTTGATAATGGCCTGCTCGTCCAATACCCTTAAACGGCCCGCGTCAGGTCGAAACCTGGCTTTAAATTCGTTCATCAAATTTGCTCTTCGAAGAGCTTCCAAACCACTTTCTTCGTGCAGGTCCAGTGTGGCTCCCTGCTGGCGAACGTCTTTATTGCCATCACGTTCATATACGGTTACATTTGCGCCTTTTAATTGTAAGAGATTGGCTAATGTAAGCCCTCCAGGACCACCACCAATGACTGCAACTTTTTTGTCTTGTAATTTCATATCCAGTACAATTTTATTTTTTGACTGAACAAAATTACGGGGTGCTGAGCGTTGAAAATTGTATAAAACGCTCATTTTGGTTCTTCAAGAGTTCTTTAGGTGAAACACCTGCAAGTTTCTTAACTTCTTTAATAAAGTGGGATTGATCGGCAAAGTTTTGTTGCGGAAACAATTTGCCTTCTTTGATGTGCTGGAAGGAAGCACGGAAGCGGATAATATTGCAATATGCTTTTGCCGTAAGTCCGAACTGCTGATCGAAATAACGGTTGATCTGTTGCCGACTCCAACACGATTGTGCGGCAAGTTCTTTGATTGTAATCACCCCATTTGATGCATAAATGAGGTCGAAAAGTGTTCGTTTCCTGTTGTCAACTTCAAGCGGCAAAAGCGACTGTATTTTTTCTGTCGCTTTCGCACAGAATAAATCAAAGTCATTCAGGTCGTCGGCACCAAAGTTCCAAAAATTAGGAGGCAAGAGCGTTGCCCTGTCAACCAAGTTGGCGATGCTGGTCTGAAAAACAGATTGGATTGCAAGCGGGTTAAAACTTATGGCGTATGTCTGTCGCAATGGTGCAATGGTCGCACGCCCCGGCTGCGTTTGGATGCCCAAAAGAGTCATATGGAAAGGCTCTGTTGCAGATTGCGTGAAAAATAGATCAACTCTTCCGTCTGGCAGTACAACAACCTCTCTATCACAATCCGATTGGTTTTGTAAAAGCCAAAAGCTTTCAACAAAATCCGCTAACGGCTCGTCCGGTTTTATTGCCTGATATTTTAATTCATTTTCCATTGTTTTAGTGAGTTTGTGCGCAATAGCCTTCCCCACAATCCCTTACGGCGCACCCGATGAAAAACCCCACACCTCCAATCAAAATTACGGATTATTGTATAGCCACCTATGAAATAGATTAAATACCAAACCTATTCACCTATTCGGATGACAATAGCGACGATCCGTGTTTTTCAATGACAAATGCTTTAAGCTCTGCCATTTTCCCATCTTCAAATCGCCAAATGTCGCAATAATCGAAATGCTCATATTTTCCGGCCTTATTTCTCAACCGGATTTCTCCAGTCACCATAACCGAATCGCCTTCTTCAATAGATTTTTCCACATTAAAAACTGGTGGTTCCTGATAGAACTCTTTCATATAAGCTCGGACTTCTTCTCTCCCATGGAGGATACGGTCGCCTACAAAGACCCATTTCGTGTCTGCAGTACAAAAAGCTAAGAAGCTTTCATAGTCTCCTTTTGCAATAAATTCATTGGCACTTTGCAATATTCTTATATTTTTCATTTTCATCTATTTGTTTTGAATCATTAATTTTTGTCGGTCCACACGCTTTAAATGGTGTGATGGATCAGTATGATACACCGCTACGTTCATAAAACCACACAGAGGAACAAGTTGTTTTACACAATGAAATAAGATATAGTCAATGCTATGACGAACTGCGGAGATCAGGATTTAAGTAAATACTTCTCTTTCCTAAAAACAAATATCGAGCAAATCGCCAGTAAAAGGCATCCGTCGAACACTGCGCAGATGAACTTCTCGCCTTTGAAAAATCAAAAGTGGAACATAGATAAGCCATTTTTCTCAAATAAAAGGCTCCGTTCGGTTTATAAAAAGTTTCGCTCAATTTACTTTCTGTTCTGATTCATCATTTTCAATGCTTCTGCTGGATTAGAAAGATAGCTGCGGTAAATATCCTCGGTCTTCCCTACCCTGATTTCAAGTTCATCTTCCCTGAATCCCTGAATAAAACGTGCAGCTACTTCAGACGCGGGAATACCATTTTGTCCGCCAATGGGTGCTGCCAATAGCTTGGCAATTTCCAAACCTATTGCGGTTGTACCGCCGGAAATAATAACTGTGTTGTTTTTTGTGTTCAAATTCTTTCTTTTTGAGTTTAATTTTATTAATGATCAGCTGCCGCAACTACAATTTTTTTATTGCTTTTCCGCATGGAGAAAAATAATAGCAGAGGTAGTGATAGTGCAAATGCCGCCCCGATGAAAAGATAAGCGTCGATATAACTTAACATGAAAATCTGTTTTTGCACAATCATATCCATTAAGCCGATGGCCCGATGCTGTGCATCATCAGGCCCAAAACCTTTAGTTTGAAAAAGAGCTGTATACTTATTCAGTCTTTCTACCGCTGAATTATTTGTGTAGGTGATGTTTGAAACTAAATCCGATCTGTGCTGGGCCATTCTTCTGACAATAAACGTATTAATGATAGAAATACCAAAAGACCCGCCCAGCTGTCTCATCATATTATTTATGGCTGTTCCCTGTGGTATATCTTCGGTTTTTAATGACGAAATAGCAAGCGTAGAAAGGGGAACCGTCAGCAATGCCATTCCCAGTGCCCTGAAAATCAAATTAACTGATATTGTTGTGAATGGGACTTCTAGAGTTACCCTTGACATCGACCAATTGAAATAGATGAAGCAACAGAAGCCGATAAATACAACTAATGCAGGTGGCACACCCTTCTGTAGTACACGACCTGTAATTATCAGCGCAAATACGGCTATGACAGATCCCGGAAGGAGCATTAAACCAGCCATTGATGGGGTAAACTGTAAAAGCCTCTGCGCAAATACTGGAGTCAAATAAATAGAAGTAAACATCCCCATACCAGTAATAAAAGTGAGCAACGCAGAAATACTTAATGAAGGGGATCTTAAAATAGATAATTTCACCACAGGGTGTGCTGTAGTAAGTTCCCTATAAATAAAAAGAAGAAGTGAAAGAAATGCAATAACTGCAAGTAGGGTGATATACCGGGTTTCAAACCAATCTTCTGTTTCCCCACGTTCAAGAATGGTCTGTAAAGAACCGATCCCTGCGATCAATAATAAGATTCCTGCCCAGTCTATTTCTTTGACCTTTTTTCTGGTTGGCGATTCCGGAAGTATCCGATAACAGATGATAGCAGTGATGATGCCGATAGGAATATTAATATAAAAAATCCATTCCCAGGAAAAATTATCAATGATGTGTCCGCCAAGTGTTGGTCCGATGGTCGGTCCGATAAAAACACCGATACCAAACAGGGCACTCGCGATATTTTGTTTTTCTTTTGGAAAGCATTCGTAGACCACCGTCGCAGAGACAGAGAGCAATGCCCCTCCACCAATACCCTGAAAAAAGCGAAAAGCCACCAATTCCCAAATGCCAGAGGCATTGCCACACATAAAAGAACATAATGTAAATAGTACAAGGGATCCTATATAGTAGTTTCTACGTCCCAGATTATTCAAAAGAAAACCCGTCATCGGAATAATGATAACGTTTGCGATGCCGTAAGAAGTCACAACCCAGGAAGTATCTTCCAATGTTGCGCCCAAGCTTCCGCTCATATGATTGACTGCCACATTGACAATGGACGTATCAATCAATTCCATGATAGCCGCTGATATAACGGTAATGATGAGGAGTATTCGATTCATTTTTTTTATTTTTAATTCGCTAAATTAAAATATACCAATAAGTATATTATATATTAAATAAAATGCCTGTAGGCGCGTCCACGGCGTTTCTCTCCTGTGGTTAAAAAAAGACTGCCTGGGACTGGAGAGTTCTTCAATTATTCCCGACTGTTGTTTCTGAATCCAATTTAGCCCATCGACTTTTAGTCCTACAAAGTGGAAGCATCATTTATGCATTTACCGATTCGATTGAACACAATCGAGATATTGTGCTAAAATGCTGCAACTACCAATTTTCATGTCTGAAAAATTACTGAAATCGCTTGTTTAATCAGTTTACTTCCTTCCTGAATATCCAGCAACGAAGCATTTTCATATCCTTTAATATTGAATATCTGTGCTGATTTCTGAATGATAAATTCTCTTGTTTTTTCTGCTGCTGGGATCTTACTCATTACTATTAACAAAAACTTTAATCGAACACAAATATATAAAAATATAATACCGTTCGGTATATATTTTTATAAAGTTAATTTACGACTCCACATTTAAGGTATCACCCAAATATTCTTTAAAAAAGACCGATCGTTTTATTTTTTTAATTAACTTTGTCCTGGGCAAGAATTATCACTGATGAAAACTCAAAAATCCGAAAATACCAAACAGCTGATCATAGAGAAAACTTCGACTGTTTTTAATGTAAAAGGCTATGCGGGCACATCCATAAATGATGTAATGAGTGCCACTGGCCTATCGAAAGGTTGCGTCTATGGCAATTTTGAGAATAAGGATGAGATTGCATTAAGTGTCTTTGACTACAATTTTGGTAAAGTAACGCAGCATATGAAAGATCGTATTTTAGCAAGTAAAAATTCAATTGAAAGATTGTTGGTTTATCCCAATACCTACAAAAACTATTTCAGGTATCCGTATTTACAGGCGGGATGCCCTATTTTAAATACTGCCACGGAGGCTGATGATACACATCCGGCTCTCCAGAAACGTGTACAAAAGGCCCTGGCATTTTGGAAAACATCCATCGAAAATCAAATCAAACGCGGCATCGATAGAAATGAAATAAAAGCAAATACGGATCCTACCGAAATTGCTGTAGTGATGATCTCGATGATCGAAGGTGCTTTTATGCAGGCAAAGGTCAACAACCATATGACAGAGCTTAATATAGCGATGTCCTTTTTAGAGAGGCTGATTAGGAATTTGAAAGCATAATTTTTTTTATCTACAAAAAGACCGATCGGTTTTTTTGTAAAGTATTTAAACAACAAAATGGCAACATTTGATATAACCTTAATAAACGCAGGTCCCGGTGGATATGTAGAGGCTGTCGATGGTCGTCATTATCATAACACTATAATTATTAAGAATAAAATATATAAAAATGATTGAAGGATTATATGAGACACACATCCAAGTAAGCAACTTGGAAAACGCAGTGCAATTTTATACTCAAATATTGGGTCTGCAGTTTGCGCACTATGATGAAACAAGGCCGATTGCGTTTCTTTGGATCGGAGAAAATAAAAAGGCAATGCTTGGACTTTGGGAACAACAGGGTAATCTCCAGACAAGACATTTTGCATTCAGCTGTTCCAAAGATTTTATCTTAAAAGATGCAAATACATTTTTAGATAAAAACGGGTTAAAGCCGTATAACTTTCTGAAAAATGGCAGCAATGAACCAATGGTTTTTGCCTGGATGCCTGCACTTGCTCTTTATTTTGACGATCCAGACGGAAATCAACTGGAGTTTATCCATATTCTGAAAGGCAAAAGTCAGCCAGAACTCGGTGTAGTCAGCTACGAGGAATGGCAAAAAATCAATTCACTTCATTAGATAAAACCTATGAATGCCGAAGACAATTATTTGGAAATAAACAGGGAATCCTGGAATACCAGAACAGAAGCTCACATCAATTCTGATTTTTATAACCTGGATGACTTTTTGAAGGGGAAAAGCTCATTAAAAGATATAGAACTTAATTTGCTTGGAGATCTGATAGGTAAATCAGTATTACATTTACAATGCCATTTCGGACAGGATAGCATCTCATTAAGTCGCATGGGAGCGGACGTAGTCGGCATTGATCTTTTAGATGTAGCAATTGATCGTGCACGGCAACTGGCAAAACAGAGCAATGTTTCAACAGCTTTTATCTGCAGCGCGATGTTTATGATCTGCCCTATCATCTGGATCGTCAGTTCGATATTGTCTTTACAAGTTATGGGACCATAGGTTGGCTTCCGGATCCTACAATAATCTCAATAATTCAGTGGAATCTGAACCCGGTAAGTTTAGAATTGATCATCTGGACAACAAAATCCCTACGCTGTATGCATTGACAGCCTCAAAAAGGCATCTTGTGGATGGGTAAAAATAAAATCTGATGCTGTCTCTAAATTAAAATAGTCTGTTTATTCAAATTATATGTTTCTTAGATTAATTTTGCTTTACCTGTCATTTCTTCCGTTTGCTACTAATGCTCAAAATATTACTCAAAAAAAGTATATATTTTTTTTGCATAATAAATTTTTGGAAGGACATCCGTTAAATGAATCCCATCCTAAATACGGACCAGCGGCATATACAGCTATTTTGAAGAAATTTCAATCCACAAATTCTGTCATATTATCTGAAAAAAGAAAGGCTGACACAGATCCTAAGATGTATGCAAAAAAGTTAATCCTTACAATTGACAGCTTACACAGCTTCGGAGTTCCGTATGACCAGATTTCAATTGTCGGAACGTCTCAAGGGGGATACATTGCTCAATACATCTCCTATTATGTTAAAAATACAGATTTGACATTTGTTTTTATTGGCTCAAGCTTTAAAAATGATTCAATGAATGAAGATCGAAATTTCCGACTCTATGGGAAGATTTTATCGATTAATGAAAAAACTGATGTTGGCGCTGAGTTATTATCAAGGCAACTTAGATTTAAAAATTCTGAGTTAAAAGCTTTTAAAGAGATTACCCTCAACACAGGTCTGGAACACGGTTTTCTGTTCAGGGCATTAGACGAGTGGATAATACCTGCCAAAGCATGGATTAATAGTAATAATTTATAAATTGATACTAATGAAAGAAGTAAAGCCACAATTATTTGTCAGATGGTTCGACCGACAATTTGATTCAAACACAGGTTCGGAATATTTTGACGAATTTTTACAACGACTTGAACATTTTCCGTCTGTTCTAAATATTGTGCTGAAAAGTTGTCCTATAGAAGCTTCAACCCGCAAAATGGGAGATAAATGGTCTGTCAATGAGAATATAGGGCATTTAATGCTTTTAGAAGATCTATGGCGAATCCGTTTCAAAGATATAAAGGAAGGAAAACCGGATATGTCCCCTGCCGATTTAAACAATACAGCAACCGATCAGTCTTCTTTCAACAACATGTTAGTTGAAGAGCTTATTAAGGATCTGGTCAGCGAAAGAGAAAAAACAATTGTAATGCTTCAAAAATTGAGTGAAGAAGACTTATTGAAGACAAGTATGCATCCGAGATTACAACAGCCAATGAATATCATCGACCTGATGCATTTTGTTGCAGCGCATGATTTGCACCATTTGCACACCATACAGTCTATAATAGAAAACATGGAAAACCTATAATTTTTTTTTATTCATAAAAAGACTGATTGATTTATTTATATAAATATAATAACTCATATATGGCAAAAGTATCAATACTGGATTACCTGAATAAATTGATAAAAAGTGAAATTACCTACGATATGCATACGCACATATATTACCCTACACCAATATCAAAAACATTGGGCATAAACATCATAGAGATCGGTTTAGGTACAGCGACCGTACAGATCAACACTACAAAAGAAAAACACAGTAACCAGCAGGGAACCATGCACGGAGGACTGCTATGTGAACTGGCAGATGCAGCCATCGGAACCGCACATTCAACCCTTATTCAGGAAGGCGAAACTTTTACATCCGTCGAATTGAAAATCAATTTTTACCGGCCGGTTTTTGGGGATATACTCACTGCCAAAGCATCGCCCTTACATAGTGGAAAAAATTTAAATCATTATCAATGCAATATTTTCCGCATTGATGGTAAAAAAAGCCGCTATGGTAACAAGTACGGTCATGACTTTAAGAGGTGATAAAGCGACAGGACGTTAATCTAATTCTCAACTACAACTTTATACAAACTATTCATGAATAAATCAATCTTTAAAAGCCCGGAAGGAAAAGACAAAATTATCCGGGCTTACGACGATGCAATAAAAAATGCTTCATTGAATTTGAAAACTGGCGTGCTGAAAACAACTTATGGGGACACCCATTTTTTGGAGGATGGAAGTCAACACCAAGAAATTGTCATCTTACTGCATGGCGCGTCTTCTAACGCGACGTCATGGTTATCAGACATGGCTGAATATTCAAAACAATATAAAGTCATAGCAATAGATATTATCGGAGAAGCAGGAAATAGCGCAGAAACCAGACCATCTTATCAAACAAAAGATTTCGCTGAATGGCTAAAAGAGGTTTTCGACAGGCTCGATATCAGGAAGGCAAATATAATCGGATTATCACAAGGAGGATGGTTGGCATTACGATTTGCAACAAGCTATCCTGAATTAGTCGACCGGCTGATTTTGCTGACACCTGCAGGAGTAGTTCCTACCAAAACAACATTTATCATAAAAGCCCTGCTCTATTCCCTTTTGGGAGCAACTGGACGTATCAAGATTAATAGATTGGTCTTGGGAAACCAGCGTGTGGATCAAAGAATTGTAGCATTTATGGATTTAATACAAACCAATTTTAATGCGAGAATAGAAAAAGAATATATTTTTTCAGATGATGAGCTCAGCCGCTTGACAATGCCTGTGTTATTCATCGGCGGAGAACAGGATGTAATCCGCTCTACTCAGGAAATTGCCACTAGATTGCGAAATATTGTTGACGACTTTACCATAATAACCATTCCGGAAATGGGACATGTTTTGGCTGGATTAGCACCACGAATATTTCCTTTTTTAAACAAGACCAAATGCTAATTAAATCGCAGTATTCTTATGAAAATGCAAACAAACTACAGTTACCTCAAGATTCCATTTGGTAACCTGGAAATCTATATTCTTTCCGATGGATATTTTGATATAGGATCATATCAACCCATTATTGCAACGGATGCAGTACCTACAGATCTTCAAAAAGAGCTCAACCGACTGCATTTACCTGCCGATATCTACGAAGCTCCTATTAATGTGATGCTTATCCGAAAGGATGAACAATTAATACTAGTAGATACAGGAGAAGGCTTTTATGATAAAAAAAATGCAGGAAAATTATTACACAGTCTGAAAAGTGCCGGATTCGGAGCCAGTGATATTTCCGATATATTGATAACCCATGCTCATCGGGATCACATTGGAGGCATATTAACCGAAAATGGTAATCTGATATTTCCAAATGCAAGATTTTATATTTCACGGGATGAACTGGAGTTCTGGTTTGGACAGGAGCCGAATTTCCCTAACAGCCGGAGGCCTGAGTTTGGTCATGGTTCTGTTTCACTGGTTAAGCAGATATTAGGAGCCATTACCCACCGTTTAGAAATATTTGATGTAGGTGATGAATTATTTTCCTGTATTAAAACGCAGTCAGCTCCCGGACATACTCCCGGACACATCATATTTACGGTTTATTCGGGTAAGCTATCCATTACGCATCTGGTTGATCTGGTTCATAGTCCTGTATTGATCTCTAATCCGGGTTGGGGTACGCAATGGGATGCTGATTTTTCTTTAGGGATTGACACCCGAAAGAATATACTGGAACAATGTCATGAGCAAAAATTGCTAGTTTGCGCCTCCCATCTTCCTTGGCCAGGAATAGGGTTTATTGACAGATATCATGATCAATGGCAATGGACTCCAAAACCATATATATCACCGTTGCTACTTACATTTTGACCATGATGTTTCATTCAGTTTTAGCAATAAAATCTGAAATGTCTTTCACCAGTGACGGATAAAGTGAATCTGGAATAGCGTGTCCCATTCCGTTTTTTATGATCACCTCACAGTAAGGAATAGTGTTTTTTAAATCAAACGCGTGTTCCATATTAAATAATGGATCTTCGTCTCCGTGTATCGCCAATGTGGGTACATGGAGACGACTAAGAACATGAGAATTATATTGATAACTCAGCAGGGCGACGATCTGACGAAAAGGCCTAACGAATGGAGACTTTCGGTTTTCGTCTTCGATAATCAGCCTACACTCCTTTTCTTCGTTGAAATAATATTTATTTCCATAAACAGCTCTCATAAAGTCAACTTTTTCATTTATAGAAGTTTGCCTGTCATCCTGAAAATTTGCAGTGCTGTTTGTCATTTTACCTATCAATGCGTCATCTGCCTTAGGAAGAGCAGGATTAAAGCTTGAAGACATCAATAAAGTCAGTGTCTGAGTCATTGCCGGATACCGTGATGCAAATAACTGTGCAATGATGCCTCCCATCGACCGCCCTACAATATGTGCGCTACGAATGCCAAGTGAATGGAGCAAATTTTTTATATCATCTGCCATATCTAATAAAGAATAAGGGACAGGATATTTTTCTGGATAATGCAGAAAATCGTTCAGCGAAAAATTGATTGTATCATTAGGGTCACTTGTTTTAAAAGTACTTTTTCCACAATCCCTGTTATCAAAACAGATTACACGAAACCCTTCCTCTGCAAGCATGTTAAGAAACGGTGCTTCCCAACGGGTCATCTGGGTATTCAGCCCACTAACGAGTACAAGGGTCTCCTTGTTTTCTACGCCGAATATTTCATAATAGATGGTAGCATTTTTTAGGTCAATATATCCCATAAATTACAACGCAATTTCTAAAGGTAAAAGTCTTGAATCCAAAATGGCAGCGACACGATGGCCTGTAATCTTCATATAATCCGGATTCTGCTCGAAAGCAAAAAAGTCCGACACACTTCTTTGTCTGACCAGCATACAGATATCCCAATGTTCGTCCGGAGGACCTATCAAAAAGTAGTCTCCTTTTCCAACGAAAAGGATCTCTCCACCAGCCTGTTCTAGAAAAGGTTTGGCAAGGTCTATATAGAGCCTAAAAGCTTCGCAACCGGAAATTTCGCTCGTAGGTGCAATTTCAGGAAACTCGGAATAATCAGCAACTTCCTTTAAACGTATCAGATTCAGATTTACGATTGCTCCTTGAATATTTTTTAACATAAGATCCCGGCCGGCTTCGTAAGTTGGATATAAATAGGTTTTGCTTCCCATATCAATATATATTTTTGGCTTTGCTTTGCTCTTCTTTCAGATCATTTCTAGCTTTCTGCAACTTCTTTTTATAGTCTATGAATTTGTTCTCTTCCCATGGAACAATGATCGTATTTTCAAAAACGAAACTCTCCCCTCCTAGCCGGATCCAATCGGACTGTAAGTTCCTGTTATCAAATTTTCCGTTGTTCAGTTCGAACCGTATTCTGTTAGAAAGCGCTTTTAAATCAGTACTCGCTTTGATAAATATTTTATTTTCTGCATTATTCAGAATGGTCAAGACACCCATTAGTGGTTTTATCTCTAAAAACTCTTTGTTTAATTTCTTTCTGTCCTTTTTGTCCACGTTCATTTTAATTTAAAGATCACCCCCTAAGATTTTCAATTGTCCTGCGAAAACATCTAAGTTTTCCGTTACAATTCCTTCTAATAACTTTTTGGATATGTATTCTGCCGTAGTGGTCGCCTCTGCAAAAATTTTTTCTCCAGTAGAAGTGAGTTTTACATAACTCACCCTAGCATCCCGATCGCTGTTTTCTTTCTCTACAAGCCCTATTTTTTCCATCGGTAAAATAATCCGCGTAATGCCAGAGGCGGTTAAACCAATATTCTCAGCAAGATCAATTCTTTTTAAACGATTACCAGGTGCATTATTTAAAATATAGAGGATCATATAGTCAGTAAGGCTAATACCATGCAGACTTAAACCGTCAAACTTTTTCGTAATGACAGATTGAACTTTTAAAACATTCAGAATTGTACTTATTTCTTTCATTTTATATTTGCAATATACTTGATTAGTCAAGTATATTGCAAATATAAAGAATTTGCTTACACTTGCAAAAACTATAGCTAGTTTTTAATTTTTCGGGATGAAGAATTCGTGATTTGACTATAGATGAAGATAGATCCTGCATTTTTCGATAGTTTTTAGTATTTTGTATCTTAATTCGTTAACCCTATCTAAATATGAAGAATCCTTTAGGCATCAAGGATATCGCCAAGATGCTCAACATTTCGGTCTCGACAGTTTCTCGGGCTTTTCGGGATACCCACGATGTCAACCCCGAAACCCGAAAAAAGGTGTTGGCACTCGCCAAGAAACTAAACTTTAAGCCTAATAAAAACGCTTCCGCCTTAGCTTCCGGTTCAACAAAAAATATAGGTGTGGTCATTCCTTTTATCACCAATTATTATTTTTCGATGGTGATTTCAGGTATTCAGGAAGAAGCCTATGAACGCGATTATAATGTGATTCTCTACGTCACCAACGATCATGTCGCACGGGAACAGAACCTATTGGAAAACCTATCAACGAGCAGTCTGGATGGACTTCTTATTTCGATCTCTTCAGATTCATCCACAAACGATCATTTTGAACAATTGATGGCCAAAGGAATGCCAATCGTATTCTTTGACCGTGTACCTAAAGATATAGATGCTTCCAAGGTTGTCCAAGATGATTTTGCAGGAGCCTTACAGGCGACAGAATACCTAATCCGACAAGGCTATACGCGCATT
Organism: Sphingobacterium sp.; assembly: GCA_031253985.1. Taxonomy (GTDB): domain Bacteria; phylum Bacteroidota; class Bacteroidia; order Sphingobacteriales; family Sphingobacteriaceae; genus Sphingobacterium. The sequence goes on from JAIRVH010000185.1 coordinate 213,895, forward strand.
GCTCATATTGCCGGACCTGAAAATCTGCAATTCACACAGCAGCGGCTAAACGGCTATCTGCAGGCACTGGAACAGCACAACATCGCTGTCGATCAACGTCTTATTGTATATTCTGGTTTTTCACAGGCTCACGGAGCCACTGATACGTCGAAGCTACTTGCCCTCCCCGATCGTCCAGATGCGATCTTCGCTGCCAATGACCGCAAAGCTGTTGGCGCCATTCAGACAATCAAGCAGCATGGCCTCCATGTAGGCCAAGATATTGGCGTCATCGGATTTACCAATGATCCTATTGCTACTGTGGTAGAACCCAATTTAAGTACCATTGAAGAACCTGCCATGGAGATCGGCAAAAGGAGTTGTGCACTACTCATCCGTCATATAAAAAATCGGGATTTTGAAATTCAGGATATAGTATTGCCTGGAAAATTAATCGAACGGGATTCTACCAAACGATCCTCTTAGTGGTCTTTATTTACTGTAACGTAATTCACCAGCAACAAAACTGTGATGAATGACCACATCATCATCAAAAAGCACAATATCTGCTTCCATTTCTATAGCTATTGCTCCGATCTTATGATCCAGCCCAAGTAGTCTTGCGGGGTTGATCGTCATCATCTGTACGGCTTCGACCAAACTGACGCCCCCCTTGTTGACCATTGTGCGGAGAAGGCGATCTGCAGTGGCCACACTACCTGCAAAAGAAGAACGATCGGTCAGCTTGGCTACTCCTTCCTCAACGATTACTTCGGTTCCGTTAAGCAGGTTTCCCAACATACTTTTACCCTCGGGCATACCGGCTGCACGCATCGCGTCAGTAATCAGGATCATTTTATCCGCACCTTTCACTTTATGAATTAGCCGCAGAAAAGGCTCGGGCAGATGGACACCATCTGCTATAATCTCCACATCTATCTGGTCCAATAGAAAACAGCTCTCAATAACTCCGGCATAACGATGCGCGTGAACGCGCGTCATGCCGGACATACCAGAGTAGAAATGTGTTGCCAGGCGATATCCAACTTCGACCGCAGGTAATATGTCCTCATACACTGCATCGGTATGTGCGAGAGCCAATAAGATACCATGACTGCGCACAGCCCGACCAAAGTCCAGTGCCCCTGGCAGCTCGGGAGCCGCACTCCATCGGCTGATGAGGTGGTGATAGCGTTCAAGTATAGGCATGTATTCTTTCGGATCCGGATTACGGATATACTTGGGATCCTGCGCGCCCCGTTGGTTCATCGCAAAATAGGGCCCTTCGAGATGCAAACCCAAAAATCGGCTCCCTTTTCTATTCTGCTCCCTGGCGGCTTCATAGACGGAGAAAAGTTCCATTAGCTCCTCGCGTTCACTGGTCAAGGTGGTCGGCAGCATGGCCGTGGTACCATAACGTAAATGTGTTTCGGCAACAGTTAAAAATGCAGACACACTGTTATCCATAAAATCAGCGCCGCCGCCACCATGGACATGGATATCAATAAAACCCGGTGCAAGATACAGTCCCCCGGCATCCAGCCATTGGGCAGCTGACCAACCCTCTTCGACAGCTTCTTTTGACAAATAGCCTTCGCTAATACGCGCAATTTTCCCCTTGGTAATCCATACTGTCCCATCCGCGATCACGCGGTAAGGTGTTATAATATTGGTATTTGTTATAATCCACATATTAATTCGTTGTTTTTTTTGTTTGTCCTGACCATGTCTGAATCCGATACCCTTTAAAGGCGTAAAATAACAGGTATAAAAAACATGGCGTCAATATCCAATAGGCTGATTTAGGATCGATCGTATCGGCCAGTACTCCATAGAGGAGCGGAAGTAAAGCATTGCCACATAGTCCCATAATCAATAGTGCCGATCCTTGTTTGGCCAATGGGCCGAGCCCTTCAAGCGCCAATGGCCATATGCCCGCCCAGATAAGTGCATTAGGAAACCCAATCAATACAATAAACCAGATCGAAATATCCAGATCCATATTAAATAGGACAACATGTCCATGAGTCGACACGACTAAGATAGACAAAATCAGACCAACAACTGTACTGAAACGCAGCATACTATGTTGACTGAACACTTTGGGAATCAGGACAATTCCGGATAGGTAGCCTAGTATTGTTGCCGTTAGCGTATAGGAAGGTAGTGCTTTGGCTTCTAGCAGGGAGAGTCCCATCATCCCAGCATAATTGATGATTGTATCGATCGCGATAACCTGTGTACCTACATGGAGGAATATTGCCACAGCCCCCAAAATGAGATGTGGGTATTGAAAGATACTTTTCCTGGTTTGGCCGCTGTCTTTTCCTAGGCCCTCTTGTTGTTGATCCAATTCGGGAAGAATAGAAAACTTAACAAACAGCCCGATCAATAGTAAGATAATTCCGACCACAGTATACGGGCGAACCACGCGTAAGATCAATTCATCCAAAGCCAATGCACGAGCCGTTTCTGTCATCTGCGGAAGCTGCTTAAATAGCTCATTGTCCTGCGGGCGCAAAATAATATAGGAAAATAGTAAGGGTGCCAGTATACCTGCTCCCTTATTACAAATGCCCATCATACTGATCCGTTGCGCTGCACGTTCCTTTTCACCGATCAGGGTAATGTATAGATTGGCGACGGTCTGTAGCAGGGCTAATCCACTTCCCAAGGTAAATAGACCAATCAAAAAGATTGGATAGGCCCTGTTATAGGCCGCAGGGACAAATAAAAATGCCCCCAATGCCATAATCCAAAAGCCTACCATAATTCCATTTTTATAGCCTATTTTTTTTAGTAGATACGAGGAAGGCATCGACATCAGCAAATAAGAGATATAAAATGCAAAAGCAACAAGGTATGATTGAAAATTGCTCAGTTCACAGGCTATTTTAAAATATGGAATGAGAATGGCATTAATCCAGGATACAAATCCAAAGATAAAAAACATTGTTCCAATAATACCTATGGATACCCAGGTAGTTTTCCTGTCGCGTGCTGATGCTGTCATAAGATACCTTTATTTTAAAAGCGATGCAGATCCTGCGTCCAGGTAGCAGGTGCAGTCGGCATGCTGCTGCAGGATACTCGCTGGATACAAATTGGAAACAGGTTGCGTGAGACAGTTTTTCACTGCAAGTGCTTTACGTTCATCCGGCACAGCACAGATTATTTTCTGAGCTGACAGAATCTGCTGTATGGACATGCTGATAGCCTGCAATGGCACTTCGGCGAGTGAGCCAAACCACCCTTCTCCCAACTGCTGCCGACGGCACTGCTCGTCCAGATTGACAATTAGATAAGCATCTTTTACATCAAAATCAGCAGGAGGATCATTAAAAGCCAAATGACCGTTCTCTCCGATTCCTACAAAGGCAACATCGATGGGATGTGCTTTAATCTTGTTGTGCAGACGTTCACATTCCGCAGCTGGATCCGCTTCACCATTAATCAGTACCACTTCCTTCAGCGTCGCGACCTGCGTGATAAAACGCTCGGTTAAGTACTTCCGAAAACTGGCTTTGTGGCTCATCGGCATGCCAATATATTCATCGAGGTGGAACATGCGCACCTTGCTCCAGTCGATGTTATCACTAGCCACCAGCGTTTCTAATGTTTCGAACTGGCTCTGTCCGGTTGCTAAAATAATGTTGGCTTCGCCCTTCGCCGCAATGGCGGCATTAATAGCTTCAATCCCTGCAGCTCCTGCATGTTGTCCCAGTTCTAACCGGGTGTTAAAAGTTTTAATGTTCACGTCTCTTAATTTAATATAATATTCTCGTTCTGTTTTGTTTATGATGATACAGTGCTCGTTTCCCTCGCCAGCTCAATATCATGTACCTGATTATTTTTCCAATGACCTACAGTAAAATCAGGCACCTCGATTGGCTGGGAACCATTGGCGACCGACCATTCACTCAAAGGGCCAATGACGCTCCAGCTGGCGGCATCATAGACATCCATGTCCATCGGTAAACCATTGCGTAGGCAATCGATCAGGCGCCAGTCCATCATAAAATCCATACCACCATGGCCACCGATCTGCTTAGCGAGTTCGCCGATTTTTTTGACAATACCCGGTGTATATTGCTGTTCCAGTTTGGTCATCTCTTCGGCAGACAGGAAATCGGCATGGCCAATAGCGATTTTGCCAGGCAGCGGATATTTCTGCGCAAAGGCCTTCGTGCCACTTATCAGATGAAGACGTGAATAAGGCCGCGGCGAACTCACATCATGCTGTAACATGATGGTACTGCCGTTATTGGTAAGGATATTGGAAATATTCATATTGCCCCGGAAGGGTTTGTCTATATAAGACTCAAATTGCTTATCTGTAGCAGCCATTTCTTTGGCTTTCTGCCCCAGCATAAAATCTTTTGAAGACATCGAACTCATATACTCCATCTTATTACCGCGGTTGACCTTTAGAATCTGGCAGATCGGCCCCAGACCGTGGGTGGGATAAAGATTCCCGTTGCGTGTCGCATTTTCCTTCAAGCGCCAAAAATCAAAGCGTTTTTCGGCATCAAAAAAACTATCCAGAATGTCATGGATATAAGCCCCTTCACAGTGGACGATATCTCCAAAAAAACCTTGTCTAGCTAGGTTTAAGGTCAGCAGTTCAAAATAATCGTAGCAACAGTTTTCAAGCATGACACAATGCTTTTTGGTCTTCTCGGAGGTTTGTACCAGTCGCCAGCAGTCTTCCACCGTCGTCGCTGCGGGAATCTCTAAAGCGACATGCTTCCCTTGTTCCATGGCATATATAGCCATCTCGGCATGCAACTTCCAATGGGTTGCAATATAGATAAGATCATAATCTGCCTGTTCACACATCTTTTTCCAGTGTTCGGCATTTTCGGTAAATAGCTCCGCGCGGTGACCAACTGATTTTATCCTTGCCTTTGCTTCGGCAGCCTTTTCGGCCCGGACATCACAGATGCCGTTGATCGCAACACCTTCAATCTGGCTCATACGTTCCACTGCAGCAGATCCCCTATTGCCAACCCCGATAAAACCGACTCTTACGGTTGGTATTTTGGGGGCCGCGTAGCCCGACATATTAAATGTAGCTGTATATTTCTTTGCTGCTTCTAGCCGGATATGATCCAGATTTGTCTTTGCTGAAGCCTTATTTTCCTGTCCACAGCCAGCCATCAATCCAATTCCAGCCAGCCCGGACAGTTTTAAAAATGATCTTCGATTTGTTCCCATAATGTTTAATTGATAAGGAGTGTTCCTTGGTTATTTAATTGCTTCTTATAGTGCTGCACTTTGTTTTTTAATTGCTGTTTATTTGTTATTTCGCAAAGCTTACCGTCCAATTGATAGAGTCCATCGATCACGACTTGCTGTTCATTGAGCCCGAGCAGCATCGGAATATCGCCCCAACGGAGAATACCGGGAATATGGATTGCCATATTGTAGCTGTCCAGTGCACCCTTTGCACTCGGCAAATAACTGATGGGGAGCTCGCGAAGCAGTAATTCCTGTCCTGGGGTATTAAGCACATTGCTGATCAATGCTGCTATGGCCGTCTCCCGGTCTGCAACCAAGATCCGCTTGCAGGACTTATATTCCTGTTGCAGGTAAGCATTGACAAGCCCAATTTCAGACGCCCAGATTCCCATCATGCTGCGACCCATCCAGAGCAGCGAGCGCGAAAGTGTATGAAAGCGCGGTAACGCTCCATCGATTTGATCAGCAGTAGCTGAAGAGCGCTCACCGAGCCCAAAAAGATCGATGAGCACCACTCCCTCACCTTTACTGCGAAGTGCCTCAATTTCCTGCATAGCGACCTGTTGTTTACCCATCGAGGGGAAATAGACGTGTAGCGTATTTGAGTTGGTAAGAGGCGGGCTGATCAATAATGGAATCAGTTGTCGCGTCGATGTCTCCAATATAACCCGTTGCCATCCCTGCTGCGATTCCAACTTCTGGACACGCATTAAACTATCGGTACTGCCTGTATAAAGTAATGTCCGCAGCTGTTTTTTATAGTCCACTTTATCCAGTATGGATGTCGCCATCCTTGATTCAGTCCGACTAAATTCACGGCTGATAAAAGCCGGTATACTGAAGATCAGCTCTTGCTTGACCCCATGTTTCAGTACTGCAAGCTCATTTGTATCCAATAGAAGTACCTTGTCCAACTGCAATCCTTTCTCGCGCATCACTCCAAATGCCCCATCAAACCAACTTATCATACTTATATTCATTGCTGTGGTATAGCTATGTGGTTCATCAAAAAGCTCATAATCGATCCGTTCAGGTACTCCTTGCCGCGCAAAAGCTTCTTTGGCAATACGAAAAGACTTGAGCATCTGATGGGCGTTGAAAGCAGCGTTACCATCTTTAAGTGCCGAAATAATCTTAATTGCCTTAGGCGCCATTATCTGTAATAGGTGTCCTTCTTCAAAATGCAGGAGTCCATTGGGATGGAGTTCGCAGACACAATTGCTGTTCATGATGTAGGCGCGGAAAGTTCCGACGCTGACTACAGGAACGGCAGCCTTGATCCGCGGATCCATAGCTGCGAGCCACATCGTCTGATTGCCACCGCCACTGGCCCCGGTAGCCCCAATCCTTTCGGGATCTACCTCAGGTAAGCTACAGAGCAGATCAATGGCACGACTGTTTTCAAGTAGCTGTATACCCATCAGCGGTGTTCCCAGATCGAGCAGGGCCGACCCAAGATTAGCTCCATGATACTCATGCTCATGCGCACGACCGCGCTCACCCGACCCCATGGCATCGATACAAAGACATACATAGCCGTTAGAGGCCAACATGTGGGCCGTACGCTGGACAATTTCACTTCGCCGCCCCGGTGGCCAATGCCCGTGGCTATTGAGTATTGCCGGAAATGGTCCCTCGCCTTTCGGCACATATAAGCTTGCAGGAACATACAGCCCGGGCAAGCTCTGAAAGATCAGGCTGTGCACGGTATAGTTGTCCTGCTCAATTGACGAAATTAGCTGCATATCCAGTGGTGGAATAGCATATCCGTCCAGTTTCAGGTTTTTTCTGATCAACTGGATAATATCTTGCGGATCTGCAGCTTTCTCGCAATCCAGAGTTCCGACAAGCTGTCCTGCCTGATCTTCCACCATGACCTTTATCGGGTCTATCTCAGGAGGTATGGCCAATACGCTGGGCAAGGCCGCTTTTTGTTGTTGTTGTTGTTGTTGTTGTTGTTGTTGTTGTTGTTGTTGTGCTTGAATACTCGAATTTATACCCATAAGTATGCCGAAAGAAACTAACCATATTTTGAAGTCTATCATTGTAATTTACCCAATTTAGTCCACATCCCACCAGAGTTTGGTTGCTGCATTGTCTGTACCGCCAAGCAGTGCACGTCCTTTGCTCAGTTCAACCATATTGTCTGTCGCCTCGGTCAGTGGATAAGGCAATCTTTTAATAAATGTCCCTATCGGCAGGTCTGCATTGTCGGACTGGATCAATGCATACATTTTTGGAAATCCTGTTCGCCTATATTCTGCCCAAGCCTCCATACCATTGGGGTAGATCGCCAACCATTTCTGTACGCCGATCTGTTCACGCTGTTCGGCCACGGTTGTCGCCCATCTGACGGGAATATTAGCTACAGCTGGCGAATTATGATAATCGCCGGGAGCGATAGGCACATGGTTTGATGCGATGTAATTACTGATCTGCGCAGCATCTGTAATGCCCCATTGTTCCATACTCGTTTTGATGCCTTCCTCGTACAGCTGCTTGGCCGCGCCGCCCATATTCCAGCCATTCAATGCCCCTTCGGCCCGTAAGAAAAAAGATTCTGCAGCACACATTACGTGGAAATTCTGGGTAAAATTTCCTTCAATAGCCACGCCATTATAACGTACCCAATAGGTACCCACATTGGAATTGGAACCTGATTGATTACGTACGTTCCCTAAATCCGTGGCCGTAGCACCATTTCGCACGCTATTGAATGCCTTTCCGATATAACTGGGTTGAAAATAAATACCTAAACGTGGATCGGCATAGCCTTTTAGGTAAGAAGCGATCGTGGAACTCATTGAAAATTCGTTCCATACAGCAACTTGCGCCAATCCATTGGTATCATTTCCAGAAAGGGATTTGAGCATACTGGCATTGTGCGTATTGCTAGACATCAGACCAGCAGCAACAGCTGCTTCGGCTTCGACCTTTGCTTGATTGGCATCTACACTGGCGATACGCAAGGCTAACCGCAAGCGGAGCGAATTAGCAAATCTGATCCAGTTTTCGGTGTTTCCATCGAAGATCAGGTCGTATCCCTGAAAAATTTTCGTTCCGGCTGGTAAGGCTTTCAGATTGGCTACTGCTGTAGTCAATTTTTCAAAGAAATCTGCATAGATCTTATCCATGGAGTCATAAGGAATAATGTCGTTGGCCTCGGCAGCACCGAAATAAGGTATCGGTCCAAATTGGTCTGTCAGCCGATGAAAGGCATACACCCACATGATATTGGCCAATGCAGCCTCACCTGATTTGGGTTCTGTATTTTCCAGAATGCTTTTGAGCTGTGGTGCGGTATCAACATAGATAACTGTCCAAAACCGGCGCTGCCAATCCGGAGTAAGCAGATAACGGTCCGTACTAAACGAATTCGTAGTGAGTGCAAAATATTGGGCATATAGATCGGGTCCCAGATTTTGCACTGTTTGATAAAAGGATCTATTCATTGCAGCCGAAGACTGTGCCTTGGCAAACATAAAAGGCAATTCCCGCTGTGTGATCACCGTGATATTGTTGGGATCGGTATTGATATCCTGAAAGTCCTTGGTACAGGACAACAGGCTTATTGCTAATAGCGAACTAAATAGGGTGCTTTTTTTCATTGTTCGAGGATTTAAAAAGTTAACTTAACATTCAGTCCAAAGGAGCGGACACTAGGCGGCAAGCCGACTTCAACTCCCTGAAAATTGCCCGCTCCCAATGCTGCCTCAGGATCTATGGGGTTGTCTGTTTTGCCTATTCCCGGAATATCCAATTTGGATTTTCCACGATAAAAGAAAAATAGGTTACGGCCCGTCAGCATGAGCTGTGCACTTTTGATCGCAGTTGTATTTTTTAGGTTAAATTTATAGCTGACAGATAGTTCACGCAAGCGGACATTGGTCATATCATAGGTAAAGAATTCTCCCCAGGCATCGCGTCCGTTCTGCGATACACGGGTCCAAAGCTGCTGCGCTGTGATAGCCTTGGTATTGGCTGCGCCGCTCATGTCCACGGCATCGAGCACCAGCCCTCCGTCACGGTAGTCTGTGGTATAATCCGCTACGCCAAAGGCCGCTAGATAAGCTGAGGTACCCGATACGATTTCACCGCCAATACGTGTATCAACCAAGGCATTGACCGTAAAATTTTTATAGCGGACCGAATTTGACCATCCCAATAAGGCCTTAGGATTAAAATTGCCCAATTTTTGATTCGCTTCGACCACTGGCAACCCGCTGTCGTCAACCACATATTTCCCTGTAGCCGCATTCCTTTTCCATTTATAACCGTAAAGATCACCGTATTTCTCCCCTTCATTGACGACAACAGAAGCATATTTGGTACTTTCGGTAATCGTTGCGCGTTTAGTCCGCTCGTGCAATTCAATCACTTTATTGGTATTGGCTGCAAAATTGAAAGTGGTCTGCCATTCTAGCTTTTCTCTTTTTATAGGCGACGCAGTTAATTGGACCTCAATTCCCTTATTCGCTATATTTCCAGCATTGATGTATTGCCTGCTAAAACCGCTTGCCATTGGCAATCCAAGAAACAAAAGCTGATTGACTGTATTACTTTTGTACATCGTCAGATCAAACCCCAATCTGTTGGCAAAGAATTTCATATCCAGTCCCGCTTCATAGGATTTGGTCAGCTCGGGTTTCAATTCAGGAATTGCCTTTATCGGTGAACGAGAGATAAATCCTTTTCCCGCACCTAGCCCAAAAGAATACAATTGTTGAAGCAGATAGGGATTCGCATCGTTACCGACCTGCGTATAGGAAGCTCTTAACTTGCCATAGCTGATCCAGGCTGGCAACTTGAACCATTCATTGAAAATAGTGGATACGCCGAGTGACGGATAGAAATAACTGTGTGGAGATTTTAAGGTGGAGGTCCAGTCGTTGCGTGCCGTCATATCGAGAAAGGTATGATTAAAAAAGGCCAGCTGAGCACTTCCATAAACCGAATTTAGACGTCGATCATAACCATTGATCAGTAGAAATTCTGGCGTCGTAGCCATCGTTAAACTAAACTCATTCGGTACGGACAGGCCATTGGCCATATTCTGAAAGCTACTGTACTCCCGATTTAAAGAACTTGCACCAACATTATAGCTAATTTTGACTGCCTCGTTAAGTGTATTATTTCCATTGAACAACAAATCAAAGTTGCGCTCCTGATAGCGCGCATGTGTCTCATAATATTTACCTCCGGGACGCACATCGCCAAGAGAAACAGTACCTGCGTAGAATGCCCCGGTTGTCTTATCAATGTATTTATCATAACTGAACCTTCCCATGACATTTAGCCAATCCGTCAACTGATAGGTTGCCGAACCCAATGCGGTAATGCGATCGCGTACTTCATTGACCGAGGTGCGGTTGGTACTCCAATAAGGATTGTCGTATACGGCAGAACCGGACCAGTACTTCCGTTGCGGTTCACCAGTAACCGGATCAACAGTCTCAAAGTCTTTAAGTTCAGCCTCATCCATATCTCGTGGCATCACATACACTTCCACCGGGATTCCCATATCGCCCAAACGCGGGCGATTGTCAATCTGCTGGTTAACGTAATTGAGTTTTACATCTGTTTTCAGTTTGGGGATCAGTTCCGTATTGATGCGAAGATTCAGGTTATTGCGTTTCAGGTCGTTACCAGGAATAATGCCTCCGATTTTATTGTTTGTATAAGAAACATAACCCTGGACTTTTTCCGTCCCTCCATATGTGCTAATGCTATTGTTGAAGGAGGTCGCATTTTCAAAGAAATCGCGGACATTATTTTTATAGGTTTGCCCTAGTGGTCCCCAGCTCTCACCGACATTTGTACCACTGACCCCTCCATTTCCCCGTCCGTAGGTATTCTGGAATTTACTGAGCAAGTTGACCTGATCCAAGGATGCACTACCATTGTAATCGATATTATACCTACCAGCCTTACCTTGTTTAGTTGTAATCAATATGGCTCCATTTGCGGCCCTGCTACCATATAGCGCTGCAGCCGAAGGGCCTTTGAGCACATTGATGGACTCTATATCATCCGGATTGATATTCGCAGCGCCATCGCTCGTCCCATAGTTGTAGGTTGTTCCGGTAGCTTGTTGTGCACTCGAATTATCATACGGTATACCATCCACCACAATTAGCGCATTGTTATTACCGGAGATGGACTTGTTGCCCCGCAACACCACTTTGGCCGAGGCACCGGGCCCTGTAGCTGCCGTCGTCACCACAGCACCCGCGACTTTACCCGTCAGACTACTCAGCACGTTACCACTATTGTCGCGGGCATCATTGACTGCACTTCCATCCAGTTGTTGTGTCGCATAGGTCAGTCCCCTGGTCTGACGTTTGATTCCTAACGCAGTAACCACCACTTCATCAATTTGTTGACTTTCTTCGTTAAGAGCAATCTGGAGATTACCGGTTGAGGATACAGCAATTTCGAGTGTCTTAAAACCAAGCAGCGAAATTTTGAGCCTGTCCCCTGCATTCGCTCTGATATTAAAATTCCCCTGTTTGTCTGTCCGTGCTGCAACAGACATATTCAGATTAGTGATCGTTACACCTTCCAAAGCGGTATGATCGGTCGCATTGGTGACCCGTCCCTTTATTGTTGTAGTCTGTGCAGTAGCGAGACCTGTCCAAAGGAAGAGACAGCTCAGCATCGTGCCTACTGAAAATGTTCGATTACTGTGGATATGAACTATCATAATTTATCCATTTAGGGTTAAGATTTTTAGTTTATTCAATTGCGTTATAAACCAAAGAAAGACCTAAAAGCCTAAAAATCCAACACTTTTACCGGATAAAGTAGCGGTAACGTTATCGAAAACCACAGTCCCTTTCGTACCCAACATAGCACTTAATTAGGAACACATATCCCATCAATAAACTCACTATATAATTTCAGAGTGATAAAAATCCGCAAAAAAAGTTCACATCATCTAATACTTACCAGTTTGTTACTTTGCGCAAACACTGGACAGGCAAATAGCAGCGAGGCGAAAAAGGCAAATATGGTCTTCATGTAAATTAAATGGTATACAGCCTATGGCGTAATAATTTTACATAATGACACAGAGACAGACAACGTCAAAATTGACAATATACAAAAGGGTCCGAATCCTGGTATCTAAAATCTTTGAAACAGAGCACCTTAATTTAATGATGATCTGAATTCCAGTGGAGACAGTGATGTTCGGCTTTTAAATAAACGGTGAAAGGATTGCGGATGCTCAAATCCAAGTTGATACGCAATTTCGGAGACCGAAATTGAGGTCGTAGAAAGTAATTCTTTTGCTTTTTCGATCAACCTGTTCTGGATATGCTGCTGTGTGGTTTGACCTGTTTGCACTCTTAACATATCACTCAGATAATTCGCACTCAGGTGTAGTTGATCAGCAATGAAATGAACGGAAGGTATACCGGTAATGGTCAATTTATCATTTTTGAAATAGTCATCCAATAATAGCTCCAGCTTGGAAAGAAAGTCACTATTCACTTTCTTTCTGGTCAAAAATTGGCGGTTATAATTACGGTCGCAATATTTTAACAGAAGGTCAGGGTTAGAGACGAGTAGATCTTGTGTAAAGGAATCCATGTTAATATCAATTTCCTGCTCAACATTCGCTATAATATCAAAAATGGTTTTCTCTTCTTTTTCAGAAAGATGTAAAGCTTCATTAGCCGTATAAGAAAAATATCCATAGTCTTTTATGCTGGATGCAAGTCCATAACCATGCAGAAAATCCGGATGTAACACCAGGACAAAACCTCTAACTTTACTAAGTAGTATATCATCAAACTGAAGGACCTGATGCGGAGCAATAAAATACATGATACCTTCTTCAAAATCATCCTGTGGATACATATAAGTGTTGTCAAAGAATATCAGTTTCGTATTGTTAATCTTACAGGCATCAATCACATTACGAAGGATAAGCGGAAACTGTTTTTCCCATAAATCTGAACTGATCGGAAGCCCTAATGTAAAATAGGCAACTCCACTGCCTTTTACTGCCTCGATTGCTTTCTCTCGAATTGACAGATCCGCAGAAAAGATTTCGTCCGTGTCATTGACCTTTTTCGCATCCCTGCTAACAATCCGTATTGATGAAGTAAAATTTCTTTTAAGTTCTCTTGCGAGCTCTTCGCCAATCTGACCGTTACCCCTAATATCGTTTGCATATCTTTTGTGCTTTAAATTACGATACAAATTTCAGAAGATCCATAAAGATCTGAGTAGCTAAATTCAGGTAAGTTGTAACAAAATCTCTGTTATATCATCTTTTTCAGCCATTGCTTTTTTTATCTATATAAGGGGGATATTTCCAGTCAGGATCTTCCAAGTTTTTTTCCAATAGCTTCCTATCCCGGAATCCCCGGTAATGACGAATAATGGAGACAGCCTGCTGCTCAGAAGCTGTTCGCATTAGTAAGGGATGATAACAAAACCGTTTGTGATTTAAATTAAATCTGATAATTTGTTCCGTATTTAAAAGTCAGGGCTGTTAATGTACCCAATCAGATGGATAAATTATTGACATACCTGCTGATATAATCTCCAGGTATATCAATAGGATTTTTGTTATTTAGTCTACTATTGGGCTAAAAACGCAAGCGCCTTCGTTAAGAATGCTTCATGATTCTGATAAAAAGCTGCATGACCAGAATCTGTAAATTCAACAAGTTCAGCGTTTGCTAAATTCTGTTTCATGTGATATGCATTTTGAACCGAAATTGGAAGATCCTTATCTCCATGAACGATTAAAACAGGTTTTTTAATGGTTTTAATTTCATCAAGTGCAGCGGCGTCGGGTTGCGCCCAAGCCAAAACCGCAGAAAACTGAGCCGTTGAAGTCGCATCACTAAGTGCCGGATCCCGATCAACAGTACGTAGATGTACGCGAGCAAAAGATGCTTTTCCTGCCACAATGCTGGCTTGTGATTCAGTAAATCCGAATTTTAAATAAGATTCTTCTGGACTAAGTCCCGCAGTTCCTGCTACAATATTTGGAAGGTTTGCAAGACCAATGGCTCCTTTGGGTCCACTATCCGCTAAAATAATCTTATTAATTATCGCAGGTTCTGTCAATACGATTCTTTGGGCTACAAATCCTCCCATTGAGAATCCCATGATATTTACGGTTCCAAGGTTCATTGCTTTGATAAAATCAATGGCGTCATTAGCCATTGCTTGGATTGTATTTGGAGTTGTCCCTTTAGATGCAGCTACTCCCTTGTTATCAAAAATGATTAGTTTATATTGCTTTGCAAGTCCATCGGTCACCGCAGGATCCCAGTCGTCCATAGACCCTCCCGTTCCCGGCAATAACACCAGAGGAATTCCTCCTTCCTTACCCCAGATGCGATAAGCGAAGTCTACTCCTTTCACACGGATAAAGTTCGTTTTTGCGTTGTTGTGACTTACCGCCGATGATTCCTGTTCGCTTGGGAATTTGTCTTTATCGCTACATGCAATTGATACTGCGGAAGAAAGGGATAGGCATACTGCGCTTAAGATCGTAAATTTGCTCATTGTTTTCATTATCTTCTATTTAGTTATGATTACGAAGCAAACTTAAATCAAACAACCAGACTAAATACGGGCAGAAGAGGTGAAGCGGGCAAATTAACAGATGAATTGGACATTCCAGCTATTAAGGGTATTTTATAAGGCTCAGAAAAATCGAAAAGAATCTGTTTGAAATCAGGGTTGCACTGTAGTAATAACTCGATAGCTTCCCTGATTTTCCTGTATTTAAAAGTTATACATTAAAATTGAGCTAATTGGAGATAACATTAATTCGTGATAGTATTACTCTTCTAAGCCTATCTTCATGCTGATCACCCCACTGTCCCAGTGCGGAAATTATTGGAATTAAGCTCATCCCGAATTCTGTGAGCGAATACTCTACTTTTGGTGGAACGACTGGATATATTTTCTTGATGATAAGCTCATGATCTTCTAATTCTTTCAGTTGGATATTCAGTACCCTTCTGGAGGCATCGGGTATTTTACGCTGCAATTCACTGGGTCTCTTATGTCCCTGGTCAATAAACCACAGCAAGCGTATTTTCCATTTGCCATAAAGCACCTCTCCTATCAAGTCAAGACCGCAATTAAGGTTCGGAATAATTTTTCTCTCATACATACTTCAAAAATAAAGGTATGTTCGGATTTGTACAATAGGGGAAAAATTTATCCCTATATGAATCGTAATGCCCTACTTGCGCAGGCTGTTTTTATACCTCAATTTTGTCCTATAAATAATTTTTAATAATGGAACTATTTAATTTCAACAATGAGTTATCAGACAAGATTGCCTTGGTGACAGGTGGTACAAAAGGTACTGGTAGAGCAATTGCGGAAAGACTATTGCAGGCTGGCGCAACAGTGATCATTACCGCTAGAAATATACCTAAAATAGAAAACCGTAAGCTCCATTTCATTGCTTCCGATCTAAGTACAGCAGAGGGGGCAAAAAAAATAGTGAGCGAAGTTCTTTCGAGCTTTGGCAGACTAGATATCTTAGTAAATAACCTCGGTGGATCAACCACGCCTGCAGGCGGATTTGCAGCACTCAGCGATGAGGATTGGGAATCAACACTACAAGCCAACCTTTTGGCCCCCATTCGTCTCGACAGGGGCTTTTTACCGCAGATGATAGAACGCAAAAACGGCGTAATCATCCACATTGCTTCTATTCAAGGCAAACTGCCTCTATATGATTCAACATTACCTTATGCAGCGGCAAAAGCAGGATTGCGAAACTATAGCAAAAGTTTATCAAACGAAGTTACTCCTAAAGGCGTACGCGTACTGACGGTTTCGCCCGGCTGGATCAATACAACGGCAGCGGAAGCCTTACTGGCCGAAATTGCGAGAAACGCGCAGAGTACACTAGAAGAGGCGCAGCAACGCGTAATGGATGCATTGGGCGGAATCCCTTTCGGGAGACCTGCCGAACCTGCAGAAGTAGCTGAACTTGTAGGTTTCCTTGTGTCACCAAGAGCCAATTATCTAACAGGAACCGAATATATCATTGATGGTGGGACAGTACCAACCATCTAATAACATCTAAATGAGAGAAAATATGAATTTACCAAAAATGATCACAGAATTAGTGAAAGCACAAAACAAATTTGACAGTGGGGCTTACGCGAATTGTTTTACTGAAAACGCAGTTGTATTTGATGAGGGAAAAACGCATAACGGAAAGACAGAAATTAAAAACTGGATTGACAAAGCCAACAAAGAATACCGTGCTATGATGAAACCGCTAGATTACAATGAAACCGAAAACATCTTATCGACGGAAATTTCGGGTACATTTCCCGGTAGCCCCATTGTTCTGAAATATCATTTTCAGTTGTCTGATGGATATATCAAATCACTGAGAATTACCAGTTAGCATACTAAATGAGTAATGCATTTAAGCTGATGTGTCAACCTCAGCTTTTTTGTTGTTGGGCGAATCATTTCGTATGATTGCTATTTTTTCCATATATCGAATAAAGTTGTTCATGAAAAAGGAGAAATGGAGATCAAAAAAAAAATCTAAAAAATTATTTGACTATACAACGCACATTTTTTTTAATAACTTTGTTTAGGATGAAAAAATGGCTTGCTATATGTTTTTTGACGATCTATATCGCCTCTGCAACCGAAGTTGCGCAGTTGCTGCGGTTTCCGTTGTTGATAGAGCATTATTTTGAGCATAAGGCGAAAAATCCGCAGCTATCTGTCCTCGAATTTCTAAAGATTCACTATAATGGAGATCACCTGGAAAACCATCCACATGATGACGACTTTGAAGAAGATCAGAAGCTCCCATTCATGATGCATACAGCTTCATACTATGCTGTTTTTGTTTGTCCTCCCATTATAGAAGTGGAAATGCACAACAGCTCCCTATCGAAGCAACATACCACTACTCCAATCCGTAACGATCGGTTTATAGACGATACGTTTCTTAATTCCATTTGGCAACCGCCAAAATTCTGTTAATACATTTTTCTTTTTATTAGGATAAAGACGTCCGCAGTTCAGCATCTTTCTTGACAGTAAATGCCCATAATTTCTGTATTCGAAATACGGAAGCATTTTCCAATGTCAATACATTGCTGGTCATTCGTGTCTTTGTCAAAACTTACGATTTAACAGAATCAAATTGATATGCTTACGAAAATTATTGAGTTCTCTGTAAAGAACAAACTCATTGTCGTGCTATTGATGTTGGCTTTGATCGGTGTAGGTGCTTATCAGGTGACGAAATTGCCTATTGATGCCGTGCCCGATATTACCAACAATCAAGTGCAGGTCATAACCATAGCTCCATCCTTTGGAGCCACAGATATTGAAAGGCTCGTTACCTTTCCAATCGAACAGGCCAACAGTAATATTGCTGGACTACAGGAAATCCGGAGCTTTTCGCGATTTGGCTTATCCTTGGTAACCATTGTTTTTGATGACAACATTGATATCTATTGGGCACGGCAACAGGTAGCTGAGCGTCTCCAACAGGTACAACAGGAAATCCCGCCAGGTATAGGTTCTCCGCAGTTAGGTCCTATTTCAACAGGTCTTGGCGAAATATACCAATATGTTGTCCGCCCCGAGCCGGGATATGAGGGTAAATATAATGTGACTGAGCTCCGTACAATCCAGGACTGGATTGTCAGAAGGCAGCTGCTGAGTGTTAAAGGTGTAGCAGAGGTTAGCAGTTTTGGCGGCAAACTCAAACAATATGAGATCGCTGTAAACCCCGACAGGTTAAATTCTTATGGGATTACCATTAACGACGTCTTTGATGCCCTCAACACCAACAATCAGAATACTGGCGGTGCTTACATCGAAAAAGGACCGACGGTGCTTTACATCCGAAGTGAAGGATTGGTTGGCACGATTGAAGACATTCAGAATATTGCGATCACAGGGAAGGAAAATGACTTACCTATTTTCATTCGAGATGTAGCGGATGTACGCCCGGGTTTTGCAACGCGATATGGTGCCATGACATACAATGACAATGGTGAGGTCGCTGGGGCCGTCGTCATGATGCTGAAAGGAGCCAACAGTAGCCAGGTGATTGCGGACGTCAAGGCCAAAGTGGAGGAAATCCGAAAAACATTACCCAAAGGAGTCATCATCGAACCTTTTTTAGACCGTACAAAAATGGTCAATAATGCCATCAGCACGGTGCAGACAAATCTCTTGGAAGGCGCACTTATTGTGGTCTTTGTGCTGGTTCTCTTTTTGGGCAACATACGTGCCGGATTGCTCGTAGCTTCCGTCATTCCGCTGGCCATGCTTTTTGCAATCTGCATGATGAATCTTTTTGGTGTCAGTGGTAACTTGATGAGTCTGGGTGCACTGGATTTTGGATTAATCATTGATGGGGCTGTCATTATTGTTGAATCCGTCATGCATCAACTCATGCAGCAGCAACGATTTAAAGCCTTACGCAAAACATCCGCTTCTGAAATGGACGTTTTGGTAACAGCATCAGCCGGTCGCATGATGAACAGTGCTGTCTTTGGACAGATCATTATCCTGATCGTTTATCTTCCAATCCTAACGCTGCAAGGAATCGAAGGTAAAATGTTTAAACCTATGGCCGAAACAGTTGCTTTTGCACTATTGGGTGCATTCCTTTTATCGCTCACCTATGTACCGATGATGAGCTCATTCCTACTTCGGTCAACAAGTGACAGACCCTCACTTTCGGACAGACTGATGAAAAAGTTGGAAAAGGTTTATGTCCAAACACTACTCAAAGTGCTCCGACTTCCAAAGATTATTTTTGCCTTGGTTTTTTCCCTTTTTATCGTTTCTGTAGTTATACTCGGCCATCTGGGTGGGGAATTTATTCCTTCACTGGAGGAAGGTGATTTTGCGGTAGATACCCGCGTCCTCCCAGGAAGCAACCTTACGACGACCATTGAAAGCACACAGAAAGCTGCACATATCTTAAAGAGCAGATTTCCCGAAGTGGAAAAAGTGGTCACCAAAATTGGTAGTGGCGAGGTGCCGACCGATCCTATGCCCATGGAGGCATCGGATATGATGGTTATTTTAAAAGACAAGAAGCAATGGACTTCGGCCCGCACGTTTCCTGAACTTGCTACAAAAATGAGCGAAGCATTGAAAGATGTCCCCGGTATTACCGCGGGTTTTCAGTACCCCGTCCAAATGCGCTTCAATGAGTTGATGACGGGGGCACGTCAGGATGTTGTCCTCAAGATATTTGGAGACAACCTGGATTCCCTGACTCTACATGCTCAAAAAATAGGTAAAATTATCGAAACAGTCCAAGGAACCCAGAATCTCTACATCGAACCGATTGCTGGACTTCCGCAAGTTGTCATATCCTATAATCGCCCCATCATTGCACAGTATCATCTCTCGATTGCTGAAGTAAACAGAACTATCAATGCTGCTTTTGCCGGACAGAAAACAGGCTTAGTATTCGAGGGTGAGAAACGATTCGACATGGTCGTACGGCTTGCTGCCAGAGACCGAAATAATATTGCTGATATCCGTAACCTTTTAATCCCTACTCCCATGGGAAACCAAATTCCATTGTCCCAATTGGCCCGTGTAGAAATTGTACAGGGACCGAACCAGATCCAACGGGAAAATGCGCAACGGCGGATTGTCGTCGGATTTAACATCAACGGTCGAGATGTACAAAGTATCGTTCATGAGCTACAAGCTAAGATTGATAAAGAAATCAAACTTCCAACTGGATACTCCATCAAATATGGGGGTTCTTTTGAAAACCTCAATAACGCCAAACAGCGCTTGTTGATCGCTGTGCCTATTGCGTTAGCGCTAATTTTTATACTCTTATTCCTTGCATTTAAATCTGTTAAAGAAAGTTTATTGATCTACACTGCTATACCATTATCAATTATCGGTGGCGTGTTCTTATTGGCGCTGCGGGGAATGCCTTTTAGCATTAGTGCCGGAGTTGGATTTATTGCGCTATTTGGGGTCGCTGTGCTCAATGGCATCGTATTGATATCTGAATTTAACCGACTTCGAAAAAGCGGCATCCGTAATATTGTGCGTGTTGTCGTTGATGGTGGTGAAAATCGATTACGTCCTGTTTTAATGACTGCATCGGTAGCCTCACTCGGATTTATTCCTATGGCGCTGAGCAACGGAGCTGGAGCTGAAGTACAACGTCCTTTGGCAACTGTGGTTATCGGTGGTCTGCTTATCGCGACACTACTAACTTTATTTGTGCTTCCACTGCTTTTCGTAACGATGGAACGCGTATTTAAACCGCGTAAATTGAAAGGAAGGCAAATTATGCCGCTTTTGATAGCCCTTGTTGTTTTTGCAACAGAAAAATCTACAGCACAGACCAAGATCACCTTGGATCAGTCCATTGAACTTGCGCTCCAAAATAACCGAAACATAAAAATTGAACGACTGCGTGCAGCTTATGCCAAGGCTCTGATAGCGACATCCACTGCTGATATTCCTCAGACGGATGTCAGCTTAGATTACGGCCAGATCAATAGCGCTTACCAGGATACAAAAATCAGTATCAGTCAACGTTTTGGATTTCCTACCGTCTATAGAAGGCAACGTGAACGCTATACCGAAGAATGGAAAAAAAGTCAGCTAAATGTCGCTCTCAAAGAGTTTGAGCTGAAAAAGGCTGTCAGTCTTACCTACTACAACATATTGTATTGGCAGCAAAAGGAAAAACTTTTGAACGAGGCATTGTCCCTTTATAGCAGCTTCCTTGACAAAACTATGCTACGTAAAAAAGCAGGGGAAAGTAATGCCTTGGAAAGCGCAACTGCGGCGAATCAAAAAGCAGCAATCTCAATCCAGTTGAGACAGGTAGCTGATGAGCTTAAAGTTCTTCAACTGCAATTTCAATGGTTGCTAAATACACCTGAAGCCTACAGCCCTACCCCAGTGGAAAAGGCTATTTTCGTTCAGTCATCGGTAGTCGATCATCCTTTACTCAAAGTACTGGAACAAGAAAAGATCGTCGCAGCGCAGGCGACTGCAGTGGAAAAATCCAGACTACTTCCACAACTATTGCTAGGCTACAATCTGAATAGTTTTAAAGGTGCGGGGCCTGATAACAGAATCTACGACGCAAGCCCAAGATTTCATTCGGTGCAGTTAGGACTCTCCATACCGGTATTTTCCAGCGGACAGCGTGCTCGGATCGAGACGGCACGTCTGGCAGAAACCATTGCAAGCGATGAATTGCAAAATGCACAATCTGCGCTTGAAAGACGAGCCCAAGAGTTCTCCCAACGCTATCAGACCAATCTTGCTATTGTCGATCAATATGAATCCGAGAGCCTCAAAAATGCGACAATAGTTTTCGAAACAGCGCAGAAGCAATTTTCCAATGGAGCCATTGACTTTCTCGAATTTGTCACTTTAATCAATCAGGCGATCTTGCTGAAAAGTAGCTATTCAGACGCGTTGTGGCAGCTCAATGAAAACGCCATTCAGCTTCATTACATCATAATAAATCAATAGAAATGAAAAATACTATAGCTCAATACATCATCCTTATCTTGGTAGCAACTGGCATCTCTTGCAAGGGTAATAAAGTAGATATCTCACCATCATCACCCAAGCCGAAGGACGAAACTCTTGTCTCCTTGACGGAAGCGCAACTGCACAATACCCAAATAGAAACGATAACGCTTTCGGACCAGCCGATACCCAGTATCTTAAAACTGAATGGAAAAATTGATGTACCGCCTCAGAATCTGGTGTCGGTAAGTATTCCTTTGGGGGGATACTTGAAAAGTACCAACCTGCTGCCCGGTATGAAAGTATCAAAAGGCGATATTATTGCTGTCGTCGAAAACCCTCAGTTTATCCAACTGCAGCAAGACTATCTTGCCGCCCAGTCGAAATTGCAATTTGCCCAGATCGACTACAAACGTCAAAAAGAACTCAACCAAAGCCAGGCAAGCAGTGACAAAGTAATGCAGCAAGCACAGGCCGAAATGAACAGCCAGCAGATAATAATGAATGCAATTGCCAGACAGTTAGAACTTATTCATATTCATCCCAGTACCGTTGCTGCAGGAAATATCCGTAAAAGCGCTCCCGTCTATAGCACGATCGATGGTTATGTCAGTAAAGTCAATGTCAATATCGGAAAATATGTAAATCCTACCGATATCCTCTTTGAATTGATCAACCCAACGGACATCCATCTAAATCTGAAAGTCTATGAAAAGGATCTTGAACAATTACGTCCAGGCCAATCACTATTGGCTTACTCCAATGCTAACCCCAGCAAGAAGTATGCTGGAAAAATCCATTTAATCGGCAAAGATGTCGGTCCCACTGGCATGACAGATGTCCATTGCCATTTGGATAAATATGATCAGGAGCTAGTACCCGGGGTATATATGAATGCCGAAATCCAAACAACAACGACATTGGGACAGGCTCTACCAGAAGAATGTATCGTAGATTTTGAAGGAAAAAGTTATGTATTTATCTCGGAAGGAAACAGAAATTATCGTCTTACAGCAATATCAGTTGAGGAACCTCAAAAAGGTCTGGCGAAGGTGTTGAACTATCGAGATTTCGAAGGTAAACAAATCGTTAGCAAAAATGCCTATACCCTATTAATGCAACTAAAAAATACAACCGAAGGTGAGGACTAACCATTTAGCTATTTAAATCGCTGGGAAAGGTTCTTAAAAAATTCTTAAAATATAAAAACAGGATAATAAAAGCTAACAAGCCTTGTTATCAACTTAATAAAAACATTATAAAAACATTATTAAACACCCTGGAATTCATACTATTGTGCCATTCCATCTACGCACAGAATGGGCGAATTTACAGCACGATTCCAAACCTACCTCGACAAGGTAAAGCTGGTCACACCTATCGAGTTACGCTCGAACACTAACCTTGGATCCAATGGAAGCGAACTATGATCTGTCTCAATTCAGCAGCAATTTCTATGGCGCCGGTGTCCGTATCAATCTTCCAAATGGACTTTTCGGTATTCGTAAATTGGATATGCTGGAATTGCGGTACGGACATTACACCAAATCAGTGGGGATGAAATCGGATATTATTTCGCTAAATCTTAGATTTAAATAATTGTCACGCTAAAATCTTAATTCCAAAATGAGGGTGGCTTAATGGCCACCCTTTTTTATGGTACTATTCAGAAAAGTAAACTCAGCAATGGCGATGCAATTTATATGATTGCAACCTACTCATTTTTGATTAAAATTTTAACTGGTAGCTATGAAAATTGTCCCCTATAAGTTTTGCGAACAGTTCCGGATTCTGGTAGTAAATACCATGTGAATAGTTCGGAAGCAATACGAGCATGCTATTGTCATTGTCTTTTAGTAATGTTGTATAATGCCGGATCCGCAATTGATCGTATTCCTTCCACCATGCCTTAAAATTGATACCTAAATTTAGTTTACGGTCCAGTTCTTCATCCGGCAGCTCAATATTTTTGTTGTAGGATATGATCACCGTAGCAGCAATTTCTTTTCACAATGGCGGCAATGTTGTATATTCAGGAAAGTATCCTTTCAAATTGGACCTAAGCGCTCTAGCCGCGTCAATATGTGCTCCCGCACTAGAATTTTCATTTTTGGACATCTGCTCCATGATAATTTTCAAGATCTGCTGATAGCTCGTTTTACTCTGGGAAACAATCTTGGCCTGCACATCCTTCTGATTTTTCCACCTTCATTTCCTACTATTTTTCACAAATATTTTTTAGGCGAAACCGCATAGGTTTTGATATTGTTATCTCTTAAAGATTCTATAAAATATGGCACGTTTGACATTTGGATCTTATCAATAACACGAATTACAAATACTAAAAAATATTACTATGTCATTATTTTCAAACAATTTGAGCAAAGAACCCGTATTTGACGGCATTGGTTACGAACCCTCCTTTTTTTCAAGAAAGACAATGGTCACTACCAAGACAAATTACAGCAAAAAAAAGTACAGTGAAGTCAACAAGGACACCCGGAAAAAGATTCTCGTTCTTTGTACAGAGGAACGGTATATGACAATGAAAAATGGAAAGAAATTTTCAACGGGCAATCACCCGGTCGAAACACTGGTTCCAATTCTTCATTTTGAACAGGCTGGATTTGAGGTTGACTTCTACACACCGACCGGTGCAGCTGTAAAATTTGAAATGTGGGCTATGCCGTACGAAGATGAAAACATCGGTAAAATTTTGGAAAAGTATAACACCCAATTCTCAAACCCTCACAGTCTCAAGGATTTTATAGCCGACACAAATAAAGCATACGTTGACTACGTTGCTGTTTTTATCCCTGGCGGGCATGGCGCAATACTCGGACTGCCTGAAAATAACGATGTAAAAGAACTTATCAAATGGGCGGTAGCTGAAGATAAATATCTATTGGCAATCTGCCATGGTCCGGCAGCTCTCTTAAGCGCAGCAAATTGTGGAGACACCGATTTTCCGTTTAAGGGGTACCAGATCAATTCTTTTCCCGATGAAATGGATAAGACTTTGCCCGAAAGTGGATACCAGCCCGGCGAGATGCCTTGGTTTTACGGCGAAAAACTCAAACAACTTGGAGTTGAAATTTTGAATAAAAAAATTGCCGGCGATTGTCATGTTGACAGAAAACTAATTACCGCGGATAGCCCATTAGCGGCTGATAAATTCGGGAAACTATGCGTAGACGAACTTCTCGCCTATGAAAATTCAAAAATTGTAACCGGTTAGGTAGCGGAAGCAACTTAAATTACTTTAAATGATGCGATAGAAAAAGGAGTATCTCCGCTGCCAATTGCTGGTGTATTGATTTCCTGTCAATCATACTGTGGTCGCGATAATAAATGGGTTCTCCTTGCACCAATTGACGCTTTCCTTCGTTCAGGAAAATGTAATGCCCAGTTTTAGGCGGAAGTACGGTATATTTTGAATTATTAACGACTTGACTATATTTTAAAGCATTACTTTCAAGAGGAGCAATTGAATCGTCTGCCGCACCAATGATCAAAACTGGAGAAGTATCGGTTTGCTTTATTTCAGAAAGCCCCAGCCCTAGGGCTGGAGACAACGCTATACTTGCTTTAATTCGACTATCTTTTAAGTTTTTCGGCACATCTTCGCAGCGTATTTTTTGTATTAATTCATGGAGATCAACTAATTCGGGAACAACAAATTGTCTACGATCTTCAGCTAATGACGCATTTTTCTTGAGCGTGTTGCAATCTATATGGACTCCGGCAAGTGCTAAAGTAGTGTATCCTCCCAAAGAAAATCCTATACTAGCAATCCTATTGCTGTCTATATAACTATTTAAGTGCCTGTCTTTAAGTAATGATGAAATCAGGAAATGTATATCCAGGGGCCTATCCCAATAACGCACAAAATTCTCAGGGATTTTATTATCGAGCGTATTGCCCCAATGATCTGGAGCTACCACAAAATATCCTTTTTTTGCCAACTCAATCGCCAGCCAGGACAAGCTAAATCTATTGCCTCCTGTGCCATGAGACAATACAACCAATGGATATTTATTTGGTATAAATTTGGCATTTTTGACTGTAGGTGGCAAAACGAATAGTCGTTCTGTATCCTTAACATTGCTGTCTTCTGTAGGATACCAGAGCTGCGCTTTAATAGGACGGTCTCGGGTACAGTCGATATAGCTAATCTCTCTTTCTCCAACGTTTTTGACTGGTGGATAATAAATCATTAAAAACAGACTCAACAAAACAATGCTAAATGGAATATTCATATTTGATACGACTACGTTTAGGTTATTATCAATTGCAATAGGAACCTAGGTTCTTATCGACTGACAAATTTACTATCCATACGATTATTGCGTCAATGGTTATCTTTAACCATACCTATGGCCTCAGAGTCACATTTCACTTTCCCGAATGCTTTTTCAATTTCACCGCTGAAACCCTCCGATATTCAATATTAGAATATTCTAATGTGCTTTGCCTTTTGATGAAATAGATTTAGTTTAGTTACCGAAATCAATTTATTAGTGCGATGCATATACTATTAGCCGAAGACGACACCAGAATTGCTGAATTTATAAAAAAAGGCCTTCAGGAAGCTGGCCACCACGTTCATGTCGTCTATGACGGTGCAATGGGGCTAAAGTTGGCAATGGAAAATAATTTTGACTTGCTGATTTTAGATGGGATACTCCCGCTTATTAGCGGCATGGATGTCTGTTCTAATATTAGGCGTTTCAAAACTGAAATCCCCATCATTATTTTGACCGCATTATCGACAATAGAAGATAAGATCAAGGGCTTCAATTGTGGAGCAGATGATTATTTAACCAAACCTTTCCATTTTGAAGAGCTGCTGCTTCGAATAAAAGCGCTGGGCCGAAGAGGAATAGCGAGTCCTATCGGCAGTATGCAATATAAAGCTGAAGATCTGGTTATGGACTGTTTTTTAAAATCGGTGACAAGAAACAATGAGGAAATCCAGCTCACCGTAAAGGAGTATGCATTACTTGAATACCTTCTCGTCAATAAAAACAGAGTGGTTTCAAGAGCTCAAATTGCTGAAGCTGTCTGGGGAATAGGTTTTAATAGAGGTACCAATCTAATCGATGTGTATGTGAACTATTTAAGAGCGAAAATCGACAAAGGACGCAAGCCTCTGATCCATACCGTAATTGGTATGGGGTATATTTTAAAAGGTCTTGAATGAGAACCAAAACAAGATTGATTTTGCAGTTCTCGTTGTTGTTTGCTGCACTGCTGACACTGGTACTCTCCATTATTTATTATCTGGTTGACAAAGAGTTTGTACGCAATTTTTATAAGAGACTTGAAGATAGAGCTTTAACTGTAGGACATAGCTATCTGGCTTCCGACAATTTTTCAAAAGAAGAATATCAGGAGGTCCTAAAAAAATATCCCCGTACCTTACCGACCGAGACTATTAGAATCTACGACAAAAATTATCGCTCCATTTTTATTGAAGAGGATGGCGTCACTTGGAGTAAGGAAATTATCAAACAGATTATTCTTCAAAAAGTACTTTACTTTAAACATGGTGACAACCAAGTGACAGGAATCCTCTACAGAGATAATTCGGGAGACTTTGTCATTATAGCCTCCGCCAGCAATGTCTACGGAAAGGAATCAAAGCAAGAGCTACTATATGCCATGATGATGAGCTTTACGCTAGCCATTTGCATTACCGTACTGCTGGGAAACGTTTTTGCAAAATGGATCCTAACTTCATGCTGAAAATCATAAACGTGTAAAACAGTTGGAAGCAGAACTGAAAGGTTTACGGGCATTCCTACATTTCAATCTACACCAGATCTATGGTCAATTTGATTTACAAAATGGACGCACTATCCCCTACCTGACTCAGCCCGATATTAATGGAAAGCCAGGAAAAATAACAACAAAAGTGTTTTACGAGCTGCTATGGCGAGACTTAGCAAGTGCTTTAAAGGCTGAGCACTTACCAACTGAAGTTCACCGACTAAATAAAGATGCGCTAAACGCATTTGCTGCGCGTTTTTTTCTATATAAACAAGATTACCCACAGGCAATACATTATGCCGAAAGCTTAGTATCAAATTACCATCTGACACAACGCCAAGATTATCCTTCACTTTGGGAAGACAAGAATAATGAAGAAGTAATCTTTAAGCTTTCGCGCAATCAAGCCAGTCTAATACGCCCAAATACACTTTGGAAAAATTATGGAGCTGGAAAAGTAATGTTCTATCCATCTCATAAACTTCTTGAATTATTGAAGGAAAATGGCGGAGATCGCAATGACCTTTTTAATAATACTAAGGAAAAGGAAGGCAATGAGGAAGATTTTACACCGATAGCGAAATATCCAGGAAATCACTACGCGACAAATGTCAATGATGCAAAAGTATTCCGGCTATCGGAGCAATATTTAATTCTAGCTGAGGCCTATACGAGACCTGAGACTCTGAACCAACAAAAAGCAAAGGTCTTGTTCAACTTATTGCGAGAGGCTCGGGGTGAAACACCAATACAAGGGCAGCTCAAGCTAGCAGATATTTTGCGAGAACGTATGGCAGAATTGTGTTTTGAAGGACATCGTTATTTTGATCTAAAAAGAACCGAAATGCCGATTGTTCGCAGTCCGGAAGATCTAATGCTGCCGACAGATAAAGAGGAACTTCTTCCTTCTGATGGTGTGTATTGGATACCGATTCCTTTTAAAGAGGTACAAATTAATCCAAATCTCAAATAGTGCTTCCATTATGTGTTCTACCAATTAATAGGGTAGATATTTAAAATAGGAGGATATCTCGCTACTTGTGCGGACTATCCTTCTTTTTTTTCCATTTGACAGGCTCCTTGGCATAAATCCATACAGAATGGATATTGGCACGATTTGGTAGGGAAAACTACATGGTGCCATAGGTATCCTGTTTTATATCCCAGGTACGGCTTCCCCCTGATAGGCTTTTTATTTACATTGCTTTGCATTAAATCAAACTTATATTTGAATTTCTTAACTTTGCTTCATGAAAACAAAAATAGCCCGAAGTGTTTCAGAGTTCAATAACGAACTCAGATTGCAAGGTTTTAAAGCATTTCAGATTGAGGATGACAGCAATGCTACGCGTACTTATAGTCGTAAAGATTTCTTTAAAATCTGCCTTACAACTGGTAAAAGCAAGATCCATTACGCCGATAAAAGCTTTGAACAAGAAGGCACAATTCTATTTTTTGGGAACCCGCATATCCCCTATTCCTGGGAAACCATTTCGACAACCTATATCGGTTATACATGCTTGTTTTCGGAAGACTTTTTAAAACACGCTGATCGCGCGGAAAGCCTGCAGCAATCTCCCTTCTTTAAAATCGGAGGTACACCGGTCTTAAAAATCACGGAGGATCAACGCGTATTCCTCAACACCCTTTTCCAGAAGATGATCCAAGAGCAAGAAAGTGATTATGCGTTTAAGGATGAGCTCATACGCAATTATATCAACCTGATCATTCATGAAGCCCTTAAACTTCAACCGTCTGAAGTGTATACCCCATCCAAGAATGGTATGGCACGTATCGCATCGGTATTTTTGGAACTATTAGAACGACAATTCCCAATCGAAACACCCGCAAGTCCGCTCAAAATGAAAACAGCGCAGGATTATGCTCAAAACCTCAACATCCACGTCAACTATCTGAATCGTGCTGTAAAAGAAATTACGGGCAAATCTACGACGACACTGATTTCAGAGAGAATCTTGACAGAAGCAAAAGCCCTGTTACAACACACAGACTGGAATATTTCAGAGATAGCCAGCGCACTGGGATTTGAATATCCTACCTATTTCAATAACTTCTTTAAAAAATTGACAGGAACAAATCCAAAATCACTCCGCGAATTTGAGGTTTGAAATTCTTAAGTTTTGGTTTGATAATCGTTAACATTTCCCCATTATCCTGATCTACCTTTGTATCTGTAATAATTAATGTAATACGGATATGAAACTAGCAGCAACATTATTGGTCCTGTCTTTCCTGTTTTCTGGTAGGGCTTCCGCGCAACAGGTACAATCAAATCAAAATTTAGAGACTATGAATACTTCATCAGATCATTATACTTTTCAGTTAAGCGATAAAGTAAGCCGCAAAAAAGTAAGTTTTAAAAATCGTTATGGTATCACACTTTCTGGCGATTTATACGTTCCTAAAAACGCAGACACTAAACTGTTATCGGCACTTGCCATCAGCGGCCCTTTTGGTGCAGTGAAAGAGCAATCTTCTGGATTGTATGCTAACCAAATGGCTGAAAGAGGATTTATTGCCTTGGCCTTCGATCCCTCCTACACAGGTGAAAGTGGCGGCACACCGCGTAACGTAGCATCGCCAGATATTAACACCGAGGATTTCAGCGCAGCTGTAGACTTTCTAGGGCTACAGAAAAATATTGACAGAAGCAAAATCGGAATCATTGGCATCTGTGGATTTGCTGGCTTTGCATTAAATGCGACAGCTGTCGACAAACGTATAAAAGCAGTGGCTACGACCAGCATGTACGATATGACGCGCGTTATGTCAAAAGGCTATAATGACGTGGTAACTGCAGAGCAGCGTACACAAACATTGGAGCAATTAAGCCAGCAGCGCTGGAAAGATGCTGAAAGTGGATCATACGCTCCATCAACAAACAATTTACCAGAAAAATTGACTGGCAGTGAACCTCAGTTTGTTAAGGAATATTTTGATTACTATAAAACAGCTCGCGGATTTCATCCTCGTTCTATCAATTCAAATGCTTCATGGACGGCAACCTCACCCTTGTCGTTTATGAATATGCCGATCCTCTCTTACATCAAGGAAATTGCGCCGCGGCCAATGCTAATTATTGCGGGAGAAAATGCCCATTCAAGATATTTCAGTGAAGACGCCTATAAAGCTGCTGCCGAACCAAAGGAGCTTATGATTATTCCTGATGCAGTTCACGTTGATTTATACGATCAATTGGATAAAATTCCATTCGATAAACTGACAGCATTCTTTAAAGCTAATTTAAAATAACGCACTTATTTTCATTAAATTACCTATAAAATTTAATCCACTATTCAATGAAAACATCAGATCATAATTATCAGGAGGATATTTTTGAACGCTTAAAAAAAGAAAAACACATCTCTTCCGATGATCCTCAGGGATACCGTTTGCGGGAAGCTTCTTTTGCGACAAAAGCATTATTGGTGCCTATGAACAATTCGGCTAATCCTAATGAGATAAGAGATCTATTGAGTCAGATTACCGGTTCAGCTATAGATGAAAGTACGACTGTATTTACACCATTATATATCAACTATGGCAGGAATACAAGGATAGGAAAAAATGTCTTCATCAACTTCGACTGTGTATTTTTAGACTTAGGCGGTATAATTATAGAAGATCATGTGCTCATAGCTCCTAAAGTGAGTTTATTAACGGAAGGCCATCCAATTGAAGCTGAAAATAGACAATCGTTAACTGTGGCTCCGATTCATATAAAAAAGAATGCCTGGATTGGGGCAAATGCAACGATCTTACCCGGTGTCACGATTGGAGAAAATGCTGTGGTAGCAGCTGGTTCCCTAGTCAATAAGAATGTACCTGATCATACTATTGTTGGCGGAATTCCTGCAAAGATTATTAAAAACATAGCATAAAGAATTCGGATCAAATATTTATCAAGGCCAAATTGCAATCTATATGAACAGGTTATTCGTTATCCCAATTGTGGCGATAAGTTTATGCGCTTGTAAAACTAAAACAGATCATACAATGAGTACAACAGAAATATTTCCCAAGGGGGAACCATTGCCTAAGGAATGGTTTACGGGAGACGCATTTTTAACCCCTTTGGTAGCAAAAGATAAAAACAATGATTTCTCGGCGGGTAGCGTAACTTTTGCACCCGGTGCGAGAACAAACTGGCATACCCATCCTAAAGGTCAGGTTTTACTGGTGATCGACGGAAATGGACTCTATCAGGAAAAAGGGAAACCTGCACAAGCAATTAAAAAAGGTGATGTTGTCAATATTCCCGAGAATGTAGAACACTGGCATGGCGCAACTGCTGACACTAAAATGGTGCATGTTGCCATCACCAATTTTAAAGAAGATGTTCAGGTTACTTGGCTAAACCCTGTAACGGAAGAGGAATTTAGTTTAGCCAACAAATAATGAAGATGCCCCTCTATTTAGCTATAAATTTGAGGGGCTATAAATCAGTTGGTGACGTCAATTAGAAAAGTCTTGTCTCAGCTGCCGGAAAAAAAGAGATACTTAAATTTGGATACTTAAAACAAACATCATTTCATTATATTAGTGTTTATTTAACTGATTTGAAATCTTAACTAATAATATGACTAATGAACTATTTGAATTTGAAATTTTAAAAGCCAGCAGAACAAGGTTATTACAATTAGTAGAAACTGTTGATAACAAAATATTATTTAAAATTCCTGAAACCTTTAACAATAATATTGTTTGGCAAATTGGTCACTGTATCACCTCTCAACAGCGGCATATGTATATGCGTAGTGGACTACCGATGCATATATCACAAGAATTTATGGAAATGTTCAAAATTGGAAGCTCCCCATATACGTGGAAAAGTAGTCCGGACATTGATGAAATAAAACATTTATTACTTTATACAGTAAACCAGCTTAGTAAAGATCTACAAGCGGAAATCTTTGTTGATTACCAACCCTTTAGCTTACCACTCGGTATCACTGTAAATAATCACATCCAAGCACTCCAGGCGGCTAACTTTCACGAAGCTGAGCACAGCGGAATAATATTCAGTTACTTGAAACTTCTAATTGAATAAAATCTACTTAAGTCATATTTCCGTGCAATACACCTGATAATAGTCTATTTCTCAACGGAAATCAGGAGCATCATTGGCCGGCGCAATTCATCTTGCATCTCAGGAATGCTTTTGAGCATTTCAGCATCAGGCATTGGCTCTTTAACTTCAATGATCCGGAAACCGACTTTTAATAAAACATCCAGGTAAGTACTAATTGTTCTATGATACTTCAATACCTTCTCGCCCAAAAACGAGGTACATCTTTGCCCCTCAAAAAAGTACTTATCTACGGGCCAAGCTAATTTAGCTCCTGTTTCATCATAACTCCAATCCTGACTACCCTCAGCAGTAAAAACGGGATGCTCAACTGAGAATACAAACTTACCGCCGCTTCTCAGCCACTTATATATATTTTCAATAAGAGCCTCATAGAATTTTACATAATGAAAGGTCAAAGAACTAAAAATTAGATCGAACATTTCGGGTTCAAATTGGATATCTTCGAGTGCATGATTTTGATATTCGATACCGTCAAGCTGATTAATCTCCCTTGCTCTTTGAAGCATTTTTTTAGATATATCGATACCCATTACGGAAGTAGCACCGTTTTCGATGGCATACCTACAATGCCATCCATAGCCGCATCCCAAATCAAGCACTTCTTTCCCCTTGATTTCTGGTAACATCTCTCTTAATACATGCCATTCCCCTGCACCTTCAAGACCTTTCTGAGACCGGTTCATTTTTTCATACTGTTCAAAAAAAGATGGCTGGTCATATTTATTCTCTTTCATTTTTTCCTACACAATAATATTATTTAACAAAAGTAATGTAATTTTATTTGTCGTCTGCCTTTCAGTCAAATCCATAGATTACCTAAAGGTATATTTTGCACCCAAGCGCTCGCAAGAATCTTTAACCTTTCCCATCACTAAAACCTCTTGAAAACCCAAAGTAAAACATCTGGCTTAAAGAAAGACCTCAACACCTTGTTTTTTCAGCGCACATAGAGATGAAAAAATAAACAAAAGAAAGCAAATTACTAAAAAAGGAATCTTGCATCCATTTCCAACGACATAAAACGCCCATACATATCGCCCTAGAAAAAAACTTATAGAAATAGCAGATGAAAGGTTGCGAAAAGTTTAAAGTTCCTATAGAAAGTCTATTGTAATATCATCTTTATATTAAATTGAAGTAAACTAAAAATCAAAATGGTGCGTAACGATGAGTTAGCAGCGCTTCAAAATTTTAACGGGTTTTATCTATACAAAATCTCTAATATTTTTCTTTACTTCACTTTTAAAATCTATATTTTAAGAATAAAAGAAAACGAAATGTTATCCACAGAATATTATTTTAACAAATATTTTCTGCAACTCAGTGTATTTGCATTTCCTTGGGTTGGTTCAGAGGAAATTGCAAAAGACATTGTGCAGGACGCATTTATCGTTCTAATGGGCAGACAGGATTTGCTGGAAAAAGGAGAACCCGTAATTAAAAGCTTTCTTTATAGCTCAGTCAAAAATCTAGCGATGAATATCAAGCGAAGAAATATTGTATTTGATCGCGTACGTAACCAATTTGATACGGATAAACCTGATGACAATGATATCCTGGATAATTTAATAAATGCAGAATTGATTGGCGCTCTTCATCGGGAACTCAATGAACTTCCGGAAGGCTGTCAAAGAATCTGCCGTTTAATCTATTTGGACGGAATGAAGTATGAAGAGGTCGCGCAGGAGCTGAACGTCTCTGTCAATACAGTGAAAACGCAGCGCATGCGGGCTATAAACCTACTGAAAAGAAAATTCTTAAACATCCTTTTTTCATTTATTATCTTCTGACAAACAGATACTTAACACCAAATCTCAACTTTTTTCTATAAACGGGTCACCCTTTTTAACCGTTCAAGTTATTTAGCTTATGAATTATGATAGAAACCGACAAAATAATATTAGCAGAGTTAATTGCTCTTCTTTTGAAAGATGGCGAGCTGCCATCCGACAAAGAGGCTCAATTAAAAAATCTTTTACAAAGGTATCCGGAGGCGAAGGATAGCTTGAGTCGTCGGCTATCACAGACTGATATTTATTCCCCCTTTGATCTTCGCAACATCGATTTAAGCCAAGAATGGCTGATAACGCAAACTAAATTCACGGCGAAGGGAACACTTTTGCAGCCGAGAAAGAAATATCTCTTCTTAAATAAACCTTGGTATCAAGCTATTGCAGTTGTTGCAACTGTTTTACTTGCCCTAACGTTATTATGGCCGCGACAACATCGGGAAAAATCGGTAAGCTATTTAATACCTGATAAGGTATATGGTCATAAAAATGATGTTCTCCCTGGGAGAACAGGGGCAATTTTAAAAATTGAAGGGAAAGAAGAAATACAATTGACCGAAAAAAAGGCAGTGCAATATTTAGCGCAGGGTATTGAACTAAAAGAAGGGCGTCTCATTTATCCACCTAACTTAACGGAAAACCTGAAAAACACCTTAATTGTCCCCAAACGGTCCACGATGATATTAACCTTTAGCGACGGAACTAAAGTGTGGGTGAATGCAGCGTCTGAAATGAGCTATAAAACCAATTTTGATAAAAAAGAGCGAAGAGTGACGTTAAAAGGTGAAGCCTATTTCGAAGTCGCTAAAGATGCGCATAGACCATTTATTGTGGAAACAAATCATATCAATATACAGGCTATCGGAACGGCTTTTAATGTAAACTCCTATCATGCGACCACGAAAGTATCATTGACAGAAGGAAAACTTAAAGTCAGTAACGAAGAAAATGAGATCTATATGAATGCCGGTAGCGAAACTGAAATCGTCAATAAAAAACTGAGAACTTTTCCCTTAGCAAGCAAAGCCGAAGCCACTGCTTTCAAAGACGGTTATTTTTATTTTAAAAATAAGAATATGCAACAGATACTTGACGAATTGAGTCGTTGGTATGGTATTCAGGTTGATTGCAAGATACCTTTAAATAACGAACGATATGAAGGCAGTATAAAAAGAGATGTGACACTGGGAGAGCTTTGTAATCTTCTAAAGGATTTGACAGGTTATAAACTGACCATTGACAACGATAAACTAATTGTGAATAGATAAACTTATTAAGGAGGACTTTGTATGTAAAAAAGATAAACGCCTAAATTAATAGAATAAAAAATGCAGAAGTACGGCAAATACTCCTGCATCAAAATTGAATTAACACTGATCGTAAACCATTAATTCTATACCAATTTATGAATAATTTATTTTATTCAAAAGGGATCTTTTGTCCCATTGACAAAGGGAAAACTTTGAACCAATTATTAAAAATGAAACTGACAGGAATCTTATTGGCGACATCCATGATGGGCGCCTACGCTTCAAGCACTGCTCAGATTACTTTACATGCCCAAAATACCAAGATTGAAACTGTCCTGGAGAGCATCACGAAACAAACCGGTATACATTTTATCTTTAAAGAGGGGTTGCTTAGAAACGAAAAAGCAACTGTTGAGATCACGGATGTATCCCTCGATAAGGCACTAGATCAAATTTTCAAAAGCAGCGCTTTTTATTACATGTTACATCGAGGGACTGTTGTTATCAAACGTAAAAATGAGGATACCTCTATTCCAGAACAAAGTACGGCCAGCATGGCATATCTGCAGCAACAAGTTGTAAAAGGAAAAGTACATGATACTAAGGGAAATCTATTGAGTTCGGTCAGCATTCTGTTAAAAGGTTCCAATATCGGGACCTCTACGAATGCTAAAGGAGAGTTTCAACTGACACTTCCTGATGGAAAAAAAGGGACATTGATGTTTAGTGCAGTCGGATTTAAACAGCTTGAAATACCCATTAACAATAAATCGGAAATCAATGTCATCATGGATACTGATGAAGTGGGACTTGACGAAGTTGTAGTCGTTGGCTTCTCCGAAGTAGACAAAAAACATATTGCATCATCCGTATCGCAAATGGATATGGAGAAAATAAAAAATCGCCCGATCTTTAAAATGCAGGATGCTTTCTCAGGGACAATCCCAGGAGTAACAATGATGCGCGGAAGCAGTATGCCGGGAAGTGTTCCGGGCACGATCTCAATTCGTGGAATCAGTACTTTGCAAAATGCAGACCCCTTGGTCATCGTCGATGGCATGGAACAGAGCATCCATGATATTGATCCCAATCAGGTGAAAAGCATTACCGTTTTAAAAGATGCGGCCTCCGCTTCCATGTATGGTTCCCGTGGTGCAAATGGGGTTATCATTATCGAAACAGAACGTGGACAGACCGGGCAGTTTAAAGTCATTACCAACAATTGGTTTGCAGTAAACAAACCAATTGATCTTCCAAAATTTGTCGGTGCCGTCGATTTTATGAAATTGCGAAACGAGACTTTAATCCAGCAGGGACAATCTCCAATCTATCCAGAAGAGACAATCAACAAATATGCCTCCGGAGAACTAAAAGAAGTTAATTGGCTCGATCAAGTGATGGAAAGAACCTCAACAGCGATCAACAATAATGCGAGTATATCCGGCGGTGGCGGTGTCGGTACTTTCAATTTAATGCTCGGCCATATAAAAGAAAATGGTCTCAATAAAATTGAAGGCACTCAAAAGTTTTCCGCCCGATTCAATACAAATATCAACATAGCAGATAAATTTGTATTAATGGCCGACTTCTACGCGCACCGTTTACAGGTCGATCGTCTATTAGCAAATGATGATGGACATGGCCTTTATAAACAAGCGTGGCGCTTAAACCCAACACAGCAGATTTTTTATGATTCTGATCTTCCAGAACATTATATCCTGCACAACAATATCAACCCAATCGCCTCAATCAAGCATGGGGGCACCAAAAACAATATGTATGATCGCAGTACCATCAATCTGCGTCCCAAATATAACATCAACAGCAACCTCAATATTGAGGGAAATGTTTCTTACATGATCAACAAGTCGGCCAATAAACAAAAAAGGCTTACCTATAAGTTTTTTGATGAAAATGGTGCTCCGGCTGCAATTTGGGGAAACGATGTCAATGCTTCTCAGGGCGTTAGTGAAAGTCAGCTCACGGCACGGATGCTGATTAACTTCAACAAAGAGCTCCGCCAAAACAAAGACAAGATCTATCTGACAGCGGGATCAGAAGTCATGAATTATACCTATACTGATTTTAGAGAAATCAGCAAAGCTTCTTTTTTCGGTAAACTCAATTATTCCTTCGACAACCGTTATATTCTGGAATTAACCGGCCGCTCAGACGGAAGCAGCAAGTTTGCCCCCGGTCATCGCTGGGGATTTTTTCCTTCGGGAGCCTTTGCTTGGAACTTACATAACGAACATTTCTTCAAGCCTATTCTCGAGTCCGGAACGGTAAATAACGTTAAAATTCGGGCATCATATGGACTTATCGGAAACGAAAATGTAGCTCCTTACCTCTGGCAGGAATCTGTAAATACCTGGGGCTGGACAATACG
This sequence comes from Sphingobacterium sp., assembly GCA_031253985.1. Classification (GTDB taxonomy): domain Bacteria; phylum Bacteroidota; class Bacteroidia; order Sphingobacteriales; family Sphingobacteriaceae; genus Sphingobacterium. Next base: position 251,944 of record JAIRVH010000185.1, read on the forward strand.
TGTCCCCAATCCAAATTTCTCCTGGGAAAAACAGAAACAATGGAATTTAGGTCTAGATCTTAATGCCTTTAAAAATAAACTTTCTTTTACTGCTGAACTTTATCACAAAAATTCATACGATCTTATTTATGATCAATTTGCGGTTCCTCCGCTCACGGGTTCAAATAGCCTGGAGTCCGCGGTCAATATCGGGGCCGTAGAAAATAACGGTTGGGAATTCTCGGCGAGCTGGTCAGATAAAAAAGATGATTTTTCGTACACAATCGGTGGAATGCTGTTTGATAACCGAAATCGGATGCTTAAAGCGGGGTACAATGAGAACGATCGATTGATCTTTAAAGGTGATAATAATCGAATTTGGTACAAAGGCGTACCAATTAACAATTATTATGGTTTCCAATCTGACGGTTATTTCCAGACGCAAGAGGAAGTTGAATCAACCCCAGCTAAAATGCCAAATTCAAGACCTGGCGACATACGCTACGTGGATAAGAATCAGGATGGTATTATCAATGACGAGGACCGCAGCTATCTAGCAGATCCCCTTCCACACTATAATTATGCGATTAACCTAGACTTCCGTTACAAAGGATGGGATTTTTCGGCGTTGGGTCAGGGAATCGGAAAGCGCACCGGACGATTGATCGGGCAAGAGGCCTATCCCGTGTATGTCGATGGGAATAGTAACGACCTTGGAGCGCCACGCATAGAATATGTGGCAAACCACTGGAGCACCGACAATCCGAATAGCCGTTTTCCACGTCTTTGGACGGGGCCGAGTCCCAATACCCTACTCAGTGATGTTTGGTTAAGCAATGCTGCTTTTTTCCGTGTCAAATCCCTTCAGCTTGGTTATACATTTCCTAAAATCGGCAAAAGTATCAAAAATTTTAGAGTATATGTTAATGCGCAGGATGTATTCACTTTTACAAAATGGGAAGGTTTAGATCCCGAGCGTATTGATGTAGATAGTCCGGGTACAAATGATGGAAATGGAAATTATCCACGTATGGCGACCTACAGTGTTGGACTCAGTGCAAGTATTTTTTAAACTATGATGATGAAAAAGAAAATTTTAACCCTGATAATTGCGCTAGCAGCATTGAGCAGCTGCGAGAAATTTCTAGATAAACAAGATCCTACTGCAACGTCATTTGATGAATTCTTCAATACAGAGGAAGATTTACGACGGGTAGTCTATAGCAGTTATTTGGATGTTTTTATGGGGCCAGGCGAACGCCGCTTGCTTTTTTACATGTTAGATGGCCGTACCGATAATGCATATGCTAGAATAGAGACAGACCATCATATGATCATTGCCAACGGTAATATGACGAGTAATGCACGTTTGGCCGAATATTATTGGACACTATATAATAAACACGTCGGGCGGATCAATACTTATCTGGCAAATATTGACATTCCGTATGTGGAGAATGAATCGATACGGCAAAAATATAAAGCGATCTTAGAGGCACTTCGTATCTGGCATTATTTCAGAATTACTGAGGTCTGGGGCGATGTGCCATTTGTATTGGTTCCTGTCACGTTGGAAGAGGCTATTCCTCCGGTGACGCCGAAAGCGGAAATATTGGATAAACTATTTGAAATGAGCCAAGACGTAGCGAACAGGCTTCCAGAAAATGAAGGTACCACCAACGCCTATATGTTCAACAAATATTCCTTCAAAACTTTGGTCATGCGATACGCTCTTTATAATGGGCGTTATGATCTCGCTGCAGCCCTCGCGAAGGAAATAATGGATAGTGGCAAGTATCAGCTCCATCCCCAATATGCAAGCCTGTTCAATTATCAAGCGGATAAGACAAACAAGGAGTTTATCATCAAGTTTGACATGGAAAGTCACAATAATTCGGCGACAAATTCTTTTCAGCATCTTGCACCACAATATAAGACCGGAAATGGGCAATCGTATGTCGTTCCTTTAAAATCTTTGGTCGATAGTTACTGGACACTCCAAGGTCGACCTATTGAACAATGTCCTTTGCATAGTAAGCAGGAATATGAGCTCAATCCAAAATTAAATCGGGATCCACGCTACGCAGCTAGCATCTTTGGACAGGGCGATCTATTCAACAAGGAGAAAATAGATATTTATGATTCAAAGAGTCTTTTCTATTATCAGAACTTACGAAGCAGCCGATCGGGTTATTGGTTTAAGAAGTTTGTTGATGAAGCTGATGCATTTCGGACAGGCGGCAATATGCACTTTCCTTTGGCGCGTTATGCTGAGGTATTACTGACTTATGCTGAAGCCAAAATCATGCTGAATAATATAGATGATTTGGCAAAAAGCTGTATTAACCAGATTCGGCAACGTGCTGGACTCGATATGAGTGTAGCGAATGTCAATCTAACGGTAAAATCGCAACAGGAATGGATTGACTTAATTCGCAATGAGAGAAGGATCGAATTTGCTGGTGAGGGGCTGCGTTATAGTGATATCCTTCGCTGGAAAACTGCCGAAGTGGCTCTTAATCAACCTGCATTGGGTCATATGCGGCAAGGTGCAGACGGAAAATCTGAGGTACTTAAAATCGAAGACAGAAAATTCCTGAAACATCAATACCTCTGGCCCTTCCATGAGAGCAGTTTTCAGGTCGAACCAAACCTAAAACAAAATCCAGGATACTAGCGGATAAAAACAGAATAGACCATTGGTTACGCAATGGTCTATTCTGTTTTTATCCGCATCTATATAATTATTTCTGATCAGTGGTAACGCTATGCACAGGTTAAAAGGTATCATTTGAAAAAAACAAAAAAACCTTGAGTGGGGAACTCAAGGTTTAACTTAACTGTTATTAACCTAATTTATGAAAAGTATCCATATAACAATGGTTAGTCCCTTTTCGTTTTAGCTTTTTATAAAAAAATGGTGCTTGTCAATAACTCTTAACTGAAGACGGTGCCTACTAGACACTCACCTCGGGTCCAAGCAGGATTTAAATCTAATTATACATAAAGTAAATTTTTAGGCATAAAATTTGCCTAAACAAGAAAAAGAAAATATGAAAAGAACGATACTTTTATTCGCATCAGCATGGATGGTTGCGTCGTGCAACCAACAGGTAAAAGATAATACTCCGCCTCCTGCTCCGCAGGAGAAAAAAACCGCAGAAGAACCAACTGCAAAAATTGATACAACAGCTAATCTGGATCTTGCCAGTATACCCTATTCTGATCGTGATATTGGTGTATTTCCTTTTTTTACTCCCCCAAAAGGTTACAAAGTCATGAACCAGCCCATAAACAAAGACTTTGATGTTTGCTATTTTGCAATCAATGGTATCATGAAACCTTTTGAAGGCAGACTTTATAAAGCAAATATTACCAACGAACAAGGCACACAGTTTTCACAGCGCTATTTTGAAAAAAGTATGGAGGATTATTTAGCCTCTATAGGTGCAGTAAAAGTTTTTGATGGTACCATCACAAGTGAAGAGTATGAGCGCTATAACAAACAGGATCCGTACAAAGGTGATGAAGGTGACATTGGATATGCCGACGAGAAAATTCGGGTCTATGTGATCCGTACGAAAGATCAGGGAAATGTATTTATTCAATATACGAGCAACAATGCGGGTGCCAAGCTCAATATCCTTCAGGAGAACGATTTCAAACAAACGATAAAAAAAATAACTGCAGATGATATCACAAAAGATCTCTCTGAAACGGGTAAATCAATCGTTTATATCACTTTTGACACGGACAAATCCAGCATCACATCAGCAGGAACGGAATTGGTCATTCAGATTGCCGAAGCGCTAAAAAATGACCCCTCACTTAAAATTGCTATCGAAGGGCACACCGACAATACCGGGGATGCCACGCACAATAAAAAATTATCAACCGAGCGTGCCCAGGCTGTAATGGCGGCCTTAGTTGCGCAGAAAATTGACAAAGTGCGTTTATCGGCAAAGGGATATGGCGCCGAGCGACCTTTGGTAGCCAATGACTCGGAAGACAACAAAGCCAAAAACAGGCGTGTAGAACTGGTGAAAATGAAATAGAAGGTCCCTTTAGCATAACCCCTATGATACGTATCAAATTGAGAGTAACATAGGGGTTATTCTGCTTGGCATTTCTCTATTTTCCGGTGTTATAAGCAACAGGCAACGGATATCCTTTTCCTTTAAGCGCCGAGACGGTCACGACGATTTCTTTCTGTCCAATCACCTTCCGCGTCACCTGCCCTTTATCCTTACGGTCCTCTTTATCGGCGGCTCTCTCCTCGGCGCTGTCACCGGCAGAAGCAGAACCTTGAAGATCACTCCCCGCAATTTTATTACCGCGTGCATCTTGATTCATTTCCTCCAAAGCCTCTGTCAGACTTCTTCGTTCCTGCTCACTGAGATTTTCTAACTTAATATTGTACTTATCAAGCACACGTGTCGCATTTTCTATCGTATTGGTCCCGCGTTCATATACATCCCGAAAGATATGTAAGCCACCATCCTCCGCTACGATTGTCTCATATCGGAGCTCCACCAACACAGGTTGCTTTAATTTCACGGTCTCCGTTTTGGTATCCTTATTTTCATATGCCGCGATTTTCTCAGCAGAAATAGGGCTTCCGGAAACCTGAGACAAGAATTTAGTAAAATCCTGTACCTGTAGATCTGTAAGACCTACACAACCGTGGGAGGCAAAAGCACCTAACTTGGATACATCTTTCCCCCCGTGGATCAAAGATGGCATGCCGATGGGAATTTTGATCGGACCCAACGGATTTAATTTACTTCCGGCTGGAACCTTCTCACCCGGACTGACCTTACCCTTTACCCAGGGCTCATCGGGAGGCGTCCAAGTGGGATTAAAAATGATACTGGTTGCTTTACGAATTCCTGTGGGCAATGGAAACTCGGGATATCCGATAGCGATATTATAAGTTTTAATAAGCTTGCCCTGCTGAAATATATCCATCCGAAAAGCCGGAGCATTCACGATGATACGTGTGTCTTCAGGAATGTGATTTGGCTCCAGAGGTAATGTATTTTTTTCATCCGCATAACGTGCCGTTATGAAATGAAAGAATTGAGCGGCTTTCTGGTCGCCCAATATCCGTACAATTTCTGCGGTAGCCTGTTTTATCGATTCTTTAAATGATTTGCTGGAAGGTTCATCCTCTTCGCTTAGTTTTTCCACGGCCGTACTGGCCGCTTCTTTCAAGTCACTGATCTGTTTTTTATTGAGCTGGAGCTCCGATTTTAATGAGGATTCAAAATCCTCCTCATAGAAAAGGGCATTGAGTAGAGCAAGTGTAAAATCGGTATTTTCTGCCTGCTCTTTGATCGTCGAGACATTTTCACTGCCCGGTTCGTTCTTAGTATTGCGGTCACGACAGCCTACCAAAACTAGGCTCATCAACAATATACCGCATAAAGAGTTCTGGATACAATTCTTCCAATAAGATAGCATAATAAAATTTTTGTTTACTTAATCAACAATTTTAGCTGGATAAAAGTTCAATGAAAGAATACGTTTCCTTATGAAATTTCAAACGTCCTTTTTCTATGGCTGTTTTCGCAACGAAACTTAAAGAGGGACATCGTACACGAGCTAAGGCGCAATACATTTTTATAAGCTAGCGACTCAGACCATTTTCAATATTGTTTTTACACAATTCTATTTGTTTTTTCATTGCCTTAAGTTCCCTAATCTTAGTGTCTATCTGTTCCAATTTAAGATTGAGCACTTCCATTTTACTTGCCTTAGTTAGCTCTTTTTGATACCAGGCATCGATAACCTCTTTAATTTCAGCTAAGGTAAAACCAACGGCCTTCGCCATTTTTATAAACCTGAGTTTTTCAGTGACCTCATCGTCATAGTAAACGTAATTATTGGATGTTACATCCTTCTTTGTCATTCCAGAAATTAATCCACTCTTTTCATAAAAACGTATAGTTCCAATAGGAATGTTAGCTTCCCGCGCTAGCTGACTAATTAATTTCATCTGATAATCAACAGTTTAAAATAAATAATCCAAGTATATAGTATACTTCATACTTGTGAGTTGCAAAAATACAGGTTAAATTTGTCAATAGGAATTAAATAGTAGATGTCAATTATCTTTTTATCATGAAGACAGCATATTCAGACAAAGAACTTATAAAACTAGTACCCGGATTCACAAACAACTATACCACAATAAATGACCTATCCATCCATTATGTTAGCGGCGGTACGGGGGAACCTTTAATCCTTATTCCCGGTTATCCGGAAACCTGGTGGGCATATCATCATGTCATGCCCATATTAGCAGAAAATTACCAAGTAATTGTCGTTGAAATTAGAGGGATGGGCAGTTCGGATAAACCCGAAAACGGCTACGAGAAAAGGAACATTGCCAAGGATATCTACGAACTAGTCAAATATTGGGGCTTTAACAAAGTGTTTATCGCAGGTCACGATATAGGCGCACATGTTGCATTCAGTTTTGCCTGCAATTACCCTCAAGAAACTAGCAAACTGATTATGTTGGATACACCGCATCCAGACAGCAGTATGTATCAGCTTCCGATGTTACCTATCTTGGGCGCCAGTTATCTCTATCCCTGGTGGCTCGCGTTTAATCAGGTGAAAGAGTTGCCCGAAAAATTGCTTGAAGGACGCATGTCAATCGTTATTTCCTGGTTATTCGATAATCTTTTGGTGAACAAAGATAGCATAAGCCAATTTGACAAGTCTGTTTATAGTGAACGTTATGACAATAAAGATGCTATCCGCTGTTCTAATGCCTGGTACCAGGCCTTTCCACAAGACATCAAAGACTATGAGAGCTATAATAAATTAAAAATGCCGGTTCTGGCAATTGGTGCAAGTGGCTACGACTTACTTCAGCATTCTTTATCAACGATTGCAAACAATCTAATACTTAAAAAAATTGAAAACTGTGGTCATTTTATTCTTGCTGAAAAACCAACTGAAACAGTTGGATTGATCAAAGAGTTTTTGGCTAGCTAATCGTTTACCATTGTACTTTCCATGTTTATCCTTTTTTAACGATAGAATTACGGATAAAAAACGCAAGTGAAACAAAGGCAAGAAGGTTTCTCAAACTACTCTTTTGTATAATTTGATTTTCCGGTTATATCAACCTGCTTACCTAAATACTTTGGTTTTCTATTTCTGATCACATCCAAGACGGCTTTTGTGACGGATAGCTTTTCTCTAAATGCATAGTATTTATACCCTGGATAAACTCCCCTATCTGCACTATAACCAAATGATTTGACGCCCAATTTATCGCCTAAATAGACGCATCTGTTTAGGTGATATTTCTGAGATACCAAGATTGCCGTGTCAACATGAAATATATATTTTGCACGGTACATAGTCGAGTAGCTATCAAATCCCGCATAGTCGATGTAAATCTTTGTAGTATCGATGCCATTTTTCTGGCAATATAACTTCATTACCGTAAGCTCATCGTATTCATCTCTTCCATTATCTCCCGATAGCAAAATCTTATCCACTTTGTGATTTTTATACAGCGAAATCCCGGCATCCAACCGATCCTTTAAATACCTACTTGGCTGATCGCCGTTTATGCCAGCACCAAAAATGATGGCTACCTTAGCGTTGGGCACATCTTTAAGTTCGGTGAAAATCGCTCGTTCTGTACTGGAAGTTACTTTGCCGTTGGTTAGCACCACAATAACCAGGGCTACTAGACAAAGGATGATAACTGGTAAAACGAACTTTTTAATTTTTTTCATTAGTTTGACTTTCAACTGATTTAACATTGTTATTTATACCCAAATTTAGCAGCAAAACCTATGGGAAATTGAACCAATAATAATTCGCTGCGCATAAATTATCATTCGCAGGCATCTGCGGTTTTTTCGATATTTTTCAGATGGTATAAACTTTCTTCTACGAAGATGAGAAAAAAAGTTTCGATAGCAATAATAATACAATAGCAATCCTTACTATACAACAACAAATAAAATTACTAATATTGGATATGAAAGGTCATATGTTTTCAAGTATTGGGGATGTAGCCGCTTGGTATATGTTTGTCACATAGACAGGTCCATTCAATAATTAGAACGGTCTTATCTTTTTTAATTGATATCTTTGCCGTATGAATATCGAAGACATCAGACAGCCTTTCCTCAAAAAATTTCCCGGAGATTTTTCCAATAATCCTACGCAGCGAAGTACACCAAAAGTTTTATTCGCCACGATTAAACCTGCCGGGTTTGAACAGCCTCAATTCATTGCTTTTAATGAGGGTCTTTCTGAAGAAATAGGACTAGGAAAATTTGAAGAAAAGGATCTGAACTTTCTGGTAGGATCTGACCTTCCTGACCATCTTCAAACCTATGCTACAGCTTATGCAGGGCATCAATTTGGTAATTGGGCAGGACAGCTCGGCGATGGTAGAGCTATTCTTGCGGGGGAAATTACCAATGCTGAAGGTAAGAAAACAGAAATTCAATGGAAAGGTGCCGGTGCGACGCCCTATTCAAGACGTGCTGACGGAAGAGCCGTATTAAGGTCTTCTGTACGCGAATACCTGATGAGTGAAGCCATGTATCATTTAGGCATACCCACGACCAGAGCGCTAAGCCTCGCCTTTACGGGAGAAGATGTTATTCGTGACATTATGTATAACGGTAATCCGCAATACGAAAAAGGAGCTGTAGTAATAAGAACAGCCGAGAGCTTTCTTCGATTCGGCCATTTTGAGCTGCTGTATGCCCAGCAGGAATATACCTTATTACAAGACCTGCTTGATTTCACCATAGAAAATTACTTCCCTGAAATTGTTTCTTCCAATCATCAGAAATATAAAGATTTTTTTGAAAACGTATGTACCCGAACCGCAGACCTGATGGTAGAATGGTACAGAGTAGGTTTTGTGCATGGCGTCATGAACACAGACAACATGTCCATCTTAGGTTTAACGATTGACTACGGCCCCTATTCCATGATGGATGAATATCATCTAAATTTCACCCCGAATACTACGGACCTTCCGGGACGGAGATATGCTTTTGGAAAACAGGCACAGATTTCACAATGGAATCTATGGAAACTTGCCAATGCACTTTTGCCGGTCATAAAAGATGAAAAATTTCTTGAAAATACGTTAAAGAATTTTGGCATTTATTTTTGGGAAGCTCACGACAAAATGCTCTGCAAAAAATTCGGATTTGATGGAATGAAAAAAGGAGATGAAGAGTTTTTCTCCAACTGGCAAGGCTTCATGCAGGACCTGGAATTGGATTATACTTTATTTTTCAATCAATTGGAGAAAATAGCGCCTAGTACAAATCTAAAAGAACATTTCAGCCCGGTATCCTACACTGTTTTGGATGAAGAAAAGCTCGGCAGACTTCAAGACTTCATCGAACTGTACCAATCACGGATTTATTCAAATACGATCTCAAAGGAAGAATCCCTAGGTTTAATGCAAACAACAAATCCAAAATTTATACTGAGAAACTACCTCCTTTACGAATGTATTGAAGAAATCAGCAATGGAAAAATGGAGATGCTGACCAAACTCACTCAAGCTTTAGAAAATCCATACCAGGAGCTATTTCCAGAGTATTCTCTGAAGCGCCCATCCAACTACGACGATACAGCAGGCTGTTCAACGCTTTCATGCAGCTCATAGCAACAGCTATTTCTTGACTTTAATGCATTTATAGGGACTACAAAACTCGCTGATTTGAAGATTTTTTAAAAATGATTAAACTAAGTAGACAGCCAATAAGTACACTGGCCATTAGATAACACTCTAAGTGCATATCCTGATAATTAATTCCAGGTATATCAGCATCGGAGGTAAATTCAGCTCTTTTCAACAGATCACGTAGCTGAACAACCTTATATTTCAGATAGATCACTCTCATACCAAAAAATATCGATGCTGAACCAATGATAGTCAGTAAAGAAAGCACTTGATTTTTTATCGAAGATATTTTGCAATAATTTCTAACAAACAGGTATAAAAAAGGAATAACCCCAAAAGAGAAAACGAAAATCAAGGTTGGAAAAATCTGTTGGGACAGACTTTGACTATCGTTAAATAAAAAATTCTCACCAATAATTTCATTTGTAAAAAAACTCAAAAACCAATCTCTCATAAAAAAGGCCAGGAGACACAAGGCAAGTGACAATCCGATAATAATTCCTTTCGTTTTCATACGTAATATGCGCTACTATTTAATTTTTATTGTTGGTATTCAATCTTTGTCAATTCGGCATTCCAAAGTTTAGCATTTTTCAGCTTATTCTTTAGAAAAAGGGCGTTAAAATGGCTCAATTTCATAGTAATAGTGCTCAAATTAAATGTAACAAAAACATATACATTAGGTATTTTTAAATTTACAACTATTGGAGTTTTCCATAAAAATACCGTACCCATGAAATTACAAACATTGATCGTCGACGATAACAAATTAAATCACTTTATACTTGATTTCTATTTGCGGGAAAATGGATCGTTTTCTCATCCGATATCATTATATAGCGGATCGGAGGTAATTGAAAAATTAAAGGAAACAAGTACTATAAACGAAAATGTCCTTATATTTTTGGATATCAACATGCCTCAAATCAATGGATGGCAAGTATTGGATTTTATCGATCAATTTTATCTTAGGGACAATATCAGTGTTATAGTCCTCACATCAGAATCTTCTCCGCAAATAAGGGAAAGAGCATTCGCCTACACTAGTGTTATCAATTTTATCGAAAAACCGATCAATAAAGAGAAGATCCTAGAAATACTTCCCTGAATTCTGTTGGTGTCTGTTTTGTGATCTTTTTGAAAAATGCCAAAAAATTATTTGTCTCTGAGAAGCCCAAATTAGCGCTAATTTCTTTTAAAGTTAACTCGGGCCTTTTGAGGTATTCCTTGGCTCTTTCAACAATATAATTATCCAATATACTCTTGGGGCTTTTCCCGTAAACTTCTTTTGTTATTTTCGATAATGTCCTTTTACTTACCATAATTTCATCTGCATAAAAAGACATCCTCTTATTGATATTGTGGTACATAACAATGGCACCAAAAAACTTATAGGCCCGTTCTTGATTATAGGTTTTCACGTTTAACTCCTTTTCGTTACTCCTATTGAGCAGTAAATTATAGTGCAGAACTATATTTCCCAACATACTGGAAATAAACTTTTCCCCTAATCCATAGACTTCATTTACCTGATATCTACGGATCATACTTCCCATATACTTCAGGTATTGCATTTCACCTTCGTCAAATTCGAAAGTAAATTCATCCCTTTCCCGATTATCAAAAAGCACACGAACAGTAGGATCTATAAGTAACACTTTATTAAAGAAAAGAATCTCCATGTCTGCCAATATCTCAATCTCAGTATCGTATTTTAATTCCACTATTTTCGCGATCTGTATATATCTATCCCGTTCCTTAATTAAAAATCTGGAAATGGACATCATCTCAAAACATTTTACATATTTTCTATATAGCTCCGGTTCTTTTAAAAGCTCAGAACCTGATATCATTAAATAATTTCCTATATGCATTAACTATAATTATTGTCAGGAATTTGTTGCGCGTTCTTTCGATAAAAAAATAATAAATTGCTTTTTATCAAAAACCTCTCCATAATTATTCTTTGGAAATTATTTTCATAGACTCTATTTTCAAATAACTAAAATTCAAACGATTCCTGGATAACACTATTTTAAATTGCCGCAGAACATGCGCTATATAAAAACATAGGAAGCAAGTTTTTAGAAAATACTTGCCTTAAGACAAGTATTGAAGGCCATTTATCCTGTAGTTTTATAACATTAACATTTCTTAATTATGCAAAGTGTGTTTCTCACTGTAACAATAAGTTGTCTTATTCTATTCTGGCTGGCTGTGCAGCACAAACGCTCCGTAATAGTTTATATCACCTGGGCATTCATCATATCATCTGCAGCAATTGCAGGATTCTTCGTACGATTTCCCGCTTCTTTCGCCTTAACCTTATTAGGAACAGCGATAACAATCCTCTGTTGTTATAAGTTATTGGCACATTCAAAAATAAATATGTATTTACTTTTGGCCATCCATCTCTTACGTATTCCTGTGGAATATCTGCTTTTTGCTTTATTCAAAGCTAAAATGCTGCCACGGGAGATGACTTTTATTGGCTGTAATCATGATCTATTTTTTGGAATCACAGCATTTGTATTTTTGCTCACAGGAATTTTCTATCGTAAAATTTTCAATTTTCAGATTTTCAGGTTATGGAATATATTCGGTGTTTGTTCAGTTCTCATTGTTGTTATTCTAGGTATATTGTCGTCACCAATTCCTATACAAACCATAGCTTTTGATCAGCCCAATATTGCTATGCTACAGTTTCCTTATGCTTTATTACCCAACGTGATTGTACCTTTGGTAATCCTGTCCCACATTCTCCTGTTGAGGAATTCTATTACATCAAAATTCCAATAGCAGCACGACAATCTCCTCGTTTGATTACACCACGAAAAAAGTGTTTCATATTTTTTTTGTATATTATCTCACTATGAAAATAGTAGATATAACAAAAGAGACTTTAATCACGGCTCAGAATCAGGGCTACACCGTATTGATTACCAAGTTTAATTCTGATCCCTTATATCCTAAATGGGTGATGGATAAGATAGAAAAAGACAAAATAGAATCCAACAAAAAAAGATTAAGCGAGAATTATCAATTATGCTATTCGATCAAAGAAGCTATAAATACGATTGATAGCCGGCCTTTTATCGGAAAATTACAGCTAAGCAATTAGTCCGCTGGTTGACTTAATATATAGGAAGGCTACAGTAACCAATATCAGGACTGTAGCCTTTATTTTTGAAACCGAATTGTGAAATATGATAGAATAATAGGTACGCATATTTCAGCTCCGAACTGCTTCAGGAAATTTGCTCGTTTTTAATAACCTATAAAAAAATAGATTAGCTTTCCTTTGATAATTGTTACAAAAATAAATGGATACAGTTTAATTTAATAAATCCTTCTTTTTACATGGCGTTGTCTTTACCTCTAATTCTTTTTAACTTTGATATTATAGTAGCACAGGGAGAAAAACCAGTTAAAAAAGCTAATTATGATCAATCAAATAAAAGAATTTAAGGAAAATGCGATTGCCCTGGAATTATTGGATAATTTTACCGAGACGGATGCTTTATTCATTGAACACCTTTTCCAAAAAAAGCTCGATCAAGGTTATAAGCATGTCAACATACTCATCAAGGTAAAGGATCTGTCCGTAATGAAGCATATGGAATTAAAAGGATTCGTTGAGGGCGAGTTATGGGGCTTTAAACATTTTGCGAAAATAGGACGCTGTGCCGTTGTATCTCACTCCAAGTTTATGAAATCAATTGTTAATGTCGAAAATAATATCCTCCGTTTGTTCAATTCTGCTTTGGAAGAGAGATATTTTGATGAGACAGAATTAGACGACGCATTAAAGTTTATAACACCTCAAACCGGAGGCTGATACATCAATGCACAAAGGAAATTAGCAAGTTTATAAGTCAGCGGCTTATTTGAAATTCTCTTTGGATCGATTTTCCTCCTGTTGATCCAACCTAACTTTTTTTGATGGATCAACAGGAGAAAAAAACCATAAACTTTACCTCAGAGGAAATCATAAGGATCGACATGGAGTAGATTTGTAGCAGTGAAAATGAGCTAAAAATATGATCCTAGCTAACAATTATTCCTGGCGTCCACTAGCCTGGGGTGCTTCCGACAATTGAGCGTTACTGGGCCCTTCAATCTTTTGCGCTGCTGCCATGGAAACAACCAAATCATTCAGCATGGAGCTTGCGGCCGTCGGCGAGTTGGGAAGTAAAACCAAATTGCTTCTACTATTGGCTCCAATAGCGTTCAAAGTGTCATAATGTTGAGTCACAACAATTAAAGCGGATGCTTCCTGGGCGTTGATATCGGCGGCATTTAGCATTTTTACAGATTCTTCCAGTCCTTTTGCAATCTCCCTTCTTTGGTCCGCAATACCCTGTCCCTGAAGCTTTTTAGACTCTGCTTCAGCTTTTGCTACGGCAACAATTCGTATTCTTTGGGCTTCAGATTCATATTCTGCGGCGGTTTTTTCACGTTCTGCAGCGTTGATTCTGTTCATAGCGTGTTTTACCTGTTCATCAGGATCAATATCTGTCACTAATGCTTTGATTATATCATAACCGTAGCTCTGCATCGCATCCTGCAATTCACTTTTTACGGCGATAGCAATATCATCCTTTCTGACAAAGACATCATCTAATTTTGTTTTTGGAACCTCCGCACGCACAACATCAAAAACATAAGATGTAATCTGATTTTCGGGATTTTCCAAACGATAATAAGCATCCTTTACATTGTCTCTGATTACCTGATACTGAACAGAAACTTTCATCTTGATGAAAACATTATCTAACGTTTTGGTATCAATCATGACATCCAATTGCTTGATACGAAGATTCAGGCGTTTAGCGATCTGATCCAAAAACGGAATTTTTAAATGCAAACCAGCATGACTTACTTTCAAAAATTTACCTAACCTTTCGATCACAACCGCAGATTCCTGTTTTACTGTATAAAATGAAGCAAACAATGTAATGAGTCCGAAAAAAACTAGAATTCCTAAATATATCATAACCTTAGATTTAATATTGATGATACACAAACTTACGTCTTTCCACTGTTATTCTGATACCAATTTTATTATTTTCTGGGAAGAATTGCTATTTCTGATGTCGGATCAGAAACTTGGTAGTGAGAGCAAAATCTTAATTAATATCTTCAAATCACAACTATAGTATTTATTCTGGTTGGATGATGACATAGTGAATGAATTTAAATTCATTTTTTACACTTGTACGGATCCGGGAAATGGCCATTGTGATATCCTCGGTATCGAGGTCATCCTTAAAATCAATGATGAGCATCAGTATAACGTCCTCTGGCGACTGATAAGTAGATAAAATATTTTTTGTTTTTAAAACACAAATATCCTGTTCTACAAGTGCGGCAATTTTATTTCTTGTTTCGGAAGCTATCCCCTCGCCCATCAGTAAACTTCTACTTTCTCTAGCCAAAATGAAGGAAACGAAAACCAGCAACAATCCAACAATTATAGAAGCCAATCCATCTAATTCAGGGATCTTAAGTGAGTGGCTCAGTGCCATCAGGATCATAACGATAATAAGTCCTGCCACCGCTGCTCCATCTTCAAAAACGACTAGAAAACTGGAAGGGTCCTTGCTTTTAATAATTGTGTCCCACCAGCCTAGCCCATTACGGGTTTTGTTAAATGCTTTTAAAGCGATTATAAAGGAGGTGCCTTCGAAAATGAGTGAAAGGATCAGAACAATATAATTCCAGAAAGGATCAGTCATTAATTGTGGTTGCCGCATATGCGCAATTCCCTGATAAATTGACAACGCGCCACCAAGACCAAAAATAAGGATAGAAACTACAAAAGACCAAAAGTATAGTTCCTTCCCGTAGCCAAATGGATGCGATTTGTCCGGCGCCTTTTTACTTCGCCTCAATCCATATAATATTAACAACTGGTTAGCTGTATCCACAGTTGAGTGGATACCTTCGGAAATCATAGAGGAACTATTGGTAAATGATCCAGCGATAAATTTGGTCAGTGCAATCAATAGATTGGCAGCAAGAGCACTATAAATCGATTTTTTGTTATTATTCATTAATTAATAATCTTTAAAAAAACAATTTTGTTTATCATT
Source organism: Sphingobacterium sp. (assembly GCA_031253985.1). Taxonomy (GTDB): domain Bacteria; phylum Bacteroidota; class Bacteroidia; order Sphingobacteriales; family Sphingobacteriaceae; genus Sphingobacterium. The sequence goes on from JAIRVH010000185.1 coordinate 267,709, forward strand.
AACACTTTCGAATAATTAATTACCAATCGCGCCCCTTTTTTGTTAGCTGCATCATATGAAGTATAAGTACACTTTACATTTCGATATTGTAAAAATGAAGCGATAAATGAATAAATATAACTTATAGCTATAGCACAATTAACACACCTCAATAGTTTTTATTTGTTGCTGAAACAGCAATTTTATCTATAATTATTAATACAGATAACATCTTCCAACCACCTGAAATTCAATAAATATCAACAATATATAGATCTCAAAAAAATAGTATCCGCTGCGGAGATGTCATTAAATCTCCACATTTTCCATTCTCAATTACATTAGTTAATTTTTCCATTTTCTATTTCTCTATATTTATACCGAAAATTACAGCTAGTGAAAAAGAAAATTGTGCTTATTCAGGATAATAAAGATATTCTGGAGGTAATGGAAGAGATCTTAGAAGATGAGGGATTCAAGGTAGTCCCCTCATTGACTACTGCTCCGATTGACAAAATTGAGGATATCGATCCTGATCTGGTTATTGTTGATGACAACATTAAGGGGAATAAAAAAGGGTCGAAAGTAATAAAAGAATTGAAAGAGGACCCTCAAACAGAAGATTTATCTGCTGTATTGACATCCACGGCCAATGACCTGCCTCAAAAGGCAATAGAATGTAAAGCAGATGACTACATTGAAAAACCATTTGACATTGATCATATGGTTGACGTGGTAAAAAAGAATTCCTAATCGAACGCTGTCCTTATATCAACCCGATCTCACTTTGTCGAATGATCAGTTCTTTTTGAGCAAACTGGAATTCAAGCTTTTTCTTAAACTGTTTCCAATAAGAATGGTCAATTTCAGAAACCATGATCTCATAAATCACATGATCGTCTTTGATTTGCACGCTATTATCATCTTCCCATATTCCAACTACAGGGCTACGTGTATAGGCTGTTATCCCTCCAAAGTCCTTAATTAGTTGTTTGCTAATACTCTGATATAAGTGAGCTGAAAATGGCTTTCCCTCTTTATCATATAGTGGGATAAAAACTTCGATCTTTTTAATGGGCTGGCAGTTACTTTTAGCCTTTTCTATCGCCTTGCAAGCATCCTTTGCACTTAATATTTTCAAGGGCTGGAAATCTTTCCCCTCCTGTTTGTTGTAGTTAATAAAAAAATGTTGCAGTTCGTCCAGAACAGTATCGGGCAATTGGGCTACTCGATGAATATTTCCGAAAATGGATGAAGCTGTGGGGACGGCCAGAAATCGATCATTTTCAACCTGCACGCCATCTTTGCTTTGCTGTACTGCTTTTATTGCTCCGATAACTTTGCATTTCAATATACAGCCCGGGAAAGTTCCTTGTTCCGAAATAATAACGACATCTAGTGGATCTCCATCCTCTCCTACTGTGCCGGGAATAAAGCCAAAGTCATAAGGAAAAACCGAACCAAGAGGTAAATATTTAGCTAGTACAAATCCGCCAGACGCTGGTTCATAGTTGTATTTAGCATTGGATTTTTTAGGTGTTTCGACCGTACAAAATATATGTTTCATTCTATTTTCTAAAATGGTTTTTTGGCATTTATTGCTAACTAAAAAAGATCAACTTTTAGCTTCGAACAGTAGCGTTCGCAATTTGGTTTGATATTTATATCGAAATTTTAGAAGCCTAATTTGTTATACGTCTTATGTTATGTTTTCTCTACAGCCTTCAGATATTTTCTCCGGGCCAAACTGACAGACAACCGGATAGAACTAAAGACGCTACACATTGGTTTACTTTTAAAACTGAACGACTATGAATACTATTCTGATAAAAGATATCATACAGCAACTGCAGGGTGTAGAACATAAAGATCTGTGGATCGATGAAAATTTTGAAAAAAAAATAGCGAATGTGAATGAGTTAACCGCTTATGAGCGTCCTATCCCGGAGCTACACAGCATAGCAGAATTAATGTCGCATCTCATCGAATGGCGTAGGGAGGTAATGAGTCGCCTGAATGGAAATCCCCGGGGACTTGAAATGAACGATGCAGCAAATTGGCGAACGAATAATGAACTCAAAATAAAAGGATGGGAAAAGCTTTTGGAAGACTTTTGGAACAGTCAGCAACAAATTATCAACTTTCTTAATGACAAAGACGATTCCTTCCTTGAACAAGCGTATGAACATGCAGATCCCAATTTTCCATATAACCTTAAATATCTTCTGACAGGACTCATCCATCACGACTTTTACCACCTTGGTCAGATGGGTATTACAATCAAGTTTCTAAAGATAAAACATACATAATATAATAAAGAAGGGCTGATCATATCATTTTTTTTGAACGATATTCTTTTGACTACTGTTTACCTAGAAATCAAAACTCATAAAATCATGAAAAGAATATTTTTGACCCTAGCAATTGCATTTTCCATCGCCGCAGTCCAAAGTTGCGGCAATGCAAATAATGACAGTAAAAAAACTGCCGACAGTATCAATGAAGCAAAGGCACCAGAAAATATGGATGATAACGATATGGTGACAACACCTGTTGCTGTCAGTGAAGATGATGCAAAGTTTGTTACTGAAGCAGCGAACGGTGGAATGGCCGAGGTAGAACTGGGAAAACTGGCACAGCAAAAAGGACAGCATGCAGATGTAAAGGCTTTTGGCGAAATGATGGTGAAAGATCATTCCGCAGCAAATGATGAATTAGCCACTCTTGCAAAGGCGAAAAATATAACTTTGCCAGCTACTTTAGGTACCGAAGAGCAAAAATTAAAGGATGAATTATCCAAAAAGTCTCCCGGCGACTTCGATAAGTCTTATATTGAAGATATGGTTAAAGACCACGAAAAAGATGTTAAGCTTTTTGAGGACGCGAGTAAAAACCTTAAAGATGCCGACCTGAAAGCATTTGTAGATAAAACATTGCCGACGCTCAAAAGCCATCTTGAGCATGCAAAAAGTGTTAAAGATAAGTTGAAATAAAAGTAACAGACAAGGGTCAAGGTATGAATTGGCCCTTTGTCTTTGCCCTTTGTCTTTGCCGTTTGCTCTAGCCACACTTGCACGCTATTTCTTCGGACTTAATCCACCCCATATCAAGCGGCATGGAAACATTTTTTTTGCGAAACCAACCTCTTAAGTCGTCGCATCTAGCAGGATCCTCCTGCAGCGTCATTTGCATCTTTGTCACGTAAAACGTATATAAATAAATTATAACACGTCTTATCAAAACCAGCAATGTTTTCAAATTTGAGATGGCATAAATGTCAATTAAAAAGATTATTTTAGGTTTTCACCAATCAGGCGACCAAACACATTCTTTAAATGGGAATTTTTACTAAAAACATCAAAAAATGCAGGCAGCCAATCTTGCAACAGATGATGTTGTTCATTTTTCTAGCGCTATTTACCCAATTGGCACATGGCACTACCCCAGCAATTAAAAAAAATACACTGAATACAGTTAAAATAGTCTATTTCTATGCTGCTGACTCAAAGCTGTCATCAAATTGGAAAAATCGATTGGATCGAACACTGAAAGATATTTCTTCCTACTACAGAGATGAGTTTGAAAGCTCAGGATTCAAAAGTGATGGCATCCCTTTTGAAATGGACAATTTGGGTTACCGGTACCATCTGGTCCAAGGATTAAAACCGTCAAATGATTACACCATAAACTCGGGTGGAGAAATAGAAAAAGAAATCTTCGAAAAATTAGCTCCTGTTATCAACCCAAGCACAGAACATATCCTTGTAATTACTGCTTTGAACCGTCAGAATGAAAATGGCATCTATATATTTCATTCACCGTACTATGGCAGGGGTTCGGCCTCATCGGGGTTGTGTATGGTTGCTGACTGCGACCTGCTAGATCCAGCGCTACTATCCGAAGCCAACACAAAGATGACTTTCACAGAAATGTTTGCAACTGATAAAGAATGTTCTGTAGGTGAGTTCAATAGCTGGTATCTTGGCGGGATAGCTCATGAAATGGGACATTTATTCGGATTACCACATGACAATGGTTTCCCAGATGAGTTCAATTCAAAAACGATATCCCTAATGGGCGAACATGGCAGCCGACACTATAAAGAGGAAAAGTGGGGCGGTTTCAAATCATCTAAATTTTCCCGTGCATCGGTATTTCAGTTAAGCCGCCACCCCATATTTACGCAGCGGCCGAAACCTATACATAATAACAACGAATTTCTATTACAGTCATTTAAGGTAACACAAGCGGAAAATAAAACAAAATTAATGCTCCACTATCGGGCAAGTAAAATACCATATAGCGTTGTTGTGCTAACCCGTCCATATAGCATCTCGGAATATTTGAGCAACAGCTTTTTGTCGGCAGTCAGTCAAAGAAATTCCGCAGAAATTAATATCGCCCCACTTGAACGTAATGTACCTTATGAGATAAGAATTCTCTTTCTATTCGACAATGGATCTATTAAAGAATACCGCAAAATGGTTATCTACAGTGAAGAGGGACATTTTATGAGCTTAGATAACATTGGTCAGCCAACCGTAAATGATTTGATTAGAATAGTAGAAAATGACAACCGGGATAGTCAAAGACAGACCAAGTTAACCATACTAAATCAGTTATTGCAAAATAACCAGCCCATTAACCTCAAAACCATTAAGAAGGACAGCGTTTTTCTTTCTGATGCAGCCTGGGAAGAAGCTTCTGTAGGTTGGGAAAATCCGGCGCGTAATTATTACACAGCCGAATCCAACCAATTATTTTTTCTGGAAAACATGGGCGAAATATATCCTAAAGGACTATATGCCCATGCCCCGTCACTGTATAAGTACAAGCTTACAAAAAAGTGGCGGAAATTGAAGATTACAGCGGCTTTACGCGACGGAGCACAAAAGCCTGAAGGAATTCAATTTATCATCCGCGGCGACGGAAAAATCCTTTCTTCCTATAACGTCAAGCCCAATGAAAAACATCTTTTTGATATAGATCTCGCAGGTATCGATAATCTTGAGCTCTGCACACAGGATCAAACGGGAAACAACTTTAATGCTTGGTCAATTTGGTGCAACCCCTATCTTATCAAATAAAAAATTGTCCCTGACAATAAGAAGATTAATAAAGCGATTTAATTGAAAATACGATATGAGAGGTAAACAATCTCTCTGAGGAAATAAATTATGAGTAAACTACTTCAGTCATATTATAAGAATACGGATGTTCTGTTTCTAGCAGAAGATCTGTTAGGTAAGGTTCTCTATACGCAAAAAGATGGATTGGTAACAGCGGGTCGAATTGTTGAAACCGAGGCTTACTTTGGAGTTCCGGATAAAGCATCCCATGCTTATAAAGGCAAGAGAACATCGAGAACTGAACCAATGTATCGCGAAGGTGGTGTAGCCTATGTATATTTATGTTATGGAATTCACCATCTTCTGAATATTGTCACATCAGTTGCAGAGGATCCGCAATGCGTTTTAATTAGAAGTATTGAACCACTGGTTGGTATGGATGTGATGGCATTGCGAAGACAGATACCACCCGAAAAACCTTCGTTTTCGAATGGTCCGGGGTCCGCGGCGAAAGCTCTAGGAATTGATTCTTCATTTAACGATGTGTTACTGACCGGTGATAAAATTTGGATTGAAGATCAAGGATTGAAATACAGCCCTTCGGAGATTGGAAAGGCCCCGCGGATAGGTATTGCTTATGCTCAGGAACACGCCATGCTACCATTACGTTTTTTTGTAAAGAACAATAGATATTCAAAAAAAGGATAAACCTGTATAAAAAATTTTTTTATTCTTTGACTTTTTGCATATTAGCTCCGGTTAAATTAACCTTTTAAAACTCGTAACAATTATTGCCATGGAAAGACCTTATGAAGGTATTGCAAACATTGACCAAACGCCAAACGGATACCAGATTACCATACCGGCAAAAAAACATATACCTGTCATCATGTTTCTCAGTTTTTGGCTGGTCGCATGGTTTGTTGGAGTAAATTTTGTCGGTTCACCCTTCTTAGGTGATGTTTATGATAACGGAAATGGCGGATCAGGGTTTGATAACTTATTTTCCATCGTTTGGTTAGTTTTATGGATACCAGGTGGTCTATTTGTGATGAAAACGCTGATGTGGTATTTAATTGGAAAGGAAATTATCTTAATAGATCGCGAGCAAGTAAGTATTACCAGAAAAAATGACATATTTTTCAGGACCCGGATATATGATCTAAGGGAAGCTAAGAACTTTCATGTTGAGGAAGAACCTTTTGAATTTGCTTTTTGGGGTCGCAGAAATGATTTGTCGCTCTTTAAAAATAGAGGTTCTATTCGATTCGAATATGGCTTTAAAACCATAAGGTTTGCTAATGATATGGATCAAGCTGAAGCAAACCACATCTTAGAAAGATTAAAATCATCGGGTTATCTGAACTCTACCAATTTTAATTAAATAAATAGGCATACGAAAAATAGTGTATTATTTCTGAACCTTCAGACGGACGCTCTGGTTTTCTATTATCTTTCTGAATACAACAAATTCTAAGATTGTACAGGAAACATAAATAATTGAAAAGATCAACAGCATTTTTAGCGGATCAAGAATCCTGTTATATTTATACATTCCTACCAAAATGTAAACGGTCACTAAGAGCAAACAAATAGCTGGTATTCCCGAGAAAGTTAACAATGATAATACTTTATTATCCCTAACTTTTTCGATATGATTTAGAAAAAGTACTAAAGAACACAACACCATTGCCGCAAGATAGATCGCTGAGAAACCAAGATTGACCACAATATCCAAAATAACAATAATAGTCTCCAAAAATCCGGTAGCTTCTGTATCTGTGTGTGCAATGATCAGTCGATATACGATAAATAGTGATACACTTAGCAGTATATTAACCAGCCAGAATCTAAATATAATTTTTCTCATTTCCTATTTTTTTAGCTGTTCGTCTACGTTGAATTATTTAAACCATTTTCGGTTTCTTACTTGCCTATTGGTTTTACATACTGACCATGGGCTCAAGGCAATCACCTGGGACAAATTTATTATTTTCCTCGTCTATCAAGCAGTCAATCTCCTTTGTTCTAGATGTGTATAGCAATCTAAATTTTCGTATCTTAAATTTATCTTTTTTTTCGGGAGTAAAAACAAGCATATCGTTTTGTATCTTGTAACTTCCATTGACAAATTGCATTTTCCTTTCTTCCAAAAGAACATAGCCACTCTTTGCCGCCGCTTCTTTTTTGATTGGATCGTAACTGTAGGAAGTAATAACCATTCTGGCATTGTCTCCTGCCCAACCGTATTCCAATAAATTCTCATTGACAAATAAAAGGGAGTCCTTCTTTTCTTCGACGTTATAAACAAAACATCTTTCTGAAGAGACGAGATCAAGATCCTCAATTCTTTTTGCCTCCGGCGGACGTGTTGGATTCTCAATTTTTGGAAATGGGAGATTTGTTCTACCTGATTTTTTTTTCTGTCCGAAACATAAGATATGGGCTACAATCATTAGCGCCAGAATAATAATTTTTCTCATATAATTTGATCTTTTACAATTGTTGCTATTCTATGTTCCCTATGCTCATAATTTCCAGTCTTCACGCATGCATTTTAACGATCGAACTCTTTTGATCGAAAGAAAGATCAAAAAGACGGAAAAGCCTATAAATATTACTGTTTGAAAAGCAAACCACACAGGCTGATTCTCCCACGATATTGTTATCTCCCCCCCAGTTCTGCTAAAGCTCAAGCGGTAAGTACCTTTGATCATTGCCTCGATTACGATAAAGAGACTCGAGCCTGCAAGTGTCAAAAGAAACATCAATAAACCTAGCTCTACAATACAGGTACTTATGTACAGGACGGTATCCATCCTTCCCTTCCACCGCCCACTTCTACAGACATAGGCGATAATTGATGATAACAACATCAAAACGGCTCCTATAATTAGAATAACAATTCCTACTAACAATATGATCGAGAACACCGCTATTATATTCATTAGAATTCCTTCAGCTGTTTCTACAAAGGTACCACCTTATCCTCAAGGAATCATGTACGAATATAAAGTCTATCCCAGCGAATACTAACTGCTCTGCTATTCTGTAAGCGAATAGTAATAATCTCATGCCAAATCTTCAGCTTGCTCAACATTAACTTTTAATTAACAACTCATGCAAATGAAGCAGTCAAAATCCTCCCATTTTTGAACGTTATACGGATAAAGCACAGATATAGTACAGATATAGTACTGATATAGTACTGATATAGTACTAAGTCGACACAAGGTTTTTGTACTATAACAGTGCTTTAAACGTACTTAGAGCGTACTAGATCACCTATAAAAATGTCTATTTTTTTAGATTGAGTCCTACACTTAAAGTTTAACTTAAAAGAAATAACAAGCTATTATAGTCACTTCTTTTGGGGTGAAATAGAGACTAATCCAAAATTCTTTGGTAACGAATAGTAATTGCGGCCAAAATTATTATATTGTGCCATAATATGGAATAAAATTTAAATTGTCCTAATCTATTGACTGAATACCCAAAAGCAATTAAGTTCAAATATTCATGGCGGAAGTACCAACTTCGCGTGCTGGAAGAATTACAAGCGCACCTGAAGGATGGACATTTACATGTGGTGGCTCCTCCCGGCTCTGGTAAGACCGTTTTAGGGCTTGAAGTTGCGATCCGCATCAATAAACCAACGCTAATTCTTGCACCGACACGCGCCATCCGTAACCAATGGATACAACGGTTCTGTGAACTTTTTCTTCAAACAGATACCGTACCCGACTGGATATCTAAAGATATCCGAAATCCCAAATTTATGACCGTAGTGACCTATCAGGGACTGCATGCTGCTTGCAATGATCAAGATGTAACGGGGAATGATTCAAACCTTGACCGTATTCTACGTAGATTGCAATTACAAAAAATCGGTACAATAGTCGTCGATGAGGCCCATCATCTTAAAAATGAATGGTGGCATACGTTAATAAATATCAAGAAAAAACTGAAGCCCCTAGTTGTCGGCTTAACCGCTACCCCGCCCTATGATGTCTCTCCAACAGAATGGCAGCGCTACATGGATCTCAATGGCCCCATAGATGCAGAAATTTCAGTCCCCGAGCTTATCATTGAAGGGGATCTATGTCCACATCAGGATTATATTTATTTCACCTCCCCGAGCCAAAAGGAAACACAGTTCATTAAAGATTACAGGGAAAGCATGCGTAAGCTGTTTACAGAAATAAGCAAGGACGAAATCGTGCTCCAAGCGATTCAAAAACATCCGATATGGCTGGACCCGAATGCTGATCTAGAATGGATATATAATAACCTAAAATTTTACTCGGCTTGCTTAATTTTTCTACATGCCAACCAGATTCCCATTCCCGAGCTCCATCTGGAGATCATCGGTAGCAAAGATTTCAAAATACCTGAGCTAGATTATGAATGGATCGAAATTCTACTTGATTTTTACCTGCACCGGGAGAAAGTACATTTCAATGCGTTTGAAGAGCATCGAAATATGCTGACAAACAGATTACAACGGCACGGTGCACTTGAAAAAAAACAAGTGAACTTTTCTCAAAATAGTCGTATCCGGCAATATTTAACCTCAAGTATCAGTAAAATGGAATCCATCAAGTCGATTGTGGATTTTGAATACGACAAACTAGGCAAAGATTTACGCCTGGTCATCCTCTCGGACTTCATACGGAAAGAATTTTATGTTAACAGCACGCTCAATGACCTTGCATTGAACAAAATAGGTGTTATCCCTATTTTCGAAAAATTAAGACGAGAAAATAAAAACAACAAGAAAATCGGAGTCCTTACAGGTTCTATAATCATTATTCCAACCGACAGTTATCCAGCATTTAAAACCACTTCAGCCAAATACGCTGTGTATGACACCTACGCCAGCCCAGTTCCTTTTGATCCTAATTACCTTTCAATAAATCAGACAGAGGGACTTCAACATAATATTGTTCACATTGTCACCCAGCTATTTCAGGCAGGAGAAATCGAAATCTTACTGGGAACCAAGTCTTTGTTGGGCGAAGGCTGGGATGCTCCGGCAATCAACTCACTGATTCTAGCGAGTTTTGTAGGCTCATTTGTACTTTCCAACCAAATGCGGGGAAGAGCGATTAGAGCTCAACTAGGTAATAAGAACAAAACGGCAAACATATGGCACTTGGTGTGCGCTGATCCGACCTCTGCGACGGGTGGAGATGACCTTAAATTATTAAAACGAAGGTTTAGGAGCTTTGTCGGCATCTCACTTCGTCAAGAGCCTGAAATAGAGAATGGTATCGGTCGTTTTGACCTACCCGAAAATATAAACAACGTTGGGGAGATCTCAAAGAAAAACGCTGAAATACTTGAATTTGCAGCCAATCGGGCGGACCTCAAGCAACGCTGGAATGTTGCGCTTAGCAAGGGAGTAAATCTCGTAGAAGAGATCAAAATACCTTTTGACGAAGAACAGGATTATCAACGCGTTAAAGCACTGTATCTTCACAAAACAATTAAAAACTTGTTAGTGACAGTGGCTGCAGCGTGGCTTAGTTTTGGTCTTGATCATGTGCAAGGTTTTATTCAGGCACTAAAAAATATGCAGAGCTTAAGAGATCTTTATATGTACATGGCGGGTTTGGGAGCAATCGGCATGCTGCTTTTCGGCAGAAAGACCATTAAATCACTACGTATATATCTAAAATATAGAGATATTACCAAAGATCTGAAAAAAGTGAGCCAAGCCCTTTTAGACGCCCTGCTAAAAGCGCATATTATACGTGCTGATCATGAAGAATTGCGGGTGGAAACGCAAGTCGACCGATCGGGATCTGTTTACTGTCATCTGGAAGGGGGAACAACTTTTGACAAATCTATCTTCATCAATGCACTCTGCGAAATTGTTGCACCGATCGACAATCCACGCTATGTGATTGTTCGAAAAAACACTTTTGCCTTTTTTGTAAAGCAGGAAGATTATCATGCGGTTCCTGAAGTTCTCGCCCGTAAAAAAGAGCTTGCCGAGTATTTTAGCAATCAATGGAAGCAACATGTAGGTAACTGCGATTTAATCTTTACAAGGTCAATTACAGGTAGAAAATTAATTTTAAAAGCCCGAGTAAAATCATTGGCGGCTCAATTGGAAGAAAAGGTACAGCAGGTCAACAAATGGCGATAATGCTTTCTATTACCTCCGGACTTAGCTTTATTGCAAGAGAAAAACTAGTCGAAATCAATCTACTAGTTTTAAAATCTCAATATCCTCAGGGTCGGTTTTTGGAGAAAAATGCTTTATAAGCTTGCCGTTTTCATCGATTAGATACTTCTGAAAATTCCACAAGACAGCGGAACTTTCCACACCATTTAGGCTTTTGTTGGTCAGCCACTGATAGATAGGTGCCTGCTGCTTTCCTTTGAGATCAACCTTTGCAGCCATAGGAAAGGTTACCCCGTAATTGCGCTGACAAAACGTCGCTATTTCTGCATTCTCACCCGGCTCTTGATCTAAAAAATTATTGGAAGGAAAACCAACGATAACTAGCTTATCATTGAACCTTTTGTATAAACGTTCAAGTCCCTCGTATTGCGGTGTAAATCCACATTTGGAAGCCGTGTTTACAACCAGAATCTTTTTGCCTTTAAATTGAGCAAAATCAATCGTCGCACCATCCAGTCCTTGAACTTTAAAACTATATATGGTATCTGATTTTAAAGCTCTATCTATTTTAACGTTACCGTTAGTGAATAAATAATAAGCGATACCTCCGACAACTGCCGCCACAATGAATAAAATGATAAGAAGCATTTTTTTACTTTTTTTATGAATCATCCTAATAAACTAAACCGCAATTCGAACCGCATTATTGTATTGATGTCCCGGTACCCCAGCGTTTTCATAAAACTACTTGCGACACCTGCACTGATCAGATGTAGCGTAAGGCGAAAAGCCTTGCGCTACATCAACAAATTTTCCTATCAGAGTCAATTATTTTTAAAGTTACTAAAGAAAGTCCGAATTGGAAATCAAAGTGTATTTTTCGTTGGGCTTATTGCGGAGATGTCGGCCTATTTGAAGTAATCGCTATCTGTCCCTTGAGCATCTTTCCACCATCCATTGTAATCCGGAGATAATAATCCGAAGAACAGGCTATCCCGTCTTCATCCATAGATTTTATGCCCAAACCGACGGGAACACTCTGTTGATCCGCGGCGGTCTTCGCAATCTGATTGGACTCATTGTATTCATCAAACATGGATATATACATACTTCTGACACCGAGAGCAGTCAAATTGTAAAATTGACGCCACATAAAGTCACCGTGTTTTCGTTGTCCCTCCTGTAAGGATCCCGGTAATACACAGGGTTGATAGTCGATGTTATTTAAATTACAAAACTGAAGGTCAGCATTTTGGATATGCTGCGCATAATGATCCACGTCTGCAATGGTTCCGATGCGGCCTACCATCCAGGGTGACAACATATCAAAGGATTTGTAAACATCAATAAAATCCGGTCGCGAATCGCCGCCTGCTTGCGCCAATCGCCAATGGGTTGGTGTTCCACCCATGACATAGCAGCCTTGATCGCGAAACCACTGAATCACATCTAAGCAGACGGCCGCCGACCAGGGATGGTTGTTATCATTAAACCCAAATCCCCAGATACCGACCACGGGCTTCCCGTTCTGTTTGGCATAGGCAGACGACTGGGTATATTGTTTCATGAAACTCAGCCAATCACTCTTTATTTCACTTTGCATACCTGTCCAAGCTGATACATCATACATGATATAAAATTTGACCCCATGTTGTTCTGCGGCAAACTTCACTTTTGCGGTTATGGCATTACGAATAGGACCTTCCACTCCTGTGGGATTAAATCGCTGCAATGCCGCCGTGTGGATACCGTAGTCCTTCATCCATTTAAATTGGACATTGACAGTCTGATCATCAAATGAGGAAAATAATGAGGCCGGCAGGCCACTGGCTAACGCGGGTAAATTTGTCGGGTAAGTTTTTTGGTACTCACTGTTGTCAGGCCAAGAAGGGATATGGAAATTTGCCGGGGATGGAGTTTGTTGCCAGGATTCAGTCCAGTGCCACCAATGTGTTCCCATAGGAGAATTGTCACCAGCACAGGAAAACCAGCCCTGGTATCCCACGGTAATCTGCCCAACAACATCACCTGTCGCGGAAAGCCCATTGTTGCCATTCGCTTTTTTGGCCTCCTCTTTCGGGATAGGTTGTTCCATCATCTTTTCGCTCTTCGAACAGGACATCATCAAAATGATCAACAAGGAGACCATACATACTTTTTTTTGCTTTTTAAGACTCATAATTAACTGTTTTTTTTAAATGATTGAAAACTGGTTATATATATATTGGTTGATTTCAATGTTGGATCCCATACTGTCCTACTGTTCCAGAGGGCTAAAATTTCATTAGGGTTATTATTAAAAATCAAAGTTAGTAGGCACCATTAATAAACTATTAACAAGAAATTAATAACTTCAATAAATCTGTATAAAACGAAAGTTGTTTATGAATAATTTTAGTGTACGCACAGCAATTTTGCTGTATATTGAAAATAAATGCGACAGTAGTTTATTTATAAAGAAATAATTGATCTGAGCGATCAGATGAGGTTTTCTTTCGAAAAATGAAAACAATACGATCTAAATTCTGTATATTAAATGAACTCAATGGTCGATTTTTTCTTGATTATAACTATTTCTTGTTTAACAGAAGATCAAAAGTTCTCTTGGGTAATCGTTTTATAACTCGAATAAATTAAACTAATATAAACCTCAAACAGATTTTCTATGAAAATTACGTTCACATTTATCCTTATCATTTTTACACAGATCCTATTTGCTCAGCGGAAATTAACACCGCAGTGGCAATCGGATACCACCCTAAGATCGCCTGAATCTGTTTGGGTAGATTCCAAAAACAAAGTACTCTATGTGTCAAACACGGTCGCCTTCGAGCCGAACACGACGGCTTTCATCAGCAAACTGGGTATGGACGGAGAATTTATCAAAAAAGATTGGGTTACAGGACTCAATGCGGTCTTGGGAATAGGAATCCACAAAAACAGGCTCTACGCTGCAGAAGCATTTTCTAAATCCATTGCCGTAATCGATGTGGATAAAGCAAGTATCATTAAAAGAATTCCCATCGACGGTGCCGAGCTCCTCAACGACATTACTGTAGACGCCAAGGGGATTGTCTATGTGAGCGATACACGACATGGAAAAATCTATCGTATTGAAAACGAAATCCCTACACTATATGCCGAAAATCTCAAAGGTGCAAACGGGCTGCTCGCAGTCGGGAAAGATCTATATGTATTGTCAGATGGAGCGCTTGTAAAGATAGACCAGGATAAAAAAAATACCGTTATATCAAAAGGTATGGAAGGTGGTTTGGATGGCGTCGTACAGATCAAACCCAATGAATTTATAGTTTCTGGCTGGCAAGGACTGATTTACCATGTCAAATCGGACGGTTCAAATACAGTATTACTTGACACACGGGATAAAAAGATAAGTGCGGCCGATATCGGATATGACAACTCTTCAGGTATACTTTATGTGCCTACCGTCAGAACGAATACTGTTCAAGCTTACAAACTGGACTAGCTGATCTAAAGACGGGCATTAATCATTAACAAAAAAACTAAACGCTCAACTATGGAATTCCCCGTGAGGTTTCCGTAGACCGAGGCTGAGGGGAGCAGATCGGATTTATTATTTGGATCCGATCTGCTATTTGAAATACTAAAAACTACTCCTCTCTTTGGTTTTTAATCGCTTCTTTTACAGCCTGTACACCTTCGCCAGATTTAGCTTTTATTTCATCTTTATACTTATCAACTTCATCAGAGACCTTATCAGCGACATGCCCCACTGTCTCACTAACTGCGGATGATACGTGTTCATACTCTTCTTTTACCTTGTCGGCTACTTCTTCATACTTATGCTTTGCCTGTTCTTTGAGATCCCTCGTCTTCGCCTTGATTTTTTTTCGCGTTTTTTTTCCACTATTCGGTGCAACTAATAAACCGACCAATGTACCAAGTGCTGCTCCCGCCACCATGGCGAGAAGTAATCCCGTCGAATTATTCTTTCCGTCGCACATCTTTATTTTTTTTAAACAATCGTAATTAAGCATATATTTTAAAATTATTATGTGTTAAACTGCTACAATTGCTAACAATAAAATCAAAATATTAGTTTGTCATATTTTAAATAACGTGCATCGATCGAAATAATATAATTTACTTTTATATTATTTCACTTTCTGCCCTGCTGTTGATTTTCTTCTGTCGGACGAATTGAAAAATAGACCCCATCACAAATAGGATAAAAAGGATAAGAAGTGTTTGTCCAATGATGGGATCTTTAATATTCTTCGCCAAGGGCTGCCCTATTGGAATTCGGGTAAAAGTCTCATTGATAGTAGGTACAAGGGATAGAAAAAAACTGAATGATAAAAGAAAATTTTCTACATACCTCGCCTTTCTATTACTTTTCTTTTTTGAATAAAGCCAATAGGCAAGCACTACTAAAATGAGGATAAAAAGTGAAAAGATATGGCCTGCGTTGAACCCGCCCTGCTTTGAGAGCCCCAGTGCAGTGACGGAAGTAATCAGCGTCGCATAAAAATAAACGCTTCCCGAGCGTGCCCCCAGGTTGATTTTGCCATATCTGACAAACCCTACTATCGCCCCGAAAAGAGCTACAACGCCGACAATCGTGTGGAAAATTCCTAAATTTGATAAACCCATTTTCTTCTTTTTTAACTTTGATATTTTTTATAAAAGACTATTCCAGCAGAGCTAACATTATTCTTTTTGATAGCAATATGCTGCTAAAGGAACAAGACAAAGTTGCAATAGAATTAGGAAAATGACTTTTTAAATCTGTTCAAAGATTTGATATTTTGGTTCAAATAGTAGGCTTAAACCCTATTTAAGAATTTCAATGGTGATGGATAAAACCGATCATTGTGATTGGTGCCCTGACCTATCACAACTTATCTATTACTTCTCTTTGAAATGCTGGCGATAATTTGTTGGGGAAGCGCAGTATTTATCGCTAAAGCTTTTGGTGAAAGTTGCCAAGTCATTAAATCCACAGCCAAATGCAATTTCAGTAATGCGCTGATCTGAAACCAAAAGAAGTTCTGCAGCTTTTTCAAGCTTCTTATTTTTGATATAACTGGCTGGCGTATTATTATATAGTTTCGCAAACTCTCGTTTAAATGACGATACACTCAGGTTACACCGGTCGGCCAGCTGCTCGATCGTCTGCTGGGAAAATAGATTGGCTTCAATAACCTGTTTAAATGAATAGGTGGTCGCAGAAAAAAGTTGGGATAATATCAACTGGATTGCTTCCGCGTTTTTAGTCTGAGACAATAATATTATAATTTCTTTTATTTTGAGAACTAGTATCTCCTCATTGATAAGTAAAGGATTTTCAAAATAAAACAACAGGCCTTCAATATACTTTTGAATCAGAAAATCATTATCTATTTTTTCTTTGGATTTATTCGAAATGACACCTTGAGGTTTATGCATCAGCGATGGTAGTTCCTTTTCATAGATTTTTTTTAAGATATCTGGATAGAAAGTCACAATAATGATCTGACAGTTCACCCCAGACTTAGCATTTTGGAGAAATTTCCCTGAACTGATGCAGTTTAGAAATAAGGAATAATTACTCGGGATATTTAACATCTCATCTTTTAGCTGGTATTGAAATTCTCCTTCAAGAACATACAAAAAACAAGCCTGTTCGGCCACAGGGAAATCATATTTAAACGGAGCTGTGAGTGCAATTTTTTGCATCATCGGCTTTCCAAATAGTTCATATTTTTTGTAATCCTTTAACATGGTTCGCAGAACATTTTAGACAAACTTAGTTATTAGATCTGTTATATATCCAAACTTTGTATCGTCATTTTATTAATTCTTCTAAACAAGTAAAAAGAATGCACAGACGAAGAAACAGCACCACAGGTATCGAGCTAATAATATGAATCCGATATGGGAAAGGGGCATCACCGCATTTCAGTTAATCCAAATTTACTTCCATTTTGACATCAATCGCTTTGCTGGTTGCTTTCAACACATGATCCACCCAAATACATAACATAGACTGTTTTCCGGGTTTGTCTTGATCCCAGTCGTTTCTCCAAACAATATCAATCGTTTTTCCATGATAATCTAAGTTTCCGAGATAAAAATAATCCATTTTGCCTGCGGGTATAAGTGGCTGAACCTGAAAACTGTTGTGATGTGTCCCCTTAAACCCGATGAGATCTGCTATGATCATGTCTGGATAGGTGGAATGAAAGTAATCGTTCTGCCCTCCAAATTCCTGACCGTCGCTTGGGATATACCATTCGCCGATATTGGGATGGGCGTAACCGTGAAGTCGTGTAAGCTTCATAAGCTGTTCATAGAGGGTCTCCTTGTCTTGTGCAGTAATTTGATTTTTATAGTTTCTTAAATAATTGCCGTATGCTTTATATACAACCGAATTTTGAAAAGGCCAGCCCCTACCATTCCAGGCATAAGCCTGTTCATTATAATAGGGATGTTGTCTTTCTGCGGTGGTCATTCCTTTATGATGATTAAATCCTTTTTCAGAGGTAAACATTTCCCAGGCTACTTCATACTTTTTATTATCCCGACCGGGTATCATATTGAAATACCAGGGTGTATAACCAACTGACTCCCTTACCCTAGCCTCATAATCTCTAGCTCCATAGGCATTATCACCGGCGGAGAAACTATTGAAAAATCCATCATCTGAATTCCAAAGTGTCTTGAGAAACTTTTGTTGAACTTCTGTCGATTTAGCCTTATAATGGCTTACTTTTTCTTTTACTTTAACGGAAGGGTTGTTTTGCTGTTCCAAAGCATACAGATGGTATAGCGATTGATTGTTTCCATAGGAATAACTTCCGACGGAGGGTCTTACAAGATAAAAATCGGGATAACCTTTCGTAAAAGCCAATGGAGAATTCTTTGACTGTGTCGTTTTTGCCGCCTTGTCCGTTGTGCCCCAGCCAAGATAAAGCTCTTTCCAAGTACTATCCGTATAAATTTCATAGGGTCCCTTACTCTCAATTAAGCCTAAAACCGCCGAAAGACTAAATTCCATTCCGTCATAAAGATCCAGAATTTTATACATTCCGTCGGTCTTAGATCCGGGGCTTTTTACCGTAAACAGGCTATCCAGAAGATGCTGATGATTTTCCATTGCAGGAAGCATCCGCTGCAACCAAGTCTTATCAGGGTGAATTTTCAAAAATGATTCAATACCATCAATCATCCAACTGGAAAAATGAACACTTTCCGGTCTGCTAAGATGGGTAAGAAAGTTTCCATTCTCCCTTTGATTTAATCTGGAAGCCGATCCCAGCATAAAATATTCTGCGTAGGATTGGAGGTATTTAGGATCACGGAGCCAACGTACATCATAAAACTGGTGTGCTGTCGGACAGGTAATAGCCCCGCTTAAAGATCCCCACGCGGGGTATCCAAAAAATTCTGTAATGACCCAGTAATTTTTTGCATCTTGCACATCGTAATAATTCCGTAGATGCTTGCTGATCATCCACCAGCGGTAATTATAGACTCTACGCAATGTATCATTGGAACTTTCAAAATAGGGAATATTGTTGACCAGAAATTCTTTATTGTTAGATGCATCATATGGGCCATCCGATTTTGGTCTGTGCTCGTAGGAATTGAATTCATCTATATTTTCCATCAGATTGGTCCTCGCAATGTCTTTTAATCGGTTAAGTTCATGCTGATACACCATTTCCCGCTTAGTTGAACAGGAAAAAAGGAAAATCAGTGGTATAGACACCGCAGTGACTAAATAAGAGGCATGTAGAAAACAGAAACTATATTGTCTTTTCATATGGTCTAATCGGATAGAATTCTTTCAACATTGATTTGCTAGGGTTTGTAGCATAAAGTCACCTCCAATGCGGAGGAATCAATTGTGGATTCATCAACTTCCATTGGCGCAACTTCTAAAAAAATGAAGAAATTCATTGACTTTATGGCATTACCCCTATACGCTATATGAATATCACAAATCAACGCTAAAGCAAATAAAGTACGAATCAACTGATTATTTTTGACAATTAATAATTGTGGGACAAAACAGAACACTATTGATACAATAAATCATATAGCTACAGAATTATATTCCCATTTTCACATAAAAAAGTATGTTTTTCATATCTTTTCTACCTCTATTCTAAGGTACATTTGCTCCATAAGTAAACTTAATCAAAAGAAGTAATTGCTATGATGAATGGAGATACCTATCCCATCATTTAAAACTTCGTAATTGATTTGATAAGGATACTGGAAAAAATCCTACAATACTACAATGAAAAACATCTTGTGGAGCGACAATGTCGTTCCACATTTTTTAATTTATCAAACCGGTCTTCACCTCACCAGCTTTTCATGCTTTAGTCCCCGGTGGTTCCTTCCGTTGTCCTTTTAATTTTGCTAGATCAACAGTATTGTGTTTCCGATCCGTCAGATTATCAGATCGCATCAGAATAATCCCCGGATTACTTCTTCAGCCATTCTTAGCCGTATATATATCAGTTGTGACCATATAAAATGACTTATCGTCTTGTTCCCTAAATCATATTATATTTATTTGGCCTAATAGAATAGACAAAATTTCCCCAACAAAATTCTGATTACAATCCAAGCTCTCTAAATTTATTTTCTTTACGGGAAAAAGGGTTTTTATAAAACTACACTTCGGTGTAGCATTGATTGACATAATCTATAATATTTTTGGACAAATTCTATCGATAAGAGGCAAAAGCCAACAATTTACATAACATGAAAGGGATAGAATTTTCAAATATTAACGAATTTATTACCTATAGCATAGTATAAACATGACAAATTGCAAAAACTGTGGGACTGATATAACACTGAATTTCTGTCCAAAATGCGGTCAACCAGCGATCCTTAAAAGAATTGATGCGCATTATATCGCTCACGAAATTGAACATGTACTACATTTTGAACGCGGAATCTTGTACACGATTCGTGAGCTTATCACCACTCCAGGAAAAAATGTACGAAAATATATCGCTGAAAATCGAAGCCGCTTAGTAAAGCCCATTATCTTCATCATCATCACCTCGCTGATATATTCTATTGTAAGCCATTTTTTTCATGTAGAAGACAAGTATGTCAGTTATTATGAATCTAAACATTCCACAACAGGTTCTATATATCTATGGATTCAGGGTCACTATGGTTACGCCAATATCATTATAGGCTTATTTATCGCTTTCTGGGCAAAACTGCTCTTTAAAAAATATGGCTTTAATCTTTTTGAAATTGTCATCCTACTGTGTTTTATTTTAGGAATGACAATGCTGATCTACACTGTTTTTGCAATAGCCGAAGGTTTAACCCATACAAGCGTTATGGTTCAGGCCAGTATTGTCGCGATGTTATATAGCATCTGGGCTATTGGTCAATTTTTCGATCCCAATAAAATAACTGTTTATTTGAAAGCGCTCGCGGTTTATATTTTAGGGTATCTATCATTTACTGTTGCCGTATTTATTATTGGTCTATTGATAGATTTAATTTTAATGAAAAATTAGTTTCTCCTCAATCCATGATCTCCATTGCGAGACGTTCCGGCAAAAAAGATGGGCAAATTTATCACTAAACTTGCCCATTGTGCTATTCATAATCCGTTTATAGATTGTTTCTCAGATAGCCCTGAAAGTTATCTTGGAATTGCAGACCGTTCCCTAATCTATATTTACTTAATTTATTATGGAGTGTTAGTCCCCATAATACAAATTCAATCAAAAAGTGGAGATCTTTAGGTGTTGTTTCCGGTTGATAGTGCTGAATTAAAGCATGGATAGGTGTCACTTGATCCAAAATTCGCTTATAATCGGTATCACTAAGTTCATCCGATAATTCAATACCCTCTGATTCTGAAAACCAGCGAACAATATCATCGTAAGGGTAACGTTCGTTTTCTCTTTCCAGCTTCTCAATTTTAGGAAATAAGACTGGAAAAAGGCTTTTGACAGCATTTTCAATCAGTTGCAATGCAACCGTATCGGCCCCCTCCTGCTCACCTTCATAAACAAGCTCAACTTTACCCGTTATCGCTGGTACAATGCCCATAAAATCACTTAGCCGGATGGATGTTGTCTGTGCGCCATTTTTAAGCATGCGTAATTCGGCGGTACTTAATAGATTTTGAAAAGCTGTTATGCTCATACGAGCGCTCACACCACTTTTTTCATCAATATAGTCACTATTTCGGGCTTCAAAACTTATTTGCTCAATCAACTCTCGAGCCAATTCAGGGACATATATCTGTTCCTTCTGAGCCGCTTCTAGATTGGCCTCCTGCGCAGTAATTGCCTTTGCTATCTCAACTGATGCTGGATAATGTGTCAATATCTGTGATCCTATACGATCTTTTAGGGGTGTTACTATACTTCCTCTATTGGTATAATCTTCGGGGTTCGCAGTAAATATAAACTGTACATCTAAGGGTAAACGCAGCTTAAAACCACGGATCTGAATATCTCCCTCCTGCAAGATATTGAAGAGTGCCACCTGAATTCTAGCCTGAAGATCAGGCAGTTCATTAATGACAAATATGGAGCGATTTGCTCTTGGAATCATGCCAAAGTGAATCACACGATCGTCTGCATAGCTCAATTTTAAATTTGCTGCTTTGATCGGATCCACATCACCGATCAAGTCGGCTACAGTTACATCAGGAGTGGCAAGTTTTTCAGCAAAACGATCATTTCTATGAAGCCAGCTGATCGGCGTTTCATCGCCTTTCTCCTTTAATAGCTCCAGGGCATAACGTGATATCGGATTGTACGGATCATCATTAATCTCTGAGCCCTGCACCACCGGAACATATTCGTCCAGCAGATTGACCATAAGTCTAGCTAGACGTGTTTTTGCCTGACCACGGAGACCTAGAAAATTAATATTGTGCTTGGAAAGAATAGCTCTTTCAAGTTCTGGAATAACTGTATCTTCATAACCATGCACGCCGGTGAACACTGTTTCACCTTTCCTTATTTTTGTAATCAGATTCTGACGCAATTCTTCTTTTATTGTTTGAGGTTTATAACCCGAAGTTTTTAATGCACCAAATGTTGTAATCTTCGTGTAATCCATATATTTTTATCGTATTCTTTTTTTACGGTTTTCTTCATAATCCTCAAAAATCATTTCACCTAGATTTCCAAGTCCTGTATAATAAGCTTTCCCTTGATTTGAAGCTGTAAATTCGTCGACAAATTGCTGCAGATAAGGATCTGAGGCAATCATAAAAGTGGTAATAGGTATTCCAAGCTTTCGAGCTTGCGCCGCCATACTATAGCATTTACTGGTGATAAATGGATCGAGCCCCAT
Organism: Sphingobacterium sp.; assembly: GCA_031253985.1. GTDB lineage: Bacteria > Bacteroidota > Bacteroidia > Sphingobacteriales > Sphingobacteriaceae > Sphingobacterium. The sequence continues at coordinate 290,215 of JAIRVH010000185.1, forward strand.
AGGATTTTTATAATAAGAGCCGTCCGGCATATTTAAACAGCTCGGTTTTCCATCGGTTATCATAAATATCTGCTTATTCGCATGGCGTTTTCGCCGTAGCAAATCCATCGCTAATTTTAAACCAGCGACCGTGTTGGTATGAAATGGTCCAACTTGTAGGTAAGGCAGGTCTTTTATCGCAATAGACCAGGCGTCGTTGCCGAACACGATGACGTCAAGTGAGTCTTTCGGATAACGTGTTAGAATCAGCTCTGATAAAGCCATTGCGACTTTCTTTGCAGGTGTAATCCGATCCTCTCCATATAAAATCATGCTGTGGCTGATATCAATCATCAACACCGTGCTCATCTGCGATTTAAACTGGGTATCCTCAACAACCAGATCATTTTCCGCTAAAGCAAACTCACCTACACCGTGGTTGATCTGGGCGTTTTTTAAGCTCTCGGTCAAAACTATTTTTTCCAGGCCATCTCCATACTGATAGTTCCTGAAATCGCCCATATTTTCGTCACTGCGTCCTTGGTGATTGGTTTTATGATTCCCCGACCTTCCTTTTCGCATTTTTCCAAAAATTTGGTCTAAGGCATGCTGCCGCAGCGCCTTTTCCAGCTTTGAGGTAATATCCAGCCCACCCTCACCAGTAGAATCTAGCCTTTCTCTGATATATCCTTTATCCTTCAAATCTGCAATGAAGTCGTCTATTGTATAATCTGGGGTCGTGAGTTTAAACTCTTTATCCAATTGCCTTAACCAATCAATGGCTTCATCGAAATCACCTGAAGTATGGGTAATCAGTTCTTTGAAAATATCAAATAATTTATCAAAAGGCGTTTGAAACGGCTCGTCATATTGTTTGAAGAGAAAACCTTTATTTCGTTTCGTGCTTTTCATGCATTCCTTTCTTAGTAGTAAGAAGCAATTCAAATCCTGCTATCGGTTGCTCCATAGGATGAATTTACGAAATAATATTCCTTATGTAAGCGATATTCCTTTTTGCATAAAAAAACTGGCTGTAGTATGACGAATAGGATAGATCTGCGTTTGCATATTCCGCTCGGGACTAATTTTCAAATGCTGCTTCAGCAATTTCCCTTGTTATTTCCCGAAAAGCCACAAAGAATACAAACTCTTTGTGGCTTTTTGATTTTGTTATGCCAAAGAATATGAAATTATTTCAAATAGCATTCAGTTTAATATTGTAGTTCCAAAGTTGGTTTATTACCGGCAGCTTCCCTACTACTAAAAGACATATCATTTGTCGATGAAGCAGCGCCTGCATTTAAAAATAGAAAAGATACTTTGCGATCAGTACCACTCAGCAACCTATTGATGGCAGAAGTAACATCTATGGTCTGTAAACCGATCCCCGAAACGGCAATCTTGCCCACGAGTACAGTATCCATTGGAGCATTGTTCCAATTAATACTATTTTCCAGCCAAGATGTGGTGTTGGTTGTATAAATATTTATAGTTCGTTGTGCTGCCGTATTCACTCCTGCAACATACATTTTCAACTTCGCCGAACTGACTTTCGGTTTAGTGATCATCGCAAGATCAAATTTAGTGTATGCTTTACGCGCATAAGAAACAGCATCAGATTTGACGACAAGATCAACTGTAGTACCATAGTTTGTGCCGGCATAAGTGCCATTACGGACATAGGCATCTGCAAGCGAACTCCCCGCGTTAGCAATAACGGCATGCTGAAATGCCCCTACATCCGGATTGCCGGAAGGCAATGTAGTGCCGGCGAAATCTTGTCCACCATTATTATTGATAAAAACACCTGCATTGACGACAGGAGAACTTGCACCAACGTCATACCCTTTTGCTGCGTCAAGCCCATTTCCGCCTATAGGATTAACAAATACAGGATCCTCATAGAAATTATTGCTACGAACTGTCGTTCCCCAATTTAGCACCGTAAATGTGCTCGACGGAAATAAACAATTATTGTTAAACTTCAGGCCATTATCTGCTTGGGTAGACAAATTATTTATGGTCGAAGTAGTGTAAAAAATATTGTTTGAAAAAGTAGCATATGGTTTTCCTGAACTCACACCATTCATGACATGAAAGAGACTGCCTGCTGGGTTTTTGATATAGAAAACATTATTGTAGATTTCCCGGGAATCGTAGGTCGTTTTTTCGATCAAAAAAAGTTTCTTTAGCCTCGTTGTACCAATGTCGTTGACAGAAACATTGTAACGGACTTTAATATTTTTAGATTGATTCATAAAAAGCATAAATCCACCGTTGTTATCGTGCGAATAATTGTATTCGAAGATATCGCCATCAGTAACCGAATTGGTATCATACCCATCAGCATCAAAAGCGACACCATCGTTGGCACCTCCACCAGTCATACCATAAACTTCATTATAAGCGACAAGCGTATTCAAACTGCCAATTGTCCAAATACCGGCATAATTTTCCGATCCCGTATTCATACATGCTTTGTAGACAGTATTGTGTGTAATCTTACTTCCTCCGGTTACTCCAGACATAACAATACCATCGCCATAGATATATTCTATCAGATTATTATCGATAACAATATCTTTTGATCTTGCCGCCATAGCTCGGTCTCCGGTTGTTCTTATCCCCTCGACGGAGCAGTTGGCAACGTGGCAACTCTGTACCAATGCACCATATATTTTACCATCTAAAATAATCCCACCGGAGCTCTTGTTATAATTGGTCTGTCCATCGGCAGCGCCGTTCACTTCGTGCACATAGCAATTTTTAATGGCGACATTGCTTATTGCTGTACCTGAAGAGCTGCCTCCAACCACCCGGATACCAGTTGCAGCGTAACTTGTTCCGGTAGGGACAGTATTTGTCAATTCAAGGTTATTCACCTCGAAATAAGACACTTTATTGAGATAAAGCGTATTTGATCCATTCCTCTTTCCTCCTCCATTAATAATGGGACGAACCTCGCCACCATATTTGTCTATGATAATTGGAGCATCAATTGTTCCTGAATTTTTTATATGCAAGGTATCATTCCATACCCCACCGCTCTTGAGCAAAATACGGTCACCCGGAGCAAATACTGAAGCATTTATTTTGGATAACGTTCTCCATGCTGCTGTCGCGCTGGTCCCCGTACTATCGTCATTGCCGCTCGGATCAACATAGTAAGTACTACCGACACTTGTTAAATCAGCTTTCGCTTTTGCTTTCAATGAAACCGCAGATTCCAATTGAATAGGTTTCTGACAACTCAGTAATCCAATGGCTCCGATTGAAATCATCATCATAAATTTTCTCATAATTTTGTTTGTAATTTTAATAATTGTTACGATTTGTTATACACGCATTCTTGTCCCAATGAATACGAACTTTATAATTTGATTAACAACATTAAGTTATAAACAAATTGATGGTCATACGGGGTAAAATCAAAAATAAAGAGGGGTAATATTTTAAAATGAAGCCTTAAATAGAAAATTTACATATTCTTTATGAAAGGATATGCCGCTTAGCAGAAAACCTAAGCGGCATATTCAATAATTATTAAAATCAGATTGACTTTTAATAATTATTTCCAGCCTGGATTTTGAACCAAATTTGGATTTTTATCTATCTCCACTTGAGGAATCGGGAACCAATAATTTTTTGCTGTAAAAATACGCTTCTGATAAACTGAGCGTTTGAAAAATGCTTTGGGATTAGATTCATTATCGTCTTTTTCTGTACCGGAAAAATTCATTCCATAAAAATTCCCATTTAATACTGCTTCACCTATTTTCCAACGTCGTACATCCCGGTAACGGATCCCCTCATTGTTGAGCTCTACGCGACGCTCACTCCAGATTGCTTTACGCATCGCCTCCTGCGAAGACGGCACAGGTAAAGCATCTTTTCCGGATCCGTACTGTGGTACACCTGCACGCAAACGTATTAAATTGACATACTTTAAAATATCAGGATGATTAGGTTCTGACTCATTTAAGGCTTCAGCATAGTTCAGATAAACCTCGCCAAGCCGATAAAGTATTCCTGGTCGATAAGGATTTGTGCCATTGCGAGGATCGTGATCTGGGTGGACTTTCTTGCGGACAAGATACCCATTTTGTGGAGCATCATGTGTAGGTCCACCATCCCAGTTACCACTATAAAACTCGGTTGTCCGATTCTCTCTCCTATACCAAGCACCATTATAGAGGACCGAAATATAAAAACGAGGTTCACGGTGGGTATACATATTATAAGTACCCTCCAACGTGACTTTTCCGTTTCCTTGAGATTCAGCCCAGCGCGTATTTCGAACTTCTGCTGCTTTTGAAAATCCCTTTTCCTGATATCCTGATAGTGGATCATCAATCGCCCGACCATTCTCCATGAAAAAAGCATCCACCAAGGATTGTGTGATTCCCAGTCCTCCGTTTCCCCCGGTGCCCCTCGGCTGCGCATGCCTGTCATACTCCCAGATATTACACTCCGGTCGAGCGAAAAGAATCTCATCATTGCCATCTTGAGGTCGTCGAAAAAGCATATTCTGATAGGAAAGAAAAGGGTCTATAGTCCCATCAGCATTATACTCCATGTATAATTTATGTCCGGCTGACTCTGCCTTTTCTAACAATAATCTTGAAGCTCCAGCGGCAGTTTTCCATTTGTCTGCACTGTAGGTTCCATCAAAAATAGTTTCACCTTTATTATTTACAAATCCCGTGTAGGCTGTATTCCCATTGACCAATGGACTTGCAGCAAATAATAGAAGGCGGGCTCTTACTGCGAGACACATAATAGAGGTCGCGCGACCATATTTCTGAGCAGCACTGTATTTAGCTGGCAAAATAACAGATAGATCCAACAGCTCCTTTTCAGCCCACTGCACCACCTGATCAAACGGTGTCTGCCCGATCATGAGCTCTTCAGCGGATGCATTCGGATCCGTCAATCCGAGATGAAAAGGTATAGCGCCATAAGTTTCAAGCAACAGCGTATAATAATAGGCTATCATGAAGCGGGCCTCTGCTTTCATGAGGCTTACTTCCTCTTCTGTAACCAGCTGAGCAGGATTTGGTTTTACATTATCCAGAAATATATAAGCTGAACGAATACGTTTAGGAAGTTCAACCCAATAATTAGGATCCCATGACGTACTGGGATTCCAGTTGCCGGTCTGCATACCTATGACTGACCAACCAAATTGCTCCCATCCAGTAGACGGAGCCATGTCATCAGAGAGCGGATCCCAACCGAGCGTTCGGGTATTTCCCCAATACGGGTCTGGTACATTGCTGTATATACCGGCTAGCCAATCCTCGGTTCGGGTCTTGTCTTTAAAAATCATCTCTAAGGTAAGCTGATCATCGGGACTCTTGTCTAGGTATTTCGAACAAGAGGTGGCTGTAAAACCCAACACAGCAAGTATTAATATACTGTTAATCTTATATTTTATAGTCTTCATTGTATTGATTCTTTCTATTTAAAATTCAGTTCCAATCCCATAGAAACCGATTTCATGATCGGATAACGCATACCGTTATTGACCCCAAGTTCCGGATCCCAAAGTTTAAAATCACTTACAGTTAACAAGTTATTGCCGCGAATAAATACCCTAAAATTACGGATAGCAAGATGATCCAGTAATTTTGGCGGTAAGCTATACCCTACCTCGATGTTACGCAACCGAATGAAACTCATATCTCTAAGCCACCAGGTAGATGCGAGATTATTATTCGCACTTTGATAATCAGAGAGACGTGGATAGAAAACATCCTGCCTAGGATTATCCACGGTCCATCTATCGGAAACATTATCAAACATATTACCCATTGCACCATTGGCACTACCGGGAATAAAATTTGACCCGCCAATTATTCTGTAAGTACGTGAGACTCCCTGAAAAAAGAAACCGAAATCAACAGCCTTATACCTCAGATTGGATCCAAAACCAAATACAATCTGTGGATCCTCCGTCCCACCGATGGCAGTTCTATCAAGTGCATCTACAACGCCATCACCGTTCAAATCCCTATATTTGATATCGCCGGGGCGTACAGGTCCAAAGGTATGCTTCGGAATATCCGGACGAAGAGTCCCATTGGCAACATCTGAAAAATCGGCATCCGTAAAGAGCCCCTCATCAATAAACCCAAACAGTTGACCGATCGGCTTTCCTGTAGAAGACCTTGATGTACCGATCACTGCACTAGGTTCGTCCTGTTCTAAGATCTTGTTTAGGGCGTAGGTAAATGTGCTACGGACAGACAGGAATAGATTTGGGTTTAATTGTTTGTTAAGTTCAAGCGACATATCTATTCCCTTGTTATTTACACGTCCAAAATTTGCCCAGGGCGCATTGGTAAAACCGCTCGAACCGGGTATAGAACGGCGTTGCATAAATATATTTTTTCGGTCCTCGTTAAATAAATCCAGCTGGAATTCCAGCGCTTTCCATAAGCCAAGTTCGATACCTATATTCGATTTAGCGACAGTTTCCCAAGTGAGGCCACTGTTACCTTGATCACCCTCCATGCGGCCATTACGCTTAAAATCGTTGTTTAATCCCCAAGAATATCCTCCAGTTTCATTAATTGTTGTGATATAGGCAAATCGACGGCCATCTAACTTGTCATTCCCTACCAGCCCGTAAGATCCGCGCAGTTTAACTTTGGAAAAGGTACTTTTTAGGTGTTCCATAAAAGGTTCTTCGGAAATATACCAACCTAGAGCAAAGGAAGGAAAGAACCCATAACGTTTTCCTGGAGCAAAGTTTTCGGATCCATTATAGCCAAAATTAAACTCCGCAATATACCTGTTGCTATAATTGTAGGAGAATCGACCTGCAATCCCTTGATTCCGGTATGGCAAGAGATCACCATTATCATAATTCCGCTGATTGTATAAAAACATTCCCTCTACATTATGACCACCAAAAGATTGAACGTAATTAATAGCCCCTTCAAGATACATGCTTTTATCACCCCAGTCTGAGTTTTTTTCATAACCTAAAAATTCCTGTCCATAGCTGTCAATGACCAATTTCAGCTTCCCGTTTTCATCCCGGCCAATAGCTGGATTATAGTAATCAGGGCTTTTACTTCGAACGACAGACGTGTTAGAATATCTATCAAAAGAAAAAAGTCCTCTAGCCTTTAATCCTTTCAACCAAAATGAAAGGTCTTGTTCTACTGCAAATAAAGATTCTATCTTACTTGCACTAATGCGTTCATAACCGCGTTGGGTTGCCAATGCCCAGGGATTTGTCCGCTGTGGTGTCCGCGGTATTTCACCAGAAGAATAAATGGTAGGATGCACAAAGGGGGGAATCGTGAAAGCTTCCTGAAAGAGTTCATCCACACTTTGGGGAGCTCTGGTTCTATCCTGGAGATACCCACCAATATTCAGTCGGAAGAGCGTGGTCGGACTTACATTAATATCCACATTGGAACGTACGTTATATCGGTTCAACCGTGAAGATGAATTCCAAGCCTGTTTTTCATCGCGTTCAATCAATCCGCCCTCCCGATAATATGAAGTTACCAGGGAATAGCGTAGGATATCAGATCCGCCATTGACACTCACATTCGCCCGTGAATTTCCAGCGTGGTCCCGGAGTACAGCATCAAGCCAATTGACGTCCGGATAAAGATCGGGATCCGTATGATTACGGATGTTTTCGATCCGCTCCTTCGAATATAAGCCTTGCTCTCCCCGTTCTTCTCGAATACTATTCATCACTTCGAGGTAATCAGCAGCACCTACAAATTTAGGCAGTTGTACCGGCGATGTAATTCCTTGCTCAAAACGGGCGGACACATTGGGTTTACCCACTTTACCCCGCTTTGTATTGATCAAGATCACTCCATTGGCTCCCCGTACGCCATAAACTGCACTTGCAGCGGCATCTTTCAATATCGAAAATGATTCGATTTCTTCAGGATCCATATTATCCAAAGACCGCTCTACACCATCTACAAGAATCAACGGACCTCTGCTTCCGCCAAAAGTACTAATACCCCGGATCCAAAAGTTTGAATTATCATAACCCGGTTCTCCCGATCGCTGTACCGCGATAATACCCGCAAGCTGTCCCGCAAGATTGTTACTCATCGAACGCGATGTTCCTATCTGTAAACGCTTGGGTTCTATTGTCGTGATCGCTCCTACCACAGAGGCACGCCGCTGGGTACCAAAACCAACGACAACAACCTCATCCAGTGCACTGATACTATCTGCCAGTACAACAGTGTATTCACCATTTGTTTTGAGCGGTACGCGTTGGCTGACGTACCCGACCAGACTAACGGTAAAATAACTATCCTGAGGATCAAGCCTAAGTTTAAACTGACCATTGTCATCTGTAGATGTCTTATTCTTGCCCAGGCCTGTCGCAACCGTAGCATTCGCCAGCGCAACCTGCCTTTTGTTGAGCACCCTACCTTCTATAAGGCGATCTTCTTGCACCAAAGCTTGTTTACTACCGCGCTTCACAATAATGGTATTATCATTTAGCGTGTACGAAACCTTTAAACTCAAAAAAATCTTATCCAGCACGGTCAATATTGGCTGCTCTTTAAATGACATGGATATACGCTTGGAGTCGTCGATGTCATTGGGAGAATAAATAAATTTTAAACCCGTTTTCGTATTTAATTCTTTAAAAACCTGCTTTACCGGGAGATTGTTAAAATCTATCGTTATATTCTTTTGCACATCAAATATTGGCTTGGCCGAGCTAAATAACCAGATAAGGCTACCAAAAAAAAGGCACAAAAAGTTTCGCGCAAACTTATTTTGTTTGCGGGATGTCATAAGTAATTTATACATTTGAAAATTGATTAATAATTGATCATTACCAAAAGCCGTAAAGGCGCGATTAGGAATGTAGCAGCATTCCTAATTTTTTTATGGATTTGCTTCTTTTACATATATTGTTCCTTTCTTTTCTACGTAGTTTATATTATTGGTCATTTTAATGATTGCTAAGACCTCACTGATACTTTCATATCTGCTGATTATACCTGTGATTGGAAGGCCAGCAATTTTCGGATCTATAACAATCGGTATTCCATACCACTGTTCAAATTCGAGGACGACTTCGGCAAGCCTCTCGTTGTCAAAGCAGAATAATCCTTTACGCCAGGCATTTGCTTTTTCAATATTTTTGGATTGAATAAGTAAAATCTTTGGCTTATCTTTCCCCAAAAAAGCCTGCTGTCCAGGCTTCATAAGTACCTGTGTTCCATACTGATTATGGGTAAGTCGAATACTTCCTTCGGTTAGCGATACATTTTCTTCCAAATTCGCAGAGGTATTCACATTGAATTTTGTTCCCAATACTTCAATGGTCTGTAAAGCAGAGCGAACGAAAAAAGGCACTCTTTTCCCCGCCGAATATTGTTTATGAACATCAAAATAAACTTCTCCAGTAATATGGACAGAACGATTACTCCTATTAAAATCGGGATCGAGTTCAATCGTGGCCAGGTAGTTAAGCCAGATCTGTGTGCTATCGTCCAATAGAACAGAAAACACATTCTTTGAGGGATTTTCTATCCGAAGTTTTCCAAGATTTGTCCCATTGGCGACGGTGCTCAGCGCAAGTACTTTTTCGGCATTGATGGTCGTGTAATGTGCTCCTTGAGGCAAGGTATCCAAAAGATCAAACCGTTTTTCCTTTCCGATTATTAACGACGGATTATGATTAATGACCTGAAGAACTTTATCGCTTGTTTTTGAATTATCTACGACTCTGTAGGATATAAATATCCCCAAAAGAATAATGATGCTTGCTGCAGCATACCATATTTTAGGTAGATACAAACTTAAGGTAGACTTTTTAATATGACGATGAACCCTGTCCTTAATCTCTATTCCAACGCGGTCCGTATCCGTATGCAGCTCTCTCTCCCTGTCCATTGCATCGTACAGGAATTCAACAAATTGCCTTTCTTTAGGGTCGGTATCTCCCGCAATGTAGCGGTTGAGAAGGTCTTTTAAGACCGTGCGAACATGACGTTTCCTTTCAGACATATAAGATGGTTTATATTGGTTCCTTTCTTATAGGTCGTTGTGACTAATGTTTATTCCCAAAAAAAATTAAAAAAACATAAAAAGAATTTTTTGGATCAGATGTTTAAGTGTATTTGTAGTGTTGAGTAATTGATTTTGAACAGTTTTGGTTGATATTCCTAATAGTTTTGCAATTTCTTTTACAGTTTTATCTTCATTGTAGCGAAGCAAGAATATATCCCGGCGCTTTCGTGGCAGCCGAGCAATCCAGTTATGCAACATTGATTCCAATTCGGTCTGAATATAGCGTCCATCTGCAGTTGAGCCATCGCTCAGCTCTTCGACCAACGTTTCCAATTCTTCGAAGTATCGCTTTTCCTTCCTAAACTTGTCAATCACCTTATAACGAACAGCTTGACAAAGGTAGTGATCAACATCTGAGATTGTTTTACGGTGGCGCTTCTCCCATACGTCAATGTAAAGATCCTGAATAACTTCTTTTGCTGAATTTTCATCTTGCAAACGCCGAAACGCAATTTCATATATTTTTTTCCAAGTCCGATGATAAAGTTCGTCAAATGCATCTTCATTCGACTCTTTCACCAAAAGAAAAAGATCCTCAAGACTACTATTGCACATAACCGACGATTTATATTGTTGAGAAATTAAATATTGGTTTAAAATTGATAGATGCAATATATAAAATCTAGATGGAACTTCCTATAAGTGTCATCTCACAACAATAAATCAAAATCTATAAAATAGGTGACGCTACTGCAGTAAAACAGCTTGCAAAATTAGATCATCCTTGAATGATTCAAAATAATTTCTTTGAAGACACTATTTGTGATCACCCATCGGATCTTTTTAAGGATATCTGCATCTAAATCGAAGAAAATTGAATATTTTTAGAACACAATTACAGGCCTTATGGACGACAAAAAATTAATGGAAATAGATCAGTATATTGGTACACTCTCAGACAGTGAGCAACAAATAATTGGTCAATTCCGAAAAACAATAGCAGAAAATGACAGCGCCGTTTCCGAGCGCTTCGGAAAATTCATGTCAAATCCCAATGCAATCAGCTTTAACGAACAAGGGGTATTTAAATATGGGCTAACGCTTGCAAAGAAACATATTTCATTCCATTCCTTGGTAATGTATGCTAACCCGCAATTAATGGCAGAACTAAAATTAAAATTGCCCAAAGCAACGTTCCAAAAAGGCTGCATTAATTTCAAAACATTGGATGAATTTCCGATATCAGTATTAACAGAGCATATTCAAAATTCTTCCAAAATAGATTTTAGCCCCATGATTAATCACTATTTAAAAAAGAAATAGGTATCCGGTCAATTCCAGGAATTCTATTTATTCACTTCTACTCGCAACAATAGCATAGACCATCGGAATCTTATTTCCGAAATGGGCTATTCTGAATTTTTTAGGATCTAGTTCTGTCATGTTTTTAAAAATGGGATAAGGTGAATAGTCAAATTCGTTCAGGTCTTGAATGTTTAGCCCATTATGAAGTAAAGCACTAACGACCTCACTCATACTATGATTCCAGGTAACATAGGACTGCGAAATAGCTGCATCTTTATCGGCATAGGTTCCCTGCTCGGTTTCAACAATTGGAGCAATATTAAAATAATTATAGCCAATTTTATCAAAATTATCATCGAACATCCAGACAACTGGATGAAACTCGACAAAAACAAACTTCCCTTTCGGTTTCAAGAAACGTGAAATTATTTTCCCCCATTTATCTAAATCAGGTAACCAAGTAATCGTTCCATAGCTTGTAAAGACTAGATCAAATTGTTCATCAAGATAATTCTCAAGCTCATACAAATCACAACAGATAAACTGTACATCTGCATTCGTTTCTTTCGCAATTTCTTGGGCACTTTCAATAGCCTTGTCGGATAAGTCAACACCAGTAACTTTTGCGCCGAGTCTACTCAAAGAAATTGTATCCTGTCCGAAATGACATTGTAAGTGTAATATTTTTTTTCCGCTGATATCCCCTAATAATGCTAATTCAATTGAATTCAGCGAAGTATCCCCTTTTAAAAATCCTGTTAAATTGTAAAAATCTGATTTTAGATGCGTATCCGTTCTGTTATTCCATGAATGTTTGTTTATTGCGATGTAATTTTCTTCTGGACTCCAATTGTTCATTTCACTTTTTTAATTAAACGGTTAATTACCATCAAAATTACAATAAAAATTGAATTCTATGGGATTCATCGCTTCCTCAATTTAAAATAAATGTTTTAAGCAATAAAGCGCGGTGAAAATTATCATAAAGGTTCTCTATATTTAAATCAATTACCAAATACGTCCAAGTTTATAAGGATGAGTAAAGAATAGTGCCTATTATATTTATACGAAGAAAAAATGACAATAAAAATCTATAAACCTGATCATGTGCTCCTCAAAAGACATATAGAATGCTTTTATATACTTGAAAAAACTGCAGAGGAAAAACCTACAGTATATTTTACATTTCCTAGTATTTACACGATTGTTACCATAAGCCAGCAAACCCAAACTGCAATAAATGGAAATAAATTGGTGACCAAACACTGTCCATCTAACCCGATAGAAACTAACCTCGTATGTAACTTTAATGACCCCGTTCTCATCTGTTATGAAGGAAAAATAAACGAAATCACCACCTACTTTAAACCCCTTGGGATAAATGCTTTCATACCAGAGGATCTAAGATATTATAGCCATGGAACGTTTCCCGATTTTAATCCCTATACGGATTATAAAGATGCGATGAGCTCCATTCTTTCGATAGATGACCATTGCGAAAGAATAAAGGCCTTAGAAGCTTATTGGCTCTCGAAATTAGGTTTTTTTGAAAATGCCTTGCTAGAAAACGTGATTTCCGAAATGTTAAATAAAGCGACCCTAAATCAATCCATGGCCGAATTCTCATTAAAAACAGGGCGTTCAAGAATGACAATAAACAAGTACTTTGATCAGCATATCTGTAAAACACCCTCCCAGTTTAAAAAAATAATTAGATTCCGCGCAGCTATTCAAAGTCAATTGGAAGACGGAAAAAAAATTGGTCCGTCATATAATCTGGATTACTTCGACCAATCCCATATGATTAGAGATTTTAAAAAATTGACAGGTTTTACGCCAAAAGTTTTCTTTTCCAAGATATCGAATCTTGAACGGGGCCAGATAAAATGGATTTTTATCTAGCAGCTTTACAAAAATACAATCATGCCAGTTCATTAAATAGTAACATTGCTTCATAATTACTTATACAATACTTTATGAAGCTATTAATTCTACTCATCTTGTGCCCAGTTCTTCTATATGGACAAGAAAATACACCAACGAAACTTGCAAAATATATGCGAGCGCAGGTCGAAGTAAATAACTTTAGTGGAACCGTGCTCGTTAGGAAAAACAACACTATTTTGCTAAAAAAAGCCTATGGTCTCGCAGATTATGAATGGAACGTTAAAAATACAATAGATACGAAATTCCAATTAGCATCGGTCACAAAACAGTTTACAGCAACTGCTATTCTCCTGTTGATAGACAGCGGACGATTATCCCTAAATGATAAACTCAGTAAATTTTTTCCGGATTATCCAAAAGCTGATAGCGTCAGCATTCACATGCTGTTGTCACATACTTCAGGACTAGCCATGGGTTTCAAGGAAATCGCATTGAGCAGTATGAGCACCGATTCTGCTTATACTGCCATTAAGAAAATTCCATTCGAATTTTCACCGGGTACCAAAAGCTCCTACAGCAATATTGGTTATTATCTGTTAGCTAAAATTATTGAAAAGGTTTCAGGTGAGCGTTATGCAGCTTTCTTAAAGAAGAATATCTTTGATAAAGTGGGGATGAAGAATACGGGGGTTAGTAACAATGAATCCATCGTCGCAAAAAAAGCAAAAGTATATTGTCACAACGAGGAAGGGCTAATTCATAATCCGTATATCAACTGGAATATTAACTTGGGCCATGACGGTGTGTATTCAACTGTCGAGGATTTAGCCCTATGGGACAAAGCCCTCTACGGAACAACCGTATTGTCTGCCGGAATGAAGAAAAAAATGTTCACCCCCTATGGTTCTGAAAATTGGGGCTATGGATTTATAATCAATCCGTTTTATAATCACGGACATTATTTGATTGCACATGACGGCGGATTCTTTGGGACAATGACTTCTTTTAATCGATTTACTGACGACAAACTCTTTGTTACTGTCCTTTCTAATAACGGATCAGCCTCCCATATCATAGGTTATGGACTTTCTGCAATTGCCCTTGGCAAAGAAGTAGAAATGCCCTACAAACATCATCGGGCCAAAATAGATACGACCATATACAAAAACTATGTGGGTGAGTATGGCAAAATACAGGTGTTAAAAATTGGAGGTAAACTCTATTATAATGATGCGGATATTGAACTCATTCCCGAGTCTAAAACAAAATTTTTCAGAGCAGACGACAACGATAGAACGATCGAGTTTGTTGAAGACAAAACAGATGGCTACGATTCCATTATTTTAACAAAAGGTGGTGTTAAAGAGATTTTTAGAAGGTCTCAAAAAAAATAAATCTTTTTATCAGGAATTTGAAACTTGAAAGAAAAAATCTAAATTACATATAGATCAATTCAGCACTCTAATTTATCATTTAACCTAAATTAGAGTGTATTGCCACAGGTGGACCAAGATATGGAGAAAGCTAAAAAAGTATTTTATGGAAGCCTTTTATAGTATGCGTAGTCTTTATGACAGCATATCTTAATACCAAGAGTGGAAAAATACATCCTAACTTTTCGCTATCCAAAATAATCACTATCTTACAAGAAATCAATTTTGTGAAAATATAGCCAATTTGGCAGCCATAGGATCATAGTTGAAATAAAATTCAGGTATAGAAGGAATTACATCATATGAACAGAAGATATTTTTTCTACGTCATTATCATCATCGGTTTGTTCACCTCGTGTGGCCTCATCCATAATCTTCCTCATTCGGCTTCTCCCAATACCGGAGCAGATCCTAATTTATGGTATTCATTTGTGGATCAAAATGGTAATTTCTACCCCGACAACTGGAAGAAAAACTATGGCATCCCTTCGAATAAAGCCGCTAGGGATCCTTATTCCCTGATGAAAATTGCCACTGACAAAGGTGACCGCGAACAACTGCTTGCTTTTGAACGCAGTAATATGCTCCGTCTTTCGAAACGTATTGCACCCAAGAAACGTATTTTTATTTTGGTCCATGGCTTCAATGCGGATGAAGAATCTGTTGTAAAACAATATAAATATATTGCAGATCATATCGTCACCAATCCAAAGACCGATGAAATCATTCGGTTTTATTGGGACGGTTTACGATCGACCTCCCCTTTTCGATCAGCAAAAAATTGGTTTTCCGCGGCTTCTTTTAGCCAGATGGCCGGTGAGTTCGGTTTAAGACGCATACTTAACAACATGGCGGATAAAGATGTTTATATTATCTCGCACAGTCGGGGGGCATCTGTGGTCATGAGCGCAATTTCAAATCCAGAATACAATAGTTCATTTTCTGCCCAAGCGAAAGATATTCACAATGTTGATATCGAGCGGGCAAAGCCATTGCTGGAAAACAAAAACAGGATTACCTGCATCATGCTGGCGCCAGCAATAGGTCTTTCCGAATTTCAATATACTGACACAACAACTAACACAAAAAAATTTGTCGATCTGAGCACCCAAGTAAAGAAAATACATATCACGATTAATGGCACTGACAAAATGTTAAAGAAATTTTTCGGATTTCTATCCAACAAACTTAATCCAACTGATCTAGGGTATAAAGAGGAGAGCTTTAACGCGCTTAAGAAAAACTATACGATCTTTTCGATGACGGATTTTACAGGAATGTCAAGCCACGATTTTAGTCGTTACATACGAGATCCTAGGTTCAAGCAAATGCTACGGGAAGAATCAATTCAAGTACAATAAGTTATTAGCGAATTTTCGCAGGCTGGATTTTTAGATCCTGGTTTAAAATACCGCAACTATTTTCTCAAAACGACCGTGATTACTTATAGAAACTGGCAACAGTTCCCTTCGTCCCTCCATAGCAATGCCAGGTAAACCAAGTGGGTCTTTAACAACTTGACATCTTTTGAGTTCCACCACATGATCCAAATGGTCCAATACCTTAACGGCTGTAGTATGTATAAAATCAGGACCAACAATGGTCTTGGTATAATAACGATTCTCTTCACAGATGACTTCTCCGACAGCGGAACCGCAAGACCTTTCAACAAAGGAACACAGCAATGCAATAGGTGCATATTTTCTGCTCCCCGTCTCTCTATTCCATATTTTATAAGCAGCTTCTTTCATACTCCACAAAAGCCATACAACAATCTCCGGATCGTAACTATTGGCTATTAACAGTTGCTCATTTTCATTAAATATCTTAGTAATAAACCCCCGACGTCTCCAATTACTGTCTTTTCTGGACTGAACTAGATCGACAATGTCATTACCAATCATTTTTCATTAAGCTTGGTTTCGATAATATCGATTGCCGCCCTTACATTAAGCATACGTTCCATATCAGCATTCTCAATAACTATCTCGAATTGCTCTTCGATATCCAGTACAATATCAACCAGATTAGCGGAATTGATTTGTAGATCGTGAATAAAATCAGTTTCTTCGGAAAGCTTTCCAAATGCTTCTTCGTTTGTCGTGTAAGGTGCAATAATAGGTTTTAAAGCATTGATCAGTTCTTCTCTATTCATATGGCAAGTTATCAAATTTTTTGAATATTAAGCAAGCATTCACATCCCCAAATCCAAAACTTGCCTTGGCAATAATTTGAGGTGCAACACTTATTGTATGCAAAGGGACGTTTGATGGACCTATCAATGCAGCAATTTCAGGATGTAGGTCCACACAATTACTGTTTCCAAATATAAAACCGTGATATAGCTGCAATACCGTAGCGACGCTCTCTATACTGCCAGCTGCACTGAGACAATGTCCAGTCATACCTTTTAATGAGTTTATAAAAGGAAAATCCTTCCCCCTACGTCCAAGCGCCTCAATCCAGTTTTCTATTTCAAAAGCATCTTTGATAGTTGCTGTTAAATGGCCGTTTATAGCATCGACTTCTAAAGCGGAAACACCTGAATTTTTCAAGGCTTCTATAATACACCGACGAACAGCATCAGCATTAGGAGCGGTCATACTACCTGTCCCCCGCTGCCCTCCGGAATTTACCTCACCACCCAACAACTCACCATATATCGTCGTCTTTCGCGCTAAGGCACTTTCCAAATCTTCCAATAGCAAAGCTCCCGCTCCGCTGCCAGGAACAAACCCTCCGGCTGTCGCACTCATCGGACGAGACCCCTCATGCGGACGGTCATTATAGTGCGAACTACACACACGCAACGCATCAAAACCACCCCAAATATAAGGGCCGCTATCTCCAGTGCTTCCTGCTAGCATCCGCTTTGCCCTGCCGGATCGAATACGGTCATAGGCCATTAAAATTGCTTCGGTCCCAGTTGCGCAAGCAGATGAATTTGTTGTTACCTGGTTTCCAAGCCCCAATTTACCGCCCAAATATGCGCTGACACCACTGCTCATCGTCTGGGCCACAACTGTACTACCTAACCTGCGGGTCTGCAAGTCGTCAATTTTATAGATGCTCTCGCGAAACTTATCGATACCAGAGCTCCCGGATCCAAAAATGGTTCCACTGTCCCAATCCGGAGCAGATTCGGTCGCTATCGGTAACCCCGCATTTGCCCAAGCTTCCATACCTGCAATGACTCCATATAATATCCCCGTACTGTTAAAACCTCTAAGCTCAAGTTCAGTGAAATAGCGCCTTTTAAAATCATCCGTTATTTCAGGAGTCCCTGCTATCTGGCAAGAAAACTGCAATTTCTCCAGTTGCACATCATGTCGAATACCCGAAACACCATCCCTTATCGCTTGGACAAAAGATGGTACGCCTACCCCATTCGGTGCTACAACCCCCATTCCTGTAATGACGACTCTCCTCATAGCTTCTCCGTAATCATACCTGCCAATATCCCCTTACAAACCTCCTGTCCGGTTTCATTTTTCATAACGACCTCACATTTTAGTTTACCAAACCTGAAATATACCTTTTTTGAAAACACGGTGACTCTTTCTTTCGGATATACAGGCTTTAAAAATTCTATTTCCGTAGAGGTCAACGCTATTGCAGCGCTAGCCGTAACCTCTTTATCCAGCAAAAAAATTCCCAGACAGGCTAAACCTATCTGTGCCATCGTTTCGATCAAAATAACTCCTGGAGTAATCGCTTTGCCATAAAAATGGCCTCTATAAAAATCCAGGTTTTCATTAAAAGTATAGGCACCTGTAATACCTTCCTCATCAACATGAATTAATTCATCGACAAACAAAAAAGGTTCTCTGTAGGGCAATTGTGCCATTATATTATTCAAATCCATTGATCAAATTTAAGTAGGTCACCATTTTAACAATACCCGCTGTGCTGAAAACCCAGGACCAAAACTCAGCATCAACCCATATTCGCCAGCCTGTGGCTGATGCTTCATGATGCGTTCAAGAACATAAAGTACGGTAGCACTCGACATATTGCCATACTGTGCAAGCACTGCCTGAGTGTCTTTGATATCTTTACCAAACTCGGCAAAAATCTGCTCAATCGTCGCCACAATCTTCTTACCTCCGGGATGAAAAATCATGTGATTGATATCTTTGATTTCCAAACCATTCTTTTTCAAAAATGGATGTATCACATCTGCAAAATGTGACGCGATCACGTTCGGCACATCAACATCCAATATCATCTGCATACCACTGTTGGTCAGCTTAAAACCCATGATATCTTCTGTATGATAAAAATGATACATCTGCTGGTCAAGAATTTCTGGCCGCAATCCTCTTCATGCGATGAAAGCAGGCTGCAGGCTGCACCATCTCCAAATATGGCCGCACTGACCATATTTGACATGGAGAAATCCTCCAGCTGAAAAGTAGCTGTTGGGGCCTCAACGGCAATTACCGCAGCGCGTTTACCCGGATTGGCCTGTAAGAAATTCTTAGCGTAGATAACCCCTGAAACCCCAGCAACACATCCCATTTCTGTAACTGGCAGCCTGACAATATCCTGCCGGAGTTTCATTTTATTAATTAAGTATCCGTCTAGTGACGGTATCATAATTCCCGTGCAACTCACCGTTATAATATAGTCTAAGGACTGCGGGTCCCATGCCACTTTCTCAAGTGCTTTACGGAGCACTTTCTCCCCCAATTCGATTGCTTCACGGCAATAAATATTATTTTTTTCTTCAAAGGATGTCACTGTAAAAACTTCGATGGGATCCATGATAGCATAGCGCCTTTCCACAGCAGAGCCTTCAAAAAGTTTCTTTATCTTTTTTACAAAACGAGGTTCCTGTCCTTTAAGCCAAATATCCAATAACGGAAGGACCTCATCAGTGGTACAGGAATATTTAGGCAGTTGCTTGGCAACGGTAATTATCTTAACGCTCATATATTGGAAATTATCCACTGGTAACGAAAAGCCCATTTCCATTGGATGGTATAACTTTTTAATTGCAATGTTTCTGAGAATTGCTCTAACTCATATTTTTTAAACCCGCGTAGTATGGAGATAAGTCCATCCACTTTTGTCATTTTATTTAACCTAAAAAAAGTACCTACAGCTTGAAAAAGACGATAGGCAACTTTGCTCCTCTGCAGGTCGTTGATGACGATTCCCAAATTTGAAATCTTGATGAGTCTGTCTATCAATTCAATAATTCTTTCATTATCAAAATGATGAATGGTCAGCGTACACAGCACAATATCATAACTGTTATTTTCAAAATCTGTGTCGAATATATCTGCACATAAATAGGATATATTACTGTAATCTTTTGACAGAGACTGCGCATAATTTACCGTATATTGATTGGCATCTACACCCAAGAGATTCAGATTGATCTTATTTTTATAGCCATAATCACTCAGCATGCGAAGCATGTCTCCATTCCCGCATCCGATATCAATAATTGAAATTGACTTGCTCTTATCGGCACCAGAAAGAAGTTTCTTGACACCATCCAAGGTGATGCTATTTCCACCCAAAAACTGGTTTATCTTTGAAATCCGATCCAATGTGACACGAAGTTCTTCACCCGCAAGCAGGAAATCATCCATGATCTCAGTCTCCCCTGTTCTATGTTTCGTGTTTATACGCATTTTATTGAGTTTGCATTTCCATGAGTTTGTTTGATAATCCAGATCAAAATTTTCGGAAAAAGGGCACCGATCTTCATCAGTAATGCTGCGCCAAATTCATAACGTAATACACTAGACAGCATCCGCCCGAACAATAAGCGCCTTCCAAAAGCTTGTTTCCAGCGATTGATATACATTGCTTCCAATTGTCGACGGGATTCAATTTTACGGTTACAGTAATCCAAAATAAGTTCCGAAGCTAACTTTGCGCCGTGTATCGCCATAGCCATTCCATTTCCACAGAATGGATGAATAAGACCGGCCGTATCACCGACCATGAGGATATGGTTTTCTACCGGATTTTTTTTATCAAAAGAAAATTGACTGATCGTAATCGGTTTATCAAAAAGCATCGTGCTCTTTTCAAAAAAACACTTTAGATACCCATTCTTAGACATGACGTACTTTTGATACGCTTCGATGTTCCTATATTTCTTAAACGTTTTTACATCGGCCATATAACAGACATTTATCTTGTTATCTTCAACTTTGGAAATGCCACAGTAGCCACCTTCAAAGTTATGTAAGGCGATGAGGTTGTCAGTAAAATCTCCAGAATAATGAGCTTTTACTGCCATCCAAATGGAGGGTCTCTTCATGAAATCCCGTGACAACAATTGATCGATATTGCTGCGTTTGCCATAAGCCCCCAATACAATCTTTGCGTTTAACTTCTGCCCTGGAAACGAAACAGCAAATGTATCGTCGCTGAAGGAAATTCCCGTAACAGTTGCGATTACGATTGTACAGCCACTATCTATTGCCTTTTTATAGAGCAATTCATCCAAGGAATAGCGACTTACACCAATGCCACCCAATGGTAATCTGATCTTATCGGATTGCCCATGTTGTGTCGTATATTGTAATTCTTCAAGATGTGTGGCGCGCAAAGTATTCACATCAACCTTAAGCCAGTCCAAATAGGGCAAAATCTCATTGGAGAGGTATTCCCCGCAAACTTTATGACGTGGGTACTCATGTTTTTCGATTAATGTTACCTTCAGTCCCTCTTTGGACAAATGCAATGCACTTGTGAGCCCAGCCAAACCACCACCTATTATAATTACATCAGGATTTATTTCCATATAAGCAAACTTGCTCTGCGTTAGTAATCTTCAAAATATTGTTAGGAAACACCGCACAGGCCATGATCGATGGGGCTGCTTTCTACCAGTCTTTTTGATAACAGATCTTACCAAGAAATAGTTTTACCCTCCTCATAAAATTAAAAGGACGCCTTACAAAGTTTCTCGATCCTTTTGTGCTTGATCCATAAATAGCTTATTAAGAAAAAGATATCTGTCCCGGAACTCCTCAGGAGATGCTTTCGCATCGACATTTAAATTAAGAATGTTCATGCGCTTATCTTTGCCTAGTGTTTTCGGCCATAGAGAAAGCGCCTTCCCATTTGGATCACCTGTCTTAATGAAATTGACAAAATAATTCTGCCCCAGTCTGGATACCCTATAATCATCATCTGTCCAGGCAAAAACATCGTTACTCCTAAGATTACCCAATAAATATTCGATATCACTGGCATGGAAAGCGCCAGGTAATGGTTCTGGCATTTTCTCTTTGGGCTGTTTTTCAGATTTTTTACTAATTCCCCCCGCAAGTCCAGTCTGTACATCGCTATACGCTGGTTGCATGGCCGGCCGTGGTTTACTGAATATATAGACAAATACGGGCTGACCACTATTTTTCCGTTGCAGATCGAGCCATTTCCATGTACTATAGACTATAAAATTATCACTGGCCAATGCTGTAGACGATCGAATGACTTCCATCTCCGTTTTTCCCGGATATAGTTTCAGAACTTCGTCGGCTTTAGCGCCATATTGCGTTCTGACCAACTTTTCATAATTCTCTGGAGAGGGATAAGATTTACCCATATACGCTGTATATGGCGCTTCCGTCGAAGTCCAGCCTGCAAGTAGAGGCACTTTAGACTGCTCGCCAGCTTCAAAAATCGCGAGCGGAGATTTTGGCAAAAAATACCCATCAATGATCAACCGTGTAGCGAATGCCCCAGGTTCACTGGCCTTATCAAGAAGTTCAGATGCAGGTATCTCACGCAGTTTATCAAGCTCTCTGGCATTTACACGGTCTGCAAATCTCATCCCCTGCTGTTCTTGCTCAGAAAGAGAAATAGTGCCATATCTCAAGTTAAAGACACTTCCACTTTGACCAATAGCACGCTTAAACAATCCTTTGGATAACGGACTGGCCATCTGTGCGGAGACAGACATACTACCCGCCGACTCCCCTCCAATGGTGACCGCATCAGGATCTCCGCCAAATGCGGCAATATTTTTTTTTACCCACAACAGGGCAGCATACTGGTCCAAAAGACCATAATTTCCAGATGCATGTTGAGGAGATTCTTTGGTTAATGCTGGATGTGCAAAGAAGCCAAAAATACCAAGACGATAATTGACTGTAACAACGATAAGCCCTTCTTTTGCAAAATTTTCTCCATCGTAACGATTTTCCGATCCATCACCAGCATTGAAACCTCCACCATAAAAGTAAACCAAAACAGGAAGTTTACTAGCAGATCCCGCTGTATGGGGACGCCACACATTCAGATAGAGACAATCTTCACTGATTCCGGGCGAACGAAATCTCATATCTCCATAGATGGGCTTTTGCATAGGGGAGCTGCCAAAATGATCTGCTTTACGAATACCGTTCCAAGGCACCACTGCTTGCGGTTCTTTCCATCTCAGATCACCAACAGGTGGCTTCGCAAATGGAATCCCTCGAAAAGACTGCACCCCGCTTGACAAGTTAATCCCCTCCAGTATGCCGGCTTCAACCTTTACCTGAGGTGCTTGTGCAAAAACACATGATACAATAAAAAAAACGACAGTAGTAAAAAAGATCTTTTTCATAATGAGAGGCTTTTAATTCTATTTTTATGCTTCTTTCAGTTAAAATACTAAATAAAATCTATAGAACGACGACCGGCGCATTTTTTACAACAGAAAATAAGATCAATCACTGGACAACATAAATGAGACATTCCCATAGCCTAATTGGTAAACCAGATAAAAAGTAAAATAAGCCATTGCGCAACTATACATATCCAAAATGGTCTGCTGCTTGGTGCCGTCAGTATTTCGAGTACTTGAATAAATTTTGACTTTAAAATAGTATAGAAACTCTCATTATGATCCAAATCAAGCGTCTCAAACTTCACTTTATTCAAACCAAAAACAAGAATCCGCTTGACCCAGGGATTCTCTATCTGGGTATTTTTTACATCGTTGATCAATTTAAGTTTCGCGAACGTGTAATCAGCGGCATTTTGTATTACATCAGGTTGATTCGATTGAAAAATCAATAAAACTTTATCAAAAGCTGGAAGGATAAGGTCATCCTGTCTTTCTTCAACAACGATGCTCGCAATCTTTGAAAATACATATCTGTTGCTAAAAAGAAAGAGTAATATGGGTAACAAAATCAATCCTACTAGCCAAAGAAATTTGCCGGCGGTTTGCACATGGTTGATCATAGAGAAAAATGTATCATGGCTATTCTTAAATAGAAAACTCCCAATTGCGAGATAGAATAAAGTGGAAACAACAGCTACTAGATAATACTTGATTAAAGTCTTCGTGCCTAGTATGCCCAATTTTTTTAAATATGATAATTGTCTATTCATTATGTTGAAGTTAATTACCCTAATTTAGAATTATTATCCAAAAGTTGATGCATAGGATTAATTCCCGATCCGTTTCATTTTAAATTCGTTGTGGAAGAATTTTTATTCGTCGCCCGTTTCACATCCAGATTATAAGCGCTTGATGAATATTTCAAAAAAACATTGTGTAGTTAAATAACTACACGTATATTAGTAGTCAAATGACTTCCCTATGAATTTAAGACGAGACGTATTCCAGGCGATAGCAGACCCCACCAGAAGAGCGATCTTGCTTCTTTTGGCATCCCAAGCGATGACTGCAGGGGCTATCGCAGCTAATTTTAATACAGCAAGGCCGACGGTTTCAAAACATCTGCAGATATTGACAGAATGTGAATTATTAAAATCCCGCCAAAATGGGCGCGAGATATACTATCAGCTTAATCCGCCAAAAATGAAAGAAATAGCCGATTTTATCGAACCATTCCGCCAGATGTGGGACGACAGATTCAATAAATTGGAAGCTATTATGAAAAACTACAAGGACAAATAAGATGAAAGTAAAAACCGATGTTCAGGCCCCAGACAATAAACAGGAAATAATAATCACAAGGGAATTCGATTTACCTTTGGAGCTCCTCTTCAAAGCTTATGAGGATCCCGAAATCTTCGAACAATGGATGGGAACCAAAGTGTTAAAGTTAGAAAATAGAAAGCATGGCTCTTATGCAATCGAAACATCTCAAAATGGTACTGTTATGTTCAGCGCGAATGGAACGATACATGAATTTCTGCCGAATCAACGTATTACCAGAACTTTCGAAATGGAGAACACTCCATTTCCCGTGCAGCTGGAATATCTAACTTTTGAAAAAATAAATAAGGAGCGCAGCAGGCTGCAAATACAGATCATATTTCAGTCGGTAGAATTTCGCAATCAGCTCTTACAAATACCCTTTGCACAAGGCATTAATATGGCTCACAACAGATTGCAGGAAATCGTTTCTAAACTTACTTAAAGCACTACATGATGAATCTAAAAATTGAACATTTTTTTGAAAATGCGACAAGATGGAAGGAAGAATTCAATCTGTTAAGGGAAATTGTCCGTGACAACAAAACACTGCAAGAGGATTATAAATGGATGCATCCTTGTTATACTTTTGAAGGTAAAAATGTCGTACTAATACACGGGTTTAAAGAATACTGTGCGCTGTTATTCCACAAAGGCGCATTATTAAAAGATCCCAAAAATATACTGATCCAACAGACTGAAAATGTTCAGTCAGCTAGACAGCTTAGATTCACCACTATTGAGCAGATTGAATCATTACGGGGGGTGATATCAGAATATATTCATGAAGCGATTGAGATGGAGAAATCAGGCAAAAAAGTAGAAATGCGAAAAACTGCAGACTATCCTGTACCGGAAGAATTTACGCGTGCACTGCATGAAGACCCGTTACTTCAGGCTGCCTTTCAATCACTGACTCCTGGCCGGCAAAAAGCTTATCTATTCTACTTTAATCAGGCAAAGCAGGTTAAAACACGTGAGGCTAGAATCGAAAAATATTACCAGCATATCCTAGATGGAAAAGGTATCGATGACTAACATATTTATTACAGTTTATACGGTATATATTTATCGATAAAGAGTAGATTTGTCTAAATCAAAATAGACAGAACTAAACCAGGACGAACGAAACATCTATTGAAACAATTCAATATAAACAATTCGCCGTCTAATATATAGCTGAATTCACATGAATAAAAAATTGTTATTGCTCATCTGCGGCTTACTGCCAATCATTTCTCAGGCTCAGAAAAAAAACACTGCCTCTCAACGTCCGAATATCGTTTTCATCCTGACAGACGATTTTACGGCCCAAGCCTGGGGAGTATATGGCGGGATTTTAAAGGACGTTGTCAAAAATCCGAACATTGAAAAATTGGCCAATCAAGGCGCTATACTCAATAATACATTTTGCACCAATTCAATCTGTACGCCTAGCCGCGCAACCATACTCACAGGCCAATACAGTAACAAAAACCAAGTTTACACACTTGAAGACGCACTGGATCCCGATAAGGAAAATATCGCGAAAGATCTCCACAATGCAGGTTACCAAACTGCTGTTTTTGGAAAATGGCACCTGAAAAAAAAGCCTAGTGGATTTGACGATTTTAAAGTCCTCCCTGGCCATGGTGTTTATCATAATCCGACTTACCTCTCCAAAGATAACTGGAATGATAAAGAAGAGGCAGGGACACCTTACCAAGGCTACGTGGATGATATCACAACAGAATTGAGCCTCGACTGGATAAAATCGCGCAACCCCGACAAGCCATTCTTTCTGATGTGTCATTACAAAGCGACACATGAACCATTTGACTTTGCCGATAGATTCAAAGACTACTATAAAGACGTTGAGTTTCCTTATCCACCGACCTTTTTGGATTCAGGTGCCATAACTACGGGGCGTTCTTTTGAAGGCCAGCCATTGGAGGAGCTTGGTCATCGTTATGAGCAAGCTTCCGTAGGCCCTTTTTGGACATCCTACCCTGAACTACCATTTTCCACAAAGGGGATGCCCCCCTTGGAAGCCCGCAAAAAGATATATCAAAAATTCATCAAAGATTATCTACTTTGTGTCGCCGGAATCGATGATAATTTAGGGAAGATAATGCGTTATCTTAAAGCGGCAGATTTAGATGAAAATACCGTCGTCATCTTAGCTTCCGATCAAGGATATTTTCTGGGTGAGCATAATTTTATGGATAAGCGCTTAATGTACGAAGAGTCATTGCGTATGCCTTTCGTCATCAGCTATCCAAAAGAAATCAAAGCCGGTAGTAAATTAGACGACATGATTCTAAATATCGATTTCGCGGCGCTGTTTGCAGACTATGCCGGCATCAAAAAACCAGCTTACATTCAAGGCAAAAGTTTTCGGAATAACCTCAGAGGGAATACACCCAAAGACTGGCGGTCCGCCATGTATTACCGTTATTGGCAGCATGCTCCAATACGCCCTGCCCATCTTGGAGTCCGTGACGAACGCTACAAACTGATCTATTTTTATGGACAGCCATTAGAAATGACAGGCAGCGATTCAAAAACAACAGCAGCAGCATGGGAATTGTACGATTTACAGCAGGATCCCATGGAAACGCACAATGCTATTCTGGACAAAAAATATGTCAAAGAAATTGCTAGATTAAAGAAAAAACTGGCCAAACTTAAAGCGGAAGCGGGGGACGATGATCAGACAAGGCCGGCTTTTCAACAATTACTCAAAAAGGAAGATTTAGTTGAAAAATAATTACTGAACAACACCAACACGTCACAGATAAATATCCACGTAAGCTAGTGAGGGTTTAAATAAGATAGAAGGAAATGAAATATTTCCGGCAGCACAATTATAGATAAACAAAAGGTCTCGATTTGATCGAGACCTTTTGTTTTTTAATCGGAATTAAACAGCCGTATAACCACCGTCAACTAAATAATAGCCTCCGGTCATAAAAGACGATTTATCTGAACTTAGAAAAAGAACCAATTCAGCCACTTCTTCTGCTTTTCCCAAACGTCCTATGGGGTGCTTGCTGATTAAAGCATTAATATGTTCTTTATCCAATTGGGCTAATAAAGGGGTATCGATATAACCTGGTCCGACTGCATTGCAACGGATATTTTTTTGCCCATATTCCGCACCGATATTTTTTGTCAAACCCACCACTGCATGTTTTGCTGAAGTATAGGCACTCGATAGAGGAGCCGCAACAGTACCATGAATGGAAGCCATGTTGACGATAACACCACCGCCATTCTTTTCCATCGCTTCTATTTGATACTTACAGCCATAAAATACCCCATTGAAATTAATATCGATCACTTTTTTCCAACCATCTAAACTATAGTCTCCTGTGAGTGCAGCTTCTCCTCCGATCCCAGCATTGTTACATGCGATATCAAGTCGACCAAATGTTTTAACCGCAAATCCAACCAACGCTTCATTATCAGCCGGGGACGAACTATCTGCTTTAAAAAATGCAGCTTCTCCACCTAGAGATTCGATTTGTTTTACGGTTTCATGCCCCGCTTGCTCGTTGATATCCGAGACAATGACTTTTGCACCTTCCTTGCCATAAGCCAATGCAACAGCCAATCCGATACCCGAACCAGCCCCTGTTACTAAAGCTACTTTATCTGCTAAAATTTTCATATGATATAAATTTTATGATAAATACAATTTACTAAAAGCAAAAGAGAATCAGTAGACAAAGACCATTTACTTTATTTAAAACGAAACTAAGATGACATTTCTCATCTAATCAATGCTTCAACTGCGGATATTTTTTATACAATCTATCCAAGAAGAAACGCCCCATTAATTGAAGTCTGGCCTGTGTTTCAAACATCCCGGCACCAGGAGAAATAATACCATGTGGCATGCGCTGTACAGTACCATAATAGATAATATCAAGTCCATTTCCGTTAACTTCAAGATGCATTTTCTTTGGCTTTAATCCCATAACAGAGCCCATGCGTGTCACTTTTTCGGAATTGCTGATCTGCGCTGGTCTAGCATCAAGTAAAGTTGCCTGATCGAAAACCAAATGATCCCTTGCTTCGCCATCATCAAAAAACACATAATGTAACTCATCATTGCTGAGCACCAGATAAGAAGCATTATCCCGTTCGCTATAACGAGCCTTTACCCCTACAGCTGCCCAGGCAACAGTCTTCGCGGCAGTCGCTGCAGCCGAAGCAACTTTGTCCCCCACCGTTGCAATATACGCACATTGCGTAAAGGCATCGATAGGAGCGCCATTCATTTGTTTTCTTAATTCGTTAAATTCATCATTTAACAATTCATCCTTTACTGCTGGCGCCAAGAAAATTCCAGATTCTCCTTCATACTTTTTGGCCGTCTCTTTTTGCTTTTTCATCATCATAAGAGAAATGAATACGCAAACCACAACGATCACAGCAAAAATACCAATGTACAACATCATAAAATAAAAATTTAGAAAAGGTTTATAATTCCATAAAAAAATCCAGAAAGTGGATAACATAATTAAGTTTCCGCTCTCTGGATTGGTCGGTCGCAAAAATTTTGCCAGACTAAAGAATTCTATCCGGATAGTGAATATTATTCAAAGCAGTTTGGTGCATATCCACCCAAATATCGGTATTTGACTGATTTAAAAGCCAGTTAGGGGAGCTACGCATATCAGCATCCTGATCGTTATTATAAACAGATGGAAATTCGGACTCTTTGGCTCTAAGCAAAACGACAATTGTACCAGGCATCAATAATGGAATGTCGCCTAAGACGAGATTATAAAATCCATCTTCAAGCAACTCTGGATTAAAACGCTGTAAACTATCATAACTTCGTTCCAATTTACCGATCAGTTTTTCCAGCTCATGTGGATAATGGGTCTCCACATAAGACTCAAACAGCCCGGAGCCTTTATTATAGGATCCTGATTTCATCAGGTTTAGCGCTTCATTTCTATAAACCTGCAGCCAGCGATCTGAAGCAAGATCATGATATTCAGCATCCGCATGTTTACCATCACGTTGCAAAGCCCAACTCTTCAGTTGCTTGAGCCGTTCTGTTTCCTCAAATCCATTTTTCTCCATCCTACTATCCCTCCCGTTCGTTGAGCTCCAATTGCAATAAAATATCGCGTTTCTTACCTTCAATCAAAGACAAATTGCCAGCAACAAAAACACCTTTCTGTCCCGAATTTTTGCTAATTCCATATACCGATGATTCATCGCCGGGATCCGACTCACCTTCATAGCGAAATAAGTAATCAATCCTGTATTGATCCGCATTAGCCAGCAAATCGTCAAATTCAATGTTGTAGTCAATTGTATAGCCCAAGTTGTTTAACTTTTCCAACGCAACACTTGCAGATGAGTACCCATGCATTCTTTCCATAGTTGATTATTCTAAATCCGATCCAAATTCTATTTTTTATTATAAAACGATCGGCAAAAGGGTTTTGTTTTCCACAATTTGAAATAGTTTATTCGAAATCATATTTCTATTTTTGTGTTACCAAACACGATAATATATGGCAAATCTAGAAGCACCTGCTTATCAGCATACTCCCCAACTAGCATTTCAACGATTACTTGACGTCTTATATACCTTAAGGACTGAATGTCCATGGGATAAAAAACAAACCATGGAATCCCTTCGGCATTTAACCATGGAGGAAATGTATGAATTGACAGATGCCATCTTAGAGAAAGATTACCCCGAAATAAAAAAAGAACTTGGCGATGTATTAATGCACCTCGTATTCTATGCACGCATTGCGGAAGAAGAGGGACAGTTCGATATTGTAGATGTGCTCAATGCAATCTGTGATAAATTGATTACACGTCATCCCCACATCTACGCCGATACCAATGCTGACACAGAAGACCAAGTTAAATCCAATTGGGAGACTATTAAACTCAAAGAAGGTAACAAGTCCGTTCTATCTGGCGTCCCAAAAGGATTACCCGCTCTGGTCAAAGCTTATCGTATCCAAGATAAGGTCCGCGGTGTTGGGTTCGACTGGGAAGACAAGAAACAAGTCTGGGAGAAAGTAGAGGAAGAGCTTGCTGAATTTAAAGCTGAATTTAATCTAGAGGCTACGGCTCCAATCGATCAGGAAAAAGCGGAAGGTGAATTTGGCGACCTCTTATTCTCATTGATAAATTATGCACGGCATATGGGCATAAACCCCGAAAATGCACTCGAACGAACCAACAAAAAATTCATTGAGCGATTTAGCTATTTGGAGCAAAAAGCAGCTGCAAATAATCAACAGTTGCAGGAAATGAGTTTAGAAGAAATGGACGTTTATTGGAATGAAGCTAAAAAAATTAAAAAATAAAGCCACTCCCAAAAAGGGAAATCAGCAACGGAATTTAATTCGACTTTGTCAAATTTATGCGTAAATTCGCAGGAATATGGAAACAGTTGTTAGCGGTATCAGAAGTACCGGAAAATTACATTTAGGAAACTACTACGGCGCATTGAGCAATTTTGTGAAAATGCAAAACGAATATAATTGCTTTTTTTTCATTGCAGACTTACATTCACTGACAACCCACCCTACCCCCCACGGGCTTCAGGGAACGGTTCGCCAAGTTATTGTCGAATATTTAGCAGCAGGAATAGATCCAGAAAAATCGACAATTTACGTTCAATCAGACGTTCCAGAAGTTGCTGAACTCTATCTATACATGAACATGAACGCCTATCTTGGCGAACTTGAACGTGCTACTGCGTTTAAAGACAAAGTCAGAAGCAATCCCGATAATGTCAACGCAGGATTATTGACCTATCCGGTCCTGATGGCCTGTGATATATTGATTCATCATGGCACAAAGGTTCCTGTAGGTAAAGATCAGGAACAACACTTGGAAATGACACGAACTTTTGGCAATCGATTCAATCGCCTGTATAACGTAGATTATTTCAAGGAGGCATTCGCCTTCTCCTATTCGGATAAATTGGTTAAAGTTCCTGGGCTAGCAGGTCAAGGAAAAATGGGTAAGTCAAACGGCGAAGCAGATTGTATTTATCTCTCGGATAGTGAAACGGTAATCCGCAAAAAAGTAATGCGTGCAGTGTCCGATTCTGGACCAACTGAAATGAATCAGCCAAAACCCGAAGCCATTCAAAATCTCTTTGATTTGATGAAAGTGGTATCAACTCCTGATACACTGCAACATTTTGACGATCTCTATAATAAATGTGAAATTCGTTATGGCGATTTTAAGAAACAATTGGCAGAAGATATGGTATTGGCGACAAATGATGTGCGTTTACGAATTGAAGATATTTCAAATGACGATGCATACATTGCAAAAGTTGCGAAAATGGGAGCTGAAAAAGCTAGCGAATCTGCGCGAAAAACGCTGAAAGAGGTTCGTGAGATAATTGGTATTAAAAGATTTTATTAAGCTAGAAATAATATGCATATAGCTATCGTTGGAAATATAGGTGCCGGAAAAACGACATTAACAGAGTTGTTGGCCAACCACTTCAAATTTGAACCTCAGTTTGAAGCTGTAGACAACAACCCTTATCTGGAAGATTTTTATTCAGACATGAAACGCTGGGCATTCAATCTTCAGATTTTTTTCCTAAACAGTCGCTTTAGACATATTGTAAAATTACAGGAAACAGGCATCGATATGATTCAAGATCGTACCATCTATGAAGATGCGTATATTTTTGCCGAAAACTTGTATGATATGGGCCTGATGAGCGCACGTGACTTTGAAAATTATAGTAATATTTTTCAAAGCATCATCCACTATATCAAACCACCGGATTTATTGATTTACCTCAAAGCATCCGTTCCTACTTTGGTTAATAATATCCAAAAAAGGGGCCGCGATTATGAATCAGCCATTCGGCTGGATTATTTATCGAAGCTGAACGATAAATATGATAAATGGATCAATAATTACAAAGAAGGTAAAGTAATGGTTCTGGATAAGGACAATTTGGATTTCACAAAAAATCCTGAAGACCTTGGTGGTATCATTCAAAAAATCGAAGCCGAACTATTCGGGTTATTTGAATAAGAACTAAATAAGAAAAGCCTGTAAATATCTTAATTTTACAGGCTTTTTGATAAATTCGGATTCTCCCCAGCCATTGATAAAAATTAAAAGATGAAATTTTTAGGTATTATCCCCGCCAGATATGCATCGAGCAGATTCCCTGGAAAACCGCTGATCGACATCGAAGGAAAAACAATGATTCAACGGGTCTATGAGCAGGTCAAAAAATCAACAAGATTAAACGAGATCGTTGTAGCAACGGACGACCAGCGCATAGCTGACAATGTATTGTCTTTTGGAGGCAAAGTTGTCATGACTGCATCGCATCACCAATCTGGAACAGATCGTTGTGCTGAAGTCACAGCCCAAATGCCTGGTTATGATATTGCCATTAACATTCAGGGCGACGAACCATTCATCAATCCAGCACAAATTGATTTGTTAGCGAACTGCTTTGAAGACCCGGACACACAAATTGCAACCTTAGTAAAGGAAATTACGCTCGAAGAGGAACTATTCAATGTAAACATCCCTAAAGTTGTCAGAAACAGTAAAGGAGAAGCAATTTACTTTAGCAGGCAGACAATCCCTTTTTTAAGAGGTGTGGAAAAAGAACAATGGTTACAAAAGCAAACATTCTATAAACATATCGGAATATATGCTTATCAGGTAGATACGTTAAAAGCACTGACACAACTTCCTATTTCGATCTTGGAAGAAGCAGAAGCATTGGAACAGCTACGCTGGCTAGAAAACGGTTACGCTATCAAAACAGCCATTACGAACCATGAAACTGTCGCTGTGGACACACGAGAAGACCTCGATAAAATACTAAAGCTATTTTTCAATAAATCGTGAAAATTACCGGTGTTCGGTATAATGTAACGACCGGACACCTTCCAATAGAACCTGTTTATCAGCGTCACTTAACGTGATCAGCTGATCTTTTGCCCTAATCAGTTCATCCAACTGCAATTTGGTACTTACACCAACTACAGCTGTGGCGACAGCTGGATTGGAAAGGACATATGAAAGTGCAACAATCATATTTTCTTTACCTATACGCTTAGCAAGATTCGCCAAGTTTCTCACAATATGAGATACTTCACCCGAACTATATTGAAGAAATGGTTCTATCGACTTATTGATGAGAACGCCTTTTGCTAAAGCTCCGCGCACGACGATATTTACTCCTCTATCCGCTAACAAGCCACTAATTTCCTCTTCTAGCCTTCGATCCAATAGACTGTATTGCATCATTACCGAAGCAATATCAGATTTGGCTAAAAATGCTTTGATGACATTCGGACGAATAGATGAAAGACCATAAGCACGAATTTTGCCTTGTTTCTTCAACAGTTCAAAAGCTTCAATAATCTCTTCTATCGGATCTTCTATCGTACCGCCATGTAGCTGATAAAGATCTATATAATCCGTTTTTAAACGCGACAACGACCCCTCTACAGCTTTAATAATATAATCCTTCGAAGCCTTCCAATCCCAGCCAGAACCATCTGCACGCCAAAGATTACCTACTTTTGAGGCCAGCACAATATGCTTGCGAAAGTGCTGTACACTATCACCGACCACCATCTCGTTTTGGCCTTTATCGTAAAGATCAGCCGTATCAAAAAAAGTGATCCCCTTTTCAAAAGCTTTTTGGATGATATCCTTGGATTGTTTGGGCTGATTGCTCTTTAGAGACATGCAGCCCAAACCTATTTCCGAAACCATCAAGCTTGTATTGCCTAATTTACGTTGTTCCATCCGCAGCAATATCAATCAACTCTACCTCAAATACCAAAGTACTATTGGCAGGAATTTCACCTGTCGCACGCTCGCCATAAGCCAGTCTGCTCGGTATAAAAAATTTATATTTTGCCCCTTTGGACATTAATGGTATTCCAATCTGCCAACCCTTAATCACCTGACCTAAGGATAATTTTAACGGTTCATTGCGGTCGTACGAGCTATCAAATTGCTTTCCATTTAATAAGGTCCCTTTATAATGTACCGTTACTTCACTATCAGCTTTTGGTTTAGGTCCTTCTGCTTGATTTAATACAAGATATTGAATACCTTCTGTGGTAGTTTTCATTCCGGCTACCTTTGCATTTTCTGCAAAAAATTTATCTTCCTCAGCTCGGCTAGCAGCTTCTTTTTTAGCACGGACATCCATAATCGCCTGTTGGATAACTGATCTCCCCTGTCCCTCTTCTAATAGTGACTTTTCACCCTTCAACACATCCGAAATTGCTTTAGCAATAACATCTGCCTTCAAATAATCGATTTCAATAGATTTTAGTGAATTTCCAATGTCAGCACCAAATGCATAAGACACGGAATCTGCCTTTGTGCGCAATTGATTTGTTGCATTTGATTTAGCTGCAACTGATTTAGCTGCAACGACCTTCTTCTTTGCGGTCGTGTTCGACTTTTTTTGTTGGGCAAATCCTGTAACAGTTGTCAAGGATAATAGGGCTAATGCGATATACTTCATGTTTGTTTAACGGTGCTTCTGCACGATTTCATTTATAATTTCCTGCGTTATATTAGGGTAATCAACTTCAACCCTAGATTTACTGTTGAGCCAAGCTTCTATTGCCAGCATGTTTTTCTGTTTTAAACTAGAAATTACAGGTACCCCCATTTCTTCCAAAGATGCAGCGTTCAAATGCTGTTCATATTGATTTTTCATCGGGATAACCAACAGTTTCTTTTTCAAATATAACGCTTCTGCCGGTGTTTCAAAACCTGCCCCACATAAAACTCCAGAAGAAGAGGCCATGCTATCAATAAAAGATTGGTTATTGATCGGTTTGATTGTCACATTTTTCATTTCAAATGCCTTTGAATTATGTTTGCTAAAAACATCCCACTTCACGTCTGGAAACTTCATCAAATGCTTTAATAAATGGGCGTCGTCATACGCAGGCAAGTAAACAGTGTAATGACCGTGATCTGTTACGTTCAATTCGCGCACAGCATTACGAATCACCGGTGGATAAATATGCTTGGAGTAACGCTTGAAATGAAAGCCATAAGAATGTGTAGACGGCGCATAATTTTTCATAATAAACTTACCCAGCATATCACTCTCATCGGGCTTAGGGCTAGCAGGATCCAAGGCCGCTATCTGATGACTCAAACCAATGCACTCCAAATCTTTGGAGTGACAAGCCCAGGCAGAGATCGGCTCAAAGTCATTGATCACCAGATCATAGTTTTCAATGGGCAGGCCCTTAATTTCATTGGTAAATTTACGAATCGTTGAACTCATAAAGGTTTTCCATAAATCTACCCCACCTGATTTACCAAAAATAAAACTCAAGCCATGAAAACGGTATTTGACTTCGAAAGGTAAAGATAAATCCGCCTGAATTCCACTCACCAATACATC
Organism: Sphingobacterium sp.; assembly: GCA_031253985.1. Classification (GTDB taxonomy): domain Bacteria; phylum Bacteroidota; class Bacteroidia; order Sphingobacteriales; family Sphingobacteriaceae; genus Sphingobacterium. Next base: position 326,159 of record JAIRVH010000185.1, read on the forward strand.
TACCTCCCCTAACTCCCTCAAGCACGGAACGATATCCATCGCCCGGCTCAAATGCCCATTTCCTGTTCCTTGTACGGCATACAATATCTTCATAACGACTATATTTTGTGTCGGCAAATTAATCAATTTTAACGAGTATCAATATTATTTTATTGTTTACACCTGTTAAGAAAATATAAATTAACATCAAGAAGTAATTCCATTAATCTATTTTTAATTTCCCTTTATGTATATTTAATATCAACAATTAATTAATAGCCAGTTTGATACCACATGAAGTCTCTATTTTATTGGATGCTCGCTATAGCGGCCACATTAACGCTAACATCGTGGGGATTTTTTGCCCATAAAAAAATCAATCACTATGCCGTCTTCGCCCTCCCAGCAAAGCTGGCGAAATTCTATAAACATAATATAGACCTTATTACTGAAAAAGCTGTCGATCCAGACAAACGCTGCTTCACGGATAGCGCAGAAGGTCCCAGACATTTTATAGATATAGAGGACTATCGCGAAGACAGAATAGTCGATTCGATTCCCATACATTGGTCACAGGCTAAAGAAAAATTTCAGGAGAAAGAATTGTTAAAGAATGGCATTGTGCCCTGGCAAATCAATCTTACTTATCAAAAGCTGGTTAAAGCGTTTCAGACGAAAGATTATAAACGAATCATCAAACATTCAGCAGAACTTGGCCATTACATAGCAGATGCCCACGTACCGCTTCATACCACTAAAAATTATAATGGACAGCTGACGAATCAAATAGGTATACATGCATTCTGGGAAAGCCGCTTACCAGAAATGTTTTCCGAAAAATACAACCTTCTGGTTGGAAAAGCCTCCTATATTAGGGATCCCTTGGCAGAAGCATGGCATATTGTCCGTGAAAGTAATCGCCTTGTCGATTCCGTTCTAGACATCGAAGCCGATCTCAATCATCAATTTAAAGCTTCTCAAAAGAAATCTTTTATTGAACGAAACAACCAGCTGGTCTGGACCTATTCGGACAATTATGCCATGGCTTATCATAAGACAATGAATGGCATGGTGGAAAGGAGAATGCAAAAAGCAATCTTGCGTGTTGCCTCCTATTGGTATTCTGCCTGGCTTGAATCCGGTCAACCTGACCTAAGCAACATTGAAAAAACAAAAATAATTGACAAGCAAGATCCCATTGATATAACTGGAAAAAAACCAATCGGCCGGGAAGAGTGGATGTAGATAAATAGCAATGTACAGCCGGACTACTTATAATGTTAATACCGGACTATTAGTTTTTTAATCAGCTACATTACTTTTGCAGCGTAAAAGCTATGAAAAAATCATGTTGAATAAGAAAATTACATTAACCAAACTTGCAGTAGTGCTGAGTATAGGGGCTGCATCGGCACAGATCAAGGATACCACTGCCTTGAGCGAGGTCATTATTAATCAAAATCGCTTACAGATCCCTTTTTCCAAACAAAGCAAGAATATACAGATATTGACACAGGAAGATATTCAAAGACTGCCAAATCGATCAATTAACGAATTGCTTACCAATATCCCCGGAGTTGATATTCGTCAACGCGGACCATTTGGTTCACAAGCGGATATTAGTATAGATGGTGGTTCTTTTGAACAAACTGCGATCCTGCTCAATGGTGTTAAAATCACCGATCCACAGAGTGCTCATCACAACATGAATCTCCCCGTCCCTCTCGAAGCCATCGAGCGGATCGAAATCATCAGAGGACCAGCATCACGAATTTTCGGTATCAATGCCCTTACTGGTGCCATTAATATTGTAACCAAGAAAATTGAATCGAATCAGATCAGCGCCCAGGTATATAGCGGATCCTCATTCAAAGATAATGAACAGACAAGCACAGGGAAGTATTATGGTAAAGGGGTTCAACTTGGATCACAATTCCTCACCAGACAGATAAGCCACGGTTTATATTTTGGCCATGAAGACTCGAATGGACAACGTTACAATACAGCTTCCAACAACAATAAACTCTATTATGACGGGACATACCAACCTAATGCATCCAATCTGGTAAGGGCCAATGTGGGCTATATCAACAATCAATTTGGCGCCAATGGTTACTATGCAGCGCCGAACGATAAGGAAGCTTATGAGCAGGTTAAGACCGCTTTTGCTTCCCTGCAGTCCAAGCATCAATTAACATCAGCATTGTCTATCAGTCCACGCATCAGCAATCGTTATAACGAAGATGAATATTGGTATCTAGGACGAGAAACAACAAAAGGAAGAGCCAAACACTATAGTAATGTTTTTGGCGCAGAAATCAATGCCGCATTGGAGCAGCGCTATGGAACCTTCGGTATAGGGCTGGAAAGTAGATTTGAACATATCAATAGCACCAGTATTGGCCGTCATGATCGCGAGAATTACGGCGGTTATCTAGAATTCAAAACGGAAGCAATCGAAAAGCTGATGATTAATGCAGGAGCATATATCAATTATAATTCAAAATTTGGCTGGCAGATCTTCCCCGGCCTCGATTTAGGTTATGATATTACCGAACATTGGAAGATTGTCGTTAACGCAGGATCAAGCCAACGCATTCCTTCTTTTACCGATCTTTACAATAATCAAACGGCCAACATCGGAAATCCAAACCTTACCTCCGAAAATGCCTATCAGATCGAGGGGGGGATCAAATACCTCTCCAATCGAATTGTAGCCCAAGCAGGTTATTTCCACCGTAAAATAGACGATTTCATCGACTGGCAAAAAACCGATGCCAGTACCGCGCCTGGAACAGTTATTCCTTGGCAGCCAACAAATATTGGGAAAAACAAAATCGATGGATTGAATGCATCTTTTCGATACAATCTCAATGATCCCAGTGCCACGACACGCTATTTTACAACCCTTAGCTACAATTACCTCAAGCCCAGCGTAACGTTGGCAGACGGAGTATTGTCCAAATATGCTATAGAGAGCCTAAGACATCAAGTTATCGTCAACTTTACAATAAATCACAAAAATTGGATGCTAACCACTGCCAACCGTTTTAATGAACGTATAAGTTACAAATCTTATTTTATCGCAGATGTAAGAGCGGCCTACCAGTTTGGTGATTTAAATATCTTTGCTGATGTACAAAATATATTTGACAAGAGTTATATTGAAGCAGCCGCTGTTCCTATGCCGGGACGCTGGTTTAGCCTCGGGGCAAAATATAAACTGAATTACTAAATCCAATAAAGAGTAAAATTTGTTGGCTACACATGTTGCCTTTCGCAATAAAAAACCCCAAATGGAATGGCCATTTGGGGTTTTTCGCGGTACGCTCATAACTCAGAAGATTGCTTCTTTCTTAAACCGACAACAATAGCTTACTATTTCTTTGGAAGAACCGATAAAATCCCGCCGATTAAATGTTTTTGAAATTCAGGCTCATCATAAGACTCCTCGGTATGGCCTAGACCTGTATAAAATACTTTGCCACCATCATAGTTCTGCGTCCAGGAAATTGGATGTTGATCGCCCATTTTTCCACCTTGGTAGCTTTTTTCATCTAAATTCATCAAAACATGCAATCCATCTTTCACATCCTTGAAATTATACCATTCGTCCTTGTGCCACCAGGTTGGATCAAGATGTTTCGTAGCAGCATGTTTTCTATCCAGCACATCAATTTTAGCTTTTTGCACAGCAGGATGAGATGCAAAATATGCACCAACCAGACCATTATACCAAGGCCAGTCAAACTCAGTATCCGTCGCAGCGTGGATGCCCACAAATCCCTTACCTGATTGGATATACCGCACAAAGGCTTGTTGTTGTGCATCATCAAGGATATCGCCGGTCGTGCTCAGAAAAATAATAGCGTCGTATTTTTTTAATCCTTGGTCTGTAAATAAAGCCGCATCCTCTGAATGATCAGACTTTATCTTTTCTTTATCCAGTAATTGTTTGAGCACTTCCGCTCCTTTTTCAATACTACCGTGTCTAAATCCTTTTGTCTTACTAAAGATTAGTACTTGTTTTTGCGCGTTAACAGCAATTGATACCCCAAAAAGGAGAAACAGAAAAATGATGATTCTATTCATGATATAAATGGTTATTATGATTTAAGTTTAGGTTTGCGATTTTCAGCAAGACTACTATGCTAAAAATTGAAAGTAGAAAATGCCCTATATTCTCCCGCTATAGGGCATTTCTTTTATTTTATGAAGTAATTAACTCCCGATAAAAATCAAGACTTTCTATAATGTCTTCTTCGGACACATAGATATCATATTGACAGCTGCCAATTTGATCAAGCAGCGCGAAACCAATCTGGTTAGACAGGTTTTTCTTATCGTTCCGCATCAAGTCCAACAACGCAGTGTCAATGGAAGAATCAAATGTATAATCCTTAAAATATCTTCTGAACGTTTGGATCAAATCATTTAATTCATCCAAGGGCAGACCATTTAATTTATGCGACAGATACCCTTCACAAATCATTCCTGCTGCAATAGCCTCTCCGTGTAACAAAGGTGAAGCATCGTTTTGCAAAGAATACCCTTCAATTGCATGGCCAATCGTGTGACCAAAGTTTAAAATTTTACGGAGCCCTTTCTCCTTCGGATCCTCAAGAATAACACGATTTTTGATCGAAACAGAGTGCTTAACCAAAGAATTATCGATTTGATCAATTTCAAGAGCCTTTACCTGCTCATAATAAGCGCGATCGAAAATAAGTCCATGTTTGATCACTTCCGCGAAACCTGAGATTAACTGACGTTGATCTAATGTTTTCAAAAACTGACTTGAAATAAAAACGGCCTGTGGCTGTGCAAAAGTTCCAATAATATTTTTTACACTCCCCATATCGATACCGGTCTTGCCTCCTACTGACGCATCTACTTGGGACAATAATGTCGTTGGGATTTGGATAAAATCCATTCCTCTTTTGAAAGTAGATGCCGCAAATCCGCCCATATCCGTCACAACACCCCCTCCAAGATTAATCATTAGCGAATGCCTATCGGCTCCAAAATCGAGCATATTATGCCATACACCAATACAGAAATCAATATTTTTATTCTCCTCCCCCGGATCCACTTCAATCACATCATAATTCGCTAAATTGGGTAAAGCTTGCTGAAATATCGGCAAACAATTATCCAAAGTATTGGTATCCACCAAAACGATGATCTTTGAGTAATTGCGTTCAGCTAAAAATGCCTCTAAAGAGGCCAAAGTATCATCAAAATATACCTGATAGCCCAAACTTTCTATGACTTCCATTCTACGATTCTTTAAGGTTTAAGTTTTCTATTTACCAATATTGTTTAATATTACACCAATTTTATTTGCATC